>NZ_JBGNUU010000008.1:0-325788 GCF_041950485.1 Nonomuraea sp. ATR24
GGGGTGATCGTGGCGGTGGGCTGCCCTCTCCCCCGGCGGCGGTGTGTGCGGGGTGCGGGACGGAGGGTGGGGGGTTTCGGTCAGCGGGGGTGGGTGGGGGTTGGGCCTCCAACCGAAGAAAAATCCCGACATATGGGTAGAAATCACCTCCGCCATCGTGGTGTTCTGCTGGGATTTGTCATCATTGCTTGCCGGACCATGTCAGCATCGATGCACGAACGTCCCATATGGGGCCGCCATAAAACGACATCGTCCGGAGGATCCCCCCTTGCGCATCCTGCTGCTGTGCTCCTCGTTCAACGGCCTGACCCAGCGTGCCTGGCTGGAGCTGCGCCGGGCCGGTCATGACGTCAGCGTGGAGCTGGCGTTGTCGCCGGAGGTGATGCTGGAGGCCGTCCAGCTGGCCAAGCCGGATCTGGTGATCTGCCCGTTCCTGAAGGAGAAGGTGCCGGCCGAGCTGTGGCGGGGGCAGCGGACGGTGATCATCCATCCGGGTCCGCCCGGGGACCGGGGGCCGTCGTCGCTGGACTGGGCGATCCTCGAGGGGGCCGCCGAGTGGGGTGTGACGGCGTTGCAGGCGGTCGAGGAGATGGACGCGGGCCCGATCTGGGCGTACCGGATATTCCCGGTGCCGGCGGGGCCGCCGCGCAAGTCGGCGCTGTACAACGGGCCGGTGGCGGACGCGGCGGTGGAGCTGGTGCTGGAGGTGGCGGCGAAGGCGGGTGACCCGGCGTTCGTGCCGGAGCCGCTGGACTACGCGCGGCCGGAGGTCGTGGGCAGGCTGCGGCCGGCGATGCGGCGGGCGGACCGGGAGGTGTCGTGGGCGGAGCCGACGGCGGAGGTGGTGCGCCGGGTGCGGGCGGCCGACGGGTCGCCGGGCGGCCTGGCGGAGCTGTGCGGGATGCGGGTGCGGGTGTTCGACGTGTATCCGGGTCCGGCGCTGGCGGGGACTCCGGGGACGGTCGCGGGCCGGCGTGAGGGGGCGGTGCTCGTGCACACCGGCGACGGGTCGGTGTGGGTGGGGCATCTGCGCGCGGAGGAGCCGGGCGCGGTCAAGCTGCCGGCGGTGTCGGTGCTGGGTGAGCGGGTGGCGGAGGCGCAGGAGCGCCCGGGCTACAGCGAGATCACCTATGACCGGGGCGACGGGGTCGGGGTGGTGAGCTTCGACTTCTACAACGGGGCGATGTCGACCGACCAGTGCCGGCGGCTGGCGGCGGCGTTGCGGTACGCGGCGGCGCAGGACACGCGGGTGCTGGTGCTGCGTGGTGGTGAGGTGTTCTCCAACGGCATCCATCTGAACGTGATCGAGGCGGCGCCGCATCCGGAGCTGGAGGCGTGGACGAACATCAACGCGATCAACCAGGTGTGCCGTGAGCTGGTGTGGTGCACGGGCCAGCTGGTGGTGACGTCGGTGGGCGGCAACGCGGGCGCGGGCGGGGTGATGATGGGGCTGGGCGCCGACCGGGTGATCGTGCGTGAGGGTGTGGTGCTCAATCCGCATTACCGGACGATGGGGCTGTTCGGCAGCGAGTTGTGGACGTACACGCTGGTGCGGCGGGTGGGTGCGCGGGAGGCGGCGCGGCTGACGGGTGAGGCGCTGCCGATCGGGGCGCGGGAGGCGGTGGAGCTGGGGCTGGCCGACCGGGCGATGGCGGGGTCGCGGCAGGCGTTCGAGCGGTCGGTGCTGGAGTACGCGGAGAGACTCGCGGCCGATCCCGGGTATGGACGGTTGCTGGCGGCCAAACAGGCGGCCAGGGATGCCGACGAGCGGCGCAGGCCGCTGGAGGCCTACCGGGTGGAGGAGCTGGCGGAGATGAGCCGGGACATGTTCGACGACAGGTCGGGGTTCCGGCAGGCGCGGGAGGCTTTCGTGCACAAGCGGAAGGCTGACCGCACACCACCGCATCTGGCGGTTCATCGTGAACTGTCCGGCACGTCGCTCCCGGGGGCATCTCATATGTGAGATAGGTTGTGGGGTTGTGGCAGACGATTACCTTGTGCGGATCGGCCGGCTGATCCGGGATGCTCGCCAGCATCGTGGTTGGACACAGCTGCAGCTGGCCGATGCGCTGGCGACGAGCCAGAGCGCGGTCAACCGGATCGAGCGCGGCAACCAGAACATCAGTCTTGAGATGATTGCGCGGATCGGCGAGGCGCTCGACAGCGAGATCGTGTCGCTCGGCTACGCGGGGCCGATGCATCTGCGGGTCGTGGGCGGGCGCCGCCTGTCGGGCAGCATCGAGGTGAAGACGTCCAAGAACGCGTGCGTGGCGCTGCTGTGCGCGTCGCTGCTCAACTCGGGCCGCACCATCCTGCGCAAGGTGGCGCGGATCGAGGAGGTCTACCGGATCCTGGAGGTGCTCGCCTCGATCGGGGTGCGGGCGCGGTGGATCAACGAGGGCAGCGACCTGGAGATCGTCCCTCCGGCCCGGCTGGAGCTGGAGTCGATGGACACCGAGGCGGCGCGGCGCACGCGCAGCGTCATCATGTTCCTCGGGCCGCTCATGCACCGCACCGACCAGTTCCGCATCCCGTACGCGGGCGGCTGCGACCTGGGCACGCGCACGGTGCAGCCGCACATGTCGGCGCTGCGGCACTTCGGCCTCGACATCACCGCGACCGGCGGCTTCTACCACGCGCGGGTGGACCGGGGGGTGTCGCCGTCGCGGGCGATCGTGCTGACCGAGCGCGGCGACACGGTCACGGAGAACGCGCTGCTGGCGGCGGCGCGGCACGACGGGGTGACGGTGATCCGCAACGCCTCGTCCAACTACATGGTGCAGGATCTGTGCTTCTTCCTGGAGCAGCTCGGCGTGCGGGTCGAGGGCATCGGCACGACGACGCTGACGGTGCACGGGGTCGCCTCGATCGAGCGTGACGTCGACTACTCGCCGTCGGAGGACCCGGTCGAGGCGATGAGCCTGCTGGCGGCGGCGGTGGTGACGTCGTCGGAGCTGACGATCTGCCGGGTGCCGGTGGAGTTCCTGGAGATCGAGCTGGCGGTCCTGGAGGAGATGGGGCTCGACCACGACCGGGGGGCGGAGTACCCGGCGGCCAACGGCCGCACCCGGCTGGTGGATCTGACGGTGCGGCCGTCCAAGCTCGTCTCCCCCATCGACAAGATCCACCCGATGCCTTTCCCGGGGCTGAACATCGACAACGTGCCGTTCTTCGCGGCGATCGCCGCCTCGGCGCAGGGTTCGACGCTCATCCACGACTGGGTCTACGACAACCGGGCGATCTACCTGACGGAGCTGACGCGGCTGGGCGCGTCGGTCAAGCTGCTGGACCCGCACCGGGTGCTGGTGGAGGGGCCGACGCGGTGGCGGTCGGCGGAGATGATGTGCCCGCCGGCGCTGCGGCCGGCGGTGGTGGTGCTGCTGGCGATGATGGCGGCCGAGGGCACGTCGGTGCTGCGCAACGTGTACGTGATCAACCGTGGTTACGAGGATCTGGCCGAGCGGCTGAACGCGCTGGGGGCGCGGATCGAGACGTTCCGCGACATCTGATTTCGTCGGTGGCGGCCGCTACCGTCTCTCCTTGGATGGATCTTTCCCGAAGGGGTGAGGGGGGACGGTGCGGCCTGCGGAGCTCGACCGGGTCACGGTGGCGGAGGCGGCTGATCGCTATGTGGAGCTGGTGCGGGCGCGGACGCTGACGGGGGCGCTTTCGGCCTCGACGGCGGAGGTGTACGCGCGCGATGTGGCGACGCTGGTGGAGCTGGCCGGCGCGCGGACGGTGCTCGACGATCTGACGGGTGAGGACGTCGACGCGATCCTGCTGGCGTTCGCGCGCAAGCCTGACGGGCGGCGCAGCGCGCCGGAGCCGGGAGCCCGCCAGTCGGCCTCGTCGCAGGCGCGCTTTCGCCGGTCGGTGTCGGCGTTGTTCAAGCACGCGGCGCGGGCCGGGTGGGTGCAGCTGGATCCGATGGCGTCGGCGACGGTGACGGCGCGCGAGCGGGGCGGGCTGCGGCCCGAGCGGCGGGCATTGACGCGTGAGCAGGCGCAGGGGCTGATCGGGGCGGCGCGGGAGCTGGGCGAGGCGGCGCCCCGGCCGGGCCGGCGGCGTGATCAGCGCACGGAGGTGCGTGACGCGCTGATCGTGCTGCTGCTGACGACGCTGGGGCCACGCGTGTCGGAGCTGGTGGGCGCCAACGTGGAGGATTTCTTCACCAACGACGGGGTGCGTTACTGGCGGATCTTCGGCAAGGGCGGCCGCACCCGGGACGTGCCGCTCCCCCGTGACGTGGCGCACGTGCTGGAGGTCTATCTGGAGCGGGGGCGGCCGGAGTCGGCCGACAAGGCGCTGCTGCTGTCGTGGCGGGGGCGGCGGCTGGCGCGTGGCGACGTGCAGGCGGTGATCGACCGGGTGCGGCGGCAGGTCGACCCGGACCGGGCGCGGTCGGTGACGCCGCACGGGCTGCGGCACACCACGGCGACGCATCTGCTGGCCGACGCGGTCGACATGGACGCGGTGCGGCGGGTGCTGGGGCACAGTGACCTGTCCACGCTGGGCCGCTACCGTGACGAGCTGCCGGGCGAGCTGGAGGTGGCGATGCGCGCCCACCCGCTGCTGCGCGAGCCCCGCGAGCGGTGAGGCCCGCGGGGCGCTTCCGTCACAGGGGGCTGTCCTTGCGGACCGGCTGGCGCAGCAGGGTGCGGGGCCGGGGGTCGTCCAGCGGCGTCAGGTAGATCTCGTGGTGGGGGCCGTTGGGCACCAGGTGGTGGGCGGTCATGTAGGCGTCCATGACGGCCAGCGTGCGGTGCTCCTCGCTGAAGGGGCCCTCGTGCGTCAGCTGCACGCACTCCCCCTCGGTGTGCACGCTCACGCGCACCCGGTCGACGGCGGCGCCGGAGGGGCGGGCCTGTTCGCGGGCGCTCTCCAGCAGTCCCGGCTCCGGCATGCCGGGCAGGGGCAGCAGCAGGTGCCAGCGCCACAGTTCGCGCGGCACCTGCAGCGGTGGCCGTTCGTCCTCGGCCCACCACAGTCCTTCCAGCGGGCCGGCGGGGCCGCCCAGGCCGGCGGCGACCGCGTACAGGGCGCCGATCGCGGTGGTGTGCTCGCTGCCGCCGGGCTCGCCGAGCCCGGTGACGCTCAGGCAGACGAGCGGGCCGAGGGTGACGCGTTCGGGGGTGTCGTTCATCGTTCCTCCTGCAGGGCGATCATCAGATGGGTGACGAGCCGCTCCGGCGGCGTCACCGCCGGGTCGGAGACGTACACTTCGCGGATCGGGCCGCGGGCCCGCAGCCGCCGTTCGGCGCACCAGGCGAGCACGGCGTGCGCGGTGAGGGCGATCTGCCCGTACGGGCCGACGTGGGTGGCCATGGCGAACGTGCCGCCGGGCAGCACCTCGGTGCGCACCCCGGCGGGGGGTTCCTCCCAGGGGTCGCCGGGGTCCAGGACGAGCGCGACGGCCACGTCGACGACGTCGCCGAGGTCGGCGGGGAACAGGCCGATCAGCCGCACCTGCCCACCACCTGGCCCACCACCTGGCCCACCACCTGGCCCACCGGACGGGCCGCTCGCGTGGCGGGCGGCCATGAGGCGGGCGACGGCGGCCGAGGTGGCGGCGCCGATGCCCTCAGGGCCGTCGGCGGGCTCGCGCACCACGGCGGCCCGGTGCGCGGGCTCCTCGACGACCCGCACCGGCGGCTCGGGCAGCCCTTCGGCCATGACGCGTTCCAGCGCCGCCAGGGCCTGGCGTCTGCGGGCCAGCTCGCTCTCCAGGGCGTCCCGTACCGACTCCAGGGCGCCGGGCCGGCCGGCCAGCACCTCGCCCACGGCGGGCAGCGGCACGTCGAGCGAGCGCAGCAGCCCGATCGACAGCGCGGTGCGCGCCTGCGACGGCCGGTAGTAGCGGTAGCCGGTGTCGCCGTCCACGTATGCCGGCTCCAGCAGGCCCAGCTCGTCGTAGTGCCGCAGTTGCTTGACGCTCAGGCGGCTGAGCCGGGCGAACTGCCCGATCGGCAGCAGGTCCTCGTCCACGTCCCCCAGCATGGACTCTCCGGCGGGGGGAGAGTCCACTTGCCTCTCACGCCACGTGAGGGTTCATGCTGGAGGGCATGAGTCTGTCTGTCGGCCAGGTGTCCCGGCTCGCGGGGGTGACCGTGCGCACCCTGCACCACTACGACGAGATCGGGTTGTTGTGCCCGGGTGAGCGCACGGCGGCGGGCTACCGGCGCTACACCGACGACGACCTGGTGCGGCTGCAGCAGGTGCTGCTCTACCGGGAGCTGGGCTTTCCGCTGGAGGAGATCGCCGTCATCCTCGACGATCCGCAGGTGGACGAGGTGACGCAGTTGCGCCGCCAGCACGAGCTGCTGTCGCGCAAGTCGGAGCGGCTGCGGGAGGTGATCGCGGCGGTGGAGCGGGCGATCGAGGCGCGTTCCCTCGGGATCGCGCTGACGCCGCGGGAGCGGCTGGAGGTGTTCGGCCGGTTCCGGCCGGAGGACCATGAGGCGGAGGTGGAGCGGCGCTGGGGCGGCACCGACGCCTACGCCGAGAGCCGCCGCCGCGTGGCCTCCTACACCAAGGGCGACTGGGTGGAGCTGAAGGCGGAGGCGGAGGCGATCGGCGTGGAGCTGGCGGCGGCGTTCACCGGCGGGCTGCCGGCGGGCGGGGTGCGGGCGATGGATCTGGCCGAGCGGCATCGGCTGCACATCTGCCGGTGGTTCTACACGTGCACGTACGACATCCACCGGTGCCTGGGTGAGCTGTACGTGTCGGATCCGCGGTTCACGGCGGCCTACGACGAGGTGACGCCGGGGCTGGCGGGGTACGTGCGGGAGGCGATCGCGGCGAACGCGGACCGGCACTCCCCCTGATACATTCCCATCCCGGTATATAACCGGTAGAGTATGAAGCATGCGTTTCGACGTTCTGGCGGAACCGGCCCGGCGGCAGATCCTCGACCTGCTGCTGGAGCGCCCGCGCCTGGTCGGCGAGCTCACCCAGCGCCTCGGCCTCACCCAGCCCGGCACCTCCAAGCACCTGCGCGCCCTGCGCCAGGCCGGCCTCGTCACCGTCCGCAAGGACGCCCAGCGCCGCTGGTACGAGCTGCGCCCCCAGCCGCTGGCCGAGATCGACGCCTGGCTCACCCCCTACCGGCGACTGTGGGCCGGCAGCCTCGACCGGCTCGAACACCACCTGGACACCATGCCCGACGACCCTCCGGAGGAGCCGTGAACGAGCACCTGACCACCCGCCCCGACGGCCGCACCGAACTACGCATGCAACGCCGCCTGCCCCACCCGCCCGCCAAGGTGTGGCGCGCCATCACCGAGCCCGCCCACCTGCGGCACTGGTTCCCGGCCGAGATGAGCATCGACGGCGACCGCGTCAGCTACGGCTTCGGCCCCGACGGGCGCGTCGTCGAGCTGCGCCCGCCCCACGTGTTCGCCCACACCTGGGGGGAGGACGAGCTCCGCTGGGAGATCCACCCCGACGGCGACGGCTGCGTCCTGGAACTCACCCACACCTTCGGCGACCGCTTCGGCGCCGCGAGCTTCGCCTCCGGCTGGCACACCTGCGCCGCCGCGCTCGCCGCCCACCTCGACGGCCGCCCCTTCACCCCGCCCGCCCCCGGCCGCCTGCACGAGGACTACGTCGCCATCCTCGGCCTCGTCCCCGGCACCGTGGAAGAGACCGGCGACGGCGGCGCCGTCCTGCGGATCGAACGCCAGCTCACCCGCCCGGCCGCCGACGTGTGGGCCGCCCTCGACGGCGGCCGGGCCACCCCCGGCGCGCCGCCGCCCGCCCCGTTCACCGCCGGCGGCGTCCCCGCCGGCCCCGTCACCCGCGTCGAGCCCGGCAAACTCCTCGAATACGAGCTCGAGCACGACAGCGAGAGCGAGTACGAGAGCGCCGGCGGCGTCATCCGCTGGGAACTGGCCGAAGGCACCGGCCACGGCGCCCGCCTCGTCCTCACCGGCACCGGCCAGGCCGCCGCCCTGCGCGCCACGCTGCCCGCCTGGCGCGCCCGCACCGAGGAGCTCGCCGCCACCCTCGCCCCCTGACCGGCGCACCGGACAGGGCTACGGGAGCCTCAGGCGCCCAGGCCGAGCGCGGCCGCCGTCACCGCCCGCGCCCGCCCCGGCGCCATCAGCAGATCCGTCGAATCCGACAACTGGTCGACGCACCCCGTCAAGGGCAGCGCCCTGACCACCGGATCGGCCACCTGACCCAGCAGCGCCTCGGCGAACCGGTCACCCCCGATCACCTCGAACGGCCGATCATGGAAGGCCCGCACCCGCTCGTCCAGCCGCACCGCCAGCCCCGCCCGGTTCTGCAGCGCCGCCAGCCGCGAATACGCCGACGACAGGCCCTCCTGCCGCTCCCGCCACGACCGCGCCGCCAGCGCCGCCCCCAGCGACTCGCCCAGCTCCACCGACCCGGGCAGCCGCGCCAGGGCGCTGCCGAGCCATTTGGCGTACGGGGGATAGCGGCGGCGCAGCAGCAGCGCCAGCCGCATCACCTCCCGCGCCAGCCGCGCCCCCACGACCGCCGATCCCAGCTCGTCGCCGACCTCGCCGCACCGGCCGGGGAACGCCTCCTCCTGCGCGATGCGCCGCCACTGGCAGGCCAGCACGTAGCGCCACACGTCACGCGGATACCAGCGCAGCGTCCGCCGCACCGCCTCCAGCCCGCCTTCATCCGGCCGCCCGCCATCCGGCCGCCCGCCACCCGGCCCGCCGGAGGGCAGGCCGTCGTGGAACACCTCACCGCACGTCACCTCCGCCAGCCGCTGCCACGGCACAGACAGCCAGTCCAGCACCGACACCCCGCCACGCGGATCGAACCCGAGCTGCCCCCGCAGCCACTCCCCCAGATCCGCCACCACCACCCCCGGCCGCACCTCACCGTGATAGTCGAACACCGTGGGAAACCCGCCGAAACACTCCGGCAGCCGGCGCGTCACCGCCGCCTCCACCTCACCCACCAGCCCCTCGGGCACGAACACCAGCACCCGAGGCCCCCAATCATGATCAGCCGAACGGCCCGTGTCGAAGGCCAGCACCTCCGACCCGGGCCCCACCAGCGCCGCACTGTGCCGCACACCCGCCAGCAGCGGCGCCACCGCCTCCCGATAGAAGGCACGGGACAATTCGATACCAGGCACAAAATCGGTCATCACGCGTCCACTGTGCCTGACGCCACCCGCAACCTCACCCGAATTAATTTTCGACCCGGACCGCACCCCGGAGGGTTCAGGCAGCCACGTGGGCGGCCAGCACCGGGCGGCGCACGTACCCGATCCGCCCGTACACCGACAGAGCCGCCGCGTTGTCGTCGTCCACCATCAGCGCCGCCCGCCCGTGCTCGGCCACCAGCTCCCGCGACACCCACCGGCACACCCGCTCGGCCAGCCCCCGCCCGCGCCGGCTCGCCACCGTCGCCACCCCCGCCAGCAGCCCCACCGACGGCGCCGACCACGCATCGGCCGCCACCGCCGCCAGCTCCCCGCCGATCCGCACCCCCGCCCACCGCCGCACCCCGGCCACACCCGGCACCGCGTACGAGTCGGGCGCGTGCCCGGCCAGCAGCGCCGCCACCTCACCCTCCGCCGCGCCCCCCAGCCAGCCCACCTCCGGGCCACCCGCGTCGTCGTACGGGACCGGGCCGCCGGGCAGGCTCATCCACGAGAACGCCCCCGACACCTCCACCCCGTCCAGCTCCGCCACCACCCGCGACACCAGTTCCCGCTCACCCAGCGGACGATAGGACGGCCCCAGCTCGGCCAGCGCGAACCGCACCAGCCGCACCGCCGCCACCGAAGACGCCGGCCCCGGACCCGCCCACACCACCAGCCGGTCCCGCCGCGAGATCGCCGGAGCCGACGCCACCACCGCATCACCCAGAGCCCACGCCCGAGCCCCGCCCTCCAGCCGCTGAGCCGCCCACACCAGCAGATCGTCATCCCCGCACGCCGCACGCACCTCAGCCGGCGACCCCAGCTCCCGCACACCCCCGCGCACGAAAGCCGGCGACACCGACGTCACAGGATCGCGCCCGGCCGATAAGCCGCCGCCTCCGGACGAGCCGCCACCACCTCACCCACCTGCCGCACCACCGACGCCACCTGACCCGCCGCCGCCCCCGTGAACGACACCCGATCCGCCAGCAACCCCTCCAGCGCCGCCCGATCCAACGGGAACCGCTCATCAGCCCCCAGCCGATCCAGCAGCTCATTGGCCGCCCCCCGCGACCGCATCGCCAGCGCCGACGCCACCGCATGCTCCTTGATCAGCTCATGCGCCTGCTCACGCCCCACCCCCGCACGCACCGCCGCCATCAGCATCTTCGTCGTCGCCAGGAACGGCAGATACCGATCCAGCTCCGCCGACACCACCGCCGGGAACGCGCCGAACTCCTCCAGCACCGTCAACATCGTCTCCACCAGCCCGTCGAAGGCGAAGAACGCATCCGGCAACGCCACCCGGCGCACCACCGAACACGACACGTCCCCCTCGTTCCACTGGTCACCCGCCAGCTCACCCACCATCGAGGCGTAACCCCGCAACACCACCGTCAGCCCGTTCACCCGCTCACACGAGCGCGTGTTCATCTTGTGCGGCATCGCCGAGGAGCCCACCTGCCCCTCCTTGAACCCCTCCGTCACCAGCTCGTGCCCGGCCATCAACCGGATCGTCTTGGCCAGCGACGACGGCGCCGCCGCCAGCTGCACCAGCGCCGTCACCACCTCGAAGTCCAGCGACCGCGGATAGACCTGCCCCACACTCGTGAACCGGTGCGCGAACCCCAGATGAGCCGCCACCCGGCCCTCCAGCTCCGCCAGCGCCCCCTCGTCACCGCCCAGCAGATCCAGCATGTCCTGAGCCGTCCCCACCGGCCCCTTGATCCCCCGCAGCGGATAACGCGCCAGCAGCTCCTCCAGCCGCCGATACGCCACCAGCAGCTCATCGGCCGCCGACGCGAACCGCTTGCCCAGCGTCGTCGCCTGCGCCGCCACATTGTGCGAACGCCCCGCCATCACCGTCGCCTCATGCCCGGCCGCCAGCTCCGCCAGCCGCGCCAGCAACGCCACCACCCGATCACGCACCAGCAGCAGGCTGTCGCGCACCTGCAACTGCTCCACGTTCTCCGTCAGATCACGCGACGTCATGCCCTTGTGCACCTGCTCGTGCCCGGCCAGCGCGTTGAACTCCTCGATCCGCGCCTTCACGTCGTGGCGCGTCACCCGCTCCCGCGCCGCGATCGACTCCAGATCCACCCGCTCGACGACCTTCTCGTAATCATCGAGCGCCCCCTCCGGAACCGCCACCCCCAGCTCCGCCTGAGCCCGCAGCACCGCCAGCCACAGCCGCCGCTCCGCCACCACCTTGTACTCGGGAGACCACAGGCGCGCCAGCTCCGGCGAAGCGTAACGAGCGGCGAGAACATCAGGGATACGAGGCTTCGAAGTCACGTTGGACAAGTGTATTCACCACCCCCCGCCCCGCACCCCACCCCCCGCCCAACGCCGGCGGGCGCCTCCCCACCCCAGGGAAGACGCCCGCCACACACCACCGGCCCAGGCCAGCAGGTCAGGCCGGCTCCAGCACCTTGCCCGCCTTAGGCTCCTGCGGCGAGCGCCGCAACCGCTCCTTGGCCCGCTCCACCATCGTGTACAGCGTCGGCACCAGCACCAGCGTCAGCAACGTCGACGTCACCAGCCCGCCGATCACCACGATCGCCAGCGGCTGCGAGATGAACCCGCCCGACCCCGTCACACCCAACGCCATCGGCGTCAACGCGCAGATCGTCGCCACCGCCGTCATCAGGATCGGCCGCAACCGCTGCCGGCCGCCCTCGATGACCGCCTCCACCACACCCATCCCCTGATCCCGATACTGGTTGATCAGGTCGATGAGCACGATCGCGTTCGTCACCACGATGCCGATCAGCATCAACATGCCGATCAACGCCGGCACACCCATCGCCGTGTCCGTCGCCACCAGCAACCCCACCGCGCCCGTCGCCGCGAACGGCACCGACACCAGCAGGATCAACGGCTGCACGAAACTCCGGAACGTCGCCACCATGATCATGAACACGATCGCGATCGCCGCCAGCATCGCCAGCCCCAGATCCGCGAACGCCTCCTGCTGATCCGCCGACGCGCCCCCGATCTCGTACGACGCACCCGCCGACAACCCCAGACCGTCCAGCTTCTCCGTCAACGCCTGCGTCACACTGCCCAGATCAGTAGCCGTCGCCTTCGCCGACACCGTCGCCGACCGCTCACCGTCGATCCGCGTCACCTGCGTCGGACCCGCGACCCGCTCCACCTCGGCCACCGACGACAGCTTCACCAGACCCGCCGCCGTCGGCAACCGCAGATCCTCCACCGCCTTCACGTCCTCCGGCGCGTCACCGCCCCGCAGCACCAGATCACTCGCCCGCCCGTCCAGCGTCAGCTGACCCAGCGGCGCGCCCCGGAACGCCTGCGCCACCGCCTGACCCACCGCCGCCTCCGACAGACCACGCTCGGCCGCCTCCTCACGGTCCACCCGCACCTCGATCCGAGGCGCCGACGACTCCAGGTTCGACGACACATCACGCAGACCCGCGACCTCACCCATCGCCGACGCCACCGCGTCCGCCGCCGACCGCAACGCCTGCTCGTCCGGCGCCCGCACGATCACCTCGACCCCGTCGGAGGAGAAACCCCCCGCACCCGCGGCGCCGACCGTCACCTCACCGATCCCCGACACCGACGCCAGCCGCTCACGCAACGCCTGCTCCACCGCCGGCGCGTCCACGCCCTCGGCCAGCGTCACCGAGTACGACGCCCGATCCGCGCCACCCCCGGCCCCGCCCATCATCGCGTTGCCGCCACCCACGGTCACCTGGTACGACTCCACACCCTCCAGACCGGAGAGCACGTCCTCCACCTTCGCCGCGGCCTCGTCCGTCGTCCTGAGATCCGTGCCCACCGGCATCCGCTGGCTCAACGACACCGAATTCTGCCCCGACGAATCCAGGAAGTTCGTCTGCAGACCACCCGCCAGCCCCATCGTGCCGACGAACACCGCCACACCGATCAGCACCGTCACCAGCTTGAACCGCGTCGCGAACCGCAACACCGGCAGATACGCCCGCTGCAACAGGCTGCGCCGCTCCTTGGCCTCGGCCACCTCACGCTGCTTACGCGCCTCCTCAGGAGACAACGACGGCGCCTTCAGGAACCAGAACGCCAGCACCGGCACCACCGTCAGCGACACCACCAGCGACGCCAGCAACGCCACCGACACCGTGATCGCGAACGGGCTGAACAACTCACCCACCATGCCGCCCACGACCGCGATCGGCACGAACACCGCCACCGTCGTCAACGTCGAGGCCGTCACCGCCCCCGCCACCTCGCGCACACCCGCGAGGATCGCCGACAGCTTCGCCTCCCCATAACCCAGATGACGCTTGATGTTCTCCAGCACCACGATCGAGTCGTCGACCACCCGGCCCACCGCGATCGTCAACGCGCCCAGCGTCAGCATGTTCAGCGAGTAATCACCCGCCCACAGCACCAGCAGCGCGATCACCACCGACAGCGGGATCGACACCGCCGTCACCAGCGTCGAACGCACCGACAACAGGAACACCAGGATGACCAGCACCGCGAACACCAGGCCCAGCACGCCCTCGGTCGTCAGGTTCTCGATCGACTCCTCCACGTACGGAGCCTGATCGAACACCACCTCCACCGCGGTGTCCGAACTGTCACCCAGCGCCCGCGTCAGCTCCGGCAGCTTCTCCCGCACCTCGTGCGAGATCGCCACCGCGTTGCCGTCCGGCGTCATCGTCACCGACACGCCCAGGCTCGTCTTGCCGTCCGTACGCGTGATCGTCGTCGCGTCGGCCAGGCCGCGCTCCACCGTCGCCACATCACCCAGCCGCACCGGCTTCAACGGCCGGGGCTGCGCCACCGCCTGCGGCTGACCCTGCCGTGCCTGCTGCTGGGCCTGCGGCTGACCTTGACCAGGACGCGCCTGACCCTGCTGTCCCTGCTGGACCTGACCCGGCTGCGCCTGCGGCTGAGCCGGCGTCAGATACAACCCCTTCAGCTCCGCCAGCGAATCGACCCGCGACCCCACCTGCACCGTCAGCGACTTGCCGTCATCGACCAGCGTGCCCGCCGGGATCGGCGTCCCGTTCGCCCGCAGCACCTCGGGGATCTGCGCCGCCGACACCCCGGCCAGCGCCATCTTCTTCACATCCGGCGTGATCGTCACGACCTCGTCACGCGTACCCGTGACCTCGGCCTCCCGCACACCCTCGACCGCCTGCAGCTCCGGCACCATCACCTGACGCAGCTTGTCCGCCATCGCCCGCGGATCCCCGCCGTCACCCACCGCCAGCACCAGCACCGGCAGGTCATCGGTGTTACCCGCCACCACCTGCGGCTCCACATCAGCCGGCAGCCGGCTCTGCACCCGGCTCACCGCCTGCTGCATCTTGCTCACCGACTGCTCGATGTCCGTCCCGAACGCGAAAGCCACCTGGATCTGCGCCAGGCCCTCCTTCGACGTCGACGTCATCGACTCCATCCCGGCCAGCCCCTGGAACGCATCCTCCAGCGGCTCGGTGACCTGCTCCTCCACGATCTCCGGAGAAGCACCCGGATACGGCGCCACCACGAACGCGCCGGGAAAGGACAAGGACGGCAGCAACTGCTGCTTCAGCTGCGGGATCGTGAACGCGCCGAAGGCGCTGAGCACGACCGCGATCAATATCACAAGGCTGCGGTTGGCAAGGCTCAACCGGGCGAGTGCGGTCATGGAGGTGTCCCCTTCAAGAGTTCGCCCCGAGACTAACACTTCGCCTGATACGAATATTTAGCCCTACATGACTTTCCTGATAACCTTCTCAGGAACCGAGAGGTGTATGTGAACGACGAACGCGAAGACCTGATCCAGCGGATCTCCGACACCCAGCGCGGCCTCGGCCGAGTCTTCGCCCAGCACAAATCCCCCCTGTTCACCTCCAACCTCACCATGCGCCAGCTCAAGGTGATCATGCTGGTCGCCGTCAACGGCTCCGCCACCGGCCAGGACCTCGCTCACCACCTCGGCGTCGCCCTCGCCACCGTCACCGGCCTCGTCGACCGCCTCGTCGCCCACGGGCTCGTCAGCCGCCACGAGGACCCCCACGACCGCCGCGTACGCCGCGTCGAACTCACCGAGGCCGGCGCCAAGCTCGTCGAGGAGATCAACAACGTCGGGCTGCGGCAGTACCGGCGCATCATGGAGCACCTCGACACCGAGACGCTGCGCTGCCTCGACCACGTCACCACCCGCCTGCGCGAGGTCGCCGAGAAGCTCTACAAAGAGTGAGACTCCCCGTCGTCGATCGGTTGTTCTGCTCGGGCGATTCCTTGGAATCGCCCGAGCCCACGTCCTTTACAATGTAGATTTCTCGGTCAGGCCGGACAGCACCTCCGGCAGATCGCCCTCGTAGGCCACCGTGAGCCGCCGCGTCGCCCGCGTCAGCGCCACATACAGGTCCCGCAACCCCATCGGCGACTGCCCCGCGATGCCCGCCGGATCCACCACCACGACCGCGTCGAACTCCAGTCCCTTGGCCTGCGTCACCGTCAGCGCCACCACCGGCGCGTCCAGGTCGCCGCCCGGGAACAGCTCCCCGGCCCGCTCCCGCAGCGCGTCGGGCACGAGCACGCCCACCCGGCCCTCGCCGATCGCCGCCAGCTCCTCGGCCGCCAGCGCCGGCACCCCCGCCAGGCCGCACCGCACCGCCCGCGGCGGCGCGTCACCCTCGCGCACCGACTCCGGCGGCCGCAGCCCCGGATCGATCGCCCGCAGCACCCGCGCCGCCACCCGCATGATCTGCGCCGGCGTCCGGTAGTTCACCTCCAGCCGCTCCACCCGCCACCGGCCCGCCAGATGAGGATCCAGCACGTCACCCCACGAACGCGCGCCCGCCGCCGACCCCGTCTGCGCGATGTCGCCCACCACCGTCAGCGACCTGGCCGGAACCCGCCGCATCACCATCCGCCACGCCATCGCCGACAGCTCCTGCGCCTCGTCGACGATCACGTGCCCGTACGCCCACGTCCGGTCGGCCGCCGCCCGGTCCGCCGTCGTCAGATCGTCACCGCCGCCGTCATGCCGGTCGGCCAGCATCGCCGCCTCGTTGAACACGCCCTCGTCCAGCAGGCCCGTCGTCGCCAGCACCTCGTAGGCGTACAGCTCCTGCTCACGCCGCTCCTCCAGCGCCGCCCGGCCCGCCACCCGCTCGGCCGAGTCGTCGCGCCCCAGCAGCTCGGCCGCCTCGTCCAGCAGCGGCACGTCACCCACCGTCCACCCCGCCTCGCGCGGGCGCACCAGCGCCCGCCAGTCCAGCCCCGCCGGCGCCAGCGCCCGCAACGTCGCCGGCGAGGACAGCAGCTCCGCGACCAGCCGCTGCGGCGTCAGCTCCGGCCACAGCGCGTCGACCGCCCGCCGCACCGCCGGTTCGGCCCACAGCCGCCGCGAGGCCAGCGCCACGTCCACCTCGTCCAGGTCACGCTCCAGGTCCAGCGGCTCGTGCAGCTCCGGATCCTCCAGCTCCATCTCCGCCAGCCGCAGCCCCGCCTCCAGCGCCCGCGCCTCGGCCAGGGCCAGCTCCTTCAGCAGCTCGGTCACGTACAGCTTGCGCGCCATGTTGTGCGGCAGCCGCACCGCCCGCGCCCGCTCGCGCAGCCGCCGGCACACCTCGCCCGGCACCCGCAGCGTCAGCCCGTCGGCCACCACCTCCAGGTCGCCGTCCGGCACCCGCTGCCGGTCGCGGACCGCCGCCGCGACCAGCTCCGCCATCCGCGCGTCACCCTTGACCGCCGCCGCGCGCGGCGCGTCGGCGGCCGTCGCCCGCACGCCCGGGAACAGCTCGCCGAGCGTCGCCATCACCACCTGCGTCTCGCCCAGCGCCGGCAGCACCTGGCTGATGTAGCGCAGGAACATCGCGTTCGGCCCCACCACCAGCACGCCGCGCCGCTCCAGCGTGTCGCGGTGGGTGTAGAGCAGGTAGGCGGCCCGGTGCAGCGCCGCCACCGTCTTGCCCGTGCCCGGCCCGCCCTGCACCACCAGCGCGCCCTGCAGCGACGAGCGGATCACCCGGTCCTGCTCGGTCTGGATCGTCGCCACCACGTCGCCCATCCGGCCCGTCCGGCCCCGGCGCAGCGCCGCCAGCAGCGCCGCCTCGCCCACCAGCGACCGCCGGTCGCCGTCGCTCATCCCCTCCAGGTCGAACACCTCGTCGTCCAGCCCCACGACGGTGCGGTCCCGCGTGTGCAGATGACGGCGCCGCACCAGCCCGCCCGGATCGGTCGCCGTCGCCAGGTAGAACGCGCGGGCCGCGGGCGCCCGCCAGTCGATCAGCACCGACTCGTGCTCCTCGTCGCGCAGCCCGATCCGCCCCACGTACGTCGTGCGCCCCGCCCGGTCGTCGACCCGGCCGAAACACAGGCCGCGCTCGACCGCGTTGAGCTGCGCCAGCCGGCGCGCCTGCTCGGCCGCCAGCGCCTCGCGCTCCACCCTGGCCTGCCGCGACCCGCCCGCGTCACGCCCGTACACGTCGCGCAGCAGCTCCGCCGTCCGCCGGCGGGCCTCGTCCAGCCTGGCGTAGAGCGCCGAGACGACACCCTGCTCGGTGTCAAGGGCTTCCGCAAGAGCATCTTGACGATTCGCCATTCTGTGATACACTCCTAACAGGAGGCTTTGTGGGCTGTCGCCGTTCTGAGCAGTCGAGCCTACCCGTTCCCGTGCGTCCGCGGCAAGCCCGACGGTGTATCCAGGTGCACCCCGGGCCGGGATTCACCGCCATTACCCCGCCGAGCCGCCATCCCTAGGCTCGCGGCATGACCTTGAAACGTACTCTCGGCGCAGCCGTGCTGAGCTTGGCCTTCGTCATGGCGGGCACCGCGCCGGCGGACGCGGCCCCACGGGACGTCGTCCGGACCGACACGGGCCTGGTGCGAGGCGAGACCGCCCGCGACCACCGGACCTTCCGGGGCATCCCCTACGCCGCTCCCCCGTCGGCGACCTGCGCTGGCGGTCGCCCCAGCCGGCGCCCGCCTGGCGTGGGGTCCGCGACGCGACACGCCCCGGTGACAGATGCGCCCAGTCCACGGACCTGTGGGGACTGCCGGCCAGCGACAGCGAGGACTGCCTGTACCTCGACGTTAGCGCCCCGCGCCCGGCCACCGCGCGCAGCCCCAGGCCCGTCATGGTCTGGCTGCACGGCGGCAGCCTGACCAAGGGAGCCGGCAGCGACTACGACGCCACCCGCCTGGCCACGCGCGGCGACGTCGTGGTGGTCACCGTCAACTACCGGCTGGGCGTGTTCGGCTTCTTCGGTCATCCCGGACTGGCGGGCGGCGGGGCCTACGGGCTGGAGGACCAGCAGGCCGCCCTGCGCTGGGTCCAGCGCAACGCCGCGGCCTTCGGCGGCGACCCGCGCAACGTCACGCTGTTCGGGGAGTCCGCCGGAGCGCACTCGGTCTGCGCCCACCTGGCGTCGCCCACCGCCGCCGGCCTCTTCCACCGGGCGATCACCCAGAGCACGTTCTGCTCCCAGACCGCCTTCACCGGCAGCCGCCTGAGGCCGGTCATGGACCTCCCCATGTGGGTGCCCAAGACCGCCCACGAGGCGCACGGCGCCACCATCGCCACCGCGCTCGGCTGCACCGACCCGAAGACAGCCGTCGCCTGCCTGCGCCGCAAGCCCGTCTCACAGCTCCTCGCGCAGCAGCCGCTCCCCCTCCCCGGCTACGGCAACGCCGTGCTGCCCGCCGATCCCGCCACCGTGTTCGCACAGGGCCGCTTCCACCGCGTGCCGATCCTCACCGGCATCACCCGTGACGAGGGGACGCTGTTCACCTCGCTGATCTTCCCCGGTCTCACCGAGCAGGAATACCAGCAGGGCCTGCGGGACCTCTTCGGCGACGACGCCGCGGCGATCGCGGCCGAGTACCCGTCCCGCGGGCGGCCCGCGCAGGCCGTGGCGGCGATCATGAGCGATCTCGACTGGGCCTGGGCCGGCCGAGTTAGCGACCGCCTGCTCAGCGAGCACACCCCGGTCTACTCCTACGCGTTCGCCGACCGCACCGCGCCGCCGATCTTCCCCCTTCCCGGCGGCGTGGAGCCGCTCGCCTCGCACGGATCGGAACTGTCGTTCCTGTTCCCCGGGGCCCCGCTCACCCGCGAGCAGCGCGAGCTCGGCGACCTGATGATCGCGTACTGGTCGCGCTTCGCCGCGACCGGCGACCCCAACGCTCCCGGCCTGCCGCGCTGGAAGCCCGTACGCGCCGGGCACGTCCATCGCCTGGCCCCGGGCCCCGGCGGCGTCGGCGCCTACGACCAGGACGCCCTCCACAACCTGGCCTTCTGGGACCGCCTGGCACATCGCCCGTAGGCGGCCGATCAGTGGGCATGCGTGGTGAATCCGTGGCAACCACGCATGCCCCGCACCACCACCCCGGCACATACTGATCTCCACGAACCCGGACGAGGACGAAGGAGATCACCGTGGCCGGCGACGTACTGAACGAGGCCTACGCACGATTCCACCGCACCGGCCCCGAATGGGGCGAGAACCAGCTCACCAACCACGGCCCGATGGCCGTCGAAGTGCTCGTGCGCCGAGGCCACGCCGACCGCGTGGACCGCTGGATGACCGGCTACCTCGACCGGCTCGACGACCTGCCCGGCCGCACCGCCGACATCGACGACGCCACCTGGGCCGAAGCGCTCGGCGACGGGCGGCGCGTCGGCGACTGGACCGCGTACTTCACCCGCCTGCTGGCCGAACAGCCCTGGCGCGACGTGCTCGCCACCTGGTGGGCCCGCCTGCTGCCCGGCGTCCTGGCCGGCACCACCCACGGCGTCATCAGGGTCGGCCACGCCACCCGCGCGCTCCTGGCCGGCGCCGAAGGCCCCGCCCCGCTCGGCGAACTCGCCCACGGCCTCGCCTTCTGGGCCGCCCGCTCCCAGCCCGTGCCCGCCGTCGGCCGCCCCTCCGGGACGCTCGACCCGCACGCCGCCCTGGACGCCCTGCCCCGCATCCCCGACCAGAGCGGCTACGTCGCCGACCGGCTCGGGCAGCTTCCCCGCCTGCCCGGCTGGGACGCCACGGTCACCGCGCTGCGCCCCGCCGCCACCCCCGACGACGTACGCGCCCGCCTGGCCGACCTCGTCACCGCGGCCACCCTGCGCTACCTCACCCACGGCCACGGCGCGCCCGTCCTGCTCGTCCACACCGCCACCGCCCCCAACGCCGTCCTGCACGCGCTGCCCGCGCTCCCGCACCAGCTGTGGAAGCCCAGCCTGACCGCGATCTGGACCACCACCGCCGCGATCTTCTCCGCCTACGCCCCCGCGCGCCCAGCCCCGGCCGAGACGCTGCCCGGCGCACCCACCGACTCCGACGGGGCCGCCGACGTGGTGGAGCGGGCCGTCGCGCACGCCGACGAGCACGTCATCAAGTTCACCGACACCGCGGCCGAGGTCTACACCCGCACGGGAGACCCCCGCGCCCTCGCCGCCTGCCTCCGCGCCGGCGCCCTCATCGAACCACCCCGCTGAAGCGCCCCGCCGAGAGGACAGACCCTCCGTGAACGACACCGTCACCTCCGCCGACGGCACCCCCATCGCCTGCACGATGATCGGCTCCGGCCCCGCCCTGCTCGTCGTCAACGGCGCCCTCGCGCACCGCGACTCCCACCCCACCGAGGGCATCCTCGCCCGCTCCCTGACCGACCGGCACACCGTCATCACCTACGACCGGCGCGGGCGCGGCGCCAGCGGCCCCGCCGGCCCCGCCCTGCCCGCCGCCGACGCCGTCGCGGCCGAGATCGCCGACGTCGCCGCCCTCATCGACCTGGCCGGGGGCAAGGCCGCCGTGCTCGGCCTGTCCTCCGGCGCCGTCCTGGCCCTGGAAGCCGTACGCGCCGGGCTGCCGATCACCGCGCTCGCCCTGTGGGAGCCGCCGTTCGTCGTCAACGGCGCGCGCCCGCCGCTCGGCCCCGGCTACCGCGAACGCCTCCAGCGGGCCCTGGCCGAAGGCCGCCCCGGCGACGCGCTCGCCCAGTTCTTCGCCGAGGCCGCCGGGTTCCCCGCCGAGGCCGTCGCTCCGATGCGCGCCGAACCGTTCTGGGCCGGCATGGAACGGCTCGCGCCCTCACTCGCCCACGACGCCGCCGTCATGGGCGACACCCAGAGCGGCGACCCGGCCGCCCTGGACCGCTTCGCCGGCGTCGGCGTCCCCGCCCTCGTCATGTACGGCGGCGCGAGCGAGCCCTGGCTCGCCGGGGCCGCCACGGCGCTGGCCGCCGTGCTGCCCGACGCCACGCTGCGCGAGCTGCCCGGCCAGGACCACGACGTGGCCCCCGACCTGCTGATGACGGCGCTCACCACCTGGCTGCCCGCCTACTGACCGGCAGGGCGCCTCAGCGGTAGGAGTCGATCAGCCGGGCCAGGTGCCTGCCCGCCACGAGCAGCGGCGTCCGGCTCTGCGACACCTGCGCGGACATCTCGGCGCCTTCCAGCGTGTTGACCACCGTGTGCGCGAGGTCGGCCGCCACGTCACCGGCGAACCCCGACCGGCGCAGCCTGGCCGCCACCACGGCACGCCAGTGGGCGAACGCCTCGTCGGCGGCGCGCTGGATGTCGGGCACCCGCCCGGAGCTCTCCAGCGCGGTCGTGGTGATCGGGCACCCGTCCAGCCAGCCGGAGTCGCTGAGCCCCTGCGCCAGGCGTTCGGCGCACACGATCATCGCCTGCGCCGGGTCGTCCGCCTCGTCCAGGACCTCACGCAGGAAGGCGGCGAACTCCTCGTCGCCGTGGCGCACCGCCGCGACCGCCAGCTCCGCCTTGCCGCCGGGGAAGAAGTGGTAGACGGAGCCGAGCGTGGCCCGCGCCTCCTGGGAGATCTGCTTCAGCCCGGTCGCCTCGTAGCCCCGCCGCTGCATCAGCCGGGAGGTGGCCCGGACGATCCGCTCCCGGGTGCCGAGCTCGTGCGTCGTCGTCATGCCGCCATCCTACTGAGTAGAACGTTCGTTTTAGCCGTGCTAGGGTCCTCCACGTTGAATAGAACGTTCGTTTTAGCCGGAGGAGTCCTTCATGACCGCCACGTCCGTGACCGTGATCGGCCTGGGCCCCATGGGCCACGCCATGGCCACCACCTACCTCGACCGGGGCTACGACCTCACCGTCTGGAACCGCACCCCCGCCAAGGCCGGCGCCCTCGTCGCCCGCGGCGCCCGCCTCGCCCCCACCGTCGAGGACGCGCTGCGGGCCAGCGACCTCGTCGTGCTCAGCCTGACCGACTACACCGCCGTGTACGCCATCCTCGAACAGGCCCCCGCCGCCCTGGCCGGACGTACCGTCGCCAACCTCACCTCCGACACCCCCGCCCGCGCCCGCGAGGCGGCCGCCTGGCTCGCCCGCCACGGCGCCGTCCAGCTCACCGGCGGCGTCCAGGTCCCCCCGCCCGGCATCGGCACCCCCGGCGCCATGACCTACTACAGCGGCCCCGCGGCGGCGATCGAGACCCACCGGGCCACCCTCGAGACGCTCACCGGCATCGACCACCTCGGCGAGGACCCCGGACTGGCCGCCCTGTACTACCAGATCGGCATCGACATGTTCTGGATCGGCCTGACCGGCTACCTGCACGGACAGGCGCTGGCGCAGGCCAACGGCATCTCGGCGCAGGACTTCCTGCCGCACGCCCTCAAGACCGCCGACTTCCGCTACTTCCTGGAGTTCTACGCGCCCCGCATCGACGCCGGCAACCACGCGGGCGACGTGGAGACGCTCTCCATGGCCGTGGCCAGCCTCGAACACGTGGTGCGCACCGCCGAGGAGTCCGGCGTCGACGCCTCGCTCCCCGCGGCCACCCTGGACCTCTTCCGTCGCGGCGTCGCCGCCGGCCGCGACCAGGACAGCCTCACCAGCCTCGTCGAGGTCGTCCAGAAGGGTTGATCGCGGCTCGCCGCACCGGCCGGGTGCCTTTACAAAGTAGATTCACAGCGCTCGCCCGCCCCGCCCGGCGGTCCGGCGCGGGCGCCGTGCTAGCTTCTTCGGCCATGTCCGACTACTTGCGTGCGCTGTTCTCCCTCGACGGCCGCCGGGCCCTGGTCACCGGCGGCAGCTCCGGCATCGGCTACGAGATCGCCGAGGCCCTCGGCCGGGCCGGCGCCGAGCTCGTCATCGTCGCCCGCAGGCAGCCCGAACTGGACAAGGCCCTCGACCGGCTCGCCGGCCACGGCGTCCGCGCCACCGCCATCAGCGCCGACCTGGGCGAGCGCGCCGCCGTCCGCCGCGTGTGCGAGCAGGCCGGGCAGATCGACATCCTGGTCAACGACGCCGCCAACAACATCCGCAAGCCCATGGCCGAGCTCACCGAGGACGACTACGACCAGACGATCGCCGTCAACCTGACCGCCCCGTACCTGCTCGGCCAGCACTACGGCCCCCGCATGGCCGAACGCGGCTGGGGCCGCATCATCAACATCGGCTCCCAGCAGACCGTCAGCGCGTTCGGCGACAGCGGCGTCTACGGCGCCGCCAAGGCCGCCATCGGCGGCCTGACCCGCTCCCAGGCCGAGGCGTGGTCGCCGCGCGGCGTGTGCGTCAACACGATCATCCCCGGCTTCGTGCTCACCCCGCTCACCGAGCCGGCCCAGGCCGTCCCCGGCCGCGTCGAACAGCTCGCCGCCCGCCACATGACCCGCCGCAACGGCGTGCCCGCCGACTTCGCCGGCGCCGCCGTGTTCCTCGCCGGTGACGCCTCGGCGTTCGTCACCGGGCAGATGCTGTACGTGGACGGCGGGTTCTCCGTTCACTGACCGCCTTCACAAAGTAGATCACTTACGCCGGACCTGGCGGACGCCCCTGCCCGGGTGCCACATGTCGATGACCAGCTCGTCGCCCTCCACCCGGGTCAGGGCCATCTCCGTCACCTCGATCCTGAACAGGTGCGAGCCGGTGCCCGGCAGCTCGAACGCCGCCAGCGTCGCCTCGTCGGTGATCTCCTGGGCCCGCCCGGCGAGCTTCGCGTCGCCCTCCCAGACGCCGCCGCCCGGTGGCTCGGGCGGCGTGGCGACGTGCAGCGCCATGCGCGGGTCGCGGCGCAGGTCGAGCGCCTTGACCGCGCCGGGCATCGACCCCATCCACAGCTCGCCGTCGCGGAACTGCGTCTCGGTGCCGCTCACCCGGGGCGACCCGTCCGCGCGCAGTGTGGCCAGCACCTTGTGCTGCTGGGCCTCCAGCAGCCGCCGCACCTTCGCGGCCAGCTCGGGAGCCGCGGCTTCGACATCGGTCCATGAAGTCATGCGCACCACATTAGTAAATGTATGCTCATTTACAAACCTGCACGAAGGAGCGGCATGGCCAGACCCCGCACGACCAGCGACGAGGCGATCCTCGAGGCGGCCGCCCGGGCCATCGGCCGGCACGGGGCGCAGGGCTTCACGCTGGCCGCGGCCGCCCGCGAGGCCGGGCTGGCGGCGGCCACGCTCGTGCAGCGGTTCGGCTCCAAACGCGGGCTGCTGCTCGCCGTCGCCGCCCACTCCGCACGCACCGTCGCCGCCCCCTTCGAGCGGGCCAGGGACGAGCACCCGGCGCCACTGGCCGCCCTGCACGCCGCCCTGGAGGCGCTCGCCTCTGGCGTCGCCACGCCCCACGAGCTCGCCCGCAGCCTCGGCTTCCTGCAGCTCGACCTGACCGACCCCGGCTTCCGCGAGCACGCCGCCGAGCACGCCCGGCGGATGCGGCAGGAGATCGCCACCCTGCTCGCCGACGCCGTCACCGCGGGCGAGCTCGCCGCCGGCACCGACGTGGCGGCGCTGTCGCGCGCCGTGCAGGTCACCTACAACGGGACGCTCATCGTGTGGGCGCTGTCCGGCGACGGCACCCTGGCCGCCGCCCTGCGCGACGACCTGGCCGCGACCCTGCGGCCGTACGTGGCGGATGACGGGAAAGCCTGATCGACATTTCCCACTATTAACCGATAAAAGGGGATTTATCGAATGGGTTGTTGAGCCGGGGAGTAGGTTATTGTTACCTCCCGAATACTGTCGACGCAGTATTTGCGGGCTGGAAGCTTATCGCGCTGACCGCAAAAGGGGGTGCATATGTCCTACAATGACGCTGTTCAGCCATGCCTGGTCGTCACCAGCCGGCCGATGGCGGGCGCGAGTTTCGAAATCTTCACCGGTCACACCGAGATCGGCAGCGCCCACGGCGCCGGCATCCAGCTGGACTGCGACGGGGTCAGCCGTCGCCACGCCTCCATCGACAACGACGGCCGCCGCACCGTGATCAGCGATCTCGGCTCGCTCAACGGCACCTGGGTCAACGGCCGCAAGCTCACCTCCGGCCACGTGCTGCGCGACGGCGACCAGGTCCGCATCGGCTTCGCCACGCTGCGGTTCATGCAGGCCGAAGAGCCCGAGCCGGAGTACGGCTACCGCTTCGGCGACGTGGCCGGGCCGGTCAACGCCGGCAGCGGCCACCTCAACGCGGGCGGCAGGCAGCAGATCGCCGGGCGCGACATCTACGGCGACACCGTCCACGTCACCGACGACTACGACCCGTGGGACGAGGTGTTCCAGGGACGCGGCCCCGGGCGCGGCATCGCCGTCCTCGGCGCGTGCGTGTCACTTCTGGGATTCGCGCTTTTCGCCGGCGTCATCTTCAGCGGATTCTCCGGAAATCTCCTCGACGACCCTTTCGCACAGGAATTGGTGGCCGGAATACCGTCGGCGCCCGCCGGATTCGCGCTGTTCCTCGGCGGCGGACTGCTCGCCGCCCTCGGCCTGTCCATGGCGAAAGCCGCTCGCAAAAGAACCGAGCCCCGTAAAGGGCGGCGGCGGCAGAGAGGCGGCGCCCGATGAGCGGGGAAACCTTCCGGTTCGGCGACGTACGCGGCCCGGTCAACGCCGGCAGCGGCAACCTGAACATCCACGGCCACCAGCAGATCGCCGGCCGCGACCTGCGCACCGGCCCCGCCACCGACCCCGCAACGGCCCTCCGCGCCGACCTCGACACCCTGCGCCGCGCCCTGGACGAGCTGCGGCTCACCCCCGCCGAACACCGCACCGCCGAGACCGAGCTGACCGCGCTGGAGCACGAAGCCGCCCAGCCCTCCCCCGACCCCGGCCGCATGGGCCGCCACCTCCAGGCGTTCACCACCACCCTCGAACATGCCGGAGCGCTCGCCGGAGCGGGTCTCGCGGTCATCCAGGCCATCACCGCCATCGCCACCTGGCTCGGCCCCGCCGGCCACCAGGCCCTCTCCCTCCTCGGCCTCTAGGACGCCGGTCCGTCAAGGCGATCCAACCCCCCTTTACGCCGCCGGGCCTGCCGCCACAGGAGGTAGCCGGCCGGCAGCACGAGCACCAGCAGCCGGGCGGGGTCGTCGCGGAGGTCGTCGAACCGGAGCAGGCTCAGCAGGCCGGCGCGCAGGGAGTCGTCCCCGGTGAGGAGCGGGGCCAGGGCCACCAGCCCCCACACCACCAGGGCGTCCAGGACCGCCGCCGCCGCGCGCCGCCCCGGGACCGGCGGCGCCGGGGAGCCGGAGGCGAGCAACACCAGCAGGGCCGCCACCAGCAGGCACAACTCCCAGAGCCCCCAGCCGCCCGGCAACGCCCCGAACCACTCTGCGCCGAACACCGGCAGCGAGCCGGAGCAGATGCCGTCCCCCCGGTAGTCGGCCGAGAGCGGCCGGGCGAGCGCGACCAGCGCCAGCACCCCGGCGGCACGCGGTCCCGCCGTCGCCGAACGCCGCCGCACGAGGGCGACCAGCACGGCCACCACCGGCACGGCCCAGATGATCGCGAGCTCGGTGAGCGTGGCGAGGTCGTCGCGCAACGGCAGGAACGGCGAGCGGTCGATCGCGTCGTACGGGCGTACGCAGCGGATGACGCCCTCGGTGAAGCCCCCGTCGTAATCGCTCGCGTCGCTCTCCTCGTAAAGACTGGCCGCCGCGTACAGGGAGGACCGGTCGAACCAGCTCTTCCAGGTGTCCCAGGTGGGGTAGCTCGCGGCGGCGATGGCCGCCGGCCAGGCCAACGGGGCTGAGGGTGACACGTCACGGGCTCCTTCGCTTCCCGGCGAACCCTACCGGTGATCTTGGGCCTCACGACCCTTCCCCATCGCAGAGATGACGGCCGCCCGCCCGAGGTCTACCCGGTGGAGCCCCGGACGACCAGGGAGGTCGGCAGGATCCGCGGGGCAGGGGTGGCGCCTTCGTTGATCATCGTGATGACCGCCGCGGCCGCCGCCGTCCCGAAGCCCGCCTTGTCCTGGGCCACGGTGGTCAGCCCCGGCGGCACCAGAGCGGCCAGCTCGATGTCGTCGAACCCGACCAGCGCGATGTCCTCGGGCACCTTCAGCCCCGCCTCGGTCACGGCCCGCAGCGCGCCGATCGCCATCTCGTCGCCCGCGGCGAACACCGCGTCGGGCCGCTCCTCCAGCTCCAGCAGGGCGCGCATCGCGGTGTAGCCGCCGGACAGGTAGAAGTCGCCCTCGACGACCAGTTCCGGCCGGTGCGCCAGGCCGAGCGCGGCCAGTTCGTCCAGGTAGCCGCGCAGCCGCTCGGCGCCCGGCCTGGTGCCGGCCGGGCCGGTGATGGTGGCGATGGCCCGGCGCCCGATCGCGTGCAGGTGGCGGACCGCCTCACGGGCCCCGCCCACGTTGTCGGAGGTCACGTAGGTGGTCCACGGTCCCCGTACGGGCCGGTCGAGGGAGACGCAGGGCACCTCCGACTCCGCCAGCGGCTGGAGCGAGGGGTCGGCTCTGCCGTTGTCTATGAAGACCACGCCGTCGAGGTTGTGCCTGCGCACGGCGCGGAGAAAGCTGTCGGGCGTGCCGTCCTCGCTGGTGGCGAGCATGAGCAGGTGGTAGCCGCGCTCGCTCAGCGCGGTCTTCAGCCCGATGAGGATCTCTTGGAAGAACGGGTGCCGCCAGCCGGGGCGGCGGTGGTCGGTGTCCCAGATGAGGCCCACCATGTGGGATCTCTTGGTGGCCAGGGTGCGGGCCGACTCGTTGGGCAGGTATCCGATGCGTGCCGCGGTGCTGAGGATCAGCTCGCGGGTCTGGGCGTTCACCACCTCGGGGTTGTTGAACACGCGGGAGACAGTCGCCGGTGACACCCCGCAAAGGCGCGCCAGCTCTCGAATCGTTGCCACGGACGTACGCTATCGCATCTCGCTGAAACCGGTTTCATGTAACCGGTTGCATGAAACCTATGTGAGGGTCCATCCCCTGTCAATCAATCACCGTCGATTTCCGACACGTGACGTTTCTGTGACTTGACAGAGGGTGGCAGCAGTATGTGAGATGACGCTCTAACAGGCCGATGCCGCACCGTTGCCGCGGGGCTCGGCCTTCATCGCATCTCGCAGTCACCCTTTCTCTCCCCTCGAAGGAGTCCCAGGTGTCTGCAGGACGAACCCGTCTCGCCGCCGGAGCGCTGGTCATCGGCATGCTCGCCGCCGGTTGCGGCGGCTCCCCCTCCGCCGGCTCCACGCCGACCGACGGCAAGATCACACTGACGCTCAACCTGTTCGGGAACATGGGCTTCAAGGAGCTCTACGCCAAGTACGAGGCCGCCCACCCCAACATCAAGATCGTCGAAAGGACGTCGGCGTACAACGACCACCACCGCAACCTCGCGGCGCACCTGGCCACCCGCAGCGGCGCCGCCGACGTCGAGGCGATCGACACCGGCTTCATCGCCCAGTTCAGGAACCAGCCCCAGCACTTCGCCGACCTGCGCCAGCACGGCGCCGACCAGCTCAAGGACCGCTGGCTGCCGTGGAAGTGGGAGGCGTCGCTGGCCAAGTCGGGAGCCCAGATCGGCTACGGCACCGACGTCGGCGGCCTGGCCATGTGCTACCGCCGCGACCTGTTCGAGAAGGCCGGGCTGCCCACCGACCGTGACAAGGTCGCCGAGCTCTGGCCCGACTGGACGTCCTACTTCGAGACCGGCAAGCGCTACACCGCCAAGAAGCCCGAAGGCGCCGCGTTCTTCGACGGCGGCCCCCAGGTGTTCAACGCGATGGTCGGCCAGATGGAGACCGGCTACTACGACACCCAGGACAACGTCGTGGTCGCCACCAACCCGGCCATCCGCTCCGCCTACGACCAGGTGCTCGAGGCCGTGGCCGAAGGCCAGTCGGCCAAGCTCGTCGGCAGCTCGCCCGCCTGGAACACCGGCTTCGCCAAGAGCCAGTTCGCCACCATCGCCTGCCCCGCCTGGATGCTCGCCAAGATCCAGGACCAGGGCAAGGCCTTCGCCGGGCAGTGGGACGTGGCCGCCATCCCGGGCGGCGGCGGCAACTGGGGCGGCTCGTACCTGACCGTCCCCGCCCAGGGCAAGCACACGAAGGAGGCCGTGGCGCTGATCGCCTGGCTGACGGCGCCCGAACAGCAGATCGAGGTGTTCACCAAGCACGGCATTCTGCCCTCGACCGTGGCCACGTACGACAAGCCCGAGGTGACGGGGCTCAAGCACGAGTTCTTCAACGACGCGCCGATCGGCCAGATCTTCACCACCGCCGCCCGCAACCTCAAGCCGCAGTACCAGGGCCCGAGGGCCGGCGACATCCAGACGGCCATCCGCGACGCGATCAACCGCGTGGAGGAGGGCAAGCAGGACGGCGCCGAGGCGTGGACGCAGATGCTCGGGGACGTCGAGCGCATCAGCAAGTGACGCGCGCCGACCTGTGAAAGCCGGTAACGGCGGGCGGTCAGGGCCCGCCGTCACCACCCGCCCCCCGAGGAGCCACCATGACCTCCGCCAGATCAGGGCCCCGGCGCCGCTGGGCCTACCAGCTCGACGTCAAGGGCTCGCCGTACCTGTACATCGCGCCGTTCTTCCTGCTGTTCGGCCTGGTGGGCATGTTCCCGCTGCTGTACACCGCCTACGTCTCCCTCACCGACTGGAACCTGCTGGACCCGGCCCACGAGTGGGTGGGCCTGGCCAACTACGCCGACCTGCTGGCCGACGACTACTTCTGGAACGCGCTGTTCAACACCGTCAGCATCTGGCTGTTGTCCACCGTGCCCCAGCTGCTGGCCGCGCTGTTCATCGCGCACATGCTCAACCGCAGGCTGCGCGCCCGCACGCTGTTCAGGATGGGCGTGCTGCTGCCCAACGTGACCTCGATCGTCGCGGTCACGATCATCTTCGCCCAGCTCTTCGGCCGCGACTTCGGCATGGTGAACTGGGCTCTCGAACTGGTGGGCCTGGATCCGATCGACTGGCAGGCCGGCACGCTCTCGTCGCACGTCGCGATCTCGCTGATCGTCATCTGGCGGTGGACCGGCTACAACGCCCTCATCTACCTGGCCGCCATGCAGACCATCCCCGAGGACCTGTACGAGGCGGCCCGGCTGGACGGCGCGAGCCAGTTCACCCAGTTCCGGAAGATCACCGTGCCGATGCTCCGCCCCACGATCATCTTCACCGCCGTCGTGTCCACCATCGGCGGCTTCCAGATCATCGCCGAACCGCTGCTGTTCCAGGCCGGCACCGGCAACCCGACCGGCGGCTCGGACCGCCAGTTCCAGACCGTCGGCCTCTACCTCTACGAGCAGGGCTTCAGCCTGTACGAGTTCGGCTACGCCTCGGCGATCGCCTGGACCCTCTGCATGATCATCGTGGTCATGGCGCTCGTCAACTTCGCCATCACGCGCAGGATCAGGAGCAGCTGACATGGCCGCCGTCACCACCGTCCGACGCCGCTTCCATCCCCAAGGAGCGGGGTTCTGGACCTACGCCGCGCTCATCGCCGTCCTGCTCGGCTCGCTGTTCCCCGTCTACTGGTCGCTGGTCGTGGCCTCCCACGACAACGACGCCATCGCCAGCGTCCCGCCGGTCCTCACCCCCGGCGGCCACCTGTTCGAGAACATCGCCCGGGTCTTCGACACCACCGCGTTCGGGCAGGCGATGCTCAACTCCGTCCTCGTCTCCAGCTCGGTCACCGTCTCGGTCGTGCTGTTCTCCACGCTGGCCGGCTTCGCCTTCGCCAAGCTGCGCTTCCGCGGGCGCAACGTGCTGCTCGTCATGGCCATCGCCACCACCACCGTGCCGCAGCAGCTCGGCATCATCCCGCTGTACATCCTCATGGCGGAGCTCGGCTGGACCGGCAGGCTCGAGGCGGTGATCGTGCCCGGCCTGGTCACCGCGTTCGGCGTGTTCCTCATGACCCAGTACCTCTCCAGCGCCATCCCCGACGAACTGCTGGAGGCCGGGCGCATCGACGGATGCAGCACGCTGCGGCTGTTCTGGCACGTCGTGCTGCCCGCCGCCCGCCCGGCCGCCGCCGTGCTCGGGCTGTTCACCTTCATGCAGGCCTGGAACGACTTCTTCTGGCCGCTGGTCGTCCTCACCCCGGAGAACCCGACCGTCCAGGTCGCGCTCTCCAGCCTGGCCAGCGGCTACACCACCGACTACGCGCTCGTGCTCACCGGCACCGTGCTCGCCATCGTGCCGATCGTGGCCGTCTTCGCCGCGCTGGGCCGTCAGATCATTGGGGGAATCATGTCAGGAGCGATCAAGGGATGAACCGGGAACGTACCGCCTTTCCCCCTGGATTCGTGTGGGGCACGGCCACCGCCGCCTACCAGATCGAGGGCGCCGTGGCCGCCGACGGGCGCGGGCCCTCCATCTGGGACACGTTCTGCCGCGTCCCCGGCGCCGTGGCCGGAGGCGACAGCGGCGAGCACGCCTGCGACTTCTACCACCGCTGGCCGCAGGACGTGGAGCTGATGGACCGGCTCGGCGCCGGGGCCTACCGCTTCTCGCTGGCCTGGCCCAGGATCATGCCCGACGGCGACGGCCGGGTGAACCAGCGCGGCCTCGACTTCTACCGGAAGCTCGCCGACACCCTGCGCGAGCGCGGCATCGAGCCGTACGTCACCCTCTACCACTGGGACCTGCCCCAGGCGCTGGAGGACCGCGGCGGCTGGCGCGCCCGCGACACCGCCGCACGCTTCGCCGACTACGCCGAGGTCGCGCACGAGGCGCTGGGCGACACGGTGACACAGTGGATCACGCTGAACGAGCCGTACTGCTCGTCCATCGTCGGCTACGCCGAAGGCCGCCACGCGCCCGGCGCCCGCGAGGGACACGGCGCGCTCGCCGCCGCCCACCACCTGCTGCTGGGCCACGGCCTCGCGGTGGCCAGGCTACGGGCGCGGGCACGGCCGGGACAGCAGGTCGGCATCACGCTCAACATGTCGCCCACCGTGCCCGCGACCGGCTCGGCCGCCGACGCGGAGGCAGCGCGCAAGATGGACCTGCTGGTCAACCGGCAGTTCACCGACCCGCTGCTGCTCGGCGCCTACGCCTCCGACATGGCGGAGGTCTTCGGCGCGATCAGCGACTTCTCCTTCCGCCGCGAGGGCGACCTGGACGTCATCGGCGCCCCGCTGGACTTCCTGGGGGTCAACTACTACTACCGCATCCACGCCGCCGCGGCCCCGTACCAGCAGGCGGACCCCGCACTGCGCTCCGCCTTCGACCTGGGCGTGCGCAGCGTCACCCCGGACGGGGCTGCGACCAGCGGGCTGGGCTGGCCGATGGAGCCGCACGGGCTCCACGAGACCCTGCTCGGCCTGGCCCGGCGCTATCCGGCGCTGCCGCCGATCTTCATCACGGAGAACGGCTACGGCGACGACGGAACCCTCGACGACACCGGCCGGGTCGGCTTCCTGCGCGACCACCTGGCCGCCATCCGCACCGCGATGGCCGACGGCGTGGACGTGCGCGGCTACTTCTGCTGGTCGCTGCTGGACAACTTCGAGTGGGCCCGCGGGTACGCCGCCCGGTTCGGGCTCGTCCACGTCGACTACGAGACCCAGGTCCGCACGGAGAAGGCGAGCTTCCACTGGCTGCGCGAGTTCATCAGGAACCAGGAGTGAACACCCCGGCGACCGGCCCGGCACCTCCTCAGCATGAGCACCGCCCCACGGGAGTGCGCCTGGCAGGGCATCTGCCCGTACGGCGCGACGCGGCCCCCGCCGCACCAGGTCCGGTGGCTTGTTCCGTCAGGTCTCAGGACCCGTGCGGCAGATCCGGCTCGGGAGGTGATCTTCGGTAGGTCCGGTGGATGACAGTATCGCGCCCTGGTACGCCAAAGGGTTGCATGGGACTGGGCCTCCGTGAAGCCACACGGTCAGGGCAGGTCGTAGACCGTGACCGCGATACCGGCTCGGTAGCCGGCTTCCGGCTGCCGACGTCGTTGCACACGTGGCTGATGACCTTTGGTCCCTGGCCGTGGGGATGGGTCGCGTCGCCGGTCACATAAGAGATCACGGTGTGGAAGGTACGCCAGCGCCCTGACATTCGTGTCCCGCGCGATTTCAGGAGAAGGCCTTCTGCGGATGCCGCCTTCGAACGGCGAACCGGGCGATCGTCTTCGTGGTGGCCGGAGGGTCCTGTCGGTGTCCTCGATGGTCAAGGTCGTTTCAGCATGACCGATACGGGGCCCTTTACAAAGTAGATTCATTTCGAGTGGACTCCCTCGTAGGTGCGCGGCCCGAGGCTGCCCTGCCCAAATCGACGATCTCCACGATCTGCCAGGCCATCGTGGCCGCGGACGACTCCTGGTGCCGCCGCGACCTGGCGAACGTCGTGCTGCACCACCTGTTCCTGGACGCCTCCCATGTCAAGACGCATGAGAGGCAGCGGGCCGAGCCGATCCCGACCGCCCAACCTTGACAGCTCCGGCCACACCCGATGCCCGCTCACTGGAGGACGTAACGCCCGCCGCGTACTCCGAACGTCACCACCGGGTTCTGCGGAACGGCAACTGGCGACACTTCAATGCGCGACTCCACCGGTAGTGGTGCGCGGCGTTCCCGGAAAGCAGACGTGGCGGGCGGACTGCTGCCGGCCGGGCCGACGCTGGCTCTACAACCGCGTGCTGGCCCACACGTAGTAGCACCACCCACGTACCCGTAGTCTTACAAAGACTATTTGCAAAGAGTCTTTGCACACCGTACGGTGTCCCCATGTCAGACTCGCCCGCCCGGCAGGAGATCACCGACGTCGAGGCGCTGAAGCTGCTGGCCCACCCCATGCGGCAGCGCATCGAACGGCAGCTCAGACATGGCCCGGCCACCTCCACGACACTCGCCCGCGCCTTGGGCGAGAGCAGTGGGCTGACCAGCTACCACCTCCGTCAGATGGCCAGGCACGGCTTCATCGAAGAGGTCCCCGAGCTGTCGCGGGGGCGAGAAAGATGGTGGCGGCACGTCCCGGCCGATCGCAGGCTCCCGCCATACAGCAGGCAGTCGCCCGAGATGCGCGCGGTGGCGGAGGAGATCAGCCGCCTCGACCTCGCCGAGGAGTTGGAGCAGCTGACCCGCTTCCAGCTCCAGCGCGGGGAGATGGGAGAGTGGGCCGATGCCCTCGCCTGGTCCCGCTCGGCGATCACGCTCACGGCCGAGGAGCTGGGCGAGTTCCTCGAGGCGTACGTGAAGCTGATCTACCGCTACAAGCGCCCGCCGGAGGAGACGCCGGAGGGCGCGCGGGTCGTGCTCGCGCGGCTGCTGGCCTTCCCTGAACCGCCCGGCGACGAGGACCGTGACGAGGGCTAGCCGGGACGTGTGAGTCCGGGCCGCCGGGTGCCAGCCCGGCGGCCCAGGAACGGAAACCGCATCACCACGCCCGCGAAGGGCGTGTCTCTACGTGTGCGAACTCCCAGAGAAAGGAGAGCAGCTCATGCTGCTCCTACGCAACTCAAGATGCCGCGGGACCGCGTTCACGGTCGCCCTTCTCGCCGCCGTACTGCTCCCCGGGTTACCTCCCGGGCCGGGGAGCGCTGCCGCCGACGCCGGGACGCGGGACGTGCGCAGCAGTGAGGTCACCTTCACCGGCGCCGGCGGCGTGACCCTGCACGGGACGGTCGTCGCCCCGCCGCAGGCCAAGGGCCGGCGCCCCGCCATCGTCATGGTGCACGGCGCGGGACCGGTCACCAGGGACGAATTCCGGGACGAGGCCGAGGCGTACGCCAGGCGCGGCGTCGTGGCCCTGATCTACGACAAGCGCACCGAGGGCTACTCCCCCGTGCGGCGCGACTACGGGATGCTGGCGGCCGACGCGCTCGCCGCCGTGCGCACCCTGCGTGCCCGGCCCGAGGTCGATCCGCACAGGGTGGGAATCTGGGGCCTGTCGGAGGGGGCCTGGGTGGCGCCCGTCGCGGCGGTGCGCTCGCCGCAGGTCGCCTTCCTGATCGTCGCGGGGGCGGTCGGCACGACTCCCGCCAGGCAGCAGGCGTGGGCGTACGGCGAGCGGCTCGCGCACGCGGGTGTGCGGGGGTCGCTCGTCACGGCGCTGCCATGGCGGTTCACCCGTTACGCTGTGGCCGCCGGGCTGTTCGCGGAGGCGGAGCACGATCCCGTACGGGAGTGGGAGCGGATACGCCAGCCGGTCCTCGCGGTGTGGGGCACCCTGGACAGGGAGGCGGTGCCCGCCGAGAGCGCGAAGATCATCGCGGCGGCGCTGGCCAGGGGCGGCAACGAGCACCACACGATCCGGTTCATCGACGGCGTGCGCCACAACCTCAACGGTACCCGTGACGACGGTTTCGACCGGCCCGACCTGTTGCCGGCGAGCTACGCCGAACTGGAGACGGCCTGGATCGAGTCTCAGGCCGGTGGCGCGCCGCCGTCCAGCGTCAGCATCCCGGCGGCCCAGGCGCGGGCGCGGGTGAGCGAGCCGGTGGACGGGCCGCTCGCCTGGTACGAGGCGCCCTGGTGGCAGCCGGTGGCGCTCACGCTCTTCGCGCTCGCCTGCCTCGGCCATCCCGTCGCGGCCCTCGTACGCCGGGTGCGCGGGCGCCGGGGCGTCCCCGTGGCCGCCCGGCCCGCCCGCGTGTTCGTCGCCGCGCTGGCGGCGACGACGCTGGGCTTCCTCGGCTACGTCGGTGTCCTCGCCCTGACCGGCGCGACCGTGATCGGGCCGGTCGTGCTCGGCCGGCCGGTGCCCTGGCTGCTGCTCCAGCTTCTCGCCGTGACCGTGGTCGCGGCCGGGATCACGACCGCCGTCACCGCGTGGCGCACCCGCCGCCGCCCGGCCCACGGAGCCAAGGGCGCGAGCCGCGCCGCCGTGCAGGACATCGCGCCGGCCCCTGAGGGGCGGGTCCGGCTCTGGCTGCTGCTGGTGGCCGGGCTGGCGTTCGTGCCCTGGGCCCTGTTCTGGGGACTCATCATCCCTTAGGCCCCTTTCCGCCCCGGCTCGGAGGACGAGGCCGCCAGAACCGGCGGCGCCCGCGCGAAAGTCCTCGACCTGCTGATCGACGTCGTCGCCGCGGGCCTCACGCCCGGGAAGGAGTCCCCGGCCTGCGGCCCTGCCAGGACATCGCGAGGACTGCAGGAATTTGGATGATTTCGTGAAGAAGTCAGGGGCCCCGGGCAATAACAGCGGTCCCTTACTCCCTTCCGGAAGGCGTCCTGGTGCATGAACGATCCTCTTGCGGTTGAGGCCGCGACAACAAGCGCCCACGAGGTGTCGGATTCCGAGGTGATTGATCGATCTCTGCTCGATCCTGAGAGGTTCGCGGAGATCTTCCGCAGGCACTTCCACGTCATCCACCGCTATGCCTCCGCCCGTCTCGGGCCGACAGCGGCCGACGACGTCGCGGCGGAGACCTTCTTGGTGGCCTTTCGGAATCGCCAGAAATACGGGCTGTCCCCATACGGAAACGGCCGTTCGCTTCGCGCTGATTGCCCATTCCGCGATCTACGCCATTGGCGGGATGGGCCGGTGGCGCATGCCGTGCCCCGGCGGCGTGCTGATGGGCCTCTACCTGGCCTTCCTACTTCATGGAAAGCTCACCTTCGGCGAGACGCGCCGCCGCGTCAAGGTCATCGGCCGCCTCACCGAGTTGCCCCGACCGACAATACGGCGTTGGCACTCACCACCGAGGCCGCCTAAGATCCACCCACGGTACCTACCTCGTGGGGCCAGTTGCACCGCTCCGAGGACGCGACACACAAGGTGATCGTCGGGCTGCGCGTTCCCCAGCGCACCGTCCCCAGCGCACCGGCAATGCGGCGAACTCAAGAGGTGACTCAATGATCGACGTAACCGACCACCAAGGCATCGCCGTACTCACGCTGGCCCGCGGGCCGGTGAACGCGTTGGATCTGGAGTTGCTCACCGCTCTTCCTGAGGCCCTCGCCGCCGTCGAAGGCGCCCACGCCATCGTCCTGACTGGCAGCGGGCGGTCCTTCTGCGCGGGTGTGAACCTGAAACGCATTGTGGAAGGCGGCGTCCAGTACATCGAGAAGTTCCTGCCAGCACTGAGCCGTGCGATGCTCGCCCTGTTCGAGCATCCCAAACCCGTCGTGGCCGCCGTGAACGGTCATGCCCTGGCTGGCGGCTGCGTGCTGGCGGCCGCCTGCGACCTGCGGCTGATGTCGGCCGGCACGATCGGGCTCACCGAACTCGCCGCCGGAGTGCCGTTCCCAACGGTCCCGCTGGAGATCATGCGCCATGCTCTGGGCCCGGCACTGGACACGCTGATGCTGCGAAACGATCGGCTGAATGCCGGTGAGGCCGCCGCGATCGGTCTGGTACACGAGATCATCGAGCCCGGGCATCTACTCACCGCGGCACTGCGACGGGCCGAAGAACTGTCCGCCGTCCCGCCCGAGGTGTACGCCCTGTCCAAGCTCCAACTCCACCGGCCGGCCCGCGACCGCATCGCCGCCGCCCAACCCCAGGACGAGCCCCACGTACTGAAAATCTGGAGCTCGGAGCGCACTGCTCAGAGTCTGCGCGACTATCTCGACTCCCTGCGCCAGTCCCGCTGATGTGGCTCCCTCCCTAGTCAGCGACACAGCGACTGCCTTGGCCGTGCCTCTATCGGCGCCCTACGTCTCCCTTGACCGCCACCCCTGGCGGACGATCACAGGCGAGCGGTCCACTCGTGGGCGGTGAGGACGTCAGCACCCTTGGCCGGGAAGACGCACCGCCCCGGTCGCGACGCCGGTCAGCACGATCGAGTCGACGCGCTGGGCGCGCAGCAGGCGATCGAGGTCGGTCGCCGCGAACGCGCTGGCCCTGCGCTTGAGAACGACGGCCTCGCCCGGCAACGGCTCGATGCGCGAATGCACGAGCGTCTCGGGAGACTCTTCGTGGAACAGCGTCCCCGCCCCATGCAGGCCCCTGATCAACTGGTTCCCCGCTGCCACGTCAAGCCCTGAGCCCCGGAGCCCGAAACGAATGAAGATCACCGGGATCCCGGCGGCCCTGGCCGCGGGAAGAACCTCTTCCACAGCGGGGATCACCTTGGCGGCGAAGGGATAATTGTCCACGATGCCTCGCCTGCAGATCCGCCGGCGCAAGGCCACGTAGCAGCGGGTCCCCTCCCTGCCGGGTGCGCGTCAGGCCGGCGCCCGCAGCTCTCCCCAGCCGCGTTCGCGTCCGGCGGCAGGCACCCGCACCAGCCCGACGCGGATCGGGTCGCTGAGGGCGGCCATCACCTCCGTCAAGGCGATCTCAGCCTGTTCGGGATGATGCGCCTGCCTCATCGTGATCGGGTGGCCGCTGTAGTGATCGGCGTACTCGGCCGGCAGCGAGCGCAGGCACCCCTCTCTGTAGATCAACATGCGGTCGGTGCACTCGGCCCGTACGGTGCGCACACCCACCGCTCGGCATAGCAGTTGCCCGCGGCGTGCGGGCGGGCGTCGAAGGCAGCGGTGAATTCGGTATCGCGGTCGCGGGTGAGGAAGCGGGCGGATCTGATCCCGGTCACCGAGGTCCATGAGTGGGTCGCGGGCCTGCTGGGCCGTCCAGGCGCCGAGCGGATGGGCGGTCACGCCCAGGATGAGCCGCGGCCGGTCCCCACATCAGCGGGCGTCGGCGCGCCCTGGATGTTCGAGCAGGGCCGCCGCGAGCATGGCGGCGAGCCACTCCTCGTACTCGGATTCGCTCCACCCGCACACCTCAGTCAGCTTCTCGAAGTTCTCCGTCGAGGTGAGGACGTAGATCTGCTCGGCCGCCCGGCCCGGCGGGAGTCCGCGGCGCAACGCTCCGAGGGCGTGGAGGTGCTCGGCCGGCCCACGGCTTCCGGTCAGCCTTTCCCGTTCGATGCCGACCAGCACGTCCTGGAGTCCCGCGTCGGCCGGGGACGCGGCGGCGGCCGCTCGCAGGACGCGGTGCACGGGCTTGATACGCCGGAGGATCGCGGTCGCCATGGCGGCGTACAGGGCCAGCTTGCGCACCGGATCCGGCTCGTCGAGGATCGCCTCGATCGCGGGACGGTCGCTCTGCGCCAGCGACCGGGCGTCCCCGGCCAGGGTGATGTCGTAGACGAGCTTGGCCAGTGAGGGTTTGCCACCCGGGCAGGACGAATACAGCGTCTGAACAGCCACGCCGGCCTCGCGCGCCACTTCGGCCATGGTGGTGTCGGCGTAGCCCTTGGCGACCATCAACTCCCCCGCCGCCGTCGCGATCTTCTGTCGCGTGGCCTGGGCGTGTTCCTGGCGCAGGGCGCTGGAGTAGCGGCGCCGCTTCCTCTGCTCAGTCATCGGTGACTATGGTCTCAGAATATATTGACTGGATGAACATCTAATGAAAAGGTTTGATTCTCTTCAATACTTCGTTTCCCGGGAGGCGTACGGTGTCCCTGGCTCTCACCGCGTCCAGAACGGTCGCACTGTCACTGGTCGGCCTGTACGCGGGCGGGGTCCTGTTCGTGGTGCTCGCGCCGTCCGTGGGCAGCTTGCCCGGGCCCGCGTACGTCCGCTACTGGCAGGCGCTCAACGTCGACTACGGGCGCGCGATGCCGCCGCTCCTCCTGACTGGCATCGCGGCGACGCTCGTCACGTCGGCCCTGTCGTGGCCCCGCGGATGGCTCACCCTCGGCCTCAGTTCGGCGGCCCTGCTCCTGGTGATCCTCACGGTCGCCCTCACCCTGACGGGCCTGGAGCCCCTCAACCGCGTCGTGGACACCTGGAACCCGGACAAACTGCCCGCCGACTGGCACGAGATCCGTCAGCGGTGGCTCAACCTGCACCTCGTCCGGACAGTACTCGCCGTCGCGGCGTTCGCCTGCCTGCTCACCGCCCAGGCCATCGATCGCGGCTAAGACCCTGAAACCGGCAAGCCGACCTTCCGAATTTGGGGGTGGTGCCCCCTTGGCGTGAGCGAGCGGTCCGGCGTCGACCGTTCGGTGCCGGTGGGTTCCAGATCTGTGACCGTCGGCGAGGCGTCGAAGGGGACAAGTACTCCAGTGACACTTCGCGATCTGTCCTGGCAGTGGCAGTGACGGCTACCTCGCATATCGGCGGCATACCATGCATGTACCGCCGCTCCCCAGGCTTGCGGTCCATGGGTCAGCCCTGGCTGACATAAGCGTGGCGCCGGGTGACGCTGAAACCCATGCTGCCAGCAGAAGGACTTGCCGCGCAGGGCGGCGGTCCTGCGCGGCTCCGGAGAGTACCAGCAGGTCCATCAGACATTGGACCGGCTCCAGACGCTCATTCACCGGGTGCCCATGCAAGAGGAGGTCGTCCGGGGGCTGATCGCGGGTGAGCGAGTGTCCCTCCTGCTCGCCGAGGGCGAGACCGCGCGGGCGCGCGAGCTGCTTCCTCGGCGGTGTGGGGCGCGTTCGCCTACGGCAACCCCGGTCACCTCGCCAGCGTCTGCGAGTGGCTGGGCAGGCTGCTCGCGCTGGAGGGTGATCCGAAGGGCGCGGCGCACGCGCTGAGGATGAGCGAAAGGATCAAAGGGGCGCTCGATCATGGAGACCCCGAGATCCGTGCCCTGATCAGGCATCTTGGCGAGGACGGCTACAGCGCGGCCTATCTGAGGGCGCCGACCTGCCGAGGCAGCAGGCGATCGACCGGCTGGACGCGATGGCCGACCGTCCGGTCTCGCCCTGAGTGGGGAGGCCGCCGCGCTCGCCGCGGCCGTCGAATGGGTTCAGCCTGCAGTCGAAGTAGTACGACGTTGTCCAAGTGGCCGGGCCGACGGGTTGGTGATGGTCAGGGGTGTGGCGCTTCACCGGGGGATCGGTTGGCTGGTGAGCAGGGGCCGGACCTTGGTGAGCATCAGGTCGAGGAATTGGTCGGGATGGCGAACGTGGTGCCTTCGGCCCATTCGTCGATGGTCGCGGACTCGGGCGTGACGCGCTGGGAGAAGCTCATGGCCTTGGTGTAGGCGGGCAGTTCGCGCAGGGAGTGCAGGGGCGAGGACAGCAGGGAGCCGACCACGACGGTCTTGATGGTGTCGAAGGTGAGCGGGTCGGAGCCGACGGTGTGCTTGTTGTACTGTGACCAGTCCTCGACGCGCCAGGCCGACTTGTCCGGGCCCATCGCGGTGACGGCGGCCAGTTCCTTGCGCTTGCCGGCCGTGCCAAGCCGGTCCAGCAGCGCGCGGTAGGCGGTGTGGTCGCGGCCGCCGGCGTTGATGTTCTGGTCGGTGCCCACATAGGCGGAGTACAGCTCCGGGTGGTTGCGGGCCAGGCGCAGCCCGACGAAGGAGCCGAAGGAGCAGCCGAGCAGCACGACTTTGCCGACGCCGAGCCGGGCACGGACGTGGTGGGTGACCTCCAGGGCGTCGCACTCGAGTCGCCGCAGGCTCAGGTCGCCCTGTCCGTCGGGGCCGCCGCGAGCGAAGGTCTTGCCTGCGCCGCGCATGTCCCACCGCACGATGGTGAAGTGCCGCTCCCAGACGCGGGTGCGCGAGGCGAAGATCAGGTTGGTGGCGCCGGGGCCGCCGTGGAGTTCCAGGATCACCGGGTTGCGGTGGTCTTCGCCGCGGATGGTGATCCACTGGTCGATGCCGCCGATGCGGACGAACCCGGATTCCTCGATGCCGTACGGGCTGGTGATGCGTAGCCGTTCGGCGTGGGCGGTGCGCCTGAGCCGGCGGTAGCCGAGCAGGCCGGCGGCGGGTACGGCGATGACAGCGGTGGCGGTTGCGGCGATAGCGACGCCCAGCATCTGTTACTTCCTTAAACTGTTTATAGTGATAACAAGCGTGTTTACGCTATATACAGTTGTGGGAGGGTGTCAACCAACGTCCGCGAACGACCTCATCAAGGGGAGCGACCATGGCCAGGGCAGCCAAGCCGCGCGAGAACAAGGACAAGAAGGCGCGCGACCTGCCGACAGGCATCGCGCTGCTGTGGGGCGAACAGGACCAACCCGCCCGCGGCCCCAAGCCCAGCCTCACCCCCCAGCGCATCGCCCAGGCCGCCGTGACCCTCGCCGACGCCGAAGGGCTGGAGACCGTCTCGATGAACAAGGTCGCCACCGAATTCGGCGTCTCGGCCATGGCCCTGTACCGCTACGTGCCCGGCAAGACCGAACTCGTCGAGTTGATGGTCGAAGCCGTCCTCGCCGAGCCTCCCGACCTGTCGGCCGTCGGCTCCGGCTGGCGAGCTCGGCTTTCCGCGTGGGCCCACCTCCAGTGGGAGGTCTACCAGGCCCATCCCTGGCTGCTGGCCGCCACCGCCATGCGCCGGCAGATCATGGGCCCCCACCAGCTCGCCTGGATGGACGCCGCACTGGCCGCCCTGGAACCGACCGGCCTGACCGCCGGCCAACGCCACCAGGTCTTCCTCCTGGTCGCCGGGCAGGTACGCAGCCTCGCCCAGCAACGGGCCGACTTCGACGAGGACCACAACCGTGAATGGGGCCGCCTGACCAGCGAGCTGCTCAACCGCCACAGCGATCGCTTCCCCGCCCTGACCAAGGCGATCGCCGACGGCGCATTCACCTCCGCCGAGCTCGATCCCCTCGACTTCGGCCTTGATCGCATCCTCGACGGCGTCCAGGTGCTCATCGACCGCGCCTAGCGAACCCCTACGATCGCTGGCCTGCTGACACAGCTGCGGCGCAGGTGAACGACGGCATCCGTCGGCGGCCCGAGTCGACCGGCAAGGACTCGCGCAGACCAACGCGATTTGGGCTCATCGACGTGACTCTTGGTCCCTACAGCGCCAAGATCCGGTCCGATCCTCCCCGGGGGCCGATCCGCCCGCAGAAAGTGCTGTGTGACCTGCTCGGGATCAACGCGGTCACGATCGGCCAGGCGATCAAAGCCGCCCGAGGCCCTCCCATCGGTCAGGACAACGCTACGCAGAAAGGGCGGAAGGAGTCGCAACGCTGGTGATGGGACCGGCCAGGAGATTCTTCGCGGATCGCACGAACTCCGTGACGAGTGGGTTCGTGTCTGCGGTCCGGGTGGCTACGACGATCTGGCAAGGCTCGATCCCGTCGAGCGCAACGGTGACCAGGCCGGGGCGCAGGGTGTGGCGCCGGTCGCCGGCCGGGACGATGGCGATGGCGGTGCCGTCGGCGATGGCCTCGAGTTTGTCCTCGTAGGTCTCGGCCAAGGTAGGACCCACCGGGGCGGGTTCGCTGTCCGATCGGGGTTCGAGCCGCCAGAAGGTGGTCCATACGACGCCCATCCCGGTGCAGCCCACGAGTGGTTCCGCGGCGATGTCGTCGGCCGTGACCGCCTCTTTCCCGGCGAGGCGGTGCGAGGTGGGCACGAGCAGGACGCGGGCCTCGGAGTACAGGACCGTCACCTCCAGTTCCTCGGCCGGGATGGGCAGCGGCGTGCGGGTGACCAGGACGTCGACCTGCCGCTCCAGCAGCATGGAGGCGTCCTGTGAGCCGAGGTGACGAGTGCGGACGTGGGCGTCGGGACAGCGATGGCGCAGGTCGCGCACGGCGGATGTGATGACGAGATCGTCGGCGTACCCGATGGTGATCGTGCGCGCCGGCGCCGCGGCCCGGGCGGTCCGGACCGCCTGCTGGGCGCCGTGCAGCAGTTGCTGTGCCTGGGGCAGGAAGGCCGCGCCCGCGGCGGTAAGGCGGCTGCCCTGGGTGGTGCGTTCCAGTAGACGCACGCCGAGAGTGTTCTCCAGGCGCTGGATCTGGCGGCTCAGGGAGGGCTGGGCGACACGCAGTTCCTCGGCCGCTCGGGCGAAGTTCAGCTGCTCGGCGACGACCGTGAAGTACCGGACCAGTCGTAGGTCCAGATCGGGAAGCATGTCCTCAGGCTAGTCCCCCGTTATGCAGTTCTTGCATCACGAGGTGCAATACAGGACTTGGACGCCTACGCCGGCACGGTGGTGTCATACCTGGCATGACCATTGTCTTTGTCCACGGCGTCCCGGTGACCTCTGCGGTCTGGACCCCTCTGATCAGCAAGCTGCCGAAGCCCCGGCGGCAGGACGTCGTCCGGCTCTCACCTCCGGGCTTCGGCGCCGCACTTCCTGCGGACTTCGGTGCCACCTTCCTGGACTACCGGGACTGGCTCATTGACGAGCTGTCGCGGCTCGGCACCCCGGTGGACCTGGTCGGTCACGACTTCGGCGGCGGTTACGTGCTGGAAGTCGCGATGGCCCGTCCCGACCTGGTGCGCAGCTGGACCAGCGACACCATCGGCGGGTACGAAGCGGGCTTCACGTGGCATGAGATCGCAAAGACCTGGCAGACACCAGGGGACGGGGAACGCCACATCGAGGACACCTTCTCGGGAGACGCCGCGGAACGGACGGCGCGCATGATCTCGTGGGGCATCCCGGAGCCGGCGGCCGGCCAGGTGGCGCTCGGGCAGGGCCCCGAGATGGGCAGAGCCATTCTGTCGCTGTACCGCTCGGTGCCCGAGAACATGCTGGCCGAACGCGGGCGCGATCTGGCAGCCGCAGCGGCCCGGCCCGGCCTGGTTCCCGTGGCCACCGACGACCTCACTGCCGGCAGCGTTGCCCTCCGCCACCGGGCCGCCCAGCGCGCCGGCGCCCGTGCCGTCGACCTCGACGGGCTCGGTCACTGGTGGATGCTGCAGGACCCGGCCCGGTCCGCCCGCATGCTGTCGGACTTCTGGGACAGCCTGTGAAGCGGCACCTCCGGAAACCATTGATCTTGACCACCGCGCAACCCGATCACGGAAAGATCGCCCTCACCTCATGACCATGCACATCCCCGAGCAGACCGGCCGGACCGTCATCATCACCGGCGGCAGCAGCGGCATCGGCAAGGCCACCGCTGCCGCACTGGCGGCGAAGGGCGCCCGGGTCATTCTCGCCGTGCGCGACCAGACCCGCGGGCGCGCGGCCGCCGCCGAGATTGGCGGCCTCACCGAGTCACGCCCGCTCGACCTCGGGTCGCTGGCCTCCGTGCGTGAGTTCGCCCGCACGGTGGACGGCCCCATCGACTATCTGATCAACAACGCCGGTTCCATGACCCATACCCTGCAGCACACCGCCGACGGCTTCGAGAGCCAGCTCGGCGTCAACCATCTCGGACACTTCGCACTGACGAATCTGCTCCTGAGCCAGATCGCCAGGCGGGTGATCACCGTGTCCTCCACCAACTACCGCAACGCGCACATCGACTTCGAGGACCTGCAGTGGCAACGACGGCCCTACCGGCCGTTCGGCGCCTACGGACAGACCAAGCTGGCCAACCTGCTGTTCACCCGAGAGCTGCAGCGCCGCCTGGACAGGGCCGGCTCACCGATCCTGGCCACGGCAGCGCATCCCGGCTGGGCAGCCACCGGATTCACCATGACCACCGGCCGGCGGATCCTTGACCACACCCTCGCACTGGGAACGCGGCTCCTGGCCCAAAGCGCCGAAGGCGGGGCCCGGCCGACCCTGCTGGCCACCGTCGGCAACGTCCCCGGCGCCAGCTTCTCCGGCCCCAGCCGGTTCGGGGTACGCGGCCCCGCCGCCCTCGAAGAACTGTCCGGTGAAGCCCTCGACGATGACACCGCGCGAAAGCTCTGGGAGGTTTCCGAACTCCTCACCCATGTCAAGTTTCCCCTGCCCACCGCCTGAGCGGCCGGTCTGACCAACTGGCGCCGTGGCTTCACGACTTCCGGGGCTGTAGCGCCGCAACTGCTGTCCACGACGTCCATGACGACCTCCAGGCGCCGTCCGGGCAAGATCGCCGCCACCGAGCAGCCAAGCCGGTCCCAAGAAACACCAGCTCAGAACAGGTCTACGAGCCTGAAGCGGTACAGGCGCGAGCGGCTTTCGCGTGTCTGCCTTGGGAGGGGCCCTGCTCGGCCATCGTCAGCGCGAGGGGCTCCGCAGGTGGCGGCGGCCGGGTAGCACGAGGGAGGTGACGGTTCGAGCGGCGGCGGTCAGTAGGCTCCCTTGCCTGGCGGGTCATCCATCTCACGCGTCGAGCCCCTCCGCGTCGGCGTCCGGGCCCAGGGCCGGCCCCTGGTCGAATGCGGCCTCGAAGCCTGCGTCTCCCAGCGCTGCCTTGAGCGCGGCGGTGATCCGGTCCACGTCGCCACGCTCGGCCGCCGGCAGCGGGGCGCCCGCCGAGGCGCGGGCCGCGGCCGCGGCGCCCAGCAGGCGCGCGGCCCGCACATGGTCTCCGGCGAGGGCCCACGCCCCGGCGAGCCCTTCCCGGGCCAGGGCGACGGCCCGGGGATCGCCGGTGTCCCGGGCCGCGGCCAGCCCTTGCAGGTGCAGCGCTCGTGCCGTCTCCGTGTCCCCGCGCAGTTCCGCGATGAAGCCGAGCTCGGCCAGGATCAGCGCCGCACCGTACTCCGCGTCGAACTGCCGGTTCCACTCCAGCCAGCGGCGCAGGTACGACTCCGCCCGATCGAACTGACCCTGCCGACGCGCCCCCAAGGCGAGCCCGATCTCGGCGAACTCCTCGGCCGGCTGGTCCCCCTGCTCGACGGCAAGACGCCGGCCTCGCTCGTGGAACTCCTCCGCCCTGGCGTGGTCGCCGGTCAACAGGGAGATCCTGCCGAGTTCGGACCAGCGCATCGAGGCGTCGGTCCACAGTCCCAGGTCCTCAGTGATCTGCAGTCCCTCCCGGTGCAGGCGGCCGGCCTGCGGATAGTCCCCCTCGATCTCCGCCACCCGCCCGAGCACGGCCATGGCCTGCGACTGCCCCCACCGGTCGCCGATCTCGCGGAAGAGCGCGAGGCTCTCCTCGGCCTCGCGCCGGGAAGCCTTGAGATCGCCGCACACGTACGTCTGCATCCCCCGGGCGCTGAGCCCGGCCGCGAGCGCCCAGCGGTCGCCGAGCGCGCGAGACCCGGTCAGCACCCGGTTCAGCAGTTCCTCGCCCACCGCGAATTCTCCGAACCGGGTGAGCGCGAAGCCGAGCAGCCAGCCCGCCCTGGTCCGTTCGCGCGGGTCGCGGATGCCCTCGTACACCTCCAGGACGGCGCGGCTGTGGCGTGCCGGCCCGTCGGGGGCGCCGGAAAGCAGGCTCATCCCGGTCTGCCAGGCCACGGTGCCCGACCGGTCCGGCACCCGATCGGCGGTGGCGCCCTCCGCCGGGTCCGGCGTGCCCGCGTCGGGTCCGGGAGGATCCTGCGGCTGGGCGAGGGCCAGGGCGAGGTAGCGGTTGGCCTCGCTGAGACGGCCGCGCAGGAACCAGTACCAGGTCATCGCGTGGACGAGCCGACGCATCAGATGAGCGTCGCCGTCGGCGGCGGCGCTGTCGAGGGCGCTGCGGAGGTTGGCGGTCTCGGCGTCCAGGCGGCGCAGCCCGTGCTGCTGGTTGGCGCCGCGCAGTAGGGGGTCGGCCCGCTCGGCGAACGCCGCGTAGTAGTGCGCGTGGGCGCGGCGCACCCGCTCGTGCTCGGATTCCCGCAGCCGCTCCAGGAGGTACGCCGAGACCGATTCGAGCAGCCGGTACCGAGGGCCGTCCGCCTCGTGGGCGACCAGCACGAGGGAGCGGTCGACCAGGCGGGTCAGCAGGTCCAGGACCTCCGCGGGCTTCACGCCGGCGCCGGCGCATACGGCCTCGGCGGCCTCCAGGGTGCAGCCGTCGGAGTGGACGGCGAGCCGGCGCAGTACCGCCTGCTCGGCCGCGGTGAGCAGTTCCCAGCTCCAGTCGATCATCGCGCGCAAGGTCTGCTGCCGCGCGGGGGCGCCCCGGTGGCCGCCGGTGAGCAGCCGGAACCGGTCGTCCAGGCGCCTGGCCAGCTCATGCACGCCGAGCACTCGTACCCGGGTGGACGCCAGCTCCAGGGCCAGCGGAATCCCGTCGAGCCGGCGGCAGATGGAGACGATCGCCTGGGCGTTGTCCTCGGTGAGCTCGAAGCCGGGGGAGGCTGCGGCGGCACGCTCGAGGAACAACCGCACCGCGCTCGACGCGCGCAGCACCGCCAGGCCGGCCGAGCTCCCGGGCAGGTCGGGCGGGGGCAGATCGAGCGGGGGCACTGTCCAGACCCACTCTCCCGGAACGCTCAGCGGCTCCTGGCTGGTGGCCAGGATCCGTACGTACGGGGCGTTGCGCAGCAGCGCCTGGACCAGGTCGGCGGCGGCCTCGATGACGTGCTCGCAGTTGTCCAGGACCAGCAGCAGGCGCTGGGAGCGGAGCGCGTCGGACAGCCGGTCGAGCAGTGTGTGCGGCCGCCTGCCCGGCAGGGGGCCAGGATGGGCGTCGTCCCGGATTCCCAGCGTCGTGGCCACTACCTCGGCCAGTTCGTCTTCCGTGGCCGAGGTGCCGGGTCCGGTGGAGAAGGCCTGCGAGGCGAGCTCCACGAGCCAGACGCCGTCGGCGTACGAATCGGTCAGGCCGGAGGCCACCTCTACCGCCAGGCGGGTCTTGCCGACCCCGCCGGGGCCGGTCAACGTCACTACGCGGCCTGCCGCGATCAGGGCGCGGATCCGCTCCACGGGCTTCGACCGTCCGATCAGGCCGGTGGCCGGGGTGGGCAGGTTGTTGTGGCGGCGCGGTGCGGGCGCGGGTGGCGGGACGGCCCGCAGAGCCGGGTCCTGTCGCAGGACCTCCTGCTGCAGGGCCGCCAGTTCGGGGCCCGGCTCAAGGCCCAGCTCCTCCTCCAGCCGGCGGCGTAGATCCTGGTAGCTGTCCAGGGCCTCGCTGGCCCGGCCCGCGCCGTACAGGGCGCGCATGTGTGCCGCGCGCAGCCGCTCCCGCAGTGGGTGGCGGGCGGTCAGGTCGCCGAGTTCCCCGGCGAGAAGGCTGTGCTCGCCCAGTTCGAGGCGGGCCTCGGCCTGCTCCTCCAAGGCCAGCAGGCGCTGCTCCTCCAGGCGCGTGACGGCTGCGCGCGTGAAGTCCTCGTCGATGAAGTCCGCGAAGGCGGGACCGCGCCACAGTGCCAGCGCCTCGGTGAGAAGCCCGGCACGCTCGCGGGGGTCGGCGATGGCACGGGCGCGCGTGGTGAGCGCGCTGAACCGGCCCGCGTCCACCGCGTCGTCCGCCACGTCGAGGACGTAGCCGGGTCCCCGGCGTAGCACCAGCTCCTGTTTCCCGGACCGGCCAAGTGCCCGCCGCAACCGCGACACCAGGGTCTGCAGGGCGCCTGTGGGATTCGCCGGCGCCGCGTCCCCCCACAGTTCGTCCACGAGCCGGTCGGCGGAGACCACCTGCCCCCAGGACGTCAGCAACGCCGCGAGCAGTGCGCGCACCTTCGACTCGGGCACCACCACGAGTTCGCCGTCCGCCGACCAGACGGCGAGCGGACCCAGCACCCCGAAACGCATGGACTCACCGTACGGCCACGTCGCCCCTGCCTGGCCTGTCAGCCCACCGCAAGCAGACCGAGAGAAAACCGCGAGCCCGGTCCCGCACGCTCTGGTGTGCCGGTCGGACCGGCACCCACCCGAACGTTTGACCAGGGAGTCACCATGAGCAGGTTCGCAGGCAAGAAGGCCGTCGTCACGGGCGGCACTCACGGAATGGGCCTGGCCATCGTCCAGGCGCTCCTGGAGGGCGGCGCCGAGGTCGTCCTCACGGGCCGCAACGAGACGAAGATCGAGCAGGCGCGCACCGAGCTCAAGCCGGACTCCGCGCACGTCGTGCGCTCCGACGCGGCCAGCATGGCCGACATCCGCGCGCTCGGCGACACCGTGCGGGACAAGCTCGGCCGCATCGACTACCTCTTCGTCAACCACGGCATCGCCGAGGTGCAGACGCTGGAGGAGGTCACCGAGGACTCCTGGGACCGGCACTTCGCCGTCAACGCCAAGGGCGCCTTCTTCACCGTGCAGAGCCTGTCACCGCTGATCAACGACGGCGGGGCGATCGTCTTCACCACCGTCGCCAACGACCTGATCTTCCCCGGGCTGAGCGCCTACTCCGGCTCCAAGGAAGCGGTGCGCGCGGTCTCCCACGTCCTGGCGGCCGAGCTCCTGCCCCGCAAGATCCGCGTCAACTCCGTCGCCCCCGGCTACATCAAGACCCCCACCATGGGCGTCGCCGGGCTGAGCGAGGAGGAACGCCGTGAGTTCGAGCTGCAGGGCAGCCAGACCACTCCGCTCAAGCGCAACGGCACCGTCGAGGAGGTCGCCGCCGCCGCGCTCTTCCTGGCCGCCGACGCGACCTTCACCACCAATGTCGAACTCCCGGTCGACGGCGGCTTCGCTCAGGGCCTCAGCGGCGCCCACTGAGCCGACCCCCGCCACCAGCCGCCGCCCCGCCCACGGGCAGGACGGCGGCCCGTGAACAGAAAGGTCACGACCATGAGCATCGATTTCGACACCTTCACGATCCCCGTCCATCCGGCCAGGCGTGAGCCCGCGGTCGGCGCCGAGCCCGTCCGGGGCAGCACCGAGGGAGGCCGCTGATGTGGGACGACGCCGCGGACAGCCCTGACCCGTCAGTCGCCGAGCACGTGCGCCGCTATCTGGCCACGGACGGCCGCGACGGCTACCTGGAAGGAGGGGTGACCAACCTCGTCCTCACCGTCAAGGGACGCAAGTCGGGCCGGTGGCTGCGCACGGGACTGTTCTTCGGCGAGGACGACGGCCGCTACGTGCTGGTGGCGTCCGGCTCGGCCATCACCCACACGCATCCCGGTTGGTACCTCAACGTGGTGGCCAACCCGGAGGTCGGCGTGCAGATCCTCGGCGAGCGGTTCACCGCCAGGGCGCGTACCGCCGAAGGGCCGGAGCGGGAGCGGCTCTGGCGCATGATGACCGAGCTCGCGCCGGTCTACCGAACCTACGAGGCCAGGAGCCGTAGGAAGATCCCCGTGGTCGTCCTGGAACCCATCAGACCAAGGCAGACAGATCCACACCCGCTGTAGGAACCCACGGACGTGACTCAGTGCGGACGGATCTCCCGACCCCATGGCCAGGACGGTCGTCATGGCCTTCCGCCTGCGCACCCCCGTCGCGTCCCGAACCGGCCCAAGGATCCGCCCCCGCAATCGTTCGAGCAGCAAGGAGACAACGATGACCAACCACGTGGCGTCGTTCGACGAGATCAAGGATGAGTTCGACACCTACATCGGCGACATCGTGTATGCGACCATGACGACGGTCGACCAGAAGGGACGACCCCGTGCACGGGTGCTGATCCCCGTCTGGGAGAGCGTCGACGGCCTGCCACTGGGCTGGCTCGCCACCTACAAGACACCTGTCAAGGCCGCCCACCTGGCGGGCAACCCGCACAGCACGTTCTCCTACTGGACGCCGCGGCAGAACGCGGTGAGCATCGACACCGTCGCCACCTGGGTCGACGACCTGGAGACCAAGCGCCACGTCTGGGACCTTTACCGGCGTACGAGCCCCCAGGGGGCGGGCTACAACCTGGGCAACTTCTGGCGCGACCCGGAAGACCCGAAACTGCACGTCCTGCGGCTGGAGCCGTGGCGCGTGCAAGTGATCAGACGCGGCAACCTGCCCGGCAGACTCTGGTACGCGCCAGGGAAACGCTGAACGACCTGAAGACACCACCGAGCCGCCCCGGTCGGGCTCGTCGTCAGTCCTCCCCCATGACATGATCAAGCTCCTCGTCATGGGGCGCCCGACCACAGGTCCAGGACGCCGTCACGGGCTTCGCTGAGCGGTGGCCGATCAGCTCCGGTCAGATCGCGGGACGCGGAGGATGGGCACTGGATCGGCGGCGAAGCGCGCGGTGCGCGGATCGCGCTCGTCGCCGAACCGGCGGGTGAGGATGTCGTACAGTTCGGGACGCCGGCCCTGCAGCCAGCGTCGTCCGGTGGACAAGGGCAGCAGGCTCAGGTCGAGGTCGGCAGCGACCATGGCATCAGCGGCGGCCCAGGTCTCGGCGAGGACGCGGCCATAGGGGTCGAGGATCATCGCGTTGCCGGTGCGGATCTCGTCATCGTCCTCCCCGACACCATTGCTGAACACGACGAACAGGCCGTTGTCGTGGGCCCGGGCGGGCAGCCAGCGCATCAGCCACTCGCGTCCGTTCGGTCCGCGCAGCTCCGCTTCGATCGCTTCGGGGTCGTGGTGCCTGCGGTGCCAGAGCTCCGCAGGGATGGGCCGCATGCCATGTGGGCTGCGGGAGGCGGTGCCGCCGGTCTGGTGCGGCGCGATGAGCACGGAGGCACCCATCAGTGCGGTCGCCCGTACGTTCTCGACCAGGTTGTTGTCCCAGCAGATCAGGATGCCCGCGCGTACGCCCCACGGAGTGTCGAAGACGGTGTAGGCATCGCCGCTGCTGATCGCCTCGTGTTCGAAGGCGTGCAGCTTGCGGTGCCGGTGGACCTGCCCGTCCGGCAGGCATACGGCATAGCTGTTGAACAGCCGCCCCTGCTCGCCGGCCTCCAGGAACCCCACACCCACAGCCACACCGCGCTCCACCGCCAGATCGCGTACGCGGCCGACGGATGGCCCCGTCAACGGCTCGGCCAGCTCGCGCAGCCGCTCGGCCGAATGCCGGCGCAGGTGCCAGTAGCCCAGCAAGCACATCTCCGGAAAGGCGACGAGGTGCGCCCCACCGCCGACGGCCTCCCGCACGTAGTGTTCGACCCGGCCCAGGTTGTAGGCCTTGTCATCCGGCCGGTGCTCGAACTGCACGCTCGCGCATCTCAACCCGTCGCCGTTCGCCTGGCCTGGCTGCTCCATCATGGCCTCCCGTCACCCGTTCAGGACACCAGGACATCGCACGAGACTCCGATGCGTCCAATGAATGTTTTATGGCGTTCCATAGGATGAACGAATGGACATCGGTCTGCTCCGCGCCTTTCTCACCGTGGCCGAGCAGCGCAACTACGGGCGCGCCGCCCGGCTGCTCCTGGTGACGCAGCCCACGCTGACGAAGCAGATCCAGTCCCTGGAGGCGCAGGTCGGGGGCCGGTTGTTCCACCGCGGGCGCCACGGCGCCACACCGACCGAGCTGGGAGCGGCCCTGCTGCCGGAGGCGCAGGATCTGGTGCGACGGGCCGACGCCTTGGCCGTGCGGATGGCCAGGATGGCCGGCGGCGAGATCGGCAGACTGTCGGTCGGCTTCGGGCTCTCCAGCATCGACCTGACTCCGCGCCTGGTGGCGGCCTTCCGGCGCAGCCGTCCCGACGCGTACGTCACGCTGGAGGACATGTCCTCCCAGGAGCAGCTCGACAGGCTTCGCGCTGACGAACTGGACGTTGGCTTCGTCCGCCTTCCCGACGAGGACGGCTGGGGGCGGCTGATCCTGGGGACCGACCGCCTTGCGCTCGCCTCGGCCGATCATGGAGATCCCCCTCCGCCTGACCCGGCAGACATCTCACGCTGGGTGGATCGCCGGGATTTCGTCCAGTTGGTGACAGCCAGAGGCCCAGGACTGGCACGTCAGATCAACCGCTTCTGCACCGCCGTCGGGGCCCGGCCCAGCATCGTCCAGGAGGCGCATGACCTGCAGACCGTGCTGGCGCTCGTGGCTGCCGGGAGCGACGCCGCGTTCGTCCCGGCGAGCGCCGCCCGCATCGCTCCCTCGCCGATCATGATCACGCCGCTCCGGCATCCGGCAGCGGAGTGGCGCATCGCCGCGGTCTGGAATCCCGGTCATCTTCCGCCGTTGGTCGCGAGCTTTCTCGACCTCGTCCGCGATGGCTCGGCTCGATGAGACGCAGGTGTGGCCACGCGTCAGATGGATGACGAAAGATGGCCGCCGCGACGCTGCACGCTGTAGCGCGCCTGCCTGCCCGGCCCCGGCTCGTGGCTCCTTCTCGCGCGGCGCTCTCCGTGTGCGGAGGGACGGCCTCTGAACAGCCGTGACACCGGCCGTTCCGGCCAGGACCGTGGCCATCAGACCTTTGCCTCAGCTCATACTTGCCTCTCAGCCCGAAGAGCAGGATCTGCCTCCGGACGCCTTTGGGCGGCGAGGCGACCCGGGTTACCAACCCTGCCTGAGCCGGGGGCGTCACGTCCGGCGGGCCGTGGGAGGATCGCGTGCGTCCGCTGATCGAGTCGGGTCACGGTAAACGAATCGGAGGTCTCGTTCCATGGTCAGCGTCAGCAGGGAGACTCCGGAACAGACTCATGAGCGCCTCCGCCGCGTGATCACGATGGCGGATCTCACCGTGCACGATGGTGTGTGGTGCTTCGAGGAGTTCCCCGCCGACCGCCCGCCGGCACTCACCGCTGACACCTTGGCCGTGGTGCGTGACAGCGAGAGCTGGAGCCGGCTGGTCCCGCTGCGCCCCGGAGTCGCAGACGTCGAGCACTTCGGGATCTTCTCCTTCCATTTCCCGGCCGAACTCGACAACAGCGGCTTCGTCGGCTGGCTGGCCGGCCACCTCAAAGCCGAGTTGGGGACCGGTGTGTTCGTCATCTGCGGCAGCAACCGAGCTCGGGGCGGCATCTATGACTACTGGGGCTGCCCGGTCGACCTCCTGGCGGAGGCCGTAGTGATCGTTCGGGCGCTGCGCCTTGCCCAGGGTTGATCAACCAGCGGCACCGGCCCCCGGATGTCCCGTCCGCCCGCGTTCAGGACCGTGATGGATGTGCCGCCCCACTCCGATGTGTCGATGCTGACGTCCCTGCGGGCGAGCCGGTGGTTCACCACGGCACCCGTCAGCGACGAGGAACTGCGCCAGGTGCTGGAAGCCGGCCGCTGGGCCGGCTCGGCCCGTAACCGGCAGCCGTGGAGGTTCGTGGTCGTACGCAGCGGTGCAGTCCGCCGCCGGCTTTCGGGCCTGGGCGCCTACGCCGCGCACCTCGCCACGGCGCCGGTCGTGATCGCCCTGGCCGTCGACGAGGACGCCGGCGGTGAGGACGCCCAGTTCGACGCGGGCCGCGCCGCGCAGAACATGATGCTCGCCGCCCACCTGCAGGGCCTGGGGAGCTGCCCCGTATCGTTCTTCCCCGCCACCAACGCCGACCTGGCCGGCCGGATCTGCCGGCTCACACCGCCCTGGCGAGTGCGTACCGCTGTATGCCTGGGCCACCCAGCCCCTGCCCCGACCGGCAAGTCCGCCATCCCCACCGGCCGCCTGCCCCTGGCCGCACTCGTGACCGAGATCACTGATCCGACCGGCTGAGCCGGCCTCATGTGCCTGACAAGATCCCATCTTTCTGCGCTGCAAGAAGGGATCAACAACCCAGGACAACGATCGCTGTACGGCGGCCGGGCAACGGTGCTGCGGTTGATCATTCCAGTGGCCCGACAGCCGCTTGGACGGCCTTGGAGATGGTGCCGGATCGTAGGAGGTCGAGGGCGGTCGCCATCTCCGTCTCGAACCATCGGTCACCGTGGAGGGCCGGCGGGATGGCGGCGCGGATCACCTTCAGCGCGGCCTGGGTTCCCGTGCCGAGGGGGAATGCGGCGGCCTGCGGTTCGACCAGTGACAGTGCCTGGGCGGCCATCAGCATCTCGACGGCGACGATCTGTTCGACGTTGGCCACGATGGTGCGGGTTTTTCTGGCGCACCAGGTGGAGTTGGAGACGTGGTCTTCCGCGTTGCCCTTACCAGGAATGGAATCGATCGAGCCGGGCGTGGCCAGCGTGCGGTTCTCCATCACCAGGGCGGACATGGAGCATTGCATGGCCGCATAGCCGGTGTTGACGCCTGGGAGTCCGGCGTTGAGGTTGCGTGGCAGGCCATAGCTCATGGTGGGTTCGATGAGGCGGGCAAGGCGACGCTCACTGATGGACCCGAGATCCGTCAGGGCAATGGCCATGAGGTCCATGACCTGGGCCAGCGACTGCCCGTGAAAGTTGCCCCCCGAGATGACCTGGTAGTCATCACCGCTAGCGAACATCAGCGGGTTGTCGGTCGCCGAGTTGATCTCGACGCCCAGAACCCGATCGGCATAGTCGAGCGCATCACGTACGGGCCCGTGCACCTGCGGAGCACACCGGAACGAATAGACGTCCTGAATTCGCGGCGGCGCCGCTTGACCCTCCGCCCGATTCTCATCCGGAAAGACCACCTGCCGCGCCGACGGTGAGCAGCGTCGCGAATCGCCTGCCATCCTGAGCACGTTGCGGGCGGTGCGCTGTTGACCCGGATGCGGCCTGGCCTGGTGCACCGGTGGCTGAAAGGCCGCCAGCTCACCACGCATCGCCTCCAGACTCATGGCCAGGGCGATGTCGGCAGCCTGCACAACAGATCGTGCATCGTGTGCGGCCAACACCCCCAGAGCCAGCGAGACGGTGCAGCCGTTGAGCAGGGCCGCGGCGTCCTTGGCGCCCAGCCTCATGTCCACAGCGAGCCCGGCGGCGGCGATCGCCTCCCGCGCGGACAGCGACTCGCCCTGGTATTCGATCCGCGCCTCGTGAAAGCCGCTGAGGGCAGCAGCCATGTACGCCAACGGCGCAAGATCTCCGGACGCACCCACCGAACCCTTGCACGGGATCACCGGGTGCAGGTTCCGGTTGACAAAGTCCAGCAGCCGGTCGACGACAGCGACGGTGGGCCCGGAGAAACCGGCCGCGAAGGCGTTCGCCCGTAACAGCATGGTGGCCCGGACCACATCCTCCTCATAGGGTTCCCCGACACCGACCGCATGCGCCTTGATCAGCTGGTGCTGGTAGAGCTCCATTTCGGCAACCGGCACCCGTCGATCCTTGAACAGCCCGACTCCCGTGTTGAAGCCGTACATCAACGGTGCCTCATCATGCATCCAGTGCGCTTCGATGTAGGCCCGAGCCCGGCTCAGCCGCTCCCGCGCTGCCGATGCCAGCGCAACCTCCTCGCCAGGGGCATACTCGTCGCGGCGGGCCACCCGTACGACCTCGGGCGCGGTCAGGCTCTCTCCATCGATCATGATCGTCATGCTTGACCAATGTGCCAGCTCTTCTTACACGAGTCCAGATCAACAGTGAACCGTCACCCGGACCGCACGTGAGACCCACCCGCGCCGGCCACCGAGCCGGCCCGTCCGGCGCTACGCGCCCACAAACGCCGGCGCGCCGAATCGGGCGACCGCGGCCAGCGCGAGGCACCACCCATCACCATCGACGCGCTGCGCGCCATGGTGACCGCCTGCGACCTGAACGCGCCCGTCGGGCGGCGCGACCGGCTGCTGCCCGGCCTGGCCCTGATGGACAGTTCCCCACGATGCCCCCACGCCGATCCCCGCTATCGAGATCGTCATTAGGGGCGCAACTATGCCATATCGGGCTTCGGACATGCTGGCGTCTCGCGGGAGAACATCCACCTTGGCACCGCGTCGGGGGCGAAGACGTCCCGGCCCGCTGGACCGGAACTATTTGACGACAGGTTCGCGGACCGGGGGAATCCCCGACCGGGATCGCCCGAACTTGCGTCGAGAGCAAGGCTCCCATGACAGCCTCGAGGGCATCCGTCCGATACTCAGCACTACCTACCGCAGGGCGCTGCATCGCTCGCTGGAACGCTGTGACATCCAAGACGAGTACGGCCGGCCTGTTCACCTCACCCCGCACCAGTGGCGCCACACTTTCGGCACCATGTTGATCAACCGAGACGTGCCCCAAGAGGTCGTTCGCCGGATCCTGGACCACGACTCTCACCTGATGACCGCACGCTACGCACCAGTGGCGCCACTGCCGACCGATCCTCGCCTGGGTTCGCGGCCGGCGTGGTCGCGAACCCAGGCTCGCTCGCAGCGTTCGCCGACCCCCAACTGGCCGGCGACAACGTCCAGGACCTCGTTCGGCACCTCCAGCCGCACCGGATGCGCCGGCCGCGATGCCCCATGATCAGGGCCATGTCCTCGTTGTCGAGGAAGAAGATCTTCTCCATCTCGGCCCGAGAGTGCGGACCGTCGGGCTGTCACATACTCGCGATGCTCACCCAGCATCACACCCGTAAAATGCCACACCCGGTCGGGCGGGTCGGTGAGGTGATTCAAGAGCGAACACCTATGAAACACCACTTACAGCCGGACGCGTAGAAGGCGAACGCTGTTTCATAGGTCAGTGCAAACATATAGCCGCCTGAAACACTTCTGTGGTGCGCGACGACGACTACCTCCATGTCGTTTTCCGAAGTGGGACAGCGTTCCTGTCCGCAGTCCTCTACACTCCGTATAAAGCTGTCGAAGGCGAGCCATCCGTGTCTACTGTCCTAATCGGGTGCGGATGAGGTGGTGTCGGGCTGGTGGAGGCGCGCCTCAGCGATCAGCGCCCCTGTTGCACGCTTCCGCCGCCTGCGTATCCGCTGAAAGGTGAGTGCCGCCATCCACGAGGCCTTCCTCAAGCTGGCCTGCGCGCTCATCTGCTGGCGGCGCCTCACTTGAGTGCGTTAGGCGCTCTTAGAGATCGCTCCCGATGCAGCAGCGGGTCTCCAGGTGAGCGGCCATGGAAAGTGCTGCTGGATGGACTTATGCCAGAACAGGAGCGGGGCGGGTACGGCGCTGATAGGAGCGGGTGCCCAATGCGAGGGCCAATCCGAGGCCCGCGAAGGCCAGTCCGCCCACGTAACCGACCCAGGGCGACCAGCCTTCCTCGACGGCCCTGAAGCCCACGGCCGAGGCGATCAAGGTGGCGGTGCCGTAGGGGGTGAGGATCAAGGCTCCTGCCCATCCCGGGACCAGCAGCAGCCGGCGCGGCAGCCGTTCGCCCCACGGGCGGGCCAGCGCGACCAGGAAGAGCACGCCCCCGAGGGCGCCCAGAGCGGTGAAGTCGATCCCGTGGCGTTCCAGCCAGACCAGGGCCTCGGGCGCGCCGTTGGCCAGCATCTCCGCCCCCAGGTCGCCGGCCGGTCGGCCGGCGTTCCCGCCGAAGGCCCAGTAGGTCTTCATGGCGATGTACGGGGTCAGAGCGGCGATTCCGAACCACGTTGATCTCATGCCCTCGATCATGGCGGTGCCACGGGGGACGCGCCTCACGCCTGGGAGCCAGGTGGCTCCCCCGCTGGGGGGATTGCACCGCGGTTGTTCTGGGGCCATTGACACGGGTCTTCCAGGAACTCCCAACGGGGCCGGCTCCCTGTGCTGGTCGGTCCAGCTCGACGGCCGACCCGGCCTGGTGGGATCGACAGGAGCTGGGAAGGAGTGCTCCGCTGCCATGGGGCCGACGAAGGATTGCCTCTGCGGCACCAATGCTCCCGGCCATGCGTTCTCTGTGGTCGTCATGGTTGGATCAACGGCTCCGACGTGGCCGCCGGACTCGCTCCTGGTGACGTCTACCAAGAGGACCCTTGGCCGCACACCAGGATCATCATGTCCGTCTATCTGGAGAAACTCGTTTTCGCTCCGCTCACAATCTCAGCGGGTGCAAAGACAGGCGCTCGAGTCGGCACGTCCGCCGGGCTTTTCGGTAAGGGGGAGATCAGGTTCGCCCCGGCGAAAGGCAGGCCCGACATGATTCCCGGATTCGGATGCAGTGGCCGACGACGCTCCTGGCCTCGTTGATCGCATTGCGGAGACCGTCCAGCGCATCGGCGGCATGGGACGGTACGTGCCTGATGGCGCGCCGCATCCGGTGCAGACCGATGACGTCATCAGCGGTCAGTACCCGGACGGACATGCCGCGGTGGGGTGGGGTGGACCAGCAGGCGTTCGTGCGAGGGGAGCCGGAGGCGCGCCAGTCGTAGCCGTCGAGCCAGTACGTCACCAGCCTGCGCATGGACGAGGGCGGCGGCCCGGCCTACCACTCGTGAGAGGTGACAGCGTCGGGGCAGCGGGTGTCGCGCAATCGGCGGCGCAGGTCGTCGGGGGCGGCCTGGAAGTCGATTGTGAAGGTGCGCATGGGTCCTCCCGGAGGTGAAGGGGTGTCACGGGTCACCGCAAGGGAGGGTCGCGGTCAGGCGCGGTCCGCGAAGGAGCCAAGGAGCTGGTGTTCGAGCCAGCCGGTGACCTTGCTGATGAACGCGACCCGGTTGGCGACCTGCCGGATGTGATGCCCCTCGTCGTCGAACAGCAGGCTGTCACAGGGCAGGCCGAGCGCCGCGGCGGCGGCCAGCACCTGTTCGGCCTGGTGGAAGGGGACGTTGGTGTCGTGGCGGCCGTGCACGACCAGGAGCGGGGCGCGCAGCCGGTCGAAGGCGCGCAGCGGCGACAGGGCGCGCAGCAGGTCCCGGTCGGTCTCGGGATGGCCGTACTCGCGGACGGCCGCCGCCGCGACCCACGGGTCGGTGCGTTCGTAGAAGGTGGCGAAGTCGGCCATGCCGCACACCTCGACCCCGGCGCGGAACAGCGCGGGATGGGCGACCAGGGCGGCGAGCGTGAGATAACCGCCGTACGACCAGCCCATGCAGGCGATCCGGGACGGGTCGGCGGCGCCCAGCCGGACGAGCTCGGCGACGCAGTCGGCCACGTCGTCGACGGCGCGGAAGCGGCGCTCGCGGTCGTCGGCCTCACGGAAGGCGCGCCCGTAGCCGCCGGAGCCGCGCACGTTCGGCGCGAACACGCCGATGCCGTGAGCGAGAAGATGCTGGTAGAGCGGGTTGTACGTGGGCCGTTCCTGGTCCTCGGGGCCGCCGTGCAGGTGGACGACGTACGGCGCGGCGCCCCGGGCCCGTGCGGGGCGATACAGCCAGGCGGCCAGGCCGAGGCCGTCGCGGGCCGGGAAGCGCACCGGCTCGGCCTCGACCGCTTCCGGCAGGCGTCCGGCGCCCGCGACGTGCTCGTACGCGCCGGTCTGCAGGTCGCACGCGTACACCTGGGACGGCTGGGCGGGGCCTTCGGCGGCGAGCACGGCCACGCCGCCGTCCAGGGAGACGCGGACGGAGGTGACGACGTCGGCGGGCAGCCCGGGCAGCGGGACGGTGAGCCCGGTGCGCGGGTCGAGGAGCTCCAGGCGGGAGCGGCCGTGCTCGTTCCACACCAGGACGGCGTGCCGGCCGTCGGCGCTGAGCGCGAACTGGTCCAGCTCCGCGTCCGCCCGCTCCGCCAGCACCTCCGGCTCCCCCAGCCCCCGCCGTAGCCCTCGACCCGAACCCTGCCAAAGACCGCCATCCGAACCACGCAGGAGAGCGCCGCCGGAGCCGTGCCGGAGGCCCCCGCCCGAGCCCGCCCAGAGGCCACCGCCAGAGCCGCCACCTGGGCCGCCACCTGGGCCGCCACCTGGGCCGCCACCGGGTCCACCATCGGGGCCGCCGAGGGTGCCCTGCCAGGGGCCCTCGTCGGAGGCCTGCCACAGGCCGTCGCCGTGGACGGCCACCAGGGCGGTGCGGTCGCGGCCGGCGTCGGTGAGCAGGTAGGCCGTGTGCCCGTCCGGGGCGAGGATGCCGTAGTCGGTCGTCCCCGGCAGCCCCGCGAGCAGTTCGTGCTCACCGCCCCCCGCGTGCCGCACCGACATGCGGCGCGCCCCGCGGGGCCCGTGCCGCAGCAGGACGGTGGCGTGGTCGCGGCTGACGGCGGCGGGCCGCAGCAGCGGGCCGGAGGCGACGATCTGGCGTCCGCCGGTGGCGGCGTCGACGATGACCGCGTCGGTGCGCCCGCCGGCGTGGGTCTCGGCGACCAGCAGGTCCTCGCCGCGTTCGGTCCATCGGATGAACACCGCCGACCCTCCCGGGGGCGCGGCGAGGGGCCGCAGGTCGCCGCCGTCCGGCCGTACGGTCCAGACCTCGGTGTGCTCGCCGCCGCCGGGGGCGAGCAGGACGGCCAGCCGCGCCCCGGTCGGCGCCCAGTGCACGTCGACGACGGGGTGGGGGCCGGTGGGGACGGGCCGGGGCTCGCCGCGCGCGGGCCGGGTCCAGGCGCGCGGCGTGCCGTCGCGGTCGCTGCCGTAGACGACCGCCGAGCGGTCCGGGGCCGGGGCGGGCGCCCAGCAGGACCACGGGAGGTGGGTCACATGCCGTGCGCTTGCAGCCATAGTTCCAGCAGCCCGACCTGCCACAGCGTGTTGACGCCGGTGGCGGCCCGGTCGCGGCCGGGGTCGGCGAGCAGCCCGTCGACGTACTCGCGCCGGAACAGCCCGCGTGAGCGCGCCGCCTGGCTGGTCATCGCGTCGCGTAGCAGGTCAAGGAGCGGCCCGTCGGGGTGGCGGACGGCGGGCACCGGGAAGTAGCCCTTGGGCCGGTCCACGACCTCGGCGGGCAGCAGCTTGCGGGCGGCGTCCTTGAGCACGCCCTTGCCGCCGCCGGCGAGTTTGAGCCCGGCGGGGCAGGCGGCGGCGAGTTCGACGAGTTCGTGGTCGAGGAAGGGCGTGCGCGCCTCCAGCCCGTGCGCCATCGTCATGTTGTCGACGCGTTTGACGGGGTCGTCGGCGAGCATCGCGGTGGTCTCCAGGCGCAGCACCGCGTCGAGCGCGGTCGCCGCGCCGGGCCGGTCCAGGTGGCTGCGGACGAACTCGCCGCTGACGTCGCGCTCGACGAGGTGCTCGGGCGCGAGGACGCGCGCCAGCTCGTCGTGCGGGCGGTCCCTGAAGGCGGCCAGGTACGTGTCCGCCGCCTGTTCGCGGGGCACCCCGGCCAGCGGCGGGAACCAGTCGTAGCCGGCGAACACCTCGTCGGCGCCCTGCCCGGACTGCACGACCTTGACGTGCCGGGACACCTCGCCGGACAGCAGGTGGAAGGCGACGCAGTCGTGGCTGACCATGGGCTCGCTCATCGCCGCAACCGCCCGTTCGATCCCGGACAGCAGCGCGGAGCCGGGCACGCGGATGCGGTGGTGGTCGGTGCCGAACCGCTGCGCCACCAGGTCGGAGTAGGCGAACTCGTCGCCGCTCTCGCCTGCGGCGGACTCGAAGCCGATGCTGAACGTGGCCAGCCCGGACTGTCCCTCCTCGGCGAGCAGGGCGACGATGAGGCTGGAGTCCAGCCCGCCGGACAGCAGCACGCCCACGGGCACGTCGGCGACCATCCGCCGCCGCACGGCGGTGCGCAGCGACTCCAGGACGGCCTCGCGCCACTCCCCGGCGTGCGGGGGCCGGTCGGCCGGCGTGTGGTCGGGCTCCCAGTAGCGCCGTTCGGTGACGGTCCCGTCGGCCTCGTAGGTGCGTACGGTGGCCGCCGGGAGCTTGCGGACTCCGGCCAGGATGGTGCGCTCGCCGGGCACCAGCGAGTGGAAGGTCATGTAGTGGTGCAGCGCGGTCCGGTCGATGGCGGTGTCGACGCCGCCGGTGGCGAGCAGGGCGGGCAGCGTGGAGGCGAAGCGCAGGCGGCGGCCGTCGGCGGCGAGGTAGAGCGGTTTGACGCCGAGCCGGTCGCGGGCTAGCGTGAGCCGGCCGCCGGCGCGCTCGGCGACGGCGAAGGCGAACATGCCGGCGAAGCGGTCCACGCACGCGGGCCCCCACCGGTGGTAGGCCTTGACCAGAACCTCGGTGTCGGAGCCGGAGAAGAACCGGTAGCCGGCGCGGCGCAGTTCGTCGCGCAGTTCGCGGTAGTTGTAGAGGCAGCCGTTGAAGACCGCCGCCAGGCCGAGTTCGGCGTCGACCATGGGCTGGGCGGCCTTCTCGGACAGGTCGATGATCTTCAGGCGGCGGTGCCCGAGCGCGATCGGGCCGCGTGACCACAGGCCGGAGCCGTCGGGGCCGCGCTCGTGCATGGCCTCGGTCATGCGGCCGACGGCGCCGAGGTCGGCCTTGTGCCCGTCGAAGCGGATCTCGCCGCTCAGCCCGCACACGTCAGGCCGCCGACGGGTAGCCGCGGCCGGTGGTCCAGCCTCCGGGTCTGGTCTCCTCCAGCAGCAGGTCGACGACGTCGGCGTGGGAGCCGCGGCGGGCGAAGGCGCGCCGCTGGCGCTGGGCCGAGCCGCCCCGGCCGAGGGCGTCGGCGGCCAGGGCGGAGACGAGTTCCCAGTCGCCGGCCGCCTCCAGGTGCGGGCGCAGCGCGGCGACCAGGCGGGTGACCACGTCGGCGGCCGGGGCGGGCACGCCTTCGACGGGGTCGACGAGCTCGCCCTCGAGGCCGGAGCGGGCGGCCTGCCAGCGCGCGGCGCGTACCGGGTCCAGCGGCACCTCACGGTCGGGGTCGTCGCCGATCTCGGCCAGCTCCCTGGCGACCAGGGCCCGGAACAGGCCGGCGATCAGCACGATGTCGTCGATGCGCGGGCAGGAGTCGCAGATGCGCAGCTCGACGGTGGGCACGTGGGCGGACGGGCGGATGTCGTAGTAGATCATGCCGGCGTCGCTGATCACGCCGGACCGGATCAGCTCGGCGAGCATCTCCTCGTACTCGGCGGCCGAGCCGAAGCGGGCCATCGGCCCGGTGGTGGGCCAGCGTTCCCACACGAGCGTGCGGTAGCTGGCGTAGCCGGTGTCGGCGCCGAGCCAGTACGGGGAGCTGGCGCTGAGCGCGAGCAGCGGCGGCAGCCAGGGCGCGAGCCGGTGCGCGACGGCGATCGCGAGGTCGCGGTCGGCGAGCTCGGCGTGCACCTGGGTGCCGCAGATGAGCTGCTCGCGGGTGAGGACCTGGTAGTCGTCGAGCATGCGCTCGTAGCGGGCCTCGGGCGAGATCTTCATCTGGTCCAGGTCGGCCAGCGGCACGCTCCCGGCGGCGACGATGCCCAGGCCGACCTCCTCGGCGGCGGCGATGGCGGTGCGGCGCATCGCGCCGAGGTCGCGGGCCAGGTCCTCCAGGGCGTGGCAGGGCCGGCTGTTGGCCTCCACGGTGGAGCGTTGCAGCTCCTCGGTGAAGCGGTCGTCGGGCAGCATGTCGAGCAGGAGCACGGAGCGGGAGACGAGTTGCCGCGTGCGCGTGTCGACGATGTGGAACTCCTCCTCGACCCCGACCGCGATCCGCGACTCCGCCATGGCCACCACTCCCCCACGCTCGAACGTTTGACGGGTCATCTATCCAGAAATCGGGCCTTCGCACGTCAGCCGCCCATCCGGCCCTCTTCCTGCCGGTCGGCGTCCGCGCCGGACATGGAGGCGCCGCCCTGCGTGTCGTCCTCGGCGGTGCCGGGGGTGTAGTAGCGGCGCAGCCAGGCGGCGAGCCCGTCCAGGCCGGGCAGCAGCACGCGTTCGGTGACGCCGGCCTGGTCGAGCCGTTCGCGGACCTCCGCCTTGACCGCGGGCGGGAGCGTCCAGGCCCGCCACAGCTCGGGATGGTCCTCCAGCCACTCCTGCACCTGGAACTCGGGCCGGGACGTCACCGACAGCACCGACGACTGGTTGACCACGCGTTCGTCCAGCGACGGCGGTTCGAAGAAGGCGACGAACGGCTCGCCGGACAGCCGGTCGAAGCTCGGCAGGTCGCCCGCGACGGTGGCCAGCATCTCGGTGGTGAACAGCAGCGCGCCCTCCCGGTCGAGCTCGGCGCGCAGCGGCTCGGGCAGCAGCCGGTGCGCGCCGTGGCAGTCGACGCCGAGCAGGACGGCGTCGTCCCGCGGCCAGGACGCGGTGGCGAAGTGCAGCGCGACCAGCGGCGAGAACGTCCAGTCGAGCAGCCGGGTGGGCAGCCCGTGGTGCTGGCCGAGCGCCAGCCAGTCCCACACGGCCGGGCCGGGCCGCCGCCGGTGGGCGTACTTGCGGAAGTTGCGCACCAGGTGCGGTTCCAGCGCGGCGTAGTCGCCGCGCAGCCGCGACAGGCTCGACACGTGCGTGTACGAGGCGCGGGCCAGGCCGCGGAAGACCATGGAGGAATGCGCGTGCCCGGTGTCACGCGGCCTGCTGGCCTCGGCGATCGCGTCGTCGAGCTCCCGCCAGGACGACACCACATCGGTCTTCATCCCCGCCCCGCTGCCCTCCTCCGCCCCGGCCATGCGGGGCCCGTTCACGGCTCGCCCTTGACCGGGCAGGTGCCCACCCGGCCGTGCCACTCGGTGAGCAGCACGGTCGCGTCGTCCTGCAACTGGCCGTCATGGTGGTCCAGCACGTCCTTGATGAGGCGGCGCAGCGTCTCGGGCACCGGCAGGCGGGCCGCGCAGTGCCGCAGGATGAAGTCCACGAACCGGGCCACGCCGAACTCCTCGCCCTGGTTGCTGCCCGCCTCGACGATGCCGTCGGTGTACAGGAGCAGCCGGTCGCCGGGTTCGAGCTGTTCGCGGCAGACGGTGACGGGCAGGCCGAGGCCCAGGCCGAGCGGCGGCGTGGGCGGGCACTCCAGCGCCGTCACCCAGCGTCCGCCCCGGATGAGCACGGGCGGGTGGTGGCCGCGGTTGACCCAGGTGAGCATGCCGGTGCGCAGGTCGAAGTCGGCCATGATCGCGGTGACGAACCGGGCGGCCTCCCCGAACTCGCGCAGCAGCAGGTTCTCGATGCCCTCGCCGTTGCCGGCCAGGTCGGCGCCGTGGCGGCGCAGGTTGCGGCAGGTGGCCAGCGCCAGGTTCGCGGCCAGGCCGGCGGCCACGTCGTGGCCCATGGCGTCGAAGATGGCCAGGTGCACGACGTCGTCGGCCACGGCGTAGTCGAAGGCGTCGCCGCCGATCTCGTAGGCGGGCTCGAGCACCCCGGCGACCGTCACTTCGGCGTTGGCGAACGTCAGCGGCGGCATCAGGTGCCACAGCATCTCGGCGGCCACGTTCATCGGCCGTGAGCGCACCAGCCTGGGGTAGCAGTCGCTGTAGGAGCGTTTGCTGACCACGAGCAGCGCGACCATCGCCGACAGCGCCCGCACGTCGGCCTCCTCGACCGGCCGGCCGCCGCCCAGCAGGACGCGCAGCACGCCCAGCCGCTCGGCGCCGTTCAGCAGCGGCACCCACCAGCAGTCGAGGCCCCCCTCGCCGGGCTTGCGCAGGATGCGGACCTCCTGGAAGGCCCGCCCGCCGTAGGTGGCGTCGATGCGCAGCTCGGCGGGGGGCTTGTCATCGGGGCCCGGACCGGCCACGCCGCCGTTCTCGGCGAGCAGCCGCAGCGTGTTCTGCTGGAGGTCGGCCAGGTAGATCAGGCACTGCCGGATGCCGGCCCGGCGGGCGTACCGGTCCACCAGGCCGGGCAGGTGCTCCAGCGTCGCCTCCTGCCCGGCCTCCAGCAGACCGGCGAGCATGTCCCCGCAAGGGCTGTTCACAAAATGTCATTATTGACGGCCAAGCCATTTCAGCAGCTCAACGCCGTACAAAACATTTATTGACAGCCCCGGCGTTACAGGACGGCGCCGGTTCCCTCGCGCGTGCGGGCCTTGCGCGGCTTGGCCGGCTCGGGCGGCGGCTTGCGGTCGAACCGGGCCAGCATGATCGACAGCGGGCCGGCCACGAACGACGACGACAGCGTGCCCACGATGACGCCCGTCACCAGCGCGATCGCGAAGTCGCGCAGCGAGTCGCCGCCGAACACGGCCAGCGCCACCAGAATGAACAGCGCGCCGATACCGGTGTTGACCGTACGCGGCATCGTCTGCAGGATCGCGCCGTTGACCGCGTCGGCCAGCGGCGCCTTCCGGTTGACCGCCCACAGCTCCCTGACCCGGTCGAAGACCACCACCTTGTCGTTGACCGAGTAGCCGACGACGGTGAGCATCGCGGCCAGGAACACGCCGTCGATCGGCTTGCCCATCCACGCGAACAGGCCGATCACCAGCGACACGTCCACCAGCAGCGCCAGCACCGCGGCGGTGCCGAACGTCCAGCGGAAGCGGAACGCCAGGTACGCGAGCTGCGCGGCCACGGCCACGGCCAGCGCGATGAGCGCGTTGCGGCGCAGCTCCTCCCCGAGGCTCGGCCCGATGAACTCGTCGCGCCGCTTGGACACCTCGCCCGCCTGGCCCTCCAGCGCGGCCTCGATCTTGGCCACGTCGGCGATGCCCATCTGCCCGGCGCGGACGAGGACGCCGTCACCGGACGACTGCACCACCGCCTGCGGGAACCCGGCCTTGGCGACGGCCTCGCGGGCGGCGTCGGCGCCGATCGGCTTGGTCGTGGCGAACTCCACGACCCGGCCGCCGGTGAACTCCACGCCGAAGTTCAGCCCGCGGGCGAACAGCCCGGCCAGCGCCACCACGGCGAGGCCGCCGGCGATCGCCAGCCACAGCTTCCTGCCGGCCATGACCTGCGGGTTGCGCTCGGTGAGCCAGGTGCGGACCCGGCCGATGGAGCCCAGGCCCGACACGCGCGGCTTGACCCGGCCGATGACGAGCTGGGTGAGCACCCGGGTGATGAGCATGGCCGACACCAGCGAGGCCAGCACACCGATGCCGAGCGTCACGCCGAACCCCTTGACCGGGCCCGACGCCAGCCAGAACAGCAGCCCGGCGGCGATCAGCGTGGTGATGTTGGAGTCGGCGATCGCGCTCCAGGCGTTCTTGAAGCCCAGGGCCAGCGCCGACTTCAGGCCCCGCTGCGGCGCCTGCCCGTACTCCTCCCTGGCGCGCTCGAACACGAGCACGTTGGCGTCCACCGCCATGCCGATCGCCAGCACGAAACCGGCCAGGCCGGGCAGCGTGAACGTGGCGCCCATCGCCACCAGCGCCGCGTACGAGATCAGCCCGTAACAGGCGAGCGCGATGGCGGCGAGCAGGCCGACGAGCCGGTAGACGATGACGATGAACAGCGTCGTCATGATGAGACCCGCGATCGCGGCCTTGGCGCTGGCCTCGATCGCGTCGGCGCCGAGCGTCGGGCCGACCGTGCGCTGCTCGACGAGCTCCAGCGGCACGGGCAGCGCGCCGCCCTTGATCAGCACCGACAGCTCACGGGCCTCCTCGTGCGTGAACGAGCCGGTGATCTGGGTGGATCCGCCGGGGATGCCGATGTTGCACGGCACCGACGGGTCGAGCTGCGGCGAGGAGATGATCTCCTTGTCGAGCACGATCGCGACCCGGCGCTTCGGGTCGCCCGCCGGGCTGCAGGCCGCCTGCCCGGTCAGTTTCTGCCAGGCGCCGGCGTCACGGAAGTCGACGGTGACGAACCAGCCGGGGCCGAGCTGGGGATCGCTGCGCGCGGCCGCGTCGGTGACGCCGTCGCCGCTGATGGCGACCGGGCCGAGCTTGAGCAGCTGGCCGCCCTCGTCGGGCAGCGCGTCCTTGTCGCCCTGCTCGGCGACGCCCTCCACCGAGTGGAAGGCGAGCTGGGCGGTGCGGCCGATGACGTCGGCCGCCTGCTGCGGGTCGAGCAGGCCGGGCAGCTCGACGATGATCCGCTTCTCGCCGGAGCGGACCAGCGTGGGATCGACGACGCCGAGCGCGTCGGCGCGGCGTCGCAGCACGTCCAGCGCGCGGTCGGTGGCGTCGGAGTCGGCCTTGACGGTGGCCGTGTCCTTCGTCTCGAACACGAGCTGGGTGCCGCCGCGCAGGTCGAGCCCCAGGCGCGGCGCTGAGGTGATGGCCAGGACCATCGAGGTCGCGATGACGGCCAGTGCCGCCAGCGCACGCCACAAGGGCGCACGTGACATGGGAAGCCTCCACAGGCTGAAAAATTTCGGGAAAAGAGCCTTCTACAGCCCTGTGGAGGGAGGGGCCCGCGCCGGTGTGGCGGCCGTCAGCAGCACCACGGGCTCGGCGGCGCCGGCCCGGCGCACCACGTCCGCCCGCGGCCGCCCCGGCGCCTGCGCGTCGGCGGGCAGGACGACCGGCCCCTGACCGCCCGTCGCGTCGTAGGAGGCCGTCCAGGAGTAGGCGGTGGGCGGCTGGTAGGGCGAACGGCGGGCGCCGTGCTGGCCCTCGTGCTGCCCCTCAGCCTGCCCCGGGTCGCCCGCGGCGGCCGCCTGACCGGCGGAGACAGCGGCCGGATCGGCCGCGGCGGCGATCGTGAGCTGGGCGTGGCCGGTCGCCGGCAGGAACCACGACAGCAGCAGGAGCAGCGCAGCGGGCAGTCTGGACCGCACGGCACTCTCCTCTCCTGTGATGGTGGCCCTCACACCGTAGCCTGAACCGGCACCAGGAGAGGGAAGGCGCGGGCCCGGGCCGGTGCCCTTCCCAGGAAAGTGGGCTATGGTCGGCCTCATGGCGACCTGGAGCACCACCCGTGTCTCCGCCGCGTTCAAAGCGGCGGTGCACGTCGTGCTGCTCGCCATCCTGGTCGTCGCCGCCACCCCCACGTGGGCCGGCGCCACGCCCTCGCAGCACGACGTCGTCACCGGCGTCATGCCCGCGGGCGCGGAGGTGTCGGAGCTGGCCACGCCGCCGCAGCCGCCCGTCAGGGCCGAGCACCTGCCGCGCCCGTGGCCCGACCGTCACCGCGCCGAGACGCCCGAGACGCCGGCCCTGGTGTGGCCGCAGTCGGGGTCGGCCGCCATCCGAGGTCCCCAGCAGCCCGGCCATCGCGCCGCCGGGTCGCGCAGCCCGCCGCCCGCCTAGAGGTCCTCTCCCTCCCCTCGCCAGGTCCGTGAGCCGGGCGGCGCAGGGGAGCCGTCGGCATATCTCTGGCTAGGAGCGACGCCTCATGGCTTCATTGCAGACACTCATGCAGGACTACACCCAGCACCTGGCTCGCCTCGAAGAACTCCGCGAACTGCTGGAGCAACGGCTCGCCACCGCCCGCGCCGTCGAAGGGCCGCGCGCCCGGACGGTCGCCGCCCTCGAGGCCGCGATCGAGCGGATGGATCGCGGCCTGTACGGCACCTGCCGGCGGTGCAGCGCCTTCATCCCGTTCGAGGCTCTGCTGCGGTCGCCTCAGGAGCCGTACTGCGCGACCTGCGGCGGCGACCTCCACACACTCAAGGGACACCCATGACAGACAACAGCACGCTCAGTGACGTCCAGGTCCAGGCCATCGCCCAGGACCTGCGCGCGCAGCTGATGTGGCGCACCTCCCGCCTCGACGAACTGCGGGAGCTGGTGGAGAGCACCGGCACCGACGACGGCTCCCGCCAGAGCGTGCTCGCCGACCTGGCCGCCACCGAGCGGACCATCGCCGGCATCCACGCCACGCTGGACCGGCTCGCCGACCGCTCCTACGGCCGGTGCGACGGTTGCGGCACGTCGATCCCGTTCGAGCGGCTGAAGATCCGGCCGCTCACCCGGCACTGCGTGCCGTGCCGCCAGACCCGCGAAACGCGCTGACACGCGCCGGCCGACCCCCGCCGGCCCCCGCGTCGCGTACGGGATTCTCCCTGTACGCGGCGCGGCGCGGCATTTCCGGGCACGCGGCACGCCCGGAAATGCTTGAATCTTGTTAACTATTGATGTTTCTATGGCCGATAACCCAACGCGGCGGGTGGGAGGGTTGTGCAGCCTGCTCGGAACGAGACCTCGCAGCGCGTGCTGCGCCGGCTGCCGTTCGCGGTGATGCTGGCCGTCGCCGTGATCGACGTGCTGGCCGGCCCGTCGCTGGGCTTCCTGCCGCTGCTCACCCTGGGGCCGACGTTCGCCTCGGTGTCGGGCAGCGTGCGCCGCACCGCGATGGTGGGCGCCGTCGCGCTCGTCATCTGCGTGCTGCTGTCGCTCTACAACGACCTGCTGTTCAAACGGCAGAACCCGATCACCGTCGCCACCATCGTCGGCGTCACCGCGGCCAGCATGCTCGCCAGCCACCTGCGGCTGCGCCGCGAGCGGGAGCTGGCCAACGTGCGGATGGTGGCCGAGGCCGCGCAGCGGGTGCTGCTGCGGCCGGTGCCGCGCCGCGCCGCCGACCTGCGGGTGGCGCTGTCCTACACCTCGGCCGCGGCCGAGGCGCGCATCGGCGGCGACCTGTACGAGGTGGTGACGACCCCGCACGGCGTGCGGCTGCTCATCGGCGACGTGCAGGGCAAGGGGCTCAGCGCGGTGGAGACGGCCGCCTGGGTGCTGGGCGCCTTCCGCGAGGCCGCCTACGACGAGGCCGAGCTGGCCGGCGTCGGCGAACGGCTGGAGGCGAGCCTGGCCCGCCACCTGAGCGGCGAGATGTTCGTCACCGCGATCCTCGCCGAGGTGCACGAGGCGGAGATCTCGCTGCTCAACTGCGGCCACCCGGCGCCGCTGCTGCTGGGCGGCGGCCGCATCACCGTGGCCGAGCCGCCGCAGGACGGGCTGCCGCTGGGCCTCGGCTCGCTGGCGGCCGACCGGCCCAAGCCGTACCGGGTGCCGTTCGGCGAGGGCGACCAGATCCTGCTGTTCACCGACGGGGTCGTGGAGGCGCGCGACCACGGCGGCGCGTTCTACCCGCTGACCGAGCGGGCCGCCGGGCTGCTGACCGCGCCCGATCCGCAGGCCGCGCTCGACGCGCTGCGCGGCGACCTCATCGAGCACACCGGCGGGCCGCTGCTCGACGACGCCGCGATGCTGCTGATCCGGCGTCACCCCGGCTGAACCGGCCCGGCGCCTTTACAAAGTAGATTCGTTACCGGGTCAGGCGCAGCACCCCCCAGTGGCTGGTGTCCACGTAGCCGCGCCCGGTGGCGTCGTTCCAGGTGGCGGCGCCGGTCCTGACGGCGCCCGTGGCGTCGTTGACCTGGACGTCGAAGCCGAGCAGCGTGCCCTCGCGCAACGTCACCGTGGGCAGCCTGATCGCCGCCTCGACGACGTAGCCGCCGGGCACGGTCCGGGCCGCGCCGGTCAGGTTGTCCTTGACGGCGAAGGCGTCGAACGTCCCGCCGACCGTCTGCCTGCCGGTGAAGCTGATCCGATACTGGCCGTCGTCATCGTCGTAGCCCTTGGTCTTGTTGTTGCCCGGGTCGACGAAGATCTCGACGGAGTCCTGCGCCCACGGGTCGGGCGGCTGCTCGCTCAGCTCGGCGTCGCTCACCTCGGCGAGCACGTACAGCGTGTCGCCGTGCCACAGCGAGCGCACCCGTGCCTGCGCGCCGGACGCGCCCTCGATCCGGGTGGCGGTGCGCACGCGCGGCGCCCGCGCCCAGGCGGCGTCCACGACGCCGTCGACCACGGGCTCGCCGCGCGCCGCCGTGGTGTGCCCGACCGGCGGGGTGAACGTCAGCCTGCCCGTCCACACGGCCTCGCCGGCCTCGACCTCGATGTCGGCGGCGCGTGAGGGCAGCAGCGCCTCGACGCGGTAGCCGTCGCGGGTGGGCCGGGCCGCCGCGCGGAAGCCGCCGCCGTGCCGCCCGTCCCGCCAGACGGTGTACGGGGTGCCGCCCAGCGTGAACGTCACCCGGTCGGAACGGTCGCGGGAGGCGTCCTCCACCTCGGCGAGCACGTACAGGCCGCGCTCGGACGAGCGGGCCTGCCAGCCGGCCGAGACGTCGCCGACGCGGGCGACGGGCGTGTCGGGCAGCAGGTCCCAGGCGAGCTCCCGCATCCCGTCGACCCGGGGTTCGGCGGCGGGCGCCTCCAGGCTCCGGACGAGCGGGGGCAGCTTCGACGGGTCGGCGATGCCCCAGTAGGCGGGCTTGGCCTGGAGGTCGTCGTCGAAGGGCAGCGGCGCGTTCGGCCGGGTGATGGGGAACGAGCGCAGCCAGCTCACGTCGTCGGACTTGCCCCAGATGGTCACCGAGCCGAGCCGGCCGGCCTGGCGCCGGAACACGTCGAACAGCTCCTTGTAGCGGTGGCCCTGCGCGACCAGCAGCTCGGGCGGGATCGGGTCGTAGGAGGAGACGAAGTCGGTGTAGACGCTCACGTCGAGCTCGGTGACGTGCTGGTCGACGCCCAGGCCGGCGAAGCGCTCGATCGTGTCCTCGACGTGGGAGGCGGGCGGCTGCTCGATGTTGAGGTGGAGCTGGTGGCCGACGCCGTCGATCGGCACCCCTTCGGCGCGCAGCCGCTTGACCAGGTCGTAGAGGGCTTCGCGCTTGCGCGGGAACTCGGTGTTGTAGTCGTTGATGAACAGCTTGGCGTCCGGGTCGGTCTCGCGGGCGACGCGGAAGGCGGTCCTGATGAAGTCCAGCCCGGCGATCTCGAACCAGGGCGAGCGGCGCAGGCCGTCGGGCCGGTTCTCGTCGACGACCTCGTTGACGACGTCCCAGGCGGCGATCCTGCCCTTGTAGCGGCCGACCACGGTGCGCACGTGGGTCTCCAGCCGGGCCAGCAGCGTCGCCTTGTCGGCGCCCTCGAACACCCAGGCGGGGGTCTGGCTGTGCCAGGCCAGCGTGTGGCCCCGGACGGTCATGCCGCGCGCGGCGGCGAAGTCGACGAGGGCGTCGGCCTGGGCGAAGGCGAACTGTCCTTCGGCGGGCTGCAGGGCGTCCCATTTGAGGTCGTTGCCGGGGGTGAGGCCGCTGAAGTGCCTGGTGAGGAGCTTGGCGTGCTCGCCGTAGGTCTCGGCCGGGCCGAAGGCGGTGCCCAGGGTGAAGGGCACGGCGTCCTTCAGGGCGGGGATGCCGGTCTCGATCGGCTTGGGCTCGACGTAGGCCAGCGTGAAGTCGTCCAGGTGGAAGGGGTCGGCGCCGTCGGCGGACTCGACGTACACGCTGAGGAAGTCGGCGTCGTGGGCGAGCGTGTAGGTGCCCTGGAGGCGGGTCCACTCCCCCGCGTCGGCGGGCGCGACGATCCGCTCGTAGCTGACGGCGTCGCCGGAGCGCCGCTCGATCGACAGGCCGAGCTTGCCGGTGCCGCGCACCCAGACGGACAGGGCGTACTTGTCGCCCTTGGCCATCCTGCCGAGCACGTCGATGGCGGGGCCGTCCCAGGAGGCGGACCTGCCGGTGACGGCCAGGCCACGGGTCCCGGCGTGGGCGGCCTCGGCGGTGGCCGCCAGGGTGGCGCCGCCCCGGGAGGCCCAGCCCTGGGTGGTGCCGTCCTCGAAGCCGGTGCTGATCGGCGTGCGGGCCGGGTCGGTCAGCGCGGTGAGCGTGATGTCGTCGAGGTAGAAGGCGGCGCCCGCGTCGGCGCTCTCGGCGTACAGCTGCACGCCGGTGGAGGACGGGGGGAGGGTGTAGGCGCCGGACAGGAGCGTCCAGCCGTCGCCGGTGACGGTGGCCGACGCCACGGTCTCGTACGTGGTCTCGCCGCCCGAAGGCGTGCGCTGGACGGTCAGCGACACGGCGGCGGGGCCGCCGCTCACCAGCCGGGCGTAGGCGGTGACCGTGTGGAGGACGCCCGGCTCGAACGGGTCGGGCAGCGACGCGCCGTGCCAGTTCTGGGTGCGGCCGGCGACGTGCAGGGCGGCGGTTCCGGTGTGCGCGGCGGCGCCGGTCGCGGTGACGGTGACGCCGTCGCCGCGCGGCTGCCAGCCCTGGGCGGTGCCGTCCTCGAAGCCGTACGCGGTCTCCGCGGCCAGGGCGGGCAGGGGCAGCAGGCCGATCAGCAGGCACAGGAGGGCGGCGATCACGCGGCGCATGGGGGCTCCTCGATCCCGTCCCCCGACGAAAGTTTCGGCGATTGGCCGATAGTGTCAGCCAGACTATAGAGGGACCGGTGCGGCGGTACAACCCCGCCCGTTCAGCGCCAGGACGAGGGCGCCCGCACGTGGGCCAGGTCGGCCTCCATCCTGGCGGCCGCCTCGGTGAGCGCGGGCAGCAGGTCGCGGACCAGGTCGGCGGGGGTGGCGCGGCTGGCGTGGGTGGCGACGTTGACGGCCGCGACGACCCGGCCGTCCCGCCCGCGCACCGGCACCGCGATCGACCGCACGCCCTCCTCCAGCTCCTGGTCGACGAGGGCGTAGCCGTCCTTGGCCGCCCGGCGCACCGCCTCGGCCAGCTCCCCGGGCGAGGCGACGGTGTGCCGGGTCAGCCGCCGGGGCGGCGCGATCGCGGCCAGGCTCTCCTCCGGCAGCCCGGCCAGCAGCACCCGGCCCATCGAGGTCGCGTAGGCGGGGAAGCGGGTGCCGACGGTGATGTCGACGCTCATGATGCTCACCGTGGGCACGCGCGCCACGTACAGGACGTCGTCGCCCGACAGCACCGCGACGGACGCCGACTGGCGCACGCGCGCGACCAGGTCGGCCAGGTGCGGCTGGACGATCTCGCCCAGCGTGCGGCCGGACAGGTGCGCGTAGCCCAGCTCCAGCACCTTCGGCAGTGGCGTGAAGCGGCCCTCGCGCTCGGCCACGTAGCCGAGCCGTTCGAGCGTGAGCAGTGCGCGGCGGGCGGTGGCGCGCGGCAGGCCGGTGATCTTGGCGACGGCGGCCAGGCTCAGCCCGCCGGGCCCCGTCCCGAACGCGGCCAGCACGGCCAGCCCGCGCGCCAGCGACTGCAGGTAGCCGGCGCCCAGCTCGTCCTTGACCGCGCGCGTGGGATCGGCGGCGCCCGGGGGCGGACCGGCGGGCGGCGGCGGCCCGGTCTGCTCGGCCAGCGCCGCCTCCATCCGCGCCGCCGTCGCCCGCATGCTCGGCAGCGCGTGCTCGGCCAGCCCGGCGGCGGTGTGCCTGCTGGTGTGGCTGACGACGCTGAGCGCGCACGCCACCTCGCCGCCGGGGCCGCGCACGGGCATCGCGACCGCGATCAGCCCCGGCTCGATGAGCTGGTCGTCCACCGTGTACGGCGCCCGGGGGTCGAGGAAGACCAGCCCGGCGGCGCAGCGCCCGGCGGGCAGCAGGTCGCCCACCCGGAAGGCGACCGACATCGTGCGCCGCCGGGTGTGCTGCCCGACGAAGCGCACCCCGTCGCCGTCGCGCACGGACAGTGACACCGACTCCTCCAGCTCGCCGGCCAGCCGCTCGGCGTGCGGGCCGAGCGCGGCGGGCAGGCCGCTCGCCGTCAGGTACGCCTCCCCCAGCTCCATCAGCGGCGGCGCGAGCAGCACGTCGCGCTCCTCCATCCGCACGTAGCCGAGGCGGGCCAGCGTGGACAGCACGCGGTCGACCGTGGAGCGGGCCAGGCCGGTGACGCGCACCAGGTCGGTGGCGCGCGTCCGCCTCGGCTCGGCGGCCAGCACGCGCAGCACGGCGAGCCCGCGTTCCAGGGTTCCAGCCGGTTCCATCCACCACTCCTCGATCGTTGGAGGCACTTTGACAGGAACGCCCCCGGGTGCGCATACTCGTCCACGATAGTGAACTTAAGTTCATCTAGCGAACACCCGAACGGAGTCCCGTGCGGAGAGACAAGGTGATCGCCACGGCCGAGGAGGCGCTGGCCGACGTGCGCGACGGCGCGTCGTTCGCCGTCGGCGGCTTCGGCCTCAGCGGCATCCCCAGCGTGCTGATCCAGGCCCTCTACGACCGCGGCGTGAGCGGCGTCAGCGTCGTGTCCAACAACTGCGGCGTCGACGGCGGCGGGCTCGGCCTGCTGCTCGCGGCCCGCCGCATCGCCCGCGTCACCGCCTCCTACATCGGCGACAACAAGGAGTTCGCCCGCCAGTACCTGGGCGGCGAGCTCGAGGTCGAGCTGACCCCGCAGGGCAGCCTCGCCGAGCGGCTGCGCGCGGGCGGCGCCGGCATCCCCGCCTTCTACACGCCCGCCGGCGTCGGCACCCCCGTCGCCGACGGCGGCCTGCCGCTGCGCCACGCCCCCGACGGGTCGGTGGCCGTCGCCTCGCCGCCCAAGGAGGTCCGCGAGTTCGACGGCGTCCCGTACGTGCTCGAACGCGCGATCACCACCGACTACGCGCTGGTGCGCGCGGCCAGGGGCGACCGGCACGGCAACCTGGTGTTCGCCAAGTCCGCGCGCAACTTCAACCCGCTGGCCGCGATGGCCGGCCGCGTCACGATCGCCGAGGTCGAGGAGCTGACCGAGCTCGACCCCGACGAGGTGCACCTGCCGGGCGTCTTCGTCCAGCGGGTCGTGCCCCTCACCCCCGAACAGGCCGCCGACAAGGGCATCGAGAAGCGGACGGTCACCTCATGAGCTGGAGCCGTGACGAGATGGTCGCCCGCGCGGCGGCCGAGCTGCGCGACGGCGACTACGTCAACCTCGGCATCGGGCTGCCCACCCGCATCCCGTCCTTCCTGCCGCCGGACGTCGACGTGGTCCTGCACTCGGAGAACGGCGTCCTCGGCGTCGGCCCCTACCCCGCGCCCGACGCCGTCGACCCCGACCTGATCAACGCGGGCAAGGAGACGGTCACCGTGCGGCCCGGCGCGTCGTTCTTCGACTCCGCGCTGTCGTTCGGCATGATCCGCGGCGGCCACATCGACGTGGCCGTCCTCGGCGCCATGCAGGTGTCGGCCCGCGGCGACCTGGCCAACTGGATGGTGCCCGGCAGGCTCGTCAAGGGCATGGGCGGGGCGATGGACCTGGTGCACGGCGCCCGCAGGGTCGTCGTCATCATGGACCACACGGCCAAGGACGGCTCGCCGAAGATCGTCACCGAGTGCTCGCTGCCGCTGACCGGCAGCCGCTGCGTGCACCGGATCATCACCGACCTGGGCGTCCTCGACGTCACCGGCGACGGGCTGGCCCTGGTGGAGACCGCGCCGGGCGTGAGCGTGGCCGAACTGCTGGACCGTACGGACGCGGAGGTGAGCGTATGAGGACCGTCTACGTGGTGGACGCCGTCCGCACGCCGTTCGGGCGCCACGGCGGCGCGCTGTCCGGGATCCGCCCCGACGACCTGGCGGCGCACGCCGTCAGGGCGCTGGCCGAGCGGACCGGGCAGGAGAGCGCCGACGAGGTGGTGCTCGGCAACGCCAACGGCGCCGGCGAGGAGAACCGCAACGTCGCCCGGATGGCCGCGCTGCTGGCCGGGCTGCCCGTGACCACGCCCGGCGTGACCGTCAACCGGCTGTGCGGCTCCGGCATGGAGGCCGTCATCCAGGCGTACCGGATGATCGCCCTCGGCGACGCCTCCACAGTGATCGCGGGCGGCGTCGAGTCGATGACCCGCGCCCCCTGGGTGCTGCCCAAGCCCGAGCGGGCCTTCCCCGCCGGGCCGCAGGAGCTCGTGTCGACCACGCTCGGCTGGCGGCTGGTCAACCCGGCGATGCCCGCCGAGCACACCGTCCCGCTCGGCGAGGGCGCCGAGCTCATCGCCGATCAGCAGGGCATCGGCCGGACCGAGCAGGACGCGTTCGCGCTGGCCAGCCACCGCAAGGCCGCCGCGGCGTCGTTCGAACGGGAGATCGTGCCGATCGCCGGGCTCGACCGCGACGAGGGCATCCGCGACGACACCTCGCCCGAGGCCCTGGCCCGGCTCAAGCCCGCCTTCCGCGCGGGCGGCACCGTCACCGCCGGCAACTCCTCGCCGCTCAGCGACGGCGCGGCGGCCCTGCTGCTCACCGACGAGGACGGGCTGCGCGGCCGCGAACCGCTCGCCCGCATCACCGCCACCGCCGCCAGCGCGCTCGAACCCCGCCTGTTCGGTCTCGGCCCCGTCGAAGCGAGCCGCCGGGCCCTGGCCAAGGCCGGCAAGGACGCCGGCGACCTGGCCACCGCCGAGCTGAACGAGGCGTTCGCCGCCCAGGCGCTCGGCTGCCTCGCGCTCATGCCGGACCTCGACCCGGCGATCGTCAACCCCTCCGGCGGCGCGATCGCCCTCGGCCACCCCCTCGGCGCCTCCGGCGCCCGCGTCACCGGCGCCGTCGCCCACCGGCTGGCCGCCGCCGGATCGGGCACCGGCCTGGCCACCCTCTGCATCGGCGTCGGCCAGGGCCTGGCCGTCGTCCTCGAAAGGTGAGCGACATGACCCAGCCCCTCACGCAGGCCGACATCGACCGTGAGCTGCGCGAGGCCCCCGCCGGGCCCCCCAGCGGCCACCCCGACCGTGACTTCGCCCCCTACCGCAGCAGCGTGCTGCGCCACCCCAAGCAGCCGCTGATCTCCGTCAAGGACCCCGACGCGGCCGAGCTGAGCGGCCCGGTGTTCGGCGTCACCGACGTCACCGCCCTCGACGCCGACCTCACCAGGCAGCACCTCGGCGAGCCCCTCGGCGAGCGCATCACCGTCCAGGGCCGGGTGCTCGACCGCGACGGCAGGCCCGTGCGCGGCCAGCTCGTCGAGGTGTGGCAGGCCAACGCCTCCGGCCGCTACCGGCACCAGCGCGACGACCACCCCGCGCCGCTCGACCCGAACTTCACCGGCGTCGGCCGCTGCCTCACCGACGACGAGGGCCGCTACGCGTTCACCACGATCAAGCCCGGCGCGTACCCGTGGCGCAACCACGTCAACGCCTGGCGTCCGGCGCACATCCACTTCTCGCTGTTCGGCGTGGCGTTCACGCAGCGGCTCGTCACGCAGATGTACTTCCCCGGCGACCCGCTCTTCCCGTACGACCCGATCCTCAACTCGGTGACCGACGAGCGCGCCCGGCAGCGGCTCGTCGCCGCCTACGCGCACGAGCTGTCCCAGCCGGAGTGGTCGCTCGGCTACCGGTGGGACATCGTGCTCGACGGGCCCGCCGCGACCTGGATGGAGGAAGGCCGATGAACCCCACCCCCTCGCAGACCGTCGGCCCGTTCTACGGCTACGCGCTGCCCTTCCCCGGCGGCGGCGACCTCGCCGCACCCTCCGACCCGGCCGGGATCACCGTCCACGGGTACGTCCACGACGGCGCCGGGGACCCGGTGCCCGACGCGCTGCTGGAGTTCTGGCAGGCCGACGCCTCCGGCGAGCTGCGCGGCGCGCCCGGCACGCTGCGGCGCGACCCCGTCGACGGGAGCGTCATCGGCAGGCACGGCGTCGACTTCACCGGCTTCGGCCGCGTCGCCACCGACGCCGACGGCCGCTGGACGCTGCGCACGGTCATGCCCGGCAACGGGTACATCAGCGTGTGCGTGTTCGCCCGCGGGCTGCTGCACCACCTGTTCACCAGGATCTATTTCGGGCAGGACCCGTTCCTGGACACGGTGCCCCCGCAGCGGCGCCACACGCTGATGGCGGTCCGGGAGCGGGAGGGCGTCCACCGGTTCGACATCCACCTGCAGGGCGAGAAGGAGACGGTCTTCCTTGACTTCGGCTGACGGGACTTCGGCTGACGGCTCCCCGGGGTATGGGGACGATCCGGGCGCGGATCTCGGGCTGCTGGCGCCGATGCGGGCGGCGGTGGCGGCGACCGGTGACGCGGCGCTGCTGGGAGCCATGCTCGACGCCGAGGCCGCGCTCACCCGGGCGCAGGCCGCGCTCGGGCTGGTCCCGGCCCCGGCCGCCGACGCCGTCACCGCCGCCGCCCGCGCCGCCGCCTTCGACCTGCCCTCGCTCGTCGTACGCGCCCGCTCCGGCGGCAACCCCGTCATCCCGCTCGTCGAGGACCTGCGCCGGGCCGCCCACCCGCACGGCGAACACGTCCACCGGGGCGCCACCAGCCAGGACATCCTCGACACCGCCCTCATGCTGACGGCCTCCCGCGCGCTCGGCCCCGTCCTGGCCGACCTCGGCCGGGTGATCGCCGGGCTGGGCGCGCTCGCGGCGGCCCACCGCGACACGGTCATGGCCGCGCGCACCCTCACCCAGCAGGCGGTGCCCACCACGTTCGGACTCAAGGCGGCCGGCTGGCGCAAGCTCGCCGCCGACGCCCGCCACCGCCTGCGCGCCGCCCGCGAGGCCCTCCCGGCCCAGCTCGGCGGCGCCGCCGGCACCCTGGCCGCCTTCCACCCGCAGGACGCCGGCCGGCCGGACGTCGGGTTGCTGCTGGTGGCCCGGTTCGCCCGGGAGGTGGGGCTGGCCGAGCCGCCGCTCCCCTGGCACGTGCTGCGGACGCCGGTCGCCGACCTGGCCGGGGCACTGGCGTTCACGGCGGGCGCGCTCGGCAAGGTCGCGGCGGACGTGCTGGTGCTGTCACGCACCGAGATCGGCGAGCTGTCGGAAGGCGTCGGCGGCGGCTCGTCGTCCATGCCGCACAAGCACAACCCGGTACGCGCCACCATGATCGCCGCCGCCGCGCGTCAGGCGCCCGCGCTGGCGTCGATCCTGTACGGCTCCCTCGCCGCCGAGGACGAACGCCCCGCCGGGGCCTGGCACGCCGAATGGCAGCCGCTGCGCGAGACGATCCGCCTGGTGGCCGGAGCCTCCCGCGACGCCGCCGAGCTGGTCGCCGACCTGCGCGTGCACCCCGAGCGCATGCGCGCCAACCTGCGCGTGCCCGACGTACACCCCCTGGACCGCGCGCCCGGGTCGGCGGGCGCGCTGGTCGACAGGGCGCTGGAAGAGGAGTGATCTTGCTGCAGTACACGCTCGACGGCCCCGAGGGCGGCGAGCCGCTGGTGCTCGGCCCCTCGCTGGGCACCTCGGCGAAGGTGTGGCAGCCGCAGGTGGCCGCGCTGGCGCGCACGTTCCGCGTGCTCAGGTACGAGCTGCCCGGCCACGGCGGCTCGCCCCGCCAGGACGCCCGCACGATGGACGACCTGGCCGCGCTCGTCGTCCGCACGGCCGCCGGCCAGGGGTGGGAGAGCTTCCACTACGCGGGCGTGTCCATCGGCGGGGCGATCGGCGCCACCCTGGCGATCGGCCATCCCGGCAGGGTGCGGTCGCTGGCCCTGGTGTGCTCGTCGGCCCGCTTCGGCGAGCCGCAGGGGTGGCGCGACCGGGCGGCCCTGGTGCGGGAGCAGGGCACCGGGCCGCTGCTGGAGGCCACCGCCCGGCGCTGGTTCGCCGGGCCTCCCGACCAGGGGCTGCTGGACGACCTGGCCGGGGCCGACCCGGAGGCGTACGCCGCCTGCTGCGACGCGCTGGCCGGCTACGACGTACGCGGCGAGCTCGGGCGGATCGCCGTCCCCACGCTGGTGCTGGCCGGGCGGCAGGACCCGGCGACGCCGCCGGAGCACGCCCGGCTGCTCGCCGACGGCATCGCGGACGCGACGCTCGTGGAGGTTCCCGGCGCGGCCCACCTGGCCACCGCCGACCGGCCCGAGGCCGTCACCGCCGCACTGCTCACCCACCTGCCTGCCGTGCCCGCCGGGTCCACTGGGTCCACCGGGCCCGGTATGCGGGTGCGGCGCGAAGTGCTCGGCGACGCGCACGTCGACCGGGCGATCGCCCGCACCACCGGCTTCACCCGGGACTTCCAGGACCTGATCACCCGCTACGCGTGGGGCGAGATCTGGACGCGCCCCGGCCTCGACCGCCGCACCCGCAGCTGCATCACCCTCACCGCGCTCGTCGCCCACGGCCACCTGGAGGAGCTGGCCATGCACGTGCGGGCGGCGCTGCGCAACGGGCTGACGCCGGACGAGATCGGCGAGGTGCTGCTGCAGACAGCGATCTACTGCGGCGTCCCGGCGGCCAACGCCGCCTTCGCCGTCGCCCAGCGCGTCCTCACCGAACCCACCTGACCGCCCACCCCCTTGGGGGTGACGTCGTCACGCGGGCCGCCGTAGACGGGGTTCCGGTCGAAGCGCTCGCCGGTGACCAGCAGGCGGATCAGTCCAGGCTCACGGAGGACTCCTCCGCCTCCCAGACGATCCAGTCGTCGCCGACGGGCTCCCGCTGCGTGCGAAGCTCACCCGAGCCGCCCGGGTCGAACCCGCCGGCGTTCGTCATCGACCGCCCTTGCTGACCGCGCCCGCTCGCCTCCGCTCGTGGACGCGCGGGGCGGGACGAGCTCGTTCTCGTCTCGCCCCGCGGCGCTGTCCGGCTGGAGCTGCCGGAGCTGCTGGAGCGGTCAGAGGGCGGGCTCGGCGCAGAAGGCGAGGCCGTTGGCGTGCGCCACCACGTCGCCGTCGGCGGCCGGGAGGAACACCGACTCGCCCGCGACCAGCCGCCGCCCGCCGACCGTCACGGACCCGTCCGTGCACAGCACGATGCGCGGCGAGCCGCCCGCGAGCCGCCACTCGCCGCCGGTGAGCTGCCGCAGCCGGAACTCCTCCGCCGACGTGGCGTAGACGCCGTCCGCGCCCGCCTCCAGAGGGTGCGGCACCCGCGCCGGATGGGTGATGTGCAGCAGCTCCGGCACGTTGAGCGGCTTGGACGTCAGCCCGGCGCGCATGACGTTGTCGGAGCTGCCCATGATCTCCACCCCGAAGCCCCTGAGGTAGCAGTGCAGCACGCCCGCCTCCAGGAAGAGCGCCTGCCCGGGCTCCAGTTCGTGCCGCTGGAGCAGCAGCGGCGCCAGGCAGGCCGGGTCGCCCGGGTACTGCCGCGCGAGCCGCGCCACCAGCGCGTAGTCCGGCTGGTGAACCGCCGAGGCGGACCACCCGGCCTGCTCGGCCACGTCACCCGCGGCCAGCAGCGCGGCCAGCGCCTCCAGCGGCGACCCCGCCGACAGCAGCGCCACCACGTCCTTCAGCCCGCGCACGCCCAGCCGGTCGATGAGCATGGCCGACTGCTCACTGTCGCGGAACCCGGCCAGCGCGGTGAACGGCGTCAGCGCCCGGATCAGCTCCGGCTTGGGCCACGGGTCGCCGTAGACGCCGCGGCCGTGCCCGTCGGCCGCCTGCTCCGCCGACGGGTGCACCTGCAGCGACAGCGGCGCCTCGACGGCGATGAGCTTCATCAGGTACGGCAGCCGCTCCCCGAACCGGCCGAGCGCCGCCTCTCCGAGCATCCCGGCGGGGTCGGCGGCGACCGCGTCGGCCAGGCTGCGCCCCTCCTCGGCCAGCACCGACGAGCCCGATGGATGGGCGCCGAGCCACATCTCCGCCTCGGGACCGGGAGAGGGCACGGGCCTGCCGGTGAGCCCGGCCAGGTCCGTACGGGATCCCCAGGGATAGTCCTTGACGGGGTTGGTCAGCAAATACACGCGAACTCCTCGGGCGGTGCCGGCTCGTGCTTCACGCGCGCGCACCCGTCTCGCCCGGATGCGCGCGAGGTCAACAGGGACCGTACCGCGCCCCACCCCACCCCGCCCACCGCGGGGGCGCCCACGTGCAGATTCTCCTCCCGTACGCGTTCCGCCCGCCGCAGGTTCCGCCCCGTACGCGTTTCGCCTCGCGCGGGTTCCGCCCCGCGCGCCGTCGGTCACGCACCACGGGGTCACGCGCGGCCCCAAGTCATGCCGCCCCGGGGTCGCGTACCCCCCGGGCGACGTGGCACACGCTCCGCTGGGTCGCCCCTCACGGGGTCACACGCCCACGGGCCACACCGTCCGGGGAGTCGCGCCCCCGGGCGACGACACGCGCGTACGACGCCCGGCCGCCGGGTGGCTCAGCGCGCGGGCCGCACACGCCGCCCCGTCGCAGGGTCAGGAGGTCGTCTTGGTGACGATCTCGCTGATGCGCTCGTAGGCGGCGAAGTCGGCGGTCAGGCGGTTCTTGGTCAGGGCGATGACGGTGCCGGTGGCCGTGTCGGCGTAGGCGGCGCTGCCGCCCGCTCCGGCCATGCCGAACCAGGTCGGCGTCTGCTCGGCGGTGGACGCCGGGTGGCCGACGGCGTAGCCGAGCCCCCAGGCCGACGGGTTGCCGAACACCGCGTCGGGGCCGCTGGCCGTCACCGTGGTGACCTCGCGCAGCCGTTCGGGGCTGATCAGCCGCACGCCGTCGACGTCGCCGAGCAGCGCGGCGTAGAGGCGGGCGATCGCGCGGGCGGTCGTCTTGCCTCCGGCCGGGATGTCGGCGGTGAGGTAGTCCTCCCGGCTGCCGAGCGCGGCGGTCGGGAACAGCGACATCGGCCCCGCCTTGAACATCGGCAGATCGTCAGGCATGTCACCGAAGGCCGACATGTCCATGGGCGCGTCCTCCAGCACGGCCAGCCTGCCATGCTCGGCGCGCGGCATGCCGAAGTAGAGCTCGTCGCCCACGCCGAGCGGCCCCGCGACCTCCTCCAGCAGCACTTGGGAGATCGGCTTGCCGGTGGCCCGGCGGACGATCTCGCCCACGAGGTAGCCGAACGTGTAGGCGTGGTAGCCGACCTGGGTGCCGGGCTCCCACCACAACTCGGCGTCCTCCAGCGCGGCGACCATCTTGTCCCAGTCGCACATGTCCTCGGGCGTGCTGTCGAGCGGCACGCCGGGCAACCCCGCCGAGTGCGTCAGCACGTGGCGCACGGTCACGCCCTCCTTGCCGTGGGCGCCGAACTCGGGCCACAGCTCCACGACGGGCGTGTCGTACGTGAACAGTCCCCGCTCGGCGAGCACGTGGGCCACGGCGGCGGTGGCGCCCTTGCCGATGGAGAAGTTGTAGAACGGCGTGGCGGACGTGACCGCCCTGCCGGTGGCCGGGTCGGCCAGCCCGGCGACGGCGTCGGCGACCAGCTCGCCGTCGCGGTAGACGGCGACCTGGACACCCTGCTCGGCGCCCGACTCGACGAGGTCGTCGACGGCCGCCTGGACCTGCTCCTGCAACTCACTCATGATCGGCTTCCTCCCTTTGCCAGGACCAGGGACGTTACCGGAGCCCCCCGACAATCCCGTCCGAGGGGCGGGCGCCGGACCCCGGGGACCGCTCAGTGGTCGCCCGGCCCGAGTCCCAGAGGCGGCACGGCCTCCACCGGCTGGGCCCCCGTCAGGGTCGAATCCCCTGGCCGGGGCCGGTGTATCGAACCACGGTCTTACTACCTGGGTCTGCCGGGGGCTCCCCGGAATGGACCCACGGTCCGATGTGGAGGGAGGCCGGTCTGCGGCAACGTCGTGGGCGTGATCGACGTCAACAGGATCCGCCGCCCTCTGCTCACCGCGCTGGTCGGCGCCGCCATAGCCGTGCCGGTGCCGGGCGCCGCCCGGCCGTCCGCGGTGCCCGCGCCCGTCCCGGCCGCGCTGCCGCCGCTCACCGCGACCGCGGCGGGTCTGGCGGCCCGCTACGCCGCCGGCCGGCGGGAGGTGCTGGCGGCCGAGCGCACCGCCGCCGCCCACGGCGACCGGCGCCGGGCCGCGGCGCTGCGGGTCATGGCGGATCCTGGACGGCGGTTCCTGTCCTTCGACGGGCGCGACGGCGGCCGGGTCGTCGAGGTGTTCGGCGATCTGGCCGCCGCCCGGCGGATCGCCGTGGTGGTGCCCGGCGCCGACACCAGCCTCGACAAGTACGGGCTGCTGCGCGGCGGCGCGAGGCGACTGGCGGAGGCGCTCGGCGACGGCGGGGCCGTGGTCACCTGGCTCGGCTACGCGACGCCCCGGACCGTCAGCCTCGACACCCTGACCACCGCCCTGGCCGACGAAGCCGCACCGGCGTTGCGGACGTTCGTGCGGAAGCTGGCGGGGGTCAAACCCGGCACGACGATCTCGCTGCTGTGCCACTCGTACGGCGCCGTGGTGTGCGGGCGGGCGGCGCCCGGGCTGGAGGTCGCCCACCTCGTCCTCTACGGCAGCCCAGGCGCGGGAGCCGACGACGTCACGGATCTGCGCACCCGGGCCACCGTGTGGGCCGGCCGGGGCGGCGGCGACTGGATCGGCCGCGTCCCGCACCTGCCCGTCCCGTTCGGCTTCGGCCCCGACCCGGTCACGCCCGGGTTCGGCGCCCGCGTGTTCGCGGCGGGCGACGGGGGTCACAGCGATTACCTCAAGGCGGGGTCCGTGTCGCTGGCGAACATCGCCCGCATCGTCACCGGCGAGGCTCCCCGTGCCTGACCTCCCAGCCCGCCCGGCCCTGCCGCCTGCGAGCACCCGGTCCCCGGCACCAGCGGGCCTCTCCGTCTCCACCCCGCAGTCTCCACCCCCATCGGGAAGTGCGCCTGTTGCCGGCCGACGGTCCGGGCGGCAGGGTGGGACGCCGATCTCCGGAGGCCGTCGTCTTGGCGGGCCGGCCGCGGGCTCGGCGCGGCGGCGGACGCTTGGGCTTGTCCCACGGGTCGCCAAGGACGCCTCGGCCGGCCGTCGTGAGAGCCGTGGCGGGGGCGGCGGTGTGCCTCCGGCGCGAGGGTTCGTGCGGCGGATCGCCGACGCCACCCCGGCCGATCGTGACCGGGGGGTCGACGCGTTGCGGGCGCTGGCGATCCTGGGGGTGGTGCTCGGGCACTGGCTGGTGACCGCTGTGGTGGCCGACAGCGGGACGCTGCGGGTGACGAGCCCGCTCAAGCAGCTGCCGGAGCTCACTCCGCTGACCTGGCTGCTGCAGACGCTGGCGGTGTTCTTCCTGGTGGCGGGCCGCGTGAGCACCCAGGGCTACGTGCGGGCGCGCGCTGCGGGCGGCACGTACACGCAGTGGCTGGGGCCTCGGCTGGCCCGGCTGTCGCGGCCGGTCGTCGTGGTGGCGGCGGTGTGGGCGGTGGCGGCCGTCGCGATGCTCGCCGCCGGGGCCGACCAGGACACCGTGTGGGCGCTGGTCAAGCTGGTGTGGTCGCCGCTGTGGTTCCTGCTGGTGCTCGCGCTGCTGACGGCGCTGACGCCGCTTGCCGCCCGGCTCAGCCCGTGGTGGCCGCTCGCCGCCGTAGCGCTGAGCGACCTCGTCCGCTACGGCCTGAACGATCCCGCGCCCGGGTGGGCCGAAGGGGTCAACGTGATCTGCGGGTGGCTGGTCCCGTACTGCCTGGGAGCGGCCTGGGCGCAGGGGCGGCCACGCGGGCGGGCGGCCGGGTGGGGGCTGCTGGCGGGCGGGGCGGTGGTGGCCGCGGGGCTGGTCGGGTGGGGTGGGTATCCGGCGGCGATGGTGGGGGTTCCGGGGGCGGCGGTGTCCAACCTGGACCCGCCTTCGCTGGCGGCGGTCGCGTTCGGGCTGGCGCAGTGCGGGGCGACGATGCTGCTGGCCGGGCCGTTACGGCGGGCGCTGCGAAGACCGCGCCTCTGGGCGGGGGTGGCGCTGGTGAACCTGGGCGCGATGACGATCTTCCTGTGGCATCAGACGGCGATGATCGCGGTCACCGCCGTTGCGCTGAAGTCCGGGACGGCGGTGACCGGGCTGCACACCGTGCCGGACGGGTTCGGGTGGGTGGCGTGGCGGGTCGCGTGGCTGCCGGCGTTCGCGGCGGCACTGGCGGTGTGCGTGCTGGCCTTTCACGCGTACGAGCGCCGCCGCCCGCCCCGCCGACGCCGCACCCGCCCAGGCTGAGGCCGCACCCTCCCGAGGTGAGGCCCCGCCGGGGGTTTGGCTCCTCCGGGGTACAGGCCCCGCCGGGGGTATGACTCCTCCGGGGTACGGGCCCGTCGGGGGTACGGCCCCATCGGGGGGTAAGGCCCGCCCGGGATAGCGCCCCGCCCGGGGTAACGCCCCTCCCTGCGCTGGCCCCTCCGGGGGCGAGGCCCCGTCTGTTGGTAAGACCCCGTCGCGTGAGGCCCCTTCCGGCGCTCAGGCCCCTCCCGGGGGGTGAGGCCCCGCCCGAGGGGTGAGGCCCCGCCCGGGGGGTAAGACCCCGTCGGGGTAAGGCCCCTTCCCGCGCTCAGATTTCTTCCGGGGGTGGCACTCCTTTCGGGGTGAGGTTCCGCCTGGAGGTAACACCCCGTTGCGGTGAGGCCCCTTCCCGCGCTCAGACCCGCTCCCAGGGGTGAGACGCCTTCCGGGGTGAGGTTTCGCCTGGGTTGTGCATTTGATTACAAGGTCGTACGGAGGATGGCGGTCTGGTCGTCGGGCGGGGAGACTGCGGGGTGTGTCGCGCCGATGGGTTCCCGTGCTGTTGCTGCTCCTGGTGACGGCGGCTTGCGGGCAGGGGGCGGCGTTGAGCGGCCCCACGATGGACCGGGTGCTCGGGCAGGGGGTGGCGCCGGATCTCATCTACCTGGTGGAGCTGCCCGGGTACGAGCTGGCCGAGCAGTCGATCGGCGTGGTGAACGAGAAGGGGTTCGGCGCGTTCTACACCTCGGCCGAGGGCGGGCAGGTGGAGTTGCGCGTCGACCGAGGCCCGTACCGGTGCGTGGGCACGTGCGAGCGGGACGGCGACGGCTGGTACGCGGTGCACGAGGGCAGGCACGAGTACGTGGCCGTCGGCGAACGTCATCACCTTCGGCTGATCGGCGACGTGGAGCGGGTCGACCGTGCGGTGCTGCGGGAGGCCGCCGAGGGCGCCCGTCCGGTCGTCACCGAGGGCACGCCGTCACCGCCGCCGGCCCCGGTGGAGCGTGGTGACCTGCCGAGCCACGGTGACATGGCGCCGCTGAACCCGACCGGCCCCGGCGGCTGATCCCTGCCCCCGCTCCCACCGATGTGCCGCCGTGCCCGCGAACATGCGGGCCGAAGCTGCGGGGGTGAGGCCAGTTCGGCCGTTCCATCTCACGGGGTGTGATCGGTGCATTACGATTTTCCTGCCTTGTGGTGATCAAGGTTGCGGGAGATCTCGGTGCCGGCGGTGTCGCCCGGGTCGTCGGCGAAGGGTGGTCTGACGCTGGACGTCAGTTTCACGGGTCGCTGTCGCGCGGCCCTGGCGTGTCATCGCCTGCCCCACACCGCGCGGATCACCTCGGCGATCGCTCGCAGGATGCGGGCGCGGTCGGCCGAGGCGCATCCCCGGGTGGCCACCCAGACCATGAGGACGGCGGCCGTGGCCACGCACGCCAGGCTGACGATCGGCACCAGCATCCATTCCGCAGGGTTCATCGAGGTGTCCCTCCCGCGCTCGGCAGCCGGAGGATCGGCTGCGGTGGGTGCCAGTTCATCGTGGGGGCGGCATCCGGCCAACGGTTCCCGGACGGGCCGGATGAGGAGCCTTCCGGCCCAGGTCAGAGCCACTTCCGGCGCCCGTCCGGCCGGACGGTCCGGACGCGCCGGATGGGCCAGATGGGCCGGACCGACCGGATGGGCCGGATGGGCCGGATGGGCCGGACCGGCAGGACCCACCGGACCGGCAGGACCCACCGGATGGGCGGTCGTCGTGGGGGGTTGCGTGTATGGCGGGTGATGGGGAGTTGCCTGCCGCGCGGGCGGTGTTGCGGGAGGCGTTGAAGGCGCTGGAGGAGGCGGCCCGGGAGCGTGCCCCGGGGCTGCGGCGCCGGGACGTGATCGACCGGGCCAACGAGCTGCTCATCGCACAGCGGGCGGCGGCGAGGCTGACCCCGCAGACGGTCAGCGACTGGCTCACCCGGGGCAGCGCCGCCCAGGATTTCGTGCCGTTGTGGACGCTGGTCCGTGTGCTGCTGGAGCATGCCGGCAGCCCGCCCGCCTACGAGCTGAGGCACGCCTGGTGGCGCAGCCAGCACGAGCTGTGGAAGAAGCGCTGGGAGCAGGCCCGCGCCGCCGGCGTGCAGGAGCGACCGGGGCTTCGTCCGGCGGCGGGGGAAACGTGCCCGTACCCGGGGCTGCGCGCGTTCACCGGGGACGAGGCCGAGTGGTTCTTCGGGCGGGAGGCGCTGGTCAGCAGGGTCATGGACCGGCTCGAACGGTGTCTTGCCGACCGCAGCCCGCTGGCCGTCGTGGCGCCCTCGGGCGCGGGCAAGTCGTCGCTGCTGCACGCCGGGGTGCTTCCGGCGCTGGCCAGGGGGCAACTGCCCGGCTCCCGGCACTGGCCGCGACTGGTGCTCACCCCCACGGCCGATCCGTTCGGGGAGCTCGTGGCGAAGCTCGCGGCACTGACGGGGGCCGAGGAGGCGCGGGTCGCGACGGCGCTGGAGGAGGGCTCCGCCGGGCCGGCGGCTCTGATACGCGAGCGGCTCAAGCTCCCGCCCGGCGGCAGGATCGTCCTGGTCGTCGACCAGCTGGAGGAGCTGTTCACGCTGTGCCCGGACGAGTCGGTGCGGCGCCGGTTCGTGGCCGCCCTCGCCCGCCTGACCGCGACGGCGGCGCCCCGCGCCGAGCGGCCCGGCGAGGAGCGGCCCGGCGTGGAGCAGCCCGACGCCCAGCAGCCCCGCGCCGAACAGCCCGACGCCCAGCAGCCCGCCGCCCAGCAGCCCGCCGCCGAGGAGCCTGTCGCGCTGGGACTCTACGGGCTGCGCGCGGACTTCTACGGCTCGTGCGCCGGCTTCTCCCATCTTCGTGACGTGCTGGCGAACCATCAGGTGTTCATCGGCGCGATGACGGGCGACGAGGTGCGCCGGGCCGTGACGGAGCCGGCCAGGCGGAGCGGCCTGTCGCTCGCGCCCGGCGTGGTCGACGTCATCCTGCGCGACCTGCGTGGCGCGGCGGGCCCGTACGAGGGCGCGTACAGGGCGGAGCGGTTGCCGCTGCTCGCGCACGCGTTGTGGGTGACGTGGCTGAACCGTAAGGGCGATGCCCTGACCCTGGAGGGCTACCACGCGTCCGGCGGCATCGACGGCGCGGTCGCGGCCAGCGCGGAGGAGGAGTTCGGGGAGCTGTCACCGGCCGCCCGGGAGGCGGCGCGGACGCTGTTCCTGGCTCTGGTCAGGGTCGGCGAGAACGGCGAGGTCACCAGCCGCCGCCGGACCCAGGAAGACCTCATGCTGGCCGCCGCCGACCCGGCGGGCGCGCAGGAAGCGGCCGAGCGGTTCACCCGCGCCCGGCTGCTCAGCCAGGGGGTGGAGCGGGCGGGCGGCTCGGTCACCGTCGAGATCACCCATGAGGCGCTGCTGTGGGCCTGGCCGAAGCTGCGTGACGACTGGATCGGCCGGGGCGAGAAGGGGACGAACGCCCTGATCCGCCAGGAGGTGGAGGACGCAGCCGTCGCCTGGGAACGCGGCCGGCGCAAGGACGTCACCGCCCTGTACCGGGGCAGCAGGCTGGAGCTGGCCCGCGGCTGGGCGGCGGCGGCGAGCCGCGCGGAGGTCACGCCCCTCGTCAGGCAGTTCGTCGACGCCTCCGAACGGCACGAGCGGCGCAGCCGCCGGATCCGGCGCGCGGCGGTGGCCACGGTGTGCGTGCTCGCGCTGATCGCCTCGGGGCTGGCCGTGTTCGCCCTCGACAAGCAGAGCGCCGCCGTCGCCGAACGCGACAACGCGATCTTCGAACGGGTCGCGGCGGAGGCCGACCGTCAGCGTGAGACCAACGGTGAGCTGGCCGCGCAGCTCGACCTGACCGCGTATCGGATGCGGCCGACGCCCGCCCTGCGCACCCGGCTGATGACGGAGGCGGGTTCCGTGCTCTCCACCGCGCTGCCGGGCCACTACCCCCATTCCCCTGTGGTCGCCTTCGGCCGGGACGGCACCCTGGCGACCGGCTCCAGGCGGCTGCGGCTCTGGAACGTCTCCGACCCGGCCCGCCCGGCCCCGCTGACCGAGGAGCTCAGCGCCGGTGAGCGGGTCTTCGTGCAGCAGCTCGCCTACAGCCCGGAAGGCGACCTGCTGGCGCGCGGCGGCTCCGACGGCACCATCCGGCTCCTGGACGTCTCCGATCCCCGGCGCCCGGTGGCGCTGTCGGACCCGGTGACCGTGTCGGAGGGCATGGTGGTGAGCCTGAGGTTCGGTCCCGACGGACGGACCCTGGCCCTCGGCACCAGGGCGGACACCCCCGGCACCACGGCCAGCACCGTGCAGCTGTGGGACGTCGCGGATCCTCGGCGGCCCCGGCGGCTGAGCACGGTGCTGTCCCGGGAGCGCGAGGGCGTCACGTCCGTCGCGTTCAGCCCGGACGGGGCCACGCTCGTGGTCACCGGGGGCACCGGCCCGGGCGATCGGCGCAGGCTGCTGACCCGGCTGTGGGACGTGGCCGATCCGGCCCGGCCCGCCCCGCTGGGCGGCGAGCTGGGCGGGCACGCAGGCGTCGTGCACCAGGTCGCGTTCGCCCCTGACGGGCACGTGATGGCCACCGCCGGAGGCGACAACCGTGTGCTGCTCTGGGATCTCGCGGACCGGAAGCGGCCGAAGGTGAGCAACACCCTGTTCCTGTCGACCACGGTGAGCGCGGTCGCCTTCAGCCCCGACGGGCGCGTGCTGGCCTCCGGCGACAACTCGGGCAGCATCTACCTCTGGAACACCGGCTCCCCGGCCCATGCCAGGACGCTCGGCCCGCCGCTGCGCGGGCACACCAGCGTCGTCAGCAGCCTGGCGTTCGACGCCACGGGAAGCAGGCTGGCCAGCGCCAGCGGCGACAGCACCGTACGGCTCTGGCCCCTGCCCCCGGCCCTGGCCGTCACGGGCGGCGGCCTGACCGTCAACGCGCTGGCGACCACGGGCGACGGCCGCCTGCTCGCGGTGGCCTCCGGGTTCCACGTCACGCTCTGGGACGTCTCCGACCCGGCGCGCCTGGCCCCGGTCGGCGCGCTTCCGCAGTCCTTGTTCGTCGTGGAGGCGCTGGCGATCAGGCAAGGGCCGGGCACGTCCGGGAAGACGATCCTGGCCACGGGCAACCGCGGCGGCTCCGTACGGCTGTGGGACGTCTCCGCGCCGGCCCGTCCGGTGGATCTCGGTGAGGCGCCCGGCAGGCAGCTCACCATGATCTCCGCGCTGGCCTTCGACGCCACCGGGCACACCCTGGCCGCCGCCTCGATGGATCTCCAGGGCGGCTACTCCGGCACGCTGCGCGCCTGGGACGTGAGCGACCCGGCCCGCCCCACCGCGCTCGGGGGTGAGCTGCGCGCGCAGCCGCTGCCGATCAAGAGCATGACGGCCGCGCCCCGGGGGCCGTACGTCTACAGCAGCGAGGTGTTCGGCACCGTCCACGTCTGGCGGACGGGCGACGGAGCCGTTCCCGCGCTGGCCGGTCAGGTGGCCACGAACCAGACGCTCATCTCCCTGGACGTCAGCGCCCGCTCGCTGCTGGCCGTCGGCGGCGGGGACAACCTGGTCCGGTTGTGGGACCTGTCGCGGCCGGGCTCCCCGAAGTCCGTCGGGGGGCCGCTGCCCGCCGGCGGCGTGGTCTCCAGCGTGAGCTTCGCCCCGGACGGCAGGCTGCTCGCCAGCGGCGCGGTCGGCCAGATCCGGCTCTGGGACACCTCCGCCCCCGCCGCCGCCTCCGCCCACGGGCTCCCGGTCACGGGCCACAACGGCGCGGTCAACGCCGTCCTGTTCAGCCCGCGCGGCGACGTGCTCGTCAGCGGCGGCCAGGACGGCACCGTACGGCTCTGGCAGGCCGACCCGGAGCGCGCGTTCGCGCTCCTGTGTGGGTCGACGGGTCACGCGATGACGCCGGAGCTGTGGAGGAAGTACGTGTCCCCGGTCCTGGACTACGACCCGCCCTGCGGCGGGTAGCCGGGTCAGGGGGCGCAGGTGTAGGCGGAGGGCAGGGCGGGGTCGGCGGAGGGGCGGGTGGCCTGGAAGCCGAACGACGTGGTCGCGCCCGGGCCGAGCGTGGCGTTGTGCGCGGCGTTGCGCAGGGTGACCGTCTGCCCGCTGGTGGTGGGGACGGCGTTCCAGTGGCCGGTGAGGCGGTGGCCGGGCGGCAGGGTGAGGGTGACGCTCCAGCCGTTGAGCGGGGCGGTGCCGGTGTTGGTGACGTTCGCCTGGACGACGTAGCCGGTGTCCCACTGGCTCTGCACGGCCGGGGTGACCGAGCAGCCGCCGCCTCCCGAGGGTGCGGTGGTGACGGTGACCGTGGCGGAGCGGGGTGATCGGTTGCCGGCGGCGTCGCGGGCGTAGACGGCGAAGGTGTGGGCGGTGGCGGGGGCGAGTCCGGTGAGGGTGGCCGTGGCGGCGGCGGTGGTGGCCACGGTCGTCTCGGCGGCGCCCTGGACGCGCACCACGTCGTACGCGGTCACCGCCACGTCGTCGGTGGAGGCGGCCCAGGTGAGGGTGGCCGAGGAGGAGGTGACGGCGGAGGCGGAGGGAGCGCCGGGGGCGGTGGGCGGGTCGGTGTCCTCGCCGGCCGGCTCGTAGGTGAGGCCGAACCCGTACGGGAACAGCGGTGTCTTGCCGTCGCCGGCGTTGATGGGCTGCTGGGAGGAGCTGCTCATCCACGTGAACGGCAGTTTGCCGGTGGGCTGGACGGCGCCGAACAGAACGTCGGCGACGCCGTTCCCCTCGGTGCCGGGGAGCCAGGCGGCGACGAGGCCGTCCCAGCCGGACAGGTGCGCGGCGACGTCGAGCGGGCGGCCGGAGACGAGCACGACGACGACCGGGACGCCGGCGGCGCGCAGGGTGGCGATCGTGTTGAGGTCTTCGGAGTCCAGGCCGAGGCCGCCGGGCCGGTCGCCGTCACCCTCGGCGTACGGGGGCTCGCCGACGACGGCGACGGCGACGTCGTAGGAGCCGTCGACGCCGCGGCCGTCGCGGCTGTAGGCGACGGTGGCGCCGGTGTCCCTGATGCCGTCCAGGATCGTGGTGCCGGGGGTGATGTCGCCGGGCGAGCCCTGCCAGGAGATGGTCCAGCCGCCGCTCTGGTAGCCGATGTCGTCGGCGCTCTTGCCGGCGACGAAGATCCGGCCGTCGCGGGGCAGCGGCAGCACGCCGCCGCTGTTCTTGAGCACGACCTGGGACTTGGCGACGGCCTCGCGGGCCAGGGCGCGGTGGGCGGCGCTGCCGACGGTGGCGGTGTAGGACCGGTCGGTGAGGGGCTTCTCGAACAGGCCCTGCTCGAACTTCTTGGTGAGGACGCGGCGTACGGCGTCGTCGATCCGCGTCTGCGGGACCCGTCCGGCCTGGGTCTCGGCGCGCAGCAGGTCGATGAAGCGCCGCCAGTCGGTGGGGGCCATCACCATGTCGATCCCGGCGTTGATCGCGGTGCGCACGTCCTGGGCGGACAGGCCGGGGGCGCCGTCGATCTGGTCGACGCCGTTCCAGTCGGACACGACGAATCCGGAGAAGCCGAGCTCGCCCTTGAGCACGGTGGTGATCAGGTACTGGTGGCCGTGCACCTTGACGCCGTTCCAGCTGCTGAAGGAGATCATGACGGAGCCGACGCCGCGGGCGATCGCGGCCTCGAAGGGCGGCAGGTGCACGGCCCGCAGCTCGCTCTCGCTCAGCCGGGTGTCGCCCTGGTCGTCGCCGCCCGCGGTGCCGCCGTCGCCGAGGTAGTGCTTGGCGGTGGCGAGCACGGAGGCGGGGCCGTCCTGCAGGCCGGTGACGAGCGTGGCCATCGCGGCGGGCAGTTCGGGCGTCTCGCCGAAGGACTCGTACGTCCTGCCCCACCGGTCGTCGCGGGCGACGCAGAGGCAGGGGGCGAAGTTCCAGTCGACGCCGGTGCCGGTGACCTCCTCGGCGACGGCCCGGCCGATGCGTTCGACGAGGGCGGGGTCGCGGGTGGCGCCGAGTCCGGCGTTGTGCGGGAAGATCGTGGCGCCGTGGACGTTGTTGTGCCCGTGCACGGCGTCGACCCCGTACAGGATGGGGATGCCGAGCGGGGTGGCGAGGGCGGCGTTCTGGAACCTGTCGTACATGTCGGCCCAGGAGGCGGCGGTGTTGGGCGAGGGCGCGGAGCCGCCGCCGGACAGGACGGAGCCGAGCCGGTAGGCGGTGATGTCGGCGGCGCTGACGGAGCCGCGTTCGGCCTGGGTCATCTGGCCGAGCTTCTCGTCGAGCGACATGCGGGACATGAGGTCGGCGACCCGGGTGGCGACGGGCAGCGCGGGGTCCTTGTAGGGGGGATCGGCGGCGGTGGGGACCGCCATGCCGGCGGCGACGAGCAGGGTCACGACGGCCCGGTGGATGCGCACGGCCTCCGCCTCCTCAGTAGTTGGGAGCGCTCCCACGGTAGGCCGTCCCGACCGGCTGCCGCCATCATCGGAGCACCCGCATGGCCTCCCACCAGGGCGGTCGCGGTGAAATTTTCACGCGGCGGAATTAGCGGACGATCACCCCTTCCCGCGCAAGATCGGGCGAGGTATGTTCGAGCCGTTCCGAAGAAAAGTTTCACCCATGGAGGAATGGTGGGCAAGAAGCTTCAATTGCTGGCTGTGCCGATCGCGGCTTTCGCGATGGCCTCCCTGATGAGCGCTCCCGCCCAGGCTGCCGAAGGGTACGACCGGTGCCAGGTGGGGAACTACTGCATGTTCTCCGGCCTCGACGGCACCGGTGACATCATCCAGATCACCAGCGACACGCCCGACCTGGCCGTCCTGGGCATGGCCGACCGCGCCAAGTCCGACTGGAACCGGACGAGCACCAGGGTCCACCTCTACTCCGAGGCGAACTGGGGCGGCTGCACCGCCACCACCAGCGCCGGCGGCAAGGGCAACTTCTACATCGACTACCGCGACTTCTTCGACGGCGTCCGCTTCGGCGGCCCGAACGGCCCGTCCTGCTACGTCCCGCCCGAGTCCTGATCCGACCCTCTCCGGAGCCCCCGCCCGCCCGGGCGGGGGCTCCGCCGTCTCCGGGCCGGCGGACGGTGAAACTTTCAACCGGATCGCCGTACGCCTTTCCGCTGCTCGCCCCGCTGATCACGGCCGGCCGGCAGGTTGCTTACAGGGTCAGTCAGTTGTTGACAGCACTGCGGTCAGATAGCGTCCCCCTCAACCCACGCGGGAGCGCTCCCCCGGAACCCCCTGACCGGAACACGGAGACCGCCACCATGCCCCACGGCAAGACTCACTGGGCCCTGCGCGCCGCAGTCGTGCTGCTGTCCGTAGCCCTGCTCAACGTCGTCCCCCTCGCCGGCGGCGCCTCGGCGCACGGATCGGTCGTCGATCCCGCCTCGCGCAACTACGGCTGCTGGCAGCGCTGGGGCTCCGACTTCCAGAACCCGGCCATGCAGCAGCAGGACCCGATGTGCTGGCAGGCCTGGCAGGACAACCCCAACGCCATGTGGAACTGGAACGGGCTCTACCGCAACAACGTCGGCGGCAACCACCAGGCCGCCGTCCCCAACGGCCAGCTGTGCAGCGGCGGCCTCACCGAGGGCGCCCGCTACCGGTCCCTCGACACGCCCGGCCCGTGGAAGACGACGAGCCTCGGCGGCACCTTCACCATCAACCTGTACGACCAGGCCAGCCACGGCGCCGACTACATCCGCGTCTACATCACCCGCCAGGGCTACGACGCCACGACCACGCCCCTCGGCTGGAACCACCTGGAGCTCATCCGTGAGACGCCCCGCTACGCGCCCAGCCAGAACTACGTCATCAGCAACCTGAGCGCCTCCGGCCGCACCGGCCGCCACGTGATCTACACGGTGTGGAAGGCCTCCCACATGGACCAGACGTACTACATCTGCAGCGACGTCACCTTCTGACGACGCCTACGTCTGGTGTCAGCCGGGCGTCCCGGGCCAGCGCGTCATACGCGGCGAAACCGGGACGCCCGTCTTACTGTGGGTACATGACTGATCACCCGCCGCAGGAGCCGGTCGACATGGCGGCGTGCGTCATCGGCGAGTGCGCGCGCTTCGGCGCCCGGCTGCGCACGCTGACCGGGCAGCTCGGGTTCGCGCCCGCGCCCGCCACCGACCGCGAGGAGCTGCAGCAGGCCGTGGCCTACATCCACGCCGCGCTCGCCGATCTGCTGGCCGCGCTGCAGCCGATCCATCACGAGGACCTGCGGCGCATCCTCAGCGACCGGGAGATGGGCCTGGTCCGCTGCCTCGACGGCTGCACCCCGCCCCGGGACGCGACGGGCGCCGAGGTGGGGGCCTGCGGCGGGTGCGGCGGCGGCGCGTGCCGCAGTTGCGGGCACCCGGTGCCGCCCGACGGCCCGGCCCTGTGCTGGCGCTGCGTCGCCTCACCCGAACAGCCGGACCCGCTGCGGCCCGGCACCATGAGGACGGACCCCGTACGGACCGGCCCCGTACAGACCGAAGGCGCCCAACCCGGGAACACGCCTGGGACCGCACCTGAGACCGCACGGCCTGAGGCCGCGCGGTTGCACATACCGGCCGGTGACCTGCCGTGGGTGGCGACGGCCTGAGGGCCGCGCCGCGTCAGCCGCCGTGATGGGTGGCGCCGTGGTGGATGGCGCCCTGGCTGCCCGAGGTGACGAGGTCGCGCAGGTCCTCGGGGAGGCTGTCGCGCACCTTGTTCATGATGCCGCCCTGCGTCGCCTGGCCGGTCACCTCCAGCACCACCCGCGCGAGGTAGAGGGCGCGGGGCTCGTCGACGCCCGCCCTGGCGGCGACGCGCTGGACGAATTCGTGGCGGCCGAAGTGCTCGCCGGTGCCGAGGCCGCCGTAGACCTCGGTGCGCCGCAGGTTCTCGCCGATCTCGTGGGGCAGCTGGGCGGCGAGCTTGTCCGCCAGGCCCTCCGGGACGCGTTCGCCCAGGGTCTCCAGCGTCGCCCGGCTGGCGCGTTCGGCCTTGTCGCGCCCGCCGAGGTGGGCGCGGGCCTGTACCTGTCCGATGAACTCGTCGTGTCTCATGGCTCCTCCTCACCCTCCTGGGTCGGCTACCCGTCGACCGAAAACGACAAACCACTACAAATCGGGCGTGACGCTAGCCCGAGGTCAGGTTCTTGTACGGGTCGGGCCGCCCGCCGGTGGCCGAGCGCAGGATCCGCCGGTAGACGCGCTCGTACCCGTCGACCATCACGCCGACGCCGAACGCCCGCTCCACGTGCCGGCGGCAGTCGCCCGGGTCGAGCGACCCGGCCGCCTCGATGGCGGCGGGCAGCTCCTCCGGCGAGCCGAGCACGAAACCGGTGACGCGGTCGACGACCAGCTCCGGTACCGAGCCCCGGGCCAGCGCCACCACCGGCGTGCCGCACGCCATCGCCTCGATCACCACCATGCCGAACGGCTCCTCCCACTGGATGGGGAAGACCAGGCAGCGGGCGGCGGCCAGCAGCTCACGCTTGTGCGCGGCGTCCGCCTCGCCGACGTAGACGGCGTCCGGGCCGAGCCTGGGGCGCACGTGCTCGTCGAAGTAGGCCCGCTCGACCTCCTCGGTGAGCTTGCCGGCCAGCACGATGCGCCGCCCGGCCGCGCGGGCGGCGTCGATCGCCAGGTGCGCGCCCTTGTCGTCGCCGAAGCGGCCGAGCCACAGCACCCACTCCTGCTTCCTCTCGCGGTACGGGAACGAGCCCGTGTCCAGGGCGTTGTGCACGGTCCCGGCCCAGTTCAGGTCGGGCGCGAGCGCCCGCTGGGCGTGGGAGATCGCCACGAGCGGGCTGCCGAGCGCCTGGTAGTACTCGCCGTACTCGCCGTCGGAGCGGGTGTGGCAGGTGACCACGGTGGGAATCGCGCGGGCGGCGGCCGTCAGCGGCCCGGTGAGCGAGTGGTCGTGCACCACGTCGGCCTCGAGCGCCGACAGCATCCGCTGGGCGCAGGCCGCGTGCAGCACCTCCGGCAGCACGGTGCCGATCCGCGCCGACGGCGGCTCCCGGTAGGTGCGCAGGAAGCGCGCGGGCACGCCGCCGCGGCCGGCGGCGATCAGCGTCACGTCGTGGCCGCGCCCGGCCAGGCCGGTGATCAGGTCGGCCAGCATCGCCTCGATGCCGCCGTACGCCTTCGGGGGCACCTCCTGCCACGGCGGCGCGACCATCACGATGCGCAGACCCGCCGCCGTACCCGCGCGCCACCGCACCCGCTGTGGCGCGAGATCGATCAATGAGCCCATGCCGAGCCCCCTCCCCGCAAGGCTGCGCTGAGTGCTACCCCAGGTCAGCGCCTGCACACGGTGCTGATGGGTGGACGCGGCTCGCCGATCAGCTCGATGCCGTCCGGCAGGCCGGTGACGGTGGCGGACCGGCCGCCGTCCGCGGTCTCGATGTCCAGGCGCGCCCCCGCGATGGGCAGCCCGGAGATGCGCACGTCGCCCAGGCCCTCGGGGAAGGCCGGGGCGATCCAGATCTTGCCGGCCGGGATCCACGGGTCCAGCCGCAGCAGGCAGCGCACCAGGTGGATCGGGGCCGCCGCCGCCCACGCCTGCGGCGAGCAGGAGGTGGGGAACGGCACCGGCTGGGCGAACTCCGACCGGTCGAAGCCGCAGAACAGCTCCGGCAGCCGGCCGCCGAGCTCCTGGGCGGCGTCGAGCAGCCCGGCGGCCAGCCGCTGGGCCTCCTCGGTGAAGCCGTAGCTCATCAGCCCGGCGGCGACGATCGCGCTGTCGTGCGGCCACACCGAGCCGTTGTGGTAGCTCATCGGGTTGTAGGCGCCCATCGAGGAGGCCAGCGTGCGCACGCCGTAGCCGGTGAACATCTCCGGCGACATCAGGTGCGCGGCCACCGACGCGGCCCGGTCCTCGTCGACGATGCCGGTCCACAGGCAGTGGCCCATGTTGGAGCCGAGCCCGTCGATGGGCTGCCCGGCGCCGTCGAGCCCCATCGCGTAGTAGCCGCGGCCGGGCAGCCAGAAGCGCTCGTTGAACCGGACGCGGATCTCGTCGGCCCGCTCCAGGCAGCGCCGCTCGGTCTCGGCGTCACCGAAGGCGTTGGCGAAGTGGGCGCGGGCGACGTGCGCGGCGTACACGTACCCCTGCACCTCGGCCAGCGCGATCGGCGGGCGGGCGACGGTCCCGTCGGCGAAGGTGATGCCGTCGAAGGAGTCCTTCCAGCCCTGGTTGATCAGCCCGTGGTCGGTCTTGCGCTGGTACCAGAGCAGGCCGTCGGGGCCGCCGTAGCGCTCGATCCAGCCGAGCGCGGCGTCGGCGTGCGGCAGCAGCTCCTCGACGGCGTCGGGATGCAGGCCCCAGCGGCGCAGCTCGCCCAGCAGCATGACGAACAGCGGGGTGGCGTCGACGGAGCCGTAGTACGCCTGGCCGCCGTCCGCGGGGACGCCGCCGCCCACGCCGAAGCGCAGCTCGTGCATGATCTTGCCGGGCTCCTCCTCGGTCAGCGGGTCGACCTTGGCGCCCTGGAGGCGGGCGAGCCTGCGCAGCGTGCCGAGCGCGAGGGACTGGTCGAGCGGCAGCGACATCCACGAGGTCAGCAGCGAGTCGCGGCCGAACAGCGTCATGTACCAGGGCGCTCCCGCGGCGATCGCCGGCGGGTCCTCGGGATGGTCCGGGTCGAACAGCCGCAGGCTGCCGAGGTCCTGGCGGGAGCGGCGCAGCACCTCGTTGAGGCCCTTGTTCGCGGTGCGCAGGGCCGGGCCTCGGCGGGTCCAGTCGGCCAGCCGCCTGGCCGGGCCGGCGTGCTCGATCGCGTGGCTGGCGGGGAACCAGGCCGACGTCTCCACCCCTTCGATGATCGGGTTGACGAGGATCGTGGCCCGCCACTCCCCCCGCGCGGGGACGACCACGCGGAAGGCCAGCAGCCCCGGCGCCGCCGTCACCCCCACGTCCGCGGGCTCCACCACGACCCTGGCGCCGCGCGCCCGGCTCGCCGAGAAGATGTGCAGCCCCGCCCCCTGCGGCGTCATCTCCACGTCGGTGGCGTGGCGCACCCGTTCGGCCTTCACCTCGAACAGGTCGGCCACGTCGGAGCCCAGGTTGACGGAGACTGCGCAGCCGATCGGCTCGTCCGACAGGTTGCGCAGCGTCAGGTCCTCGCGCAGGCCGCCGCCGACGTAGCGGTCGCGCACCACCAGCAGCGTGCTCTCCACCCGCCCCGGGCGCGGCCCGGCCTTGCCGAGGAACGTGGCGTGGTACGGCTCCGACGGGATCACCTGGAGCGCCTCGACGGGCACGTCGTCCACCCGCAGCTCCAGCCACGACAGCAGCCGCGTGTCGGCGTGGTAGACGCCCTGCGCCTGGCCCGGCAGGATGTCGCCGCCCCGGGAGCACACGCAGAACGACGGCCCCTCGACCAGCGTCACCGTGTCGCCCAGCGCCCCCGGCTGCCCCTCAAAGGTCCACGCGTTCACCCTCGTGCCCCCTCCGCTCCTGCGCAGGCACGTTACCCACGCTCGGACGGGCCACGCGGCACAGGCGGAACCATTGCCATGACCTGCGCAAATACCGGCAATACGGCAGGCGCTACGGCGGGGCGCCCGGGGTCAGCGGGCGAGCGGCTGATTGACGCGCACCAGGTTGCCCGCCGGGTCGCGGAAGGCGCAGTCGCGGACCCCGTACGGCTGGTCGACCGGCTCCTGCAGCACCTCGCCGCCCGCCGCGCGGACCCGCTCGAACATGGCGTCGCAGTCGTCGGTCTCGAAGATCGCGGCACGCAGCAGGCCCTTGGCCAGCAGGGCGGCGATGGCCTCCCGGTCGGCGGGCGAGGCGCCGGGGTCGGTGACGGCCGGTTCGAGCACGATGTCGACGCCCGGCTGCGACGCCGCGCCCACGGTCACCCAGCGCATCCCCTCGAACTCCACGTCGGCGCGGACCTCCAGGCCGAGGGCGTCGCGGTAGAACGCCAGCGCCTTGTCGTGGTCGTCGACGGCGATGAAGCACTGCGAAAGCCTGATGTCCATGCCTGCCACACTACGGGCGGGAGGTGCGCTTCGAATCGGCGTTTCGGATCGGGCGGGTGTAGATCTTCGCCACGCAGGCCGGGATGGCGGCGCCCTCGTCGTGGGCGCGGGCGCGGTAGGCGCTCGGCGTCTCGCCGACCAGCTCGGTGAACCGCGAGCTGAACGAGCCCAGCGACGTACAGCCGACGGCGAAGCAGACCTCCGTCACCGTCAGGTCGCCCCGCCGCAGCAGCGCCTTGGCCCGCTCGATCCGGCGCGTCATCAGGTAGCTGTAGGGCGTCTCGCCGAAGGCCGCGCGGAAGCTGCGCGAGAAGTGGCCGGGCGACATGAGGGCGACGCGGGCCAGCGCCTGCACGTCGAGCGGCTCGGCGTAGTCGCGGTCCATCGCGTCGCGGGCCCGGCGCAGCCGGACCAGGTCCTCCAGCGTCACCCCACCAGCATCCCACAAGGTCAGCCGGTGGGGGTGTCCAAAAGGTCCACCTCCAGGCCGATCCCGCGGCGTCCGGCCTCCTGGTAGGCGAGCCAGGACAGGGCCAGGTCCTGCCACGGCAGGCCCACCGGGGCGTAGACGGTGCGCGCTTCCGGGTCGGTGCGGCCGGGGTGCTCGCCGCGCAGGATCTCGCCGAGGGTGGCGTCGGCGGCCTCCGCCGGGAGACCGGCCGCGGCCAGGGCGCCCATGGCGGCGGCCAGCTCCCGGTCGTCCACGGCCACCAGCGCGGCCTCCAGCACGTCGGCGGCCAGCTCGCACTTGCCGGGCTCGTCGGCGCCCAGGCTGGTGAGGTGCTGACCCGGCCGCGTGTCGGCCAGGCGGAGCAGCGGGGCCCGCGACCAGGTCGCGAGCAGCACGATCCCCGCCCGCTCGGCCACCTCCCCCGCCGACCCGGCCACCTCGACCGCCAACCCGCCGGGGTGAGCGGCTCCGGCCCCGGGGCGGGCGGGGCCGCCGGCGTTGGGGGTGGCGGCGGAGTCGGGGGCGGAGTGGGCGGGGGCGCCGGCGTGGCGGGCGGCGAAGGCGTGGGCGCGGGGCTCGTCGGTGTCGTGGACGAGGAGCTTGGTCACGCGGCGGAGCCGGCGCAGGCCGGTGACCATGAGGTCGGCCTGGGCCCCCGCGCCGATGACGCCGACGACCGCCTCTCCCCCGGGATCGGCGGCCAGGGTGTGGGTGCCGAGCGCGGCGGCCAGCCCGGTGCGCCAGGCGGTGACCGTCGCCGAGTCCAGCAGCGCCAGCAGCTCGCCGTCGTGGCCGCTGTGCAGGCAGATGACCCCGCGCAGCGCGGGCGTGGCGGCGGGGAACTTGGCGTTGACCTTCACCGTGTAGGCGTCGATCCCCGGCAGCAGCCCGGGAACGAGCGCGGTGGCGGTGCCGGGGAACGGCAGGTCGGTGCGGATCCGCTGCCCGGGGACGGCCGCGTCGCCGCGGGTGAAGCCGTCGCGCAGGGCTTCGAGGCAGGCCGCGGGGTCGAGCAGGGCGGTCAGGTCGCGGCGGGTGAGGATCCGGGTCATGCGGTCGATGATCTCAGCCCGCCCCGGTCTCCTCCCGCTCGGGCCGGGTCTCGCGGACGAGGTCGAGGAAGGCCGCGGCGGCGGGTGACGGCCGGGTGTCCCAGATCAGGTGCTCGACCCGCGTGGGCGCGTCACGCAGCCGGATGACGCCCAGATCGGCGAACCGGGGCGCGTAGGCGGCGGGCAGCATGCCGACGCCGAGGCCCTGCCGTACGAGGTCGGCCATGAAGTCGCCGGACGAGACCTCGAACGGCACCTCACGCCGTACGCCGGCGGCGGCGAAGGCGTCGTCGGACTGCTGGCGGCCGGCGTGGCCGGCGCGGAAGTCGATGAACGGCTCGCCCGCCAGGGCGCGCAGGTCGGCCTCGCCGCCGGCCAGGGGGTGGCCGGGGGCGACGACGGCGACGAGCTCGCCGCCGCCGAGCGGGCGGCTGCGCACGCCCTTGGGTTCGGTGGTGGGCGGCAGGCCGAGGAAGGCGACGTCGACGCCGCCGCGGCGGACGCGTTCGATGAGGTCCTCGCTGCCGGCGGAGATGAGCGTGATGTGCACGCGGGGGTGGCGGCGGCGGTAGTCGCGCAGGGCGACGGGCAGGTCGACGGCGGCGACGGTGGGGATGGCGCCGACGGCGAGCCGCCCGCGGATCTCGCCGCCGGCGGCGGCGACCTCGGCCCGCGCGCGGTCGGCGGCCTCCAGGCACTGGCGGGCCTCGGGCAGGAACGCCTCCCCGGCGGCCGTCAGCCGGACGCGGCGGCTGGTCCGCTCGAACAGCCGGGCGCCGAGCTCGCGTTCGAGGGCGGCGATCTGGTGGCTGAGCGCCGACTGCACGACGCGGCAGCGCTCGGCGGCGCGGGTGAAGTTGTTCGTCTCGGCGACGGCGACGACGTATCTCAGCTGCTGCAGTTCCACCGATCCATGATGCATCACGATCGATCTCTATGAAAACTATGTGTTGGACTCATTGATCGGTGCTCCCCCACCCTTGAGGCATGACGGAAACCGCGCGGCACGCGCCCCCGGGGGAGGCTCCCGCCCGGCTGGGCCGCGGGCTGCTGCTGCTGATGTCGGTCGCCACCGGGCTGTCGGTCGCCGGCAACTACTTCGCCCAGCCGCTGCTCGACGTGATCGGGCGGGAGCTGGGGCTGGACGCCACGACGGCGGCGCTGGTCGTGACGGCCGCGCAGGGCGGCTACGCGCTGGGGCTGATCCTGCTGGTGCCGCTGGGCGACCTGGTGGAGCGCCGCCGGCTGGCGGTGGTGCTGTTCGCGGCCACGGCGGTGTTCCTGGTGGTGTCGGCGCTCGCGACGAGCGCCCCGGTGCTGCTGGCGGGCACCGCGTTGACGGCGCTCGCGTCCGTGGCCGCGCAGGTCGTGGTCCCGTACGCGGCCACGCTGGCGGCGCCGGCCGAGCGGGGCCGGGTCGTGGGCACGGTGATGGCGGGGCTGCTGCTCGGCGGCCTGCTGGCCCGTACGGTCTCCGGCACGCTGTCCGAGCTGGGCGGCTGGCGGACGATCTACTGGGTGAACGCGGTGCTGGTGGCGGTCGTGGCCGTGCTGCTGTGGCGTTTCCTGCCGCGTCTGCACACCCCGATCGGGCTGTCGTACCCGGCGCTGCTGCGCTCGACGGTCGCGCTGTTCCGCGACGAGCCGGCGCTGCGCCTGCGGGCGGCGATGGGCGCGCTGTCGTTCGCCGCGTTCAGCGCGCTGTGGACGGCGGTCACGTTCCTGCTGTCCGGCCCGCCGTACGGCTGGAGCGAGGCGGGGATCGGCCTGTTCGGGCTGGCCGGGGTCGCCGGGGTGATCGTCACGCCGATCGCGGGCCGGCTGGCCGACCGGGGGTGGGTGCAGCGGGTCAGCGGGATCGGCGCGGCGGTGCTGGCGCTGTCGTGGGCGCTGATCGGCCGCGGCCCGGTGTCGGCGGGGTGGCTGGTCGCCGGGGTGCTCCTGCTGACGATGGCCCAGCAGGCGGTGCTGAACGCCGGCCAGCACGTCGTCTACGCGCTCCGCCCCGAGAGCCGCAACCGGCTCAACTCCGCCTTCATGACCGCGTTCTTCCTCGGCGGCGCGGCCGGGTCGGCGCTCGGCTCCGCGGCCTGGACCGCGGCCGGCTGGACCGGCGTGAGCCTGCTGGGCGGCGCCCTGTCGGCCGCGACCTTCGCGGTGTGGGCGCTGGAACGCCTTTCCGCACGACGTTGGATCGATGACAAGGAAGAATCATGACTTTTGCGCAAACGCCGTCCCCTTCGGCCCTGCGAGGCTGGCTGGGGGTGGCCGCGATCACCGCGAGCCTGTTCGTCTTCCTCACCACGGAGCTGATGCCCGTCGGGCTGCTCACCCCGGTGAGCGCGAGCCTGGCCATCTCCGTGGGCGTCGCGGGGCTGATGGTCACGTTGTACGGCGTCTCGGCCGGGCTGGGCGTGCCGTTCATCGTGGCGTGGACCAGGCGGGTCAACCGGCGGGTGCTGCTGTCGGTGCTGCTGGTGATCCTGGTGGCGGGCAACCTGGTCACGTCGATCTCGCCGAACTACCCGCTGGTGCTGGTGACGCGGCTGGTCATGGGCTTCGCCAGCGGCGTGTTCTGGGCCATCGGGGTGAGCATGGCGATGCGGCTGGTCCCGGAGCGGCAGGCGAGCCGGGCGGCGGCGATCGTCATGTCCGGCATCTCGATCGCCGCGGTCGTCGGCATCCCGCTGGGGACGGTGCTGGAGAGCCTCACGGACTGGCGGACCACGTTCCTCATCTGGGCGGGGCTGAGCGCGCTGGTGCTCGTCGCGGTCGTCGCCCTGATCCCGTCGCTGCCGTCGGCGAACGCCGTCTCGGTGCGGGAGGTCTTCGGGCTGCCGCTCAGGAACGTGCCGCTGCGGCTGGTGCTGGTGACCGTGATGCTGTTCGTGCTGGGCCACTTCGGCGCGTACACGTTCGTGCGCCCCTACCTGGAGGAGGCGGCGTCGGCGACGCCGTTCTTCGTCACCGCGGTGCTCATGGTCTACGGCGCGGGCGGCGCGGCGGGCAACTTCATCGCCGGCTACACGGTGACCAGGAGCCTGCGCGGCAGCTTCGTCGCGGGCTGCGCGGGGCTCGTCGGGTCGCTGCTCCTGCTGCTCGCGATCGGGGACGGGCCGGTCGGCGCGGTCGTCGCGCTGGTCCTGTGGGGCGTCTCGTTCGGCGTGGTGCAGCTGTGCCAGGTCAACATGACGCAGGCCGCCGCGCCGGACACCTTCGAGGCGGCGATGTCGCTCAACACGATGTCGTACAACACCTCCATCGCGCTCGGCGCGCTGTTCGGCGGGCTGTTCGCCGACCGGCTGGGCGTCGCCGGCGTGGTGTGGTTCGGGGTCGCGTTGACAGCGGCCTCGCTGCTCCTCACACTCGGCACCGGCCGCGGGAAGGCGCCCGCCGCCCGCGAGGACGTGCTGACCGCCGGCGAGTGATCCACCTGAGAGAACGGGAGAACGAGATGCGCGTGAAGGACTTCGACCACCTGGTGCTCAACGTCGCCGACGTCGAGCGGTCCCTGGAGTTCTACGCGGGGACGCTCGGCCTGGCACAGGTGCGGGTCGAGGAGTGGCGGGCGGGCAGGGCGCCGTTCCCGTCGGTGCGGGTCAGCGAGTCCACCATCATCGACCTGGTGGCCAAGCCGCGCGGTGAGTCCAACGTGGACCACCTCTGCCTCGTGGTGGAGCCGCTGGACTGGCAGGAGGTGATCGACTCCGGTGTCTTCACCGTGCTGGAGGGGCCGGTCCCCCGGTTCGGCGCGCGCGGCACCGCGCAGTCGGTGTACGTGCTCGACCCCGACGGCAACACCGTCGAGCTGCGCTGGTACCCGCAGGACGCCGAGCGCTGAGCCGCGCCCGGGCGGCGGCGGGGCGGGTTGCGATAATGGCGGCATGCAGAAGATCTCGCTCGTCGCCCTGGCCCGTCAGCAAGCCGACCGGGCGGCCGGCACCACCGCCGGTCACGCGGCCGGCACGGTCTACGGCGGGCACGAGAAGGTGCTGCGCCAGACGGTCATCGCCCTGCGGCAGGGCGCGCGGCTCGCGGAGCACGAGAATCCCGGCGAGGCGACGGTGCACGTGCTGCACGGCCGGGTCCGCATGTCGGCCGGGGCGCAGTCGTGGGAGGGGCGCACGGGCGACCTGCTCATCGTGCCGGACGCCCGCCACGACCTGGAGGCGCTGGAGGACTCCGCGGTCCTGCTGACCGTCGCCAAGCTGCCCTGATCCCCCCGGGGGCGCGCTGATCGATCGCGGGGGTTGACGCCGGGGCGGGCGCGGCTATCTTTCGCTTAGGAAAGTTTCCTAAAAGAAGATTCGCGCACCCCCCGCACCCCCATCAGGAGGCGTCCTCGTGCCATCCAGGAAGTGGGCCACCGGCCTTCCCGCGGTCACCCTGCTCACCACCGCGCTGTTCGCGGGCCTCGCCCCGGCGGCGCACGCCGTGCCCACCGGCTGCACCACCAGCGTGAACGGATCCACGGCCAGCAGCCACTGCACCGGCGGCACCGGCCAGCACCAGGTGGCGATCACCGTCCTGCACGTCAACCCCGCCGTCGGCTACGTCTACAACGTCGGCCCGTGGGTCTCCCCCGGGGCCGTCTCGTCCGCCACCATCCCGCCCGGCACGATCATCTCCCTCCGCGTCCAGACGCGCTGACGCCCCAGAGGCCGGCGCCCGGGAAAGGGGCGCGGGCGGCCACACCCAACCGGTGGCCGCCCGCGCTCGCCCCGCAGGTCAGACGGCGGTGAGCTCGTAGCCCGCCCCTTCGACGGCGTCGCGCACCAGGGCCTCGTCCACGGGCCCGTCGCCCGTCACGGTCACCCGGCCGGTCGCCAGCTCGATGTCCACGGCGGTGACGCCGGAGATCTTGCCCAGTTCGGTCTTCACCGTGCCCGCGCAGCCGCCGCACGTCATCCCGCTCACGGTGTAGATGCTGCTGCTCATGCCGACTCCCCTTCGGTCCCGGATACCCCCATCGGGTATCGCCGGGTTGAACCTACGGCACGATGCGCGTCGGCGCAACCCCAACCCCGCAGGGGTATGGCTCATACCCCCTCCCGGTATATAGTCCCCGGCATGACAACGTTGAACACCATCACGGTCGTGGGCGCGTCACTGGCCGGGCTCCGTGCCGTGCAGACCCTTCGCGGCGCCGGCTTCGCGGGCGAGATCGTCGTCGTCGGCGCGGAGCGCCACCTGCCCTACAACCGGCCGCCGCTGTCCAAGAGCATGCTCAGGGGCGACGACGAGATCACCCTGCCCGGCGCCGAGGAGCTGGGCGAGCGCTGGCTGCGGGGCCGCAACGCGATGCGGCTGGACACGGCCGGCCGGCTCGTCACCCTGGACGACGGCACGCAGGTCCGCTACGACGGGCTCGTCATCGCCACCGGCGCCCGGCCGCGCCCGCTGCCCGGCGCCCTCGAGGGCGTCCACACGCTGCGCACCGTCGAGGACGCCCTCGCCCTGCGCGCCGAGCTCGCCGCCGGGCACCGCCACGTCGTGGTCGTCGGCGGCGGCTTCATCGGCGGCGAGGTCGCCTCCACCGCCCGCTCGCTCGGCCTGGCGGTCACCCTCGTCGACGCGGCGCCGTACCCGATGAGCGGCGTGCTGGGCGACCTGGCCTCGCGCTGGCTGGCCGGCCACCACCGGAGCAACGGCGTGGACCTCGTCCCCGGCCGCCGCGTGACGGGCCTGGAGGGGGCCGGCCGGGTGAGCGGGGTGCGGCTGGACGACGGGCGCACGCTCCCCGCCGACCTGGTGATCGCCGCGACGGGCGTGGTCCCCGAGACCGGCTGGCTGCGCGGCAGCGGGCTGACGCTCGACGACGGGGTGGTGTGCGACGCGGCGCTGTTCGCGGCCGGCGCCGACGGCGTGGTGGCGGCAGGCGACGTCGCCCGCTGGCCGCACGCCCGGTACGGGGGCGCGTCCGTCCGCGTCGAGCACTGGGCGAACGCCAACGAGCAGGGCGCCGCCGCCGCGCTGAACCTGCTCGCCGGCAGGGAGGACGCCACGCCCTACGCCGGGCTGCCCGCGTTCGCGACGCACGTGCACGGCGTCCCCGTCCAGACGGCCGGGCTGCCGCACCTGGCGGACGAGGCGCGCGTGGCCGCCGGCGACCCGGAGGAGGGCCGGTTCGCCGTCGCGTTCGCCAGGGCCGGGACGCTGGTCGGCGTGGTCGGGGTCGACGCGCCGAGGGACTTCGTCCGGGTCAAGCGGGCCGTCGCGGCCGGCGAACCGCTGGAGTCGGTGCTCGCCGCTAGCATGGGGTGATGGCGCGGGGTCTGGGAGAGCTCGAATCCACGATCATGGATCATCTGTGGGCCACCAACGAGCCCGCCACGGTCCGCGACGTGCTCGCCCACCTGCGCCGGGAGCGCGCCATCGCCTACACGACGGTGATGACCGTGATGGACAAGCTCCACACCAAGGGGCTGCTGCGCCGCGAGCCGGTCGGCCGGGCCTACGTCTACGAGGTGGTCTCCTCCAAGGAGGCCTACACCGCCGAGGTCATGCGCGCGTCGCTGGCCGGGAGCGGCAACCGGGCCGCCACGCTGGTGCACTTCCTCGAACGGCTCACGCCCGAGGAGGCCAAGGCCCTGGAGGCGGCCCTTCAGGTATACCCCCCGGGGGGACGCGACACGTGATCGTCGCGGTGATCCTCGCGCTCCACTGCGTCGCCGGGGCCCTGGCGCTGCCCCGGCTGCTGCGGCGGGCGGGCTGGGCCGACCGGGCGCCCCGGCGGGCGATCGCGATGTGGCTGGCCGCCTGCGGGTCGGTGCCCGTGTCCGCGCTGCTCGCGGTGTTCGCGGCCGCCGTGCCGGGGCCGGTGGTGGGTCACGGGCTCGCCGGGTGGCTGGAGATCTGCGCGGCCATGTTCGCCGGTGACGCGCGCCCGGACCTCGCGCGGGTCCTGGCCGCGCTCGCCGTCGCCACGTCCGTGGTGGTGTGGGGCTCGTGCGCGGGCGGGGCCGTCCTGGCGGGCGCGCGCCGGGAGCGGGCGCGGCACGCCGAGGCGCTGTCGCTGCTCGGGCGGCACGACAACCGGCTCGGCGCGCTCGTCGTCGACCACGACGAGCGCCTGGCCTACTGCGTGCCCGGCCGCAGGGGGCAGGCGGTCATCACCACCGGCGCGCTGCGGTCGCTGGCTCCCGAGCAGGTCGCCGCCGTGCTCGCGCACGAGCGGGCGCACCTGCGCGGCCGCCACCATCTGCTGCTGGCCGCCGCCGAGACGTTCGCGCGGGCCTGCCCCCGGGTGCCGCTGTTCGCCGAGGCGCGGGCGGAAGTAGCGCGGCTGGTCGAGCTGCTGGCCGACGACGTGGCCGCCCGCCGCCATCCGCGCGCCCACCTGGCCGCCGCCCTGGTCCGCCTCGCCACCGGGCGGGCGCCCGCCGCCGCCCTGGGGGCGGGCGGCGAGACGGCCCTGCTGCGGATCCGCCGCATGCTGAGCCCGCAGCCCCCGCTCGGCCGCCGTGAGCGGCTCACCGGGGGGCTGACGGTCACGCTGCTGCTCGCCGGGCCCGCGACGCTGGCCGCGGCGCCCGGGCTGAGCGCCCTGCTGGTGCACCACTGTCACGCGGTGCTGCCCTTCTAGCCCGGCTCAGAGCCGGTCGAGGATCTTCCGCAGCTCGGCCACCTCCGCCCGCTGGGCGGTCTCGATCGTCTTGGCGAGCTCCTTGGCGGCCGGGTCGGCGCCGCCGGCCTGCTCGGTGCGGGCCATCTCGATCGCGCCCTCGTGGTGGGCGATCATCTGCTCGGCGAAGAGCCTGTCGAACTCCGCGCCCTTGGCGGACTTCAGCTTGGCCAGGTCCGCCTCGGACATCATGCCGGGCATCTCATGACCCATGCCTCCCTCGGGGGCGGGCCTGCCCCACGTGGTCAGCCAGCCCTGCATGGTCGCGATCTCGGGGTCCTGCGCCGCCTTGATCCGGGCCGCCAGCTCCTTGATCTGCGGGTCGCCCGCGCGGTCCGGGGCGAGCTCGGCCATCTCGACCGCCTGCTCGTGGTGCGGGATCATCATCTGCGCGAACATGACGTCGGCGTCGTTGAACCCGGCCTGCGACGGCGTCGCCGCCGTAGCGGCGGTGGCAGTGGCGCTCGCGGCCGGAGCGGCGTCGTTCGATGCCGTGGCGCCGCACGCGGTCAGAAGCGCGAGCGCGCCGGCGGTGACGGTGATCGTGATCGTACGGTTGGTGCGCATGGTTGTCGTTCTCTCGGTTCGTGGGTACGGGCATCCGTCGCGGGGGCGGACGCCGGCCTATATGCGCAGCACCGAGAGTCGTGCCAGGCGCACGGAGACGGGGTCGGGCGGCGGCCTGGCGACCCGCCGCGCCGAGGGGGCCCGCCCAGGGGTCGCGCTCCCCCGCCGTCGCACGATCCACGCCGCCGCCGTGGCGACGATCAGGAACGAGGTCAGCACCGCCAGGCACACGGCGGCCGGGTCGAGATCGGGCAGCTCCTGCCCCTGGGCGAACCCGGGCTCGTGCGCGTGATGCCCGCCAGCCTGGTGGCCGCCGTGGTGGCCGCTGTGGTGGCCGAGCGTGTGCATGCCGTAGACGCCCAGGGCGACGGCGACCAGCAGGACGGCACGCGCGACACGCATCGCGAGACGCCGCTGCCGAACTCCCACCGCTCCTCCTGTGACGACCAGAACGGCAGGCTACTACGCGCCGTAGTAAGAACCCCATAAACCCAGCAGCGACATGCCGACCAGCTACTAAGCCAGTTAGTAGTTTCCCATCGAGCTGAACAATCGTTTAGCATCCTGTTCATGCGTTCAGACAGTGACCTGACCGGGCGGGCCCGGATCCGGGACGCGGCACTGAAGTTGTTCGGCGCCGAAGGGGTCAACCGGGTGAGCGTGCGCGCCATCGCCGCCCGCGCGGGCGTGTCCGCCGCGCTGGTCCTGCACCACTTCGGCTCCAAGGAAGGGCTGCGCAAGGCGTGCGACGCGTACGTGGTCGAGATGGTGCGCGGCGGCCCCGGCGCGGACCTCGACGACGTCAGCGGCCTGGCGGCCATGCTGGAGGCGAGCTCGGCGATGCGGCTCTACCTGGGGCGCGCGTTCCTCGACGGCAGCCCGGCGGCGGCGGCGCTGTTCGACGACATCGTCGCGGCGGCCGAACGCTGGCTGGAGGAGGGCGTCCGCACCGGCCGGGTGCGTCCCAGCGACGACCCGCGCGCCCGCGCCGCCGTCTACGTGACGTGGCTGCTGGCGCCGCTGACGTTCGGCGAGCACCTCACGCGGGCGCTGCCGGGCGGCGGGTCCGAGACGGACCGGACGCTGCGCACCTCCCGCGCCGGGATCGAGATCTTCACCCGCGGCCTGTTCACCGACGACCGCGTCCTGGACGCCTGGGACGCGGTCCGCGAGGAGCGGCGGTCCCCATGACGGCGTCTCCCCCCCCTTCCCCCCGACCTTCTGGAGTCATGAGCATGAGCACCACCGAGCCGCAGATCCTCGGCCTGATGACCGCGGCCGACCGCGACGCCTTCCTGACCGGGCTGGCCGGCAACGGACCGGTCAGCCGGGGCCGCTACCTGGACGGCACCCTGATCTGGCTGGTCACCGGCTACGACGAGTGCGTGACCGCGCTGACCGACCCGCGCTTCAGCAGCGACATCTCCCGGCAGTCCAAGCTGGACGTGGCCGCCGCCGCCGGGCTGCCCGACGACGTGGCCCCCTACCTGCTGCGCACCCTCGGCGCCTACGACCCGCCGGACCACACGCGGCTGCGGCGGCTGGTGTCGCGCGGGTTCACCGCCCGGCGCGTGGAGCGGCTGCGCCCGCGCATCCAGGAGATCACCGACGCGCTGCTCGACGGGCTGCCGGTGGAGTTCGACCTGATCGAGCGGTTCGCGTACCCGCTGCCCATCCAGGTCATCTGCGAACTGCTCGGCGTGCCCTCAGCCGACCGCGACATCTGGCGGGCGTGGGCCGGCGACCTGACCGCGCCCGACCCCGCCCGCATCGCCGCCGGGGCGCGGGGCCTGGTCGCGTACATGAGCGAGCTGGTCGCGGCCAAGCGCGCCGCCGGCACGGACGGCGTCGACGGCGCGGAGGACCTGCTGTCGGCGCTGGTCCGCGTCCAGGAGGACGACGGCGACCGGCTGGCCGACGAGGAGCTGGTGGCGCTGGGGATCAGCATGCTGATCGCCGGGCACGAGACCACGGTCTCGCTCATCAGCCAGAGCGTGCGGCTGCTGCTCACCCGCCCGGAGCTGCTCGCGCGCCTGCGCGACGACCTGGACGCCGTCCCGGCGGCCGTGGAGGAGTTCCTGCGCGTCACCGGACCGGCCGAGATCGCGGTGATGCGCTACACGCTGGAGCCGGTGGAGCTCGGCGGCACGCGCATCCCGGCGGGCGAGGCGGTGCAGGTGGTGTACGCGGCGGCGAACCGGGACCCGCGCCGCTTCGACCGGCCGGAGCTGCTCGACGTGGGCCGCGGGGACAACGCCCATCTGGGGTTCGGCCACGGCATCCACTACTGCCTGGGCGCGGCGCTGGCCAGGGCCGAGACGCAGATCGCGCTGCGCACGCTGATCGACCGCTTCCCCGGCCTGGAGCTGGCCGTGCCGGCGGCCGAGATCGGCTGGCGGCCGGGCATGCAGCGGGCCCTGACCGCGCTGCCGGTGCGCACGGACGGCGGCGCGTCCTGAGGGCTCCTCAGCCCTCCGGGGTCGTGTCCATTCCCGTGTCCATGCGGAGGAACTCGGTGATGCGCAGCAGCCTCGGTGGGCGTCTGACCCCGGCGGGGAGCGCCCGGAACGCCTCCTCCCGCCCGACGACGCGCGGGGCGGTGAGCGCCACCTCCTTGCCGCCGACCCGCAGCCGCGCCTCCCCGGCGGCCAGGATGTTGCGCACCCAGTCGGCGCCCGACCCGTACACCAGGACGAACAGGTAGCCGCCGTCGACCGGGTGCGCGTCGAGCGGCGTGCGGTAGGTGGCGCCGGAGACGCGGCCGACGTGCGTCAGGACCGGCCACGACCCCCGGGCGACCGCCCGGGGGTTGAACACGCGCTTGTTCAGGCGCCCCCACCACAGCGGCATCGGCATCGGCATCTCCTCATCTCGGGCTTACGCCCGTAAGGCTGACTTACACTCGTAAGGCTGTCAACCCCTGCCGCCGTCCCGGGAGCCGTCGTGTCACCACCTCGCCAGCCGCTCAGCAGGCAGCTCGTGCTGGAGGCCGCGATCCGGGTCGCCGACCGCGGCGGCGCCGAGGCGATCACGATGCGGCGGGTGGCACAGGAGCTGGGCGTGGAGGCGATGTCGCTCTACCACCACGTGCCGAACAAGGACGCGATCCTCGACGGCGTGGTCGACGCGGTGTTCGCGGCGATCGAGCTGCCCCGGCCCGGCGACGGCGACTGGCGCGCGGCGATCCGGGCCCGCGCCCGCTCCGCCCGCGCGGTGCTCTCGCGGCACAGCTGGGCCCTCGGCCTGATCGACTCCCGCCGCTCGCCGGGCCCGGCGACGCTGCGCCACCACGACGCCGTCCTCGGCGTGCTGCGGGAGGCGGGGTTCTCGCTGCCGATGGCCGCCCACGCCGTCTCGCTCGTCGACAGCTACGTCGGCGGCTTCGTGCTGCAGGAGGCGAACCTGCCGCTGTCCACGCCCGCCGAGATGGAGGACGTGGCCGGCGACATCCTGGAGCACCTCCCGGACGGCCTGCCGTACCTGCGGGAGATGATCACCGACCACGCGCTGCGGCCGGGCTACGACTACGCGGAGGAGTTCGGCTACGGCCTCGACCTCATCCTGGACGCGCTCGAGGCCCGGCGGGGATAGCGCCCGGAATGCGGCGCGGCTAGCCGGGCGTCCAGGCGGGAGCGTCGCCGCCCCACAGGGACGGCGGGGTGCGCCAGGTGCGGGGCGCGCCCTCGTAGTGGACCGGCGGCAGCGCGTGGCGGAGCAGCCCGTACGGGGAGCCGGTCTCGGCCAGCCACGGGCCCGCGTCGTAGCCGTCGCCCTCGACCGGGACGGGACGGAGGTCGTTCATCAGCCAGGACGCGGTGCCCGCGAGGGAGAGCCGGACCGAGCGCCCGAGCCCGGTGCGCTGCCGGTCGGTCAGCGCGCGCAGGACGGCGGCGGCCAGCAGGTAGCCGGTGCCGTGGTCCAGCGCCTGGGCGGGGAGCGCGCCGGGGCTGCCGTCGGGGCCCGCCTCGATCACGGCGATGCCGCTCGCCGCCTGCACCAGGCTGTCGAAGCCGCGCCGCGCGGCCCACGGCCCCGACCAGCCCCAGGCGCACAGCCGGGCGACGATCAGGCCGGGACGCCTCGCGAGCACGTCGCCGAGGCCGAGCGCCTCCAGCGTGCCGGGGCGGTAGCCGTGGACGACGACGTCGGCAGTGGCGACGAGCTCGGCGAAGGCGGCCCGGCCGTCGGCGGCGGTCAGGTCCAGCAGCGCCGAGCGCTTGCCCATCCCGGTGTCGGCGTGGCTGTCGGCGCTCTCCGGCAGGTTCGGCGGGTCGACGCGCAGCACGTCGGAGCCCAGCAGGGCCAGGGTGCGCGTGGCGACGGGGCCGGCGATGACCCGGGTCAGGTCCAGGACGCGCACCCCGGCGGCGGGCAGCGGCGCCGGGGGCAGCGGGTCCCGGCGGCTCACGTCCGAGGGGGCGGTCTCGACGAGCGGGTGGGCGGCGCCGCCGGGCGGGGCGACGGCGACGGCCAGGCCGCCGGCCGCGTAGACGGTCTCCTGGATCCACCGGGCGGGGCGGGCGGCCAGCTCGGCGGCCAGGGTCTCGGCCAGGTCCGGGTCGTCCCCCGTGTCGGCCACGCCGAGGGCGCCGAGCAGCCGGGCGCGGTGGTGCGGGTAGTTGGCGTGGGTGCGGACCCAGCCGTCGGCCGCGCGCCAGAAGCGCGACAGCGGCGCGAACGCCCGCGGGGACTTGCCGCCGACGCGCAGGTGCCGCTCGCTGGCGAAGGCCGTGGCCACCGCCGCCTCCCGGACCCGCACCGGGGGCAGCGGCGTCGCGTTGCGCCGCGCCAGCAGCTCGGCCGCCGCCAGCGAGCACACGCCCACGCTCGCCCGGGCCAGCTCCCGCACCGGCAGCCGCGCGGCCAGGACGTCGCCCGCCCCCTCGTACGCGACCGTCGCCGCCAGTTCGGGCGGCCCGCCGAGCGCGGCCCAGGCGTGAGCGGTCGCCGCGTCCTGTTCGTACGTCATCGAACCAGTTTGCCATCCTGGAACAGCGAGGAATAGCCTAGGCTCATTAGGTTTTGTTTAGCGACTCTAGGAGTGCGGATGGCGCGGGCAGGGCTGACGGCGGACCGGGTGACGGCCGCGGGCGCCGAGCTGGCGGACGAGGTCGGGCTGGAGCACGTGACCATGTCGGCGGTGGCGCGGCGGCTCGGCGTCAAGGACGCGAGCCTGTACGTGCACGTACGCGGGCTGGAGGACCTGCGCGGCCGGATCGCGCTGCTGGCGGCGGACGAGAAGACGATCCGCATCGCCGAGGCGACCGCCGGGCGGGCCGGGAAGGACGCGCTGGTGGCGTTCGCGGACGCGTGGCGGTCCTACGCCCACGACCACCCGGGCCGCTACACCGCGACGCAGGTCCCGGCGCGGATCGATCCCGAGCTGGCCGCCCGGGCCCCCGGGCCGCGGCGCGCGATCGAGCTCACCTACAGCATGCTGCGCGCCTACGCGCTGGCCGAGCCCGACCTGACCGACGCGGTCCGGCTGGTGCGCAGCACGCTGCACGGCTTCGTCAGTCTGGAGGCGGCCGGCGGGTTCGCGCACGCGCGGCCCGCCGCGGACTCCTGGGTCCGCTGCCTCGACGCCCTGCACGCGCTCCTGGAGCGCTGGCCCGCACGTGAAGGAGATCCGTCATGACCGTCCCCGCCACCGGCCGCCTGCGCGTGGCAGGCGCGACCCTGCACTACGAGGTGCGCGGGCAGGGCCCGCTCCTGCTGCTGATCCCCGGCGGCGCGGGCGACGCCGCCTCCTACGACGGCGTCGCCGACGTGCTGGCCGCCGACTGGACGGTGGCCTCGTACGACGCGCGCGGCATGTCGCGCAGCCCGCTCGACGACCCCGGCGCCGAGCAGCATGTCGCCTCGCACGCCGACGACGCGTACCGGCTGATCGAGCTGCTGTCGCCCGGCGCGCCCGCCCGCGTGGCCGGGTGCAGCTCGGGGGCGATCGTCGCGCTGCACCTGCTCACCACCCACCCGGACCGGGTCGAGCGCGTGGTGGCGCACGAGCCGCCCGTGGTGGAGGTGCTGCCCGACGCCGCCGAGCACCGCGCGATGCTCGCCCGCGTCCAGGACACCTTCCGCCGCGAGGGCCTGATGCCGGCGGTCGCCGAGTTCGCGGCGGCCCTGCGGCGGCCCGGCGGCGCAGAACCCGCCGGGCCCGCCGAATCCGCCGCCCCGGCCGAGCTGCCGCCCGGCGCGGCGGCCCGGGCGGAGCGGACGATGGCCAACCTGCCCTACTTCCTCGGCCGGATCGTGCCCGCCTTCATGGCCTACGCCCCCGACGTGGACCGGCTGGCGGCCCTGGCCGGCCGGCTGGTGCTCGCGGCCGGCGACGAATCGCGCGGCGAGCTGCCCTACCGCCCCGCCGCCTGCCTGGCCGTGCGGTTCGGCACCGAGCTCGTGCACTTCCCCGGCGGGCACACCGGGCTCAGCACCCACCCCGCCGCGTTCGCCGAGCTGCTCCGCAAGACGCTGGCCGGTTAGGCGCGCCGGTCGAGCACCGCCTCGGCCATCGCCCGGGCGGCGCGGGCGGGGTGGGCGCCGGGGCGGGTGACGGCGTGCGCGAGCACCCCGTCGATCAGCACGAGGATCTGCTCGGCGCCGAAGCCGGGCTCGGGGTGCCCGTGGCGGCGCAGCTCGTCCTCGAACAGCCCCCGCAGCCTCTCCTTGTACGCGCGGACCTCGGCGTGGGCGGGGTGGTCCCGGTCGGTGAGGGCCAGGTCGGCCGCCGTGTAGCGGCAGCCGCGGAACGTCGGCCGCGTGGTGATCTCGTCCAGCGCGTCGAAGACGGCCAGCACCCGGTCCCGGGGGTCGTCGCCGGCGCCGTCCATCACCTGCCGGTAGCGGGCGTCGAGCCCGGCGGTCGCGAGCGTCTCGGCGATCAGCCCGTCCTTGCCGCCGAAGTGCTGGTAGAGCGAGCGGCGGGCAACGTCGGCCCGCTTGAGGATCGCGTCCACGCCCACGTGGACGCCGTGCTCGTAGGTGAGGTCGCTGGCGGCTTCGAGAAGCCGCTCGCGCGGGCCCGGTCTGCTCATCACGCATCCGATCGAAGAACGGCGGATTGACACTTAGACCAACCATTCTATCTAATGGCGGCGTATACCGACCGTTCTATCTATTGGAGCTGCCATGCCCCGCGCGGGCACCCTTCCCACAGTGCTGACCGGTGTGTTCGTCACGATCCTCGACTTCTTCATCGTCAACGTCGCCATCCCCGCCATCCAGCGTGACCTGCACGCCGGAGCCGCCGAGGTCGAGTGGATCGTCGCCGGCTACGGCCTGGCCTACGGGTCCGGCCTGATCCTCGGCGGACGGCTCGGCGACCTGTTCGGCCGCCGCCGCGTGTTCGCCATCGGGCTGGCCCTGTTCACGCTCGCCTCGCTGGCGTGCGGCCTTGCCCCCGACGCGGCCACGCTCATCGCCGCCCGTGTCGCCCAGGGACTGGCCGCGGCGGCACTCACCCCGCAGGTGCTCGCCATCCTGCGCACCGCCTACAGCGGCGCCGCCCAGGCCAGGGCCCTCAACGCCTACGCGCTGACCATGGGGCTGGCCGCGGTGTTCGGGCAGCTCATCGGCGGCGTGCTGATCCAGGCCGACCTGTTCGGGCTCGGCTGGCGGGCCTGCTTCCTGATCAACGTGCCGATCGGCGTGGCGGCGCTCGCGCTGACCCGCGCCGTGGTGCCCGAGAGCCGCGCCGGCACGGCCGCGCGGCTCGACCTGGGCGGGGCCGCCCTGGTCACCGGCGCGCTGGTGGCGACCCTGCTGCCGCTGATCGAGGGGCGCGAGCAGGGCTGGCCGCTGTGGACGTGGCTGTCGCCGTTCGTCGCGCTCGCGCTCTTCACCGCCTACGGCCGGCGCCGGCACGCCTCGCCGCTGATCGACCTGGCCCTGTTCCGCGAGCGGGCGTTCACCGCCGGCCTGCTGACCCAGCTCGCCTTCACCATGGGCATGGCCGCGTACTTCCTGATCTTCGCCCTGTACGTGCAGGGCGCGGCCGGGCTGGACGCGCTGGAGGCCGGGCTGGTCTTCACGCCGATCGGGCTCGGCTACCTGGCGGCCTCGCGGCTCGCGCCCAGGTTCGTCGCGCGGCTCGGCCGTCAGGCGATCGCGGCGGGCGGGCTGACCAGGGCGGTCGCCCTCACCGTGCTGCTCGCCGCCGTGGCGGCGCAGGCGCCGCTCGGGTGGCTGGTGCCGATCCTGGCCGTGGACGGGTTCGGCATGGGGCTGGCGCTCGCGCCGATCATGGGCACGGTGCTGGCCGGGGTCGCGCCCCGTCACGCCGGGTCCGCGGCCGGGGTGCTGACGACGGTCCAGCAGGTCGGGGCCGCGCTCGGCGTCGGGATCGTCGGAATCGTCTTCTACGGCGGCCTGGCGGGCGGGGTGAGCCAGGCGTTCCAGCACGGGCTGATCTACGTGATCGCCGTGGCGCTGGCCGTCGCCGGGCTCGTCCAGCTCCTCCCCCGCCCGCGGCGCGCCCGTCCTCCCGTGGCGCAGCAGGCGGCCCGCTGACCGGCGCTACGCGGCCGGGGTGAAGTCGGCCCGGTGGTCGGCGGCCCACTCGGCGAGCGTGCGCGCCGGCCGCCCGAGCACCCGCTCGACGTCGGGCAGCACCGCGGGCGGCTCCTCGGCGTACTCGGCCTGGTAGCCGAGCAGATACTCGGCGATCTCGGCCGGGATGCCCGCGGTGATGCAGGCGGCGCGCGCCTGCCCGTACGTGAGCGGCTCGAAGCGCAGGGTCCGGCCGAGCCCGTCGCCGATGGCGGCGGCCTGCTCGCGGTGGCTGAGCGCCTGCGGGCCGCTCAGCGAGTACGCGCGACCGGCGTGCCCGTCCTCCAGCAGGGCGGCGACCGCGACCTCGGCGATGTCGGCCTCGTGGATCGGCACGCCCAGCGCGTCGGGGAAGGCGCTGCGCACCACGCCCTCGGCCCGGATCGACGGCGCCCACAGGTCCAGCTTGTTGGCGGCGAACTCGCCCGGCCGCACGTGCGTCCATTCCAGGCCGGACGCCTCGACGGCCTCCTCCGCCTCGAGCAGCATCTCGTAGCTGCCGGGCCGCCGGACCGTGACCGCCAGGCCGGTCATCGTCACCACGCGGGTCACCCCGGCCTCGGCCGCCCGCCGGGCGAACGCGCGGGCCTGCTCGGCCGCGGTCTCGGGGGCGAGCATGCCGGCCAGGTAGTAGACCCGGTCCACGCCGTCGAGCGCCGCCGCCGCGCCGGCGAGGTCCCCGGCCACCAGCTCCACGCCGTCGGGCAGCGCGGCGCCCGCCGGGTTGCGCGTCAGGGCCCGGACGCGCTGCCCGGCCCGCAGCAGGCGGTCGACCACGATGCGCCCGACCGTGCCCGTCGCGCCGGTCACGAGGATCGTCATAGCTGTGCTCCGTTCGTCGATGGCGCCGAGAGTCCCCTCGGCGGACGGCCGGGGGCCGCCGATCGAGCGCCGAGGCTAGCCGCGCCGATCGCCGTCGCGCACCTCGGCTCACGTCTCATTTGGCAGCTCAGCGCGCGTGCGCGCGGATCATGGAGGAGGATCTGCGTCATGGAGGCACTCGCCCGGCGTCTGGTCCCTGATGAGCTGTGGGAGGCGGCCCGTCCGCTGGTGCCGGAGCCGCCGCCCCGCCGCCAGGGCGGCGGCCGGGCCGCCGCCGACGCGCGCACGGTCATGACGGCGGTCGTGTACGTGGTCACGAGCGGCTGCGCGTGGCAGCACCTGCCGGCGGCGTTCGGCGTCACCGTGCCCACGGCGCACCGCTGGTTCACCCGCTGGACCAGGGCCGGTCTGTGGCAGCGGATGTGCGAGGCCACGGCGGGCGATCCCGCGCTGGCCGACTGGACGCGGGCGATCCGTGACTGCGCGTCATCACGTGTTTACGACTGAAAAATCACCAAAAGAGACGTGGCCCGTCACCGCGTCGCCGTGAGCAGATCCAGCGGGAAGGCGGCGGCGAGCGCCCGGTAGCCGGCCGGGTTGAGGTGCAGGTGATCGCCCTCGTCGTAGGCCGGGCGCAGCCTCCGGGGGTCCGCCGGGTCGCGGGCCGCCCGGTCGAAGTCCACCACCGCGTCGAACGCGCCGCCGCCGCGTATCCAGGCGTTGACCTCCTGCCGGGCGGCCTCGCGGTGGCCGTCCGGATCGTCGTACGGGACGTGGCCGCCGAACGGCGTGAGCGTGGCGCCGTACACGAGCATGCCGCGCGCCTGGGCGCGCACGACGATCTGGTGGTAGGCGGCGATCAGCTCGCCGCCGACGTCCTTCTGCGCGTCCGGGGCGGGCGGGGCGGTGCCGAGGTCGTTGACGCCTTCGAAGACGAGCAGCCGGTCGACGCCGCTCTGCGCGAGCACGTCGCGGTCGAGGCGGGACAGCGCGGCGGGGCCGAGGCCGTCGGCGAGCACCCGGTTGCCGCCCGCCGCCTGGTTGACGACGGCGGCGGCCGCGCCGGGCGGCAGCCGGTCGAGGAGCCGGTCGGGCCAGCGGTCGTCGCCGTTGGTGGTGGAGCCCCGGCCGTCGGTGAGCGAGTCGCCGAGCAGGGCGAGCGCGGAGGCCGTGGACCACGTCTCGACGCCGCTGAGCAGGTACCAGTGGTCGACGGGCGTGGCGCCGGCCAGGTCGGCGGCGCCTGCCTGGTCGCCGGGAGCGAGGTGGGAGGTGGTGCGGGAGCCGGGGTGGGAGGTGAGGCCCGCCGCCGGGTGCCCGCCGGCGAGGTGGAGGGTGACGGTGAGCGCGGCGCGCGGCGGCACGTCCAGGTCGAGCGGGTCGGAGACGACGTGCGCGCCGGGCGGCACGACGGCCGGGGTCCGGCCGTGGAAGGTCACCGGCCGGGACGTGCCCGGCCGGACGGCGCGCTCCCCCGACCGGCCGTCGCGGGGCAGCGCCAGCAGGACGCGGGTGAGCCGCAGCGGGGCGCCGCCGAACGCGTTGGACAGCCGCAGCCGGATCCTCGGCCCACCGGCGGAGACGCGCACGGTCTGCCGCAGCGTGCTGCCCGCCAGGGTGAGGCCGTCGCGCGTGTAGGGGGCGGGCGGCAGGTCGCCCGGTTCGGTGAGCTGGGGGGCCGAGGCCCAGGTGGTCACCCAGCGGGGCTCGTCCGGCAAGCCGGCACCTCGAAACTTTTCGGGGGGATGGGTCCCCAGCAGCATACAAGCCGCATGTCAGGCCATCGAAACATTTCTGCAGGCGGCCGCTCTGATGCCGCCTGCCGTGCGGGAGGGAATTCACGCCATTTTTATTCCGGAAACCTCCCGTTATTGTTGCGCCATTCCTGGGCGCTCTGCCCGGACATTCCTTCCTCCGGCCCTGATTCATTCCTATGGAGGTGGCCTCTCATGCCTTTACGGTTCTCGCGGATCTCCGGCGGGCTGCTGCTCGCCCTGACCGGGGTCGCGGCCCTGCCGCCGCCCGCCGCCGGCGCCGTCGAACCCCCCTCGGTGGTGATCGACTCCGCCGAGACGGCTCCCGGCGTCGTCCGCCTGGCCGGGCGATTCACCGGCGCGTACGACGTGACCCTCGTCGTCGGCGGCGAGCGGATCGAACGGGCCCGCGTCAGCGACCCCGACGCCGACGACACCGGCACCTGGTCCTACGACCTGGACACCCGCGACCTGCACGGGGACGTCGAGGTCTACGCCAGGGCGAGCGACGCCCGCACCCGCTACGGCGTGTGGTCGCGGCCGACGACGCTGCGGCTGGACGACCCGGCGGCCCGCGCGCCCGAGGTGGCGATCACCGCGCCCGCCGACGGCGCCCGGCTCTCCAAACCCACCCCGATCCGCGTGGACGTGCGGGACCACGACGTGCGCACGGTGCGGGTGCGGGTCAACGGCGGGCCGTGGACGCGCGCCACCGGCGCGGCCGGGCGCTACACGGCGCTGCTGACCCCCTCCCACCACGGTGACGTGGCGGCGAGCCTGGAGGCCGAGGCGGTGGACGCGCGCGGCCACGTGTCCCGGTCCGCGACCAGGTACGTGCTGCTGGGCACGGCCGAGAAGGAACGGCCGGTGCCGCACCGGCAGGACCGGGCGATGTGGATCTGGGAGAAGGCCTCCTACAACCTGGTGCTCAACCCGGGCTCGCGCCGCCTGCTGGAGACCGTCCTCGACCCCGGCTCGACGATCTACCTGGGCGTGGACGTCCACGCCGGGCGCGACGTGATCGAGGACGCCCGGCCCCGGCTGCGCGACTTCGTGGCCTGGGCGCACCGCCGCGGCATGCGGGTGCACGCCACCGTCGCCGGCGGCACCCGGCCGCCGTACCTGGGGGCGCTGCCCCGCTACCGCGACCGCGCGGTGCGGGAGATGGAGCGGGTGCTGAACTACAACCTGTCCTCCGCGCCCGAGCAGCGCTTCGACGGGATCAACGTGGACATCGAGCCGTACATCCTGCCGTGGTTCGCCAGCGCCAAGCCGGAGCCGCAGATCCAGTGGCTGGACACGCTGCGGGCGATGATCGCCCGACGGGACGCCTCCGGCCAGCCGCTGCTGTTCGGGCCGGCGGTGCCCCGCTGGCTGGACGTGTCGGCGTGCTGCACGGCCGTCCCGTACGGCGGCGTCACCCGGCCGCTGTCGGAGCACGTGCAGGACCTGTCCGACTACATCGCGATCATGGACTACCGCGACACGGCCGACGGGAGCGCGGGCATCATCGCGCAGGCCGCCGGCGAGCTGGCCTACGCCGAGCGCATCGGCAAGCCGCTGTCGGTCGTGGTCGGGGTCGAGACGCTCGACATCGCCACCAGCGGCGACCCTTCCAGCATCACCTTCCGCGAGGAGGGCAGGGACGCCCTGGAGGCCGAGCTGGCCAAGGTGTACGCGGCGTTCTCGGCGAGCCCGGCCTTCGCCGGGGTCGCGCTGCACCACTACGACTCCTACCGCGAGCTGCCCACGGTCTGGGGGCCGTCGGCCCGGTGGCCGGACCCGCCGGCCGACGCGGGCCCGCCGACCGGCGTGGCCTCCCCGCCGACGGCCACGGCGTTCGAGCACGCCACGGTCGACCTGGCCTACGGCCGGGCCGGCGACGACACGGAGGTGGCCTTCTACGAGGTGCACCGGTCGGCGCGGGCGGGCTTCACGCCGGGGGCGGACACGCTCGCCGGGCGGGCGCGCGGCCTGGCGCACACCGACACGGGGCTGCTGCCGGGCACCGCCTACCACTACCGGGTCGTCCCGGTGGACGTGGCCGGGAACCGCGGCCCCGCCTCCGCGCCGGTGACGGTGACGACGGGCGGCACCGGCCTGCGCCCGGCGGTGGTGGAGTCGATGGCGGTCACGCTGGAGAACGGCGTGGCGCGGGTGCGGCTGCGCGTGGTGGACCAGGAGACCGGGGAGCCGGTGGCCGCCACCGTGCGGGGCCGGTTCACCTTCTCCGCCGGCCGGTACGTGACGGTGACCGCCGACGCCGGCGGATGGGCCACAGCCACGTCGGAGACGCTGAAGCAGGCGACGGGCGAGACCGGCTTCGCCGTGCACCGTCTGACGGCCCCGGACCGCTACTGGGCCGGCGCCTACGACCGCGACCGGGACGTCACCGCGTCCTGGTGACCCCTGCACGCGCGCCCGCAATAAAGGAATGAATTCATACTATTTATCGAATGGATAAAGCATGAATTCAGGATTGACTTATGGACGGAATATGGCGAAGAATCCGGTCATGGAGCCATCCGATGGAATGAATTCCCTCCCCAGGGGTCGGCGCTTCCGCACCCTCGCCGCCCGCCTGCGGCAGGAGATCGCCCAGGGCCGCTGGCCGGTCGGCGCGAGACTCCCGACGGAGGCCGAGCTCGCCCGGACCTACGCGGTCGGCGTCAACACCGTGCGCCGCGCCGTGGACCTCCTGGTCGAGGAGGGGCTCGTCCGCCGGCGGCAGGGGTCGGGCACGTTCGTGGCGAACTCCGTCACGGCCACCCCGGGCGCCGGGCCGCGGCTCATCGGTGCGCTCGTCCCGTCCACCACCTACTACTTCCCCCGGATCGTCGAGGGCATCGAGCGGGCCGCCACCGCGGCCGGCGTCCGGCTCGTGCTCGCGTGCTCCAACTACGACCCCGCCACCGAGTCGGCCCAGCTCCAGCAGCTCGTGGACGTCGGCGTCGCCGGCCTGCTGCTGGTGCCCAACCTGCACCTGGCCGCCGACCCCGCCGCGCACCTGGCCAGGCTGCGCACGCTGCCGGTGCCGTACGTGCTGGTCGAGCGCCGGCCGGCCGACCCCAGGCCGGCCGACCCGACCTCCTACGTCTGCACCGACGTGCCCGGCGGCGGCTACGCGGCCGTGCAGCACCTGAGCGGGCTCGGCCGCAGCCGGATCGGCTACCTCGGCCGCGTCGGCACCGCGACCTCCGAGCAGGTGTTCGCCGGATTCCGCAGCGCCGTCGCCGACCTCGGCCTGCCGGAGATCCCGGCGGCCACGGCCCGGCAGGCCGTCTGGACCGGCCCCGACCTGCTCGCCTACGCCAACGCCCTGGTCGCCGAGAAGGTGCGCGCCGTCGTGTGCCTGGGCGACCGCGAGGCCACCGCCCTGCTGCCCTACCTGCGCCGGGTCGGGCTCACCGTCCCCGACGACATCGCCGTGGTCGCCTACGACGACGAGGTCGCCGACCTGTCTGAGGTGCCGCTGACGGCCGTGTCGCCGCCCAAGGCCGAGGTCGGCCGCATGGCGACCGAGCTGCTGCTGCGCCGCATCGAGCTCGGCCCGGCCGCCCCGGTCTGCCGCGTGGTGCTCCAGCCCCGCCTGGCCGTGCGCGCCTCCTGCGGCGCCGCCTCCGGCAGCCTCGTGGAAGTACGCGTCCCCACCTAGAACGCACACCCCCAGAACGCACACCCCCAGAACGCGCACGGTCCGGCAACCGCGCACGCCCCCCGAGAGGCGCGCGCGGTCCCAGGCACGCGCTCGTCCCCTTCACCCCCCTGATCCCCCCTTCGCCCGTGGAGGACCCATGAAAGTTCGCATGCTCGCCGCCGGCACGCTGGCCGTGCTCGCCCTGGCCGGGACGGCGTCGTGCGGAGGCGGCCCGGCCGGGGAGCCGGGCGCCGTCACCCTGCGCCTCGGCTTCTACGCCGGCGCCGGAGACCCCGCCGACACGCTCATGCGGGAACTGGTCAAGGAGTTCACCGCCGCCAACCCGTCGATCAAGGTGCAGCTGGAGGTCGCACCGTACGTCAAGTTCTTCGAGCGGCTGCGCACGCAGATCGCCGGCGGCCAGGCGCCGCAGGTGTGGCTGTCGGACGGCGTGCTCGTGCAGGAGTTCGCCGCCCGCGGCGCGCTGGCCGACCTCACCGACCGCGTCAGGACCGTCGACGCCGCCGCCTACTCCGGCCTGGAGCTGAACCGCGACGGGAAGGGCCGCGTCCACGGCTTCCCCCAGGGCGCCCAGACGCCCGTGCTGTTCTACAACAAGAAGCTGTTCGCCGAGGCCGGCGTGGCCGAGCCGACCGCCGACTGGACCTACGACGACCTGGCCGCCGCCGCCAGGAAGCTCACCAAGGACACCAACGGCGACGGCAGGCCCGACACCTACGGCTTCCGCGCCTACTCCCCCGGCTTCACCGAGAGCTGGTGGCCCATCGTCAAGGCGTTCGGCGGCGACGTCGTCACCGACGGCAACCGCAAGGTCGCCATCGACACCCCCGAGTCCAGGGCCGCGCTCGACTGGATGCTGGCCGCGATGGGCAAGGACGGGTTCGCCCCCGACTACGTCACCACCGAGTCGTTCGGCAAGGGCGCCGTGCACACCCTGTTCGCCACCGGCCGCGTGGCCATGTCGTACGGCATCTACGCCCGGACCCTGCCCGCCATGAGCGCGAAGGTCGACTTCGGCGTCGCCCCGCTGCCCAAGGGGCCCGGCGGCCGGGGGAACGTCGCCATCGTCAACTCGTGGGTGGTCAGCAAGGCCGCCACGCCCGAGCAGGCCGACGCCGCCTGGAAGTGGATCACGTACTTCTCCGGCGAGAAGCCGCAGAGCCGCTGGGCCGAGCTCGGCGAGGCCATCCCGATCAACAAGAAGGCCGCCGCCACGGCGCTGCCCGCCGACCGGGGCCCGGTGTTCCTGGAGGCGCTGGACGCCTCCGACACGCTCGGCACCAACGCCGTCTGGTCGGAGTACACCGAGGCCCTGGCCAAGCGCGTCAACGAGGCGCTGTCGGGCGCCACCCCGGTGGCCGAGGCGCTGGCGACCGGGCAGAAGGAGGCCCAGCAGGTCATCGACCGCTTCTACGCGGGGCAGACGCAGTGACGGTCCTCACCCGCAAGGCGCGGCCGGTCGCCGCCGGGCCTCCCGCGACGGCGCGCACGCGCAGGGCCAGGGAACGCGCCTGGGCCCTGGCCTTCGCCTCCCCCTACCTGCTCCACCTGGTGGCGCTGACCGCCTGGCCGGTGCTGGCCTCGCTGTTCTTCAGCATGACCGACTACGACCTGATGTCCCCGCCCACGTTCGTCGGGTTCGGCAACTTCTCCCGGCTGCTCGGCGACGAGGTGTTCTGGCGCACGCTCGGCAACACCGCCTACTTCGCGGTGCTGTTCGTGCCCACCCAGACGGCGCTGGCGCTGCTGCTGGCGATGGCGCTCAACCAGAGGCTGCGCGGCATGGCCCTGTTCCGGGCGGCCTACTTCGTGCCGGTGGTCTCCTCGTGGGTGGTGGTCGCCTACGTCGCCGACTCGGTGTTCAACCCGCAGACCGGCATCGCCAACCAGGTGCTCGCCCTGGTCGGGCTGCCGGCCGAGAACTGGCTGCAGGACCCCGCCCTGGTCATCCCCACCCTGGCCGCCGTCGCGGTGTGGAAGGGCGTCGGCTACATGATGGTGCTGTTCCTGGCCGGGCTGCAGGCCATCCCCGAGGAGCGGTACGAGGCGGCCAAGATCGACGGCGCCTCGGCGTGGAACCGCTTCCGCTACATCACGCTGCCCGGGATCTCCGGCACGACGTTCCTGGTGCTGGTGCTCACCTCCATCGAGACGCTGCAGTCGTTCGAGCAGGTGTACGTGATGACCGACGGCGGCCCGCACGGCGCCAGCGAGCTGACCGTCCTCTACCTGTACCGGCAGGGCTTCCAGTTCTTCCAGATGGGCTACGCCTCGGCCGTGGCGTGGGTGCTGTTCGTGCTGGTGCTCGTGCTCACCCTGGTGCAGTTCCGGCTCCAGCGCAGGTGGGTGCACTATGCGTAAGACGCTGTCGTACCTGCTGGTCCTGTCGGGGGCGGCGGTCATGCTGGTGCCGTTCCTGGCGGCGCTGGGCAACTCGCTCAAGAGCTTCGCCCAGTACATCCAGGTGCCGCCGGTGTGGGTCCCCGACCCCGTCCAGTGGAGCAACTACGCCGAGGTGTGGGAACGCGCCCCGTTCGGGATCTACCTGGTCAACAGCCTCGTGATCGCCGTGCTGGCGGTGATCGGCAACGTCGTCACCAGCGCGACCGTCGGCCACGCCCTGGCCAGGATGCGCCTGCCCGGCAAGCAGGCCCTGCTCACGATGGCGCTCGGCACGATGATGCTGCCCACCGTCATCACGATCGTGCCGAACTTCCTGCTGTTCCGGTCGCTGGGCTGGCTGGACACGCTGCTGCCGCTCATCGTGCCGTACTGGCTCGCCACGCCCATCGGGATCTTCCTGATGCGGCAGACGTTCCTGGCCATCCCCAGGGACTTCGAGGAGGCCGCCGGCCTGGACGGCGCCAACCCGTGGCAGGTGTTCTGGCGGGTGCACCTCCCGCTGGCCAAGCCCGCCCTGGCCACGCTGGCCGTCTTCACGTTCACCACCTCGTGGAAGGCCGTGCTGGAGCCGGTCATCTACCTCACCTCGCCGGAGAACTACACGCTGCCCGTCGGCGTGCTGAGCCTCAAGGGGCAGTGGGTGGGCAACGACCAGCTCGTCACGGCCGCGGCCATGATGAGCCTCCTGCCGATGCTCGTGGTGTTCGTGCTGGCCCAGCGCTACTTCGTCCGCGGAACCATGTCCGCGGGACTCAAGGGCTGAGCCCCTCTCAGCCCCGTCCACCTCAGAAAGGACATCGTGACCATTACATCCGGGCTGCGCCTGGGCGTCATCGGCGCGGGCACCATCGCCGAGTTCCACCTGGCGGCCGCCCGCCGGAGCGCCGGGCGGGTGAACGTCGTCGCGGTGTGCGACGTGCGCGCCGAGGCGGCGGAGAAGCTGGCCGCCGAGGCCGGCGCCCGCGTCCACACCGACCATCGGGCGATGCTCGACGCGGGCGGCCTCGACGCGGTCGTCGTCACGGTCCCGCACGCCCTGCACGCCCCCATCACGCTCGACGCCGCCGCGGCCGGGTTGCACGTGCTCGTGGAGAAGCCCATCGCCACCACGCGCGAGGACGCCCTCGCCATGATCGAGGCGTGCCGCGCCGCCGGCGTCGTGCTCGCCGCCGGCCACGTGCTGCGCTTCGTGCCGACGCTGCGCACCGCGGCGGCCTACCTGTCCTCCGGCGAGCTGGGCGGCGTCGTGGTGGCCTCCGAGCGGCGCACCGCCGACTACGCCGACCCGGCCCGGCCGCGCTGGTTCCTCGACGCCGGCATGGCGGGCGGGGGGATCGTGCTCAACGTCGGCACCCACAGCATCGACAAGCTCCAGATGCTCGTCGGCTCCCCGATCACCGAGGTGACCGCGCACGTGGCCGTGCCCGGCGGCAAGGCCGTGGAGACCGAGGCGGTCGCGCTGGCCCGGCACGCGGACGGCACCCGCTCGACGATCAACGTCACCGGCACCGGCCTGCCGTTCACCGACGAGACCGAGATCGTCTGCGGCGAGGGGGCGGTGCGGATCAGCCGCGGCGACGGCGTGTGGTCCTTCCGCGCCGGCGCCGCCACCCAGGTGGCCGCCCCCGAGCCCGGCGAGATGGCCGCGGCCTTCGCCGCCCAGCTCGACGACTTCGCCCGCGCCTGCGCCGGGCGCACCCCGCCCCAGGTCACCCCCGAGTACGCGCTGTCCGTCCTGGACGTCGCCCTGGCCGTCTACGAGTCGGCCCGTCTCGGCTCCACCGTCACCGTGAAAGGACACCCGTGAACCCGCTCGCCTTCAGCACGCTCGGCACCCCCGGAGCCCCTGTCGACGAGGTCGTCCGGATCGCCGCCGAACACGGCTGCGCCGGCGTCGAGCTGCGGTGCGCCGACGGCGACCTCATCGCGCCTGACAGCACGGCCGCCGAGCTGCGCGCGGTCGAGCGCGCCTTCGCCGAGGCCGGCGTCGAGATCGTCGCCGTCTGCTCCTACACCCGCGTGGCCCGCCCCGACGGCGACCCCGTCGCCGAGGTGCTGCGCCACGTCGAGATCGCCGAGGCGCTCGGCGCCCGCTACGTCCGCGTCTTCGGCGGCGTCGAAGGCCAGGCCGACCCCGCCCCGGCCGCCACCGAGCGGCTGGCCGAGGTCGCCGCCCGGCTGCCCGGTAACGGCGTGGACGTCCTGCTGGAGACCCACGACGTGTTCCTCACCGGCCAGGCCGTGGCGGCGGTGCTGTCCGGGGTCGGCTCGGAGCGCGTCGGCGCCCTGTGGGACGTCGTGAACCCGTGGCGGGCCGGCGAGCCGCCCGCGCGCACCGCCGACGTGCTCGCGCCGCACCTGCGGCACGTGCAGATCAAGGACGCCGCCTCGCCCGCCGACCTGGCGCCGGTGCTGCCCGGCCACGGCGCCGTCGGCGTGCCCGCCGTGCTGGCCGAGCTGGACCGCATCGGCTACGCCGGCTACCTGGCCCTGGAGTGGGAGCGCGTCTGGTACCCCGACGCGCCGCCCGTCGGCGCGGCCCTGACCGCCTTCCGGGAGGTGCTCGGCCGATGATCCCCCAGGTCACCTCGTGGCGGCCCGGCGCAGGGCTGTTCCCGCTCGGCGCCGGCGCGCGGGTGCGCGGGCCGCAGGCCGGGCTCGCCCGCGACCTGCTCGGCCTGCCCCCGGACGGCGACGGCCCGGCCGAGATCACGCTGCGGCTCGTGGACGACGCCGCCCTGGGTCCGGAGGGCTACGTCCTCACCGTCACCCCCGAGCGCGCCGACGTGGCCGCCGCCGCCGAGGCCGGGCTGCGGTGGGGCGTGCAGACCATGCGCCAGCTCCGCACCCCCGCCGGCCTGCCGTGCGGCGCCGTGCGGGACGTCCCCCGGCACGCCTGGCGCGGCGTCATGATCGACGTCGCCCGCTGGTGGCGGCCCTTGTCCTTCCTGTACGCGTACGTGGATCTGCTGGCGTTGCACAAGTTCAACGTCCTGCACCTGCACCTCACCGACGACCAGGGCTGGCGCTTCGAGGTCCGCGCCCATCCCCGCCTCACCGAGGCCGGCGCGTACCGGAGGCGGTCCCCGGCCGGGCACGCCCGCGACGGCGTGTCCGACGACACCCCGCACGGCGGCTTCTACACCCAGCGCGAGCTGCGGGAACTGGCCGTGTACGCGGCGGCGCGCGGCGTCACCGTGGTCCCCGAGATCGAGTTCCCCGGCCACTCCCAGGCCGCCGTTGCCGCCTGCCCGTGGCTCGGCCACCCCGGTGACGAGCCCGTCGAGGTGCGCACCACCTGGGGCATCTCGCCGCACGTGCTGAACGTCGGCGACCGCGCCGTCGCGTTCGCCCGCGACGTGCTCGACGAGCTGTGCGAGGTGTTCCCGTCCCCGTACGTGCACATCGGCGGGGACGAGGTCCGCGGCGAGGAGTGGGCGCGCAGCCCCGAGGCCGCGCGGCGCGTGGCGGATGAGGGGCTGCCCGGTCCCGCCGCCCTGCTCGGCTGGTGGGGCCGCCTGCTGGCCGGTCACCTGCGCGGGCTCGGCCGTCGTGCGGTCGCCTGGGACGACATGCTCGACCACGACCCGCCCGAGGACATGGTGATCATGGCGTGGCGGGGCGTGGACCGGGTGGAGGCCGCGCTGCGCGCCGGGCACGACGTGGTCGCCGCCCCGCACACGCACACCTACCTCGACTACGCCGAGTCCGACGGGCCGGGCGAGCCCGTCAGCATCTCCGGGCCGCTGCCGCTGGAGACCGTCTACGGGTTCGACGCCGGTGACGCCGTCCTCGGCCTGCAGGCCCAGCTGTGGGGCGAGTACCTGCCCACGCGCGAGCGGTTCGACTACAACGCCTTCCCCCGGCTGTGCGCGGTCGCCGAGGCCGCCTGGTCACGGGGCCGGGACCCGGGCGGCTTCACCCGCCGCCTGTCGGCCCACCTGCCGCTGCTCGACGAGCTCGGCGTGCGTTACCGGCGGCCCGGCCACGCCGGGGCCTCCGGCCTCGCGGAAGGAGCGCGGCATGTTCGGGTCTGAGAAGGAGCTCGAGGAGCGGCTGGCCACCCCGTCGGTCGCGCTGGTCGCCGACGCCGCCCGGCTCGACGGCGACCTCGTCCTCCTCGGCGCCGGCGGCAAGATGGGCCCCAGCCTGGCCCGGCTGGCCCGCCGCGCCCTGGACGCCGCCGGGCGTTCCGGGACCCGCGTGCACGCGGTCTCGCGCTGGTCGGACGAGGCGGCGGCGCGGGCGCTGCGCGAGGACGGGGTGGACGTCGTCCGCCACGACCTCATGGGCGGCGACGACCTGGCCGGGCTGCCCGACGCCGGCGGCGTCGTGTTCCTGGCCGGGGCCAAGTTCGGCACCTCGGCCGAGCCGTACCGGGCGTGGGCGGTCAACGCCGCGCTGCCCGCCGCGGTCGGGCGCCGCTACCGCGACGCCGCCATCGCCGCGTTCTCCACCGGCAACGTGTACCCGCTCGTGGACGTGGCCCGGGGCGGCAGCGCCGAGGACGACGAGCCCGGCCCGGTCGGCGAGTACGCCATGAGCTGCCTGGGCCGCGAACGCGTCTTCGAGCACGCCGCCGCCGTCCTCGGCGCGCGGGTGGCGATCCTGCGGCTGTCCTACGCCGTGGACCTGCGTTACGGCGTGCTGGCCGACCTCGCCTCGGCCGTGCGGGACGGCCGGCCCGTGGACGTCACGACCGGCCACGTCAACGTCGTCTGGCAGGGCTACGCCAACGAGGTCGCGCTGCGGTCGCTGCTGCACGCGCGCGCCCCGGAGCCGTTCGTGCTCAACCTGACCGGGCCGGAGACCGCCTCCGTGCGGCGCGCCGCCACCCGGCTGGCCGCACTCCTCGGCGCCGGGCCCCGCTTCGCCGGGGAGGAGTCCGGCACGGCGCTGCTCAGCGACGCCTCCCGCTGCCACGGCCTGTTCGGCTACCCGGACGTCCCCCTGGACACCCTCGTCGCCTGGCAGGCCGCCTGGCTGACGCGCGGCCTGCCGCTGGCGGGCAAGCCGACCAAGTTCTCCGTACGCGACGGGAGGTTCTGACGTGTCGATCGACCTGCTCAGGGAGGGGAGCGTCATCCCCGCCCACCCGCTGGCGCTCACCGCCGCCCGCACCCTGGACGAGCGCCGCCAGCGCGCGCTCACCCGCTACTACCTGGCCGCCGGGGCCGGCGGGGTGGCCGTCGGCGTGCACACCACGCAGTTCGCCATCCGCGAGGCCGGGCTGCTCCGGCCGGTCCTGGAGCTCGCCGCGGAGGTGGTGGCCAAGGAGTCCGGACGGCCGTTCGTGCTGGTCGCCGGGGCCTGCGGCGGCACCGCCCAGGCCGTCGCCGAGGCGGAGCTGGCCGCCTCGCTCGGCTACCACGCGGTGCTGCTGTCGCCCTCCGTGCCCGGCGCGAGCGAGCCGGAGCTGCTGGAGCGGGCCAGGGCCGTCGGCGAGGTGCTGCCCGTCATCGGCTTCTACCTGCAGGAGGCGGTCGGGGGACAGCGGCTGAGCCCGGCCTTCTGGCGGGGGCTGAGCCGGCAGGAGTCCGTGGTGGCGATCAAGACGGCGCCGTTCGACCGCTACCGCACGGTGGACGTGGCCAGGGCGGTCGCCGAGTCGGGCCGCGGCGGCGACGTCGCCCTCTACACGGGCAACGACGACAACATCCTGGGCGACCTGCTCACCTCGTTCGCCGGCCACCGCGTCGCCGGCGGGCTGCTCGGCCAGTGGGCGGTGTGGACCCGGGCGGCCGTGCTCATGTTCGAGGAGGTGCGGCGGGCGCGGGCCGGGGACGACGCGGCCCTGCGCTCGCTGCTGGCCCGCGCCGCCGACCTCACCGACGCCAACGGCGCCGTCTTCGACGTGGCGGGCGGCTTCCGCGGCTGCGTCGCCGGCGTGCACGAGGTGCTGCGCGGGCAGGGGCTGCTGGCCGGGACGTGGTGCCTGGACCCGGAGGAGACCCTGTCGCCGGGGCAGGCGGAGGAGATCGCCCGGGTGCGAGCGGCGTACCCGTGGCTGGTGGACGACGACTTCGTGGCCGCCCACCTGGACGACTGGCTCCGCTGACCCGGCGCGCGGGCCGGAAGGGCCGGGGCGGGAGGACCGCCCCAGTCCTTCCGGCCGTTCGAGGGGTCAGGCGGTCCAGTGGGCGGTGGCCAGCGAGCGGACGGCCTGCTCGTCCACCTCGACCCCGAGCCCCGGACCGGACGGCACCAGTGCGGCGCCGTCCACGACCTCCACCGTGCTCCCCCCGACGTACGCCGACCGGACGAACTGCCGGCCGTTCAGGTCCACCGGCGTGTCCACGCCGAACGCCGCGAACAGGTGCAGCGACGCGGCGAACCCGAGGTCGGTGTCGGTCAGCCCCGACCCCATGATGCGGAGCCCGGCGTCCTCGGCGAGCTGGCACAGGCGGCGCGACAGCGTGAGGCCGCCCGACCGCTGCACCTTGGCGATGGCGATGTCCACCGCGTCGAGCTTCACGAACGTGGCCAGGTCCGACGGGTGCCGCAGGCTCTCGTCCAGGGCCACCGGCAGCGGGCTGTGGTCGCGCAGGCGCCGCAGGCCGGTGAGGTCGTTGGCGGGCAGCGGCTGCTCGAACGCCGACACGTCCAGGTCGGCCAGCCGGCGGGCCATCCGCAGCGCGCCGTCGACGGTGTAGGCCTGGTTGGCGTCCACCCAGACGGGCGCGTCCGGCGCGGCCCGCCGGACCGCCGCCACGACGGCGAAGTCCGTCGCCTCGTCGTGCAGCCCCACCTTGACCTTGTACGCTCCGTAGCCGTGCTCGCGGCCTTCCTCGACCGCCCGCCGCACCTCGTCGGCGGTCTGACCCGCGACGATCCAGCCCAGTTTGATCCGGTCGAGCCTGCGCTGCCCCCACAGCACGCCGACGGGCACGCCGAGCGCCCGCCCGATCAGGTCGTGCAGCGCCAGGTCGAGCGCCGACTTGGCGATCGGGGAGCCGATCGTCAGCCCCCGGTTGATCACCCTCTCGAAGGCCGCGCCGGCCCCGTCGAAGTCCCAGGCGGGCCGGCCGATCAGGGCCGGGGCGAGGTAGTGGTGGATCGTCGTCGAGATCGACTCGGTGGTCTCGTACGTCCACGCGGGCGTCGGCGTCGCCTCACCCCAGCCGGTGAGCCCACCGGCGGTCACCTTCACCAGCACGCGGACGGCGGGCCGGTCGGGGCTGGTGACGCTCCCGCCCGAGATGCTGAACGACCGGATCGCCGGCAATTCCACGACGAAGGTCTCCACCCGCTCGACGACCAGCGAATCCATCGACGACTCCCACAGCATGAATTGATGCCTTTTCTTTTATCGCGAAATGCCAAAATAGCATGAAGGCAGAAAAGGCATAATTCACGGAATGAATTCATGGGTCCGGAACAACGGCACCCCGGGCGAAAGTCCGGCCATTGCCGATCCGCGGCCGGCTCAGGCCGGGCGGGGCGGGTGCCAGTCGAGGGTCCGGGCGGTCGCGTTCAGGTAGGTGTCGGCCGGGACCAGGGAGGCGAGCGTGTCGCGCACGGCCGCGCCCACGGGGTTGCGGAGCTGGATGATGCGGCCGACCTGGGCCGACGTCCGCACCACCTGCTGCGCCCTGGGCCGCCTCGCCCGGTCGTAGCGCACGAGCGCCTCCTCGACGCCGCCGCGGGAGCTCGCGAATGCCGTCAGGGTGACCGCGTCCTCCAGCGCCTGGGCCGCGCCCTGCCCGAGGTCGGGGGTCAGCGCGTGCGCCGCATCGCCCAGCAGGGCCACCCGGCCCGAGACGTAGGTCTCCAGGGGGGTGACGAGGGAGTGGATGTCGTGCCTGATCAGGGCGTCGGGCGAGGTGGCGGCGAGGAGCTGGGGGATGGGCCGGTGCCAGCTCGCGAACCGGGCCCCGAGCTGGGCCAGGGTGTCGCCCGCCCCGGCGCCCTCGGGGCAGGACTGGGTGGCGTACCAGTAGACGCGCCCGTCGGCCAGGGGGATCACGCCGAAGCGCCGTCCACGTCCCCAGCTCTCGGTGATGGACCTGGGCATCCCGGGGGGAGTGCGATCTGCGGCGACGATGCCGCGCCAGGTGATATAGCCGGCGTAGACGGGGCCCGGATGGGCGGGGAACAGGATCCGGCGCAGCTTGCTGCGGATGCCGTCCGCCCCCACGATCAGGTCGGCGGTCAGCTCCCCCGGGCCGTCGGGCCCGTCGAAGGCCACCGTGCCCGGTCCCGGCAGGCCGGTGAGCGTGTGACCGAGCCGGATGTCGGCGTCCTGGAGTGCGCCGATCAGCAGGTCGTGGAGGTCGGCCCGGTGCAGCGCGAAGGCCGGCACGCCCATGCGGCGCTCCAGGTCCTGGACCCTTCCGCGCATGATCCAGCGCCCTGACGGCCTGCGCAGCCCGGCCGAGCCCTGCGCCATTCCCCTGGCGCGGAGCTCGGCGCCCAGTCCGAGCGCGTCGAGCGCGCGCACGGCGTTGGGCGCCAGGGTGATGCCGGAGCCCAGCGGCCGGAACGCGGGCGCGCGTTCCAGCAGCGTCACCTGCCAGCCGTTACGGCGAAGCCCGATCGCGGTCGCCAGACCGCCGATGCCGCCGCCGACGACGAGCGCGGACGAGGAAGTCACCGTCTTACCCCCAGCGTGATCAACATACCATCCCGTATGGTACGAAAGGTGATCTTAGCAAGGGCTCCGCACGGGGGCACGGCGGGGGCACGGCGGGGGCGCGGCGGGCACGGCGGGCGCGGCGGGCGCGGACTCCCGGATTCACCGAAGTCAGCACAGGGCGGCGTCGAGGGTGGCGAACAGGTGCCGGTCGCTCTTCGGGGTGCCCGTGGCATAGACGGTGGCGGCCCGGCCCTCGCGGGTGCGCCCGCTGAGCACGCGCGTGCCCGGCAGCCCGCCGTCGTGCATCCAGACCCGCCCGCAGCTCAGCGGATAGGTGTAGACGCCGAGCCCGTACCGGCTGCCCCGGGGGTCGGAGGCGGGGACGGCCCCGGCGAGCATGGTGCGCAGGGTGCGCTCGGGGATGCTCTGCCAGAAGCGGTTGAGGTCGTCCGGCGTGGAGACCAGGCCGCCGCCGGCGCCGAAGGCGTGGGCGGGAAGCCGCGTCGTGTCCGTCTCGCCGTCCTCCGGCGCGGCGGGGTTGAGCCCGTACGTGTGGGCGTGCCGGCCACGGATGCCCAGTTCGCCCGGCTTGGGCCAGTACGTGCCGGGCAGACCCTTGAGCACGCCCTGCTCGGACACGCGCCGGAAGTCCTTGCCGGTCACCTTCTCGATGATCATGCCGATGACCAGGTAGTTGGTGTTGGAGTAGGACCACTGCGCGCCCGGCTTGCCCAGCGGGCGGGTCAGGGCGAGGGCCAGGTGCTCGGCGGGGGAAGCCGGCTTGGTCCAGTCGACCAGGTCGAAGTACTCGGGCAGGCCGCTGGTGTGCTGGAGCAGCTGGCGCACGGTGACGCGGGCGCCGCCCAGCGAGCCGGGCAGGTAGTGCTCCGCCTGCTCGTCCAGGCTCACCTTGCCCGCCGCGACCAGGCGCATCACCGTCGCCGCGATCACCGGCTTGGTCACGCTGGCGGCGCGGAAGCGGCCGTCGCCGCCGACCATCGGCCTGCCCGTGCCCCGCTCGGCAGTGCCGGAGGTCCACGTGGCCGTCCGGCCGTCGCGCTCCCGCACCGAGACCACCGCGCCGGCCAGGCCGTCCTGCCGGGTCAACCGATCGGCCTGCTGCTGCACGCTCAGGGGGGTGGCGGCCGCGGCGGGCGCGGCGACGGCTCCCAGCAGCGTGACAGCGGCGGCAGCGACGGCGAGGTGCTTGTGCATCAGAGGACATCTCCTGCGTTAGGTGGTGATGTCCTCATCTTTGGGCGTTCCGGGGTCAAGATCAGTCATGCGGGCGCGTCTGTTCCGGTAGGGCGGGCCCTACCGGAACAGGGGCGGCCAGCCGTTTCCACCGCTCTGCTACCTTCTACGGCCGTGCGCCGACGGGGCTGGGCCATCGTGTCGTGTGCCGTACTGCTGCTGATCACCGGATCCGTCGCGGCGCGGGTCCTGTCCGGAGAGTTCCGTCCCCGGCAGGTCAGCCCGCTGCCGGTGTCCGGGCCGCCGGCCGGTGCGGCGACGCGACAGCCGTGTGGCCGATCATGACATGCTGTCGGGCGGCACCCTCGGCCGACGGACCACGCCCTGGACCGGGCACGTCCGGGCGGCCGGGGACACGTTCGGGAACGGAGGGCCGTGCAGGTCGAGCAGTACGTGTATTTCGCACTGAAGAGTGAACGCATGCCAGCGGCGGAGATGACGGCCCGCCTCGCCCTCGAACCGGACAGGATCACGGTCATGGGCGGCAAACTGCCCGACCCGCCCCACCCGGCCGTGCACGTGTGGCGGGTCGACGGCCCGCCCCGGTCGAGCCTGCCGCTGGACGACATGATCCTGACCCGGGTGGAGCGCCTGTATCCGTACGCGGAGGCGATCGGCGACCTGGCCGGCGAGCTGGACCGGCGCGAGCCGGGGAACTCGGCGACCCTCCAGGTGGTCCGCTTCTTCACCGACGAGGCCCCCGCCGCCGGCACCCCGGACCGGCCGCTGGGATGGCATCTGGACCGGCACGTCCTGGACTTCCTGCGCGCCACCCGCGCCGAGCTCGACGTCGACGAGTACGGCCACGACCTGTGACCGGCACCGGGCCCGAGGCGCCCCGGCCCGGCGCGATAGGTTGGCGGTCCGCCGCAGGTGATACGGGGAGCTGTTCGGATGCATGTCGAGACGTACGGTCCGGCCGGCGCGCCGCCGGTGCTCCTGCTGCACGGGGGCGGGGTCGCCGGCTGGATGTGGGAGCCGGTCCGCGAGCGGCTGTCGCGCGATCACCGGCTGATCGTCCCGGACCTGCCAGGCCATGACCGCAGCGCCGGCGAGCCGTACCACTCCCACGGCCGCACGGTCGAGGCGCTGATCCGGATCCTCGGCGAGCAGGGCGGGCGCGTCCGCGTGGCGGGGTTCTCGCTGGGCGCTCAGCTCGCCGTCCTGCTGGCCGCCGAGGCGCCGGAGCTGGTGGAGCGGGTCATGGTGGTGAGCGCGCAGGCCCGGCCCAGCGCGGCACCCGGCCTCACGCTCGGCCTGCTCGGCGCGACGGCGGGGCTGGCCGGCCGGGAGTGGTTCGCCAGGGCGCAGGCCAAGGCGCTGTTCGTGCCGGACGAGCTGCTCGGCGACTACGTCCGCACGTCCGCGGCCGTGTCGAAGCAGACCCTGCTGGCGGCCGTGGGCGAGAACATCCGCTTCACCGTCCCGCCGGGGTGGGCGCGCTTCCCCCGGGCGGCGCTGGTCCTCGCGGGCGGGCGGGAGCGGCGCGTCATGCTGGCGTCGGCCCGGCTGCTGCACGAGGCGCTGCCGGGCAGCGGGCTGGAGATCGTCGAAGGGGCCGGGCACGGCATCCCGCTCCAGCGCCCGGCCTGGTTCGCCGAGCGGGTGCGCGCCTGGCTGGCCTGAGTCACGCGCGCTCGGCCGCCGCGGCCTTCTCCCGGGTACGCATGCCGAACAGGAACCGCGTCACCCGGGTCCGCCGCACCAGCAGGTCGTAGGCGAGCAGCGTCAGGGCCGACGACACGACCGCGATGATCACGTACTTGACCGCGATGGGCGCCTCCATCCGCACCACCCAGAACGCGACCGCGACCACCACCGGCTGGTGCAGCACGTACAGGGGCAGCACCGCCTCGGCCAGGTAGCGCCGCACGCCCGGCCCGACGGGAGCCCGGCCCGCGCTCGCCGTGCCGGGAACGGCGGGGGCGGCGGTGGCGGCGGGGCGGTCGAGGGCGCCGAGGATGGTGAGCAGCCAGCACCACCCGGCGGCCCCGTAGAGGGCGCGGCCGGCGAGGGCGAGAGGCGTGGCGGCGGTGAAGGCGTCGTCGCCCGCGCCGAGCAGCACCGGCACCCCGGCCGCGAACAGCACGAGCCCGCAGGCGGCGACCAGGCGCAGGTCGCGGCGGAGCGCCCGGCGGAAGCGGTGGTCGGCGGCGAAGGCGAACCCGTAGGCGAAGAAGACCAGGTACGCCCACCGGCTCCAGCCCGCGTACTCCTCCTCCAGGCCGAGGAGCGCGCTGATCAGGGCGAGGGGCAGCGCGGCGAGCAGCACGGCGCCGCGCCGGTCGGCGAGGGCGGCGATCCGCTCCCCCGGCCGCCAGGCGGGTCCCCATCGGGCGACGGCGGCCAGCAGCAGCGAGAACGTCAGCAGCAGCACCAGGAACCACAGGTGCCCGGTCTCGAAATGCTCGCCCTGGAGCACGAACGGGAACTGGGCCGGGTCCAGCTCGATCCGGAAGAACCGGGGCAGGAACTCCAGGTAGGACTCGTGGTAGGCGGGGTCGGCGCGCAGGCGTAGCCACTGCGGCACCGGGACGACGGCCACGGTGGCGAACACGAGGGGCACGCCGATCCGGCGTAACCGTTCGGCGGCGTAGCGGGCGGGGCCGCGGCGGCTCAGCGAGTGGCGGGCGGCGAGCCCGGCGACGTAGAAGAGCAGCGGCATCGCCCAGAGGACGCCGAGGACGGAGACGACCAGGGTGAGGCCGGTGGTCTCGGCGTTCTTGACGTAGAAGTCGTCGCGGGCGTCGAAGACGAGCGCGGAGTGGAACAGCACCAGCCCGGCGACGACGAGGACCCGCAGCAGGTCGACCTCGCCGCGCCGCTCACCCCTGGGAGGGGCCGGTGCGCTCACGCCCCGCCCCCCGAGAGCCCGCCCGGGGGCGTGCCGCGCCGGCGCGCGGCGTTGACGGCGGTGACGACGGCGAGCACGAGGGCGGGGCCGAGCAGGTCCTTGGGCCAGAACTCGGCGGGGCATGCCTCGGCGACGCTGACCACGCCCCAGGCCACGACGTTGACGGTGAGGATCGCGCCCCACACGGCCCAGAGCGTCCTCAGCCACCGCGGCGTCCCGGCGGGGCGGGCGGGCGGCGGGGCCGGGCGCGGTTCGGCGGGCAGGTCGGCGAGGAGCACGGCCAGCTCGCCGCGGGTGGTGGCGCCGAGCGCCCGCCCGACGCGGTCGTCGAACTCGGGAAGGTCGAGGCAGCCTTCCTCGACCGCCGTGCGCAGGCGGCGGGCGGCGGCCTCGCGGTCGGCGTCCGAGGCCCGCACGTCGCGGTGCTCTGCCATGTCGACCTCCGTGGGGGGCTGATGCGGACGTGGGCGGAGGGTGCGGGTCACGGGGCTCCGGCGTCGGCCAGGAAGCGGGCGATGGCGTCCTGCTCGCCGGCGGGCAGGTCGCGTTCGGCCAGGCGGCGGGCGGCCTCGGAGCCGAGGTGCGGGCGGGCGGCGTCGGGGTCGACGCCGTCGAGGAAGGCGGCGAGCAGCCCGGCCCGCGCGCCGGCGAGCTCCGGCGTGGCGACGGGGGCGGTGGCGAGGATGAGCCAGGTGCAGGCGGCGTCGACGCCGGGCGCGCCCCGGGCGGCGTTGGCCCAGTCGACCACCCGGGGGCCGTCGGCCGTGACGAGCACGTTGCCGGGGTGCAGGTCGAGGTGGAGCAGCCGGTTGCCGGGGCGGCCGGAGGCGGCGCGCAGCCAGCCGGGCGCCCGCACGGCCGAGAGCTGCCGCAGCAGCCCGGCGAGCAGCGCGCCGTGCTCGGCGGCGCGGCCGGGGTCGCGGGCCGTCTCCTCGAGCAGGCTCGGCCCGTCGACGTGCTCCATGAGGATGTCGCCCCCGTCGGCGTCGTAGACCTCGGGGGCGGGGAAGCCGTGCCGCCTGGCGTGGCGCATGACGGCGGCCTCGCGTTCGAGGCTGCGGCCGTCGCGCGAGCGGCGGACGACGCGGCCGGGGCCGGCGTCGAAAATCTCGCAGTCGTATCCGGCGGCGATCAACGAACCAACCTGCATATAAGTCAGATTAGCCGGTAAAGCCAATAAATCTGTACCTCAGCGCGGTGACCGGTTTTTCCGGCAACTAGCTGCCACCGGGCGGCCCGATATTTGTCGCTACCGTGAGACGAACATGGATTCAACCCCCACTCACCTGCTTATTCCATTGAATATGGGGAGGTGACACGTTGCTGGTGGCAACCGGCCTCGTCAAACGGTATGGCGAAATCCAGGCACTCGACGGATTCACGCTGAGCGTGGCCGCCGGAGAGATCGTCGGGCTTCTGGGACACAACGGCGCGGGCAAGACGACCTTCGTCGAGATCGTGTCGCACCTGATCCGCCAGGACGGCGGCACGGTGACCATCGACGGCAAGCCGCCCTCCGCCGTACGCGGCCAGGTCGGCGTGGCGCCCCAGCATCTCGCGCTCTATCCGTCGGCGACCGTCCGCGAGCACCTGGAACTGTACGGCAGGCTGTCCGGCCTGCGCCGGGCCGCGCTGAGCTCGGCCATCGACGACCTCGCGGTGATGCTGCGGCTCACCGACCTGATGGACCGCCGGGCCGGCAAGCTCTCGGGCGGCCAGCAGCGGCGCACGCAGGCCGCGACCGCGCTCGTGCACCGGCCCGCCCTGCTGCTCCTGGACGAGCCCACCGCGGGCGCCGACCTGGAGACCCGGCAGGCGATGCTCGACGTCGTCAAGCAGCGCGCCGGCGAGGGCGCGGCCGTCGTCTACACCACCCACTACCTGCCGGAGCTGACCGAGCTGCAGGCCACGATCGCGGTGGCGCGCGACGGCCGGGTCATCGCCCGCGGCACCTACGAGGAGCTGGCCAGGGACCTGCCGGGCGAGGTGCGGGTGACGCTGGAGGACGAGGAGGAGATCAGGATCTCCACCTCCGACCCGGCGGCGACGCTCATCGACCTGCTGCACCGCACCGACCGGCCGATCAGCTCGGTCGACGTGCGCAACGCCTCCCTGGACGACCTCTACCGATCCCTGGCGGTCCACGATGCTCCTTGACGTCTCACGTCCCGGCCCGGGCCGGCTCGGCTCCCTGCTCGGGTCCGCGCACCGCATCGGCGCCCTGGCCAGGCACAACATGACGCTGCGGCTGCGCGACCCGGGCCAGATGATCAGCTACGTGGCCATGCCGATGGTCCTCATGCTGGTGCTCAAGCCCCTGTACGTGCGGGCGCTGGACGGCGGCGCCACTCAGGTGGCCACCGGCCTCATGGTCATGTTCTCCGTCTTCGCGATCTCGCTGGCGGGCAACGCCATCCTGTCCGAGCGCACCTGGCGCACCTGGGACCGGCTGCGGGTGACCCGCGCCCCGGCCGCCGAGCTGCTCGTCGGCAAGACGCTGCCGCTGTTCGTGGTGATGGTCGCCCAGCAGGCGATCCTGCTCGTCTACGGCTGCCTGGCGATCGGGCTGCCCGTGCCGTCGATGCCGCACCTCGTGTTCCTGGCGATCCTGATCTGGGCGTTCGCGCTGCTGGCGATCGGGGCGGCGCTGGCCACGCTGGTGCGCAGCCACGGCGAGCTCAGCGTCATCTCCGACGTGGGGGCGCTCACGCTCAGCTCGCTGGGCGGGGCGCTGGTCCCGCTGAGCCTCATGCCCGAATGGGCGCAGCTGGCCGCGCACGCGTCGCCCGGCTACTGGGCGCTGGTGATGATGCAGTCCGCGGTCGCCGGGGACGTGGCGGGGACGCTGCGCCCGGCGGGCGTCGTGCTGGCGATCGGCCTGCTGTCGGGCGTGTTCGCCGCCCGCAGGCTCGCCCGCGGCTGGGGCCGTGGCGGGCTGTTGTGAGTACCGCAACTCCAGTGAATAGAGGCAGGTTGATGGATCACGGACATTCACCGGGCGACATCGCGATCATCGGCATGGCCGGGCGCTTCCCCGGTGCGACCGACATCGGGACGTTCTGGCGCAACATCAGCACCGGCGTGGAGTCGTTCACGCGCTTCTCCGACGAGGACCTGATCAGCGCGGGCGTCGACCCGGCCACGTTCCAGCAGCCGAACTACGTCAGGTCGCGGCCGATCCTGGACGACATCCGCGGCTTCGACGCGGGGTTCTTCGGCTACAACCCGCGCGAGGCCACGCTCGCCGACCCGCAGCAGCGCATCTTCCTGGAGTGCGTGTGGGAGGCGCTGGAGACGGCCGGGTACGCCGCCCCCGAGAACCGCGGCAGCGTCGGCGTGTTCGCCGGCATGAACATCAGCGGCTACCTGCTGACCCGGCTCAGGGCGTTCGAGATGGGCATCGACACCTCCGCCCTGATGATCGGCAACGACAAGGACTCGCTGGCCACGAACGTCTCTTTCCGCCTCGACCTGAACGGGCCCAGCATCTCGGTGCAGACGTTCTGCTCGACGTCGCTGGTCGCGGTGCACCTGGCGAGCGAGAGCCTGCGCCGGGGCGAGTGCGACATGGCGCTGGCCGGCGGCGTGTCGGTGCGCATCCCGGACCGGATCGGCTACCTGTGGGAGGAGGGCGGCCAGGAGTCGCCCGACGGGCACGTGCGCACGTTCGACGCCGAGGGCCGGGGCAGCATGTTCGGCGACGGCGCCGCGGTGGTGACGCTCAAGCGCCTCTCGGACGCGGTCGCCGACCGCGACACGGTCTTCGCCGTGCTGCGCGCCTCGGCGATCAACAACGACGGCGCGATGAAGTTCAGCTACCTGGCGCCCAGCATCGACGGCCAGCGGCGCTGCGTGTCGTCGGCGCTGGCGCGCGCGGGCGTCGACCCGGCCGACATCTCCTACGTGGAGGCGCACGGGACCGCGACCGAGGTCGGCGACCCGATGGAGGTGGCGGCGCTGACCCGGGCGTTCGGCGAGACCGAGCGCAAGCAGTACTGCGTGCTCGGCTCGATCAAGCCGAACGTCGGCCACCTGGACCGGGCCTCCGGCGTGACCGGGCTCATCAAGGTCGTCCAGTCGCTGCGCAACGAGCTGATCCCCGGCACGCTGCACTACCGCTCCCCCAACCCCGAGATCGACTTCGCCGCCAGCCCGTTCCGCGTCACCGCCGAGCCGACGCCGTGGCCGCGCAGCGACGAGCGGCCGCGCATCGCGGGCATCAGCTCGCTGGGCATGGGCGGCACGAACGCGCACGCGATCGTCACCGAGGCGCCGCTGCCCGCCGAGCGGCCGGCCCGCCCGCACCGCTGGCAGATCCTGCCGGTGTCGGCCCGCTCGGCCGCCGCCGCCGAACGCTCCTGCGCCCGCCTGGCCGAGCACCTGGCCGCCACGGCCGACGACCTGGCCGACGTTGCGTACACGCTGCAGGCCGGGCGCAAGGTGTTCAACCACCGCAAGGTCGTGGTCGCCGACTCGGCGGGCCAGGCGGCGGAGCTGCTGGCCGACCCGGCCGGGCCGCTGGGCCGTACGGACGCGACGGTCGGCCGTAAGGTCGGCTTCCTCATCGCCGGCGTCGGCGAGCAGTACCCGGGCATGGTGGCCTCCCTCTACGCCGAGGACGCGGGCTTCCGCGCGGACGTGGACGAGTGCCTGGCCGTGCTCGGGCTCACCGGCCCCGAGCAGCTCTCGGACGTGTTCGCGCCCGCCGGGCCCGCCGCGGAGCAGGAGAGCGACCTGGCCAGGCTGCTGGGCCGGGCCACGGGCGGCGCGCCGCGCTCCACGACGGACGCGCACCTGGTGCAGCCCGCCGTGTTCGTCGCCGAGTACGCGCTGGCGCGCCGGCTCATGCGGTGGGGGCTGACCCCCGAGATCATGATCGGCTACAGCCTGGGCGAGTACGTCGCCGCCTGCCTGGCGGGCGTGCTGTCGCTGCCCGACGCGCTGCGGCTGGTCGCCTACCGGGCCAAGCTCATCACCTCCCAGCCCGAGGGCGCGATGCTGGCCGTCTCGGCGAACGAGCGGCGCCTGGCCGCGCTGCTCGGCGACGACGGCATGCGCGAGCTGGACGTGGCCGTGCGGGCGGGCTCCCAGCTCGTGCTGGCCGGGCCGGTGGACGCGGTCGAGGCGGCCGCGGCCCGGCTGCTGGAGGCCAAGATCGGCCACCGGCGGCTGGAGACCACGCACGCCTTCCACTCGCGGATGCTCGCGCCGGTCGCCGCCGAGCTGACCGCGTGGATCGCCGACAACATCACGCTGCGCCCGCCCGCGCTGCCGTACCTGAGCAACGTGACGGGCGCGCCCGCGACGGCACAGGACGTGACCGACCCCGGCTACTGGGCGCGCCACATGTGCGAGACCGTCGAGTTCGGGGCGGGCCTGGACCACGTGCTGGGCATCCCGGAGCTGGCGCTGGCCGAGATCGGGCCCGGCCAGTCGCTGGGCGCGCTGACGCGCGGCCACCCGGCCTGCGAGCGCGGCCGCTGGCCGCTCATCGTCACCACGCTGCCCGCCGCCGGCGACACGCAGGACGCGGGCGCGGCGCTGGCCACGGCGGTGGCCAAGCTGTGGCTGACCGGCGTGCCGGTCGACTGGGCGGCGCTGCACGAGGGCTGGACGCCCGGCCGCGTCCCGCTGCCGTCCTACCCGTTCGAGCACCAGGACTACTGGCTGGAGATCGACGAGTCGGCGCTGGGCGGCGGCGGTGGCGCGGCGGCGTTCGACGAGAGCGACCCGAAGAGCATCGCCAAGGCCTACCCCCGGCTGCCGGACACGCGGTGGATCCACGCGCCCGTCTGGCGCGAGACCACGACCCGCCCGCCGGTGGCCGAGGAGGCGTCCCGCTGGCTCGTCTACACCGACGACGGCGCCGCGGACGCGCTGGCCGCGCCGCTGCTGGCGCACCTGGCGGCGACCGGCCGCGAGGTGGTGCTGGTGCGGCCGGGCGAGGAGTTCTCCAGCGGCCCGGACGGGCTGCGGGTGCGGCCCGGCTCGCCCGAGGACGCCGTCTCGGCGCTGCGCGAGCTGACCGGCCGCGACTGGACGCCCGAACGGGTCGTGCACCTGTGGAACGCCGGCGGCGAGCGGCCCATCGGCGAGAGCCTGCGGCGCGGCCTGCACACGCTGGTCGCCTTCGCCCGCGCCTCCGGCGACCTGGGACTGCCCGGCTGGAGCCTGGACATCGTCACCACCGGCGCGCACCGCGTGCACCCGGGCGACCGCGTCGACGCCGCGAGCGGCACCCTGCTCGGCCCGACCCGGCTGATCCCCGTCGAGTACCCCAAGGCCCGCACCCGGCTGATCGACCTCGACCCCGGCTCGGTCACGGCCGCGCTGCTCGCCGAGCTGCGCGCCGACCCGGCCGACCAGGTGGTCGCGCTGCGCGGCGGCCGCCGCTGGATCCCCGACTACGAGGTGCTCGACGCCGCCGTCATCGACGCGGCCGAGCCCGCGGCGCGCGTCCGCGAAGGCGGCGTGTACCTGGTCACCGGCGGGCTCGGCGGCATCGGCCTGGCGATGGCCGAGAGGCTGGCCGAGCAGTACCGGGCGCGGCTGGTGCTGCTCGGCCGCACGCCCGTGCCGCCCCGCGAGGAGTGGGAGTCGATCCTGGCCGCCGGGAACGCCGCGGGCGAGGTCCGCAGGCGGCTCGAGGGCCTGCGCCGCCTGGAGGCGGCCGGCTCGGCCGTGCTCACCGTGGCGGGCGACGTCTCCCGCGTGGAGGACGTACGCCGCGCCGTCGAGGCGGCGGTGGAGCGGTTCGGCGAGCTCAACGGCGTCCTGCACTGCGCGGGCGTGCCTGCGGTCGGCCTCATGCAGTTCAAGACCGTCGCCGACATGGACCGGGTGCTGGCGCCGAAGGTGGCCGGCACGCTGGCGCTGGCCGAGGTGCTGCGCGAGCGGCCGGTGGACTTCCTGGCGCTGTTCTCGTCCACGACGTCGGCGACCGGCGGCGGCGCGGGCCAGGTGGACTACTGCGCGGCGAACGCGTTCCTGGACTCCTTCGCGCTCAGCGACCCGCTGCCCGGCGTGACCGTCACCTCCATCGACTGGTGCGAGTGGACGTGGAACGGCTGGACCGACGGGCTCGACAACTACGACGAGGGCTCCCGGCAGTACTTCGAGTGGTACCGGGAGAACTTCGGCCTCACCTTCGACCAGGGCTGGCAGACGCTGCTGCGGGCGCTGGCCAGCGGCGAGCGGCACGTGGTCGCGTCCACGCAGGACTTCGCGCCGATGGTGGCGATGAGCCGCCGCTCGTCGATCGAGAGCCACCAGGCGACGGTGAAGAAGATCCGCGACGCCTTCGGCCGCCACCCGAGACCCGACCTGTCGACCGCCTACGTCGAGCCGCAGTCGCCCGCCGAGGAGGCCATCGCCCAGGTGTGGATCGAGGCGCTGGGCCTGGAGCAGGTCGGCGTGCACGACAACTTCTTCGAGCTCGGCGGCAACTCGCTGCTCGGCATGGAGATCATCGCCGAGGTGCGCAAGGCGCTGGAGCTGTCCTACCTGCCGCCGCACATCCTCTACCAGGCCCCGACGATCAGTTCGCTGGCCGAGGCGGCCAGGGCGGGCGAGGAGGCGGGCGAGCAGCCGGCCGAGGCCCGCGAGCAGCAGCGGTCCAGGATCGCGCAGCGGCGCAACATGCTCAGGAGCGGAAGGACATCATGACCGGAACCGACTACGACTCCGCGGTCGCGCTGATCGGCATGTCCGGGCGCTTCCCGGGCGCCTCGGGCGTCGCCGAGCTGTGGGACAACCTGCTGGCGGGCGTCAAGGGCCTGCGGACGATCACCGACGAGGAGCTGCGCGAGGCCGGGGTGGACCCGGGCACGCTGGCCGACCCGCGTTACGTGCGCGTCGGCGGCCCGCTGGACGGGCTCGACCGGTTCGACGCCGGGGTGTTCGGCATCAACCCGCGCGAGGCCGAGACGATGGACCCGCAGCACCGGCTGTTCCTGGAGTGCTCGTGGGAGGCGCTGGAGGGCGCCGGCTACTGCCCGACGGACGTGCCCGGCCAGGTCGCCGTGTTCGGCGGCTGCGGCTTCCCCGACTACGTCGTGCAGAACATCCAGCACCTCACCTCGCAGCCGGGCGGCGCGCTGCTCATGGCCGTCGGCAACGAGCGCGACTCGCTGGCCTCGCTGGTCTCCTACAAGCTGGGGCTGCGCGGGCCGTCGGTGTCGGTGCAGACGTTCTGCTCGACGTCGCTGGTGGCCGTGCACCTGGCGTGCCAGAGCCTGCTCACCTACGAGTGCGACGTGGCCGTGGCGGGCGGCGCGTTCACGCCGCTCCCCCAGCCCGCCGGCTACCTGTACGAGCAGGGCGGCATCATGTCGCCCGACGGGCGGGTGCGCAGCTTCGACGCCGAGGCGGGCGGCACGGTCATGGGCAGCGGCGCGGGCGCGGTGGCGCTCAAGCGCATGTCCGACGCGCTGGCCGACGGCGACGTGATCCACGCGGTGATCCTCGGGTCGGCGTCCAACAACGACGGCCGGCTGCGTGCCGGTTACACGGCGCCGGGCGTGGACGGCCAGGCCGAGGTGATCGAGTCGGCGCTCGGCGTGGCCGGGGTCAAGCCGGAGACCGTCGGCTACGTCGAGTGCCACGCGACCGGCACCATGCTGGGCGACTCGATCGAGCTGGCGGCGATGAGCCGGGTGTTCACGCAGGCCGGGCAGACGCCGACGGTGCTGGGGTCGGTCAAGCCGAGCCTCGGCCACCTCGACCGCGCCTCCGGCGTGACCGGGCTGATGCGGGCCGCGCTCGTTCTCAAGCACGAGCTGCTGCCGGGCACGCCCGGCTACGAGACGCCGAACCCGGCGCTGGCGTCGGCGCGCGACCGCTTCACCGTGCTGACCGAGAACCGGCCCTGGCCGGAGGGCCCGCACCCGCGCCGGGCCGGGGTGAGCTCGTTCGGGCTCGGCGGCACCAACGCGCACGTGGTGATGGAGCAGGCGCCGCCCCGGCCGGAGCGGCCCGCCAGGCCCGGCCCGCACCTGCTGGTGTTCTCCGCCGCCGACGACCAGGCGCTGACGGACCTGACCGAGCGGCTGCGCCGGCACCTGACCGGCGACCGCTCCGACCTGGCGGACGTGGCGTTCACGCTCCAGGTGTCGCGGGGCGCGTTCGCGCTGCGCCGCGCCGTCGTCTGCCGCGACCGCGACGACGCGCTCGCCGCGCTGGCCGACCCGTCCCGCTGGATCGACGGCAAGACCCAGCGGCGCAACCCCAAGGTACGGCTGGCCGCGCCGGAGGACGGGACCCCGGACTCCTGGTGGGCGGAGCTGCGCGCGGCGGCGTCCTCGGTGCTCGGCCAGCCCGCCCCCGCCGGGACGGCGGGACGGGACGAGGCGCTCAGCGCGCTGGCCGACGGGCTCACGGGGATCGGCGTCCAGGTCGTCGACGGCGACGCGCAGGCCGTGGAGCTGACGGTGACCCCCGAGGAGGGCGTGGACGCCGCCTCGTGGCTGCTGTCGGCGCTGGCGCGGCTCTGGCTGGCCGGCAGCGTCGTCGACTGGGCCAAGCTGCACGGCGGCGAGGGGCGGCGCGTCGAGCTGCCGACCTACCCGTTCCAGCGGCGCAGGTTCTGGGTCAAGCCGCCCACCGGGCAGCAGCGCCAGCCGGCGGGCGAGGGCAAGACGTTCGACCGGTCGCGGTGGACCCACCTGCCGTCGTGGAAGCAGCGCCCGCTGCCCGCCGAAGGGCTCGACGAGCGGCTGCGCGAGGCCGGGCCGTGGCTGGTGCTCACCGCCGACGGGCGCGGCGAGGCCCTGGTCGAGCGGCTGACGCGGGCCGGGGCCGAGGTGACCGCCGTGCGTGACGGCGACCGGTTCGAGCAGCACGACGACGGCAGCTTCACCATCCGCTCCGGCAAGGCCGGCGACCTCGCCGAACTGCTGTACTCGCTGGTCGTCAGCCCGCGCGCGATCGTGCACGGCTTCAGCCTGGCCGCCGCCGAGCCCGGACCCGGCGCCGATCCGGTGGCGCACTTCGCCGCCGAACAGGACCGCGGCTTCTACTCGGCGCTGGAGCTGGCCCGCGAGCTCGTCGACAACACCGGGTCCGCGCCCCGGGCGGAGCTGGTCCTGCTCACCTCCCACGCGGTGAACGTCGCCGGGGCCGAGCTGCGCCACCCCGAGCACGCCACGCTGGCGGCGCTCGCCCCCAGCCTCCAGCAGGAGAACCCGCGCCTGCGCTGCCGCCACGTCGATCTCGACGACCTCGACGACCTCGACGACCTGGCCGACCTGGGCGACCTGGCCGGCGGGGTGGAGGCCGCGCTGGCCGCGGCCGTCTGCGAGCACGAGGGCCCGATGGCCGTGCGCGCGGGCGAGACGTGGCTGCGCCACTACGAGCCGTTCCCCATCGCCGAGCCGGACCCGGCGCGGCGGCCGTTCCGCGACGGCGACACCGTGCTGATCACCGGCGGCCTCGGCGACGTCGGGCTCGTCCTGTCGCGCCACCTGGCCGACGCGTACGGCTGCCGGCTGGTGCTCACCGGCCGCTCCCCGCTGCCGCCCCGGCAGGAGTGGGACGCCTACCTGGCGGACGTGCCGCCCGGCGGCGAGCGGACCGCCCGCCACATCCGCAACATCCGCGACCTGGAGAGCCGGGGCGCGACGGTGCTGGCCCTGTCGGCCGACGTGGCCGACGAGGAGCGCATGCGCGCCGTCGTGGCCGAGGCGGTCGAGCGGTTCGGCGGCATCGACGTCGTCGTGCACGGCGCCGGCGTGCAGGACGGCGCCTACTTCAACTTCGCCCACCTGATGGACCGCCAGCAGTGCGACGCCCACCTGGCGGCCAAGGTGACCGGATTCCACGTGCTGCAGAAGGTGCTCGGCGACCACTGCCCGGACCGGCGCATCACGCTGTCGTCCATCGCGGCCGTGCTCGGCGGCATGACGCTCGGCCCGTACGCCGCCGCCAACGCCGCGCTCGACGCGTACGTGCGGGTGGCCCGCACCAGCGGCGGCGGGCGGTGGGTCACGGTCGACTGGGACACCTGGAACATCGACCCCGACCGGGTGGCCGGCCACAGCGGCGCCGTCGTCGACTACGCGATGACGCCCGCCGAGGGCGTGGACGTGTTCGAGCGGGCGCTGTCGGCCGCCGGGCACGCCGGCCACTTCGTCATCTCGACCGGCTCCCTGGACGCCCGCATCGCCCAGTGGGTCACCGGCGACATCCACGAGGCCGGCGACGACGATGACGACCAGGAGCGGCACCCGCGCCCCGAGCTGAACAACGCCTACGTGGAGCCGCGCGAGGGCACCGAGGCCACGCTGGCCGCGATCTGGTCCCGCGTGCTCGGCATCGACCCGATCGGCGCCCTGGACAACTTCTTCGAGCTCGGCGGGCATTCGCTGCTGGCCATCGAGCTCACCACCCGCGTCCGCAAGGCGCTGAACGCGTCGGTGCCGGTCACCGGCCTGCTGGAGTGCCCGACGGTGCGCCAGCTCGCCGAGCTGCTCGACGCCCGCGACGAACAGGAGTGAGCGACCCATGAAGCAGCCCGCGTACCTGAGGACCGTGCAGGGGTTCGCCCGCCGCGAGCTGGCGGGCAAGGACGCGTACCTGGACTCGCTGGCCGAGGCGCCGTTGCCGCTGTACGAGCGGTTCGGCGCCACCGGCCTGGCCAACTGGTGGCTGCCCAAGGAGGCAGGCGGGCCCGGCCTCGGGCTGGAGGAGAGCGTGCGCATCACCGCCGAGCTCGCCTACGCCGACGCCGGGGTGGCCTTCACCCTGTTCATCCCGATCCTGACCACGAGCATGGTGACGTGGTACGGCAGCGAGGAGCTCGCCAAGCGCCACCTCGGCGACCTCGTGGCGACCAACGGCTTCGCCGCCACCCTCGGCAGCGAGCACGCCGCGGGCAGCGAGCTGGCCAGGATCACCACGACCGCGCGCACCGAGGGCGGCGACGTCGTCCTCGACGGGACCAAGGCGTTCTCCACCAACACCGACTTCGCCCGCTTCCTCGTCGTCGTGGCGCGCGCCCAGGACGACCCGGCCGGCTACCTGGCCGTGCTGGTGCCGCGCGACACGCCCGGCATCACCGTGGACAAGCGCTGGGACGTGATCGGGCTGCGCTCGTCGGCGACCTACCAGGTGTCGCTGTCGGGCGTCCGCGTCCCGGCCGCGAACGTGCTGCGCGGCAACGGGCTGCGGCTGCTGGAGGTGGGGCTGAACGCCAGCCGCATCCTCATCGCGGCCACCGCCCTCGGCATCGCCCGTCGGGTGCGTGACGTGTGCATGGAGTACGGCGCCGCCAAGACCGTCAAGGGGGCGCCGCTGACCGGCAACGCCGTGTTCGCCGGCCGGCTCGGGCAGATGGAGATGCAGATCGAGGTCATGGCCAACCAGTGCCTGGCGGCGGCGCGCGCCTACGACGCCATCGCCGCCCGGCCGGACGCGGGCGAGGAGTTCCTGCGGCTCGGCACGCTCAAGCAGGCGCTGACGGCGAAGATGTTCTGCGGGCAGACGGGGTGGCAGATCGCCTCGACCGCGTCGGAGATGTTCGGCGGGCTCGGCTACACGCACGAGTCCGTCATCGGCAAGCTGCTGCGGGACATGCGGTACGTGTCGATCGTCGAGGGCGGCGACGACGTGCTGCGCGAGCTGGTGTTCAGCCGGTACGTGGTGCCGGTGTCCAAGCGGTCGTGACCACCACGGCGGCACTGTAGCCGGGGGCCACGTCCAGCCGGTGGGCGTGGCACTCGGGGAAGCGCGAGGAGCGTGACAGCACGGTGGCGTGCGTCGCGCTCCTTTCGCGTACGACGACGTCACTCAGGGCGGCCAGGCCGGCGCCGGACGCCTTCACGTACGCCTCCTTGACGGTCCACAGGCGGAAGAACGCGTCCGGGCCCTCGGCGCGCACGCGGTCGGCCTCCTCGGGCTGGTAGAAGCGCCGGGCGAGGGCCAGGTGGTCGGCGTCGGCGCGGACGCGCTCCACGTCGACGCCCACCCGGCCGCCCGGCGGGGCGACGGCGACGAGCGCCCAGCCGCCGGAGTGCGACAGGTTGAAGTCCGGCCCGCCGCCGTCCGCCAGGCACGGCCGCCCGGCCTCGTCCCGGCCGAACCCGAGCCCCGCCGGGTCGGCGCCGCGCGCCCGCCCCAGGATCGCGCGCAGCGCCGCGTGCGCCACCACGTAACGGCGGCGCTCCCCGCCGTCCGCGAACCCCAGCGCGCGCTCGCGCTCCTCCTGGGACAGCAGCCGCCACCCCCGGGCCGCGTCCGGCCGGTCCAGATCGACCCGCCACACCCGCACCCCACCGCCGGGGACTCCCACCGGCGACACCCGGGCCGCCACGCCGGCGTTCCCGGCGTTCCCGGAAGGAGCGGGCCCCCGCACGGCGGCGCGCGACCTCGGGAGGGTGCGCGGCGTGCGGGGGCCGGAGGGTTCGGCGGACGCCGTGGGGGGTGGGGCCGGCGGGTCCCCCCAGACCCGCCGGCTGGTCACACCCACGGGCGCAGCGCCTGGGCGACGAGGCGGTGCGTGCGCGCCGCCTGCTCGAAGACGGCGAAGTGGCCGCCGTCGAACGGGTGCAGCGCGAACGGGGCGGCCGTCTGGTCGCGCCAGCGCGCCACCTTCTCCGGCGCGACCCGGGGGTCCGACGCGCTGGGCAGCGCCGAGATCGGCACGTCCAGCGGCGGCTCCTCCTGGTACACGTACGTCTCCTTGACGGTGAAGTCCGCCTGGACGGCCGGCAGGATCATCGCCAGCGCCTCCGGGTCGGACAGCAGCCACTCGGGCGTCCCGCCGAGCCGGCGCAGCAGGGTGACGACCTCGGGCCCGCTCATCCCGCGCACCGGCGGGCCGGGCTCGTAGGTGACGTGCGGGGCGTCGGCGCCGGAGACGAACAGGTGCACCGGCTCCGGCCCGCCGCGCCGCCGGACCTCCCGGACGAGCTCGAAGGCCACCAGCCCGCCGAGGCTGTGCCCGTACAGGGCGTAGCGGCGGCCGGCGGCCGACAGCTCGACGTCGGCGAGCACCACGTCGGCCAGGTCGGAGACGAGCTCCGGCATGCTCAGGTACGGCGGCTCCTTGTGCCGCCCCTCCCGGCCGGGCGGCTGCACCGGCTGGACGGCGACGCCCGGGAGCTTGCGCTGCCACAGCCGGAACGCCGAGGCGGCGCCGCCGGCGTGGGGCAGGCAGTAGAGCGGCAGCGCCCCCGGCTCGGCCCCGGTGAGCGTCCGGAACGGCAGCCAGCGGACGAGCACGTCGTCGCTGGTCAGATCATGGACGGTCATGGTCGGTCCCTCATTCGGCGATCTCCAGCTTCACGTAGGCGGGAGGCGGCTGCACGGCGTCCAGGTCGGCCTCCAGCACCACCTGCGCGCCGTCCCGGCTCACCTCCCTGAACCCGGCGAAGGCGTACGTGATCTGCATCATGCGGTTGCGGCCGGTCTCCACGAAGTCGGCGCGGACGGCGACGCCCGCCTCGGCCGCCAGCCGCAGGATGTGGTTGAGCAGCACCATCCCCACGCCGCGGGACATGACCCGGCACGACATGAGCATCATGCACAGCCGCCAGCTCTTCTCCTCCTTCTCCACCAGGGCCAGCCCGATCTTTCCGTAGCTGCCGAACCTGTCGGTGAGCGAGGCGACGAGGAGCAGGTGGTCGGGTGACTCGCGCAGCGCGTCGAGCTCGTCGTAGGAGTAGGTGCGGCCGGTGGAGTTGAGCTGGTTGGTGCGGACGGTCAGTTCCTCGGCCCGCTGCAGGTCCTCCCGGCGGGCGGGCGCGATGGTGAACGTCATGCCGAGCCCGGCGAGGAACTCCTCGCTGGTGCCGACGAACTCCTGCTCCAGCTCGTCCCTGGCGATCTGGCCCTGGTACATGGCGCGCCGCTGGGCCGACTCGTCGGTGACGAACCGGGGCCGGAACTCGGGCCTGGCCAGCGCCTCCTCCAGGTCCAGGATGTCGACGCAGGTGACGTCGGGCACCTCGTGGGCGACCTCGGCGCGTTCGAACTCCTGGTCGTCGACGAAGGCGAACGCGTCCAGGCCGAGGTTGAGCGCCTTGGCGATGACCTTGATGGACTCCGACTTGGCGTTCCAGTTGATCTGCGGGTGCAGGAACATGTCCTCCAGCCCGAGCTCGCGCAGCTTGGCCATGGCCGCGTCGTGGTCGTTCTTGCTGGCGACGGAGTGCAGCACGCCCTTGCGGTCGAGCTCGTGGATGCGCTCGACCACGGCGGCGCGCACGGTGACGTCGCCGTCCTCCAGCAGAACGCCGTTCCACAGCGTGTTGTCGAGGTCCCACACGATGCACTTGATGCGGCCGCGGGCGGGCTTGGCGGGCAGCGCGCCTGGCCGCTCGGTGGTCACGGTCATCTGGTCGTCTCCCGTTCTGCCTGGCCGGCGATGGTGATCCGCTGGACCTCGTTGCTGCCTTCGATGATCTCCATGACCTTGGCGTCACGGTAGAAGCGCGCCACCGGGGAGCCGGGGGCGCAGCCGCTGGCGCCGTGGATCTGGACGGCCTCGGAGGCGTGCCTGGCCGCGGCGGTGGAGGCGAAGTACTTCGCCACCCAGGTGGCCATGATCGTGGCGGACTCGCCGGCGTCCTTGAGCCGGCCGGCCTCGGCGACGAGCAGCCGGGCCGCCCGCGCGTCGGTGACCATGTCGGAGAGCTTGGCCTGGATGAGCGGCAGCTCGGCCAGGGGCCGGCCGCCGACCTCGCGGCGGGCGGCGTAGTCGGCCGACGCCTCCAGGCACGCCTGGACGATGCCGAGCGACCCGGCGGCGACGCTGTAGCGGCCCAGGTCGAGGGTGCCGGTGAGGACCATGCCGGCGGTGAACCCGCTCGGGCCGAGCAGCGCGTCGGGGCCGAGGGCGACGCCGTCGAACGTGATCGTCGCCAGCATGGACGCGCGGGTGCCGAGCATGTCGTCGATCGGCGTGACCGTCACGCCCGGCGTGTCCCTCGGCACCAGGAAGGCGCCGATGCTGGTGGCGGTGCGGGCGAAGACGAGGAACACGTCGGCCCGCTGGCCGCCGGTCGTCCACGTCTTCACCCCGTCGATCACCCAGCCGTCGCCCGTCTGGGTGGCGGTGGTGGTGATGCCGGCGGCGTCGCTGCCGGCGCCGGGCTCCGACAGGCAGAACGCGCCGAGCGCGTCCCCTGCGGCGAGCGGCGCCGACCAGCGGTCGCGCTGCGCGTCGGTGCCCCAGCGGCGCAGCGTCCACGACACCATCGTGTGCACGGTCAGCAGGCTGCGCAGCGACGAGCAGCCCCGGCCCACCTCCTCGTGCACCTCACCGAGCGTGACCATGTCCATCGACAGCGGGTCCCACAGCCCGGCTTCGGCGGCCCGTCGCAGCAGGTCCTCGGGGACGCGCCCGCTGCTGTCGTAGGCGTCGGCGTACGGCACGACGTGGGTGTCCACGAACGCGCGGGCCGAGCTGCGGCCGGTGACGGGGGCGGCGCCCGCCGGAGCGGGCGCCGTGCTGGTGAGGGTCACGCGACGGCCAGGTCGGAGGTGAGCCGCGCCACCAGCGCGGACATGGCGTCGGCGGTGCGGAAGTTGTCGATGCGCAGCTCCTCGTTGGGGATGGTGACGCCGAACGTCTTCTCGACGAACATGACGAGCTCCATGGCGAACAGGGAGTTGACGAAGCCGAGCGCGAAGATGTCCTGCGACTCGTCGATCTCCGCCTGCGGGTAACGGCCGCGGATGAAGTCGAGGATCTGGGTCTTGCTGGACATGGGTGACTCCTTCAGCTCTGGGTGGTGTAGGTGTAGAAGCCGCGGCCTGACTTGCGTCCGTGCAGGCCGGCGTCGGTCATCTGCTTGAGCAGGGGGCAGGGGCGGTACTTGCTGTCGGCGTAGTGCTCGTAGAGCACCTCGACGCTGTAGAGGATGGTGTCGACGCCGATCAGGTCGGCGGTCTCCAGCGGGCCCATCGGGTGGCCGAAGCAGCCGCGGAACACCTCGTCCACCGACTCGGCGTCGGCGACGCCCTCGTGCACCAGGTAGGCGGCCTCGTTGACGGTCAGCATGAGGACCCGGTTGGAGATGAAGCCGCACGAGTCCTTGACGTCGACGGCCTTCTTGCCCATCGCCGTCAGCAGGTCCCTGGTGCGCTGGATCGTCTCCGGCGAGGTGTGGAAGCCGGGGATCAGCTCCACGACGGGCTTGGCGGGCACCGGGTTCATGAAGTGCACGCCGATGACCTTGTCGGGGCGGCCGGTGACGGCCGCCATCTTGGTGATGGGGATGGCCGAGGTGTTGACGACGAAGACGGTGTCGGGCCCGCACTCGGCGTCGAGCGTCTCGTACACCTCGCGCTTGACGTCCCAGTTCTCCGTCACGTTCTCGATGACGAGGCTCGCCTTGGCCGCGCCGGCGGCGCCGACGGCGGTGGTGATCCTCGACAGGATCTCGTCGGGGTCCAGGGCGGGACCGCCCATGAGGCGGCTCATCCGGGCGTTGCGGCCGATGGTGGCCAGCGCGTCCGCGAGGATGCGCTCGTCCTTGTCGACCAGGACGACCTCGTGGCCGGTCTGGGCGAGGTTCTGGGCCACGCCGACGCCCATCACGCCGGCGCCGATCACGCCGATCACGGTCATGTCCGCTCCTTCAGGTTGGGGTGTCACCGGCCGCGTCTGCGGGCGGCGGAGGCTTCGAGCCCGGATCTGCGCAGCTGCGCGCGGACCTGGCTGCCGCCTGGGTCGGCGGCCGCGGGCGCCGTGCCGGAGGCCAGGGCCTCGGCGGTGCCGGCGAGCGCGGCCACGGTGGGCGACTCGTAGAGGATGTGCGGCGGCAGCTCGGCCAGCTCGAACGCGCGGCGGACCGCCGCCACGATCGAGACGCCGAGCAGGGAGTTGCCGCCGAGTTCGAAGAAGTTGTCGTGCACGCCGACGCGTTCCAGCCGCAGCGACTCCGCCCAGATCGCGGCGATGGTCTCCTCGGCGTGGCCGGACGGCTCCTGGTAGGGGGTGAGCAGTTCGGGGCGGGGGTGCCGTTCGCCGCCGGTCCCGCCCAGGCCGGGCGAGGTCACCGCCTCCAGGGTGAAGCGGGCGCTGCCGGCGACGAGGGTGGGGAAGTCCTGGGTGGAGACGACGACGCGCGGCTCGCCGGTGGCCAGGGCGCGCCGCAGGGAGCGCCAGCCGTCGTCGAAGCCGATGCCGATCCTGGCCCGGTTGTCGCGGAAGAAGTCGCGCAGCGCCTCCTCGTAGCCGTCGAGCCCGGCCTCCCAGGCGTTCCACGTCCATTCGCCCCAGCCGATGGCGACGACGCGGCGGCCGGTGGCGGCCAGCCGGCAGGCGTAGGCGTCCAGGTAGGCGTTGGCGGCGCAGTAGTCGACCTGGCCGGGGCCGCCGCCGGTGGCGGAGGTGATGGAGGAGAACAGGGCGAGGAAGTCGAGCGGGATCTCGCCGGGTTCGCCGATGCGCAGCGCCTCGGCGACGGCGTGGACGCCGCCGACCTTGGGGGCGAGCACGTCGTCGAGCTCCTCGGGCCGCTTGAACTGCATGAGCCCCATCGCGGGGACCCCGGCGGCGTGCAGGACGCCGTGCAGCGCGCCGAATCTGTCGAGGGCGGCGTCGACGGCGCGGCGCACGTCGGCGGCGGAAGCCGCGTCGCCGGTGACGAGCTCGACCTCGGCGCCCGCCTCGATGAGGGCGGTGACCTCGGCGACGCGCCGCCTGGTGGTCTCCCCGGCGTGCCGCTCGCCCGAGAGGACGGCGGGCCATTCGGCGCGGGGCGGCAGGCCGGTCCTGGCGAGCAGGACGAGCTTGGCGGCGCGTTCGCGGGCCAGGTGACCGGCCAGGCCGAGGGCGATGCCGCCCAGGCCGCCGGTGATCAGGTAGACGCCGCCGTCGCGCAGCGGGTCGGGGGCGTCGGGCACGGGCATCGGGTCGTAGCCGGGCAGCCAGCGGCGGCCCCGGCGCAGCGCCACGGTGCGGTCGCCGTGCGGGCGGGCCAGCTCGGCGGTGAGCGCGTCCAGGTCGGTCGCGGCCGGGTCGCCGGGCAGGTCGACGAGGCGGGTGGTCACGCCGGGGTACTCCAGCGGGATCACCAGGCAGGGTCCGGCCAGGGTGGCGCCGGACGGGTCGGCGACCTCCTCGCCGAGCACCTGCTGGGTGCCGGAGACGGCCACGTCGAGCGACCAGCCGCCGATGCCGGACTCGCCGGCGGCGCGGGCGAGCGCGACGAGCGTGTGCAGGCCGCGCGTGACGGTGACCTCGTGCGGGCCCGGCTCCAGCGACCACAGGTGGACGACGCGCTCCAGCGGCCGGCCGGCGGCGCGCAGGTCGCGCAGCAGGGCGAGGAGGTCGTCGACGCTGCCGGGCCGGACCGTGTGGCCGTCCGGGGTCGCGGTGTAGGCGTCGCCGGGGCGGACCAGGGTGACGGTGGCGCCGGTGGCGGCCAGCCTGCGGGCGGCCTCGTCGGCCAGGCCGTCGCGGGTGAACACCAGCCAGGAGCCCGGCTGAGCGGCGGCGGGCGCGGGGGCCGCGGTCTGCCGCCACACGGGCAGGTAGAGCCACCGGTCCTCGGGCAGCTTGGGCAGCCCGGCGACGGCCTCGAACAGGTCCTCCGGCTCGGCGGCGACGGCCTTGGCGCGGGCGGGCGGGTCGATCCAGTGGCGCTGCCGCTGGAACGGGTAGGTGGGCAGCGGGATCCGGCCCGGTGCCCCGGCCGCGCCGCCGTCGCCGCCGTCGCGGCCGTGGTAGGCGTCCCAGTCGAGGGTGACGCCGCACAGCCACAGCCGGGCCAGGCAGCCGGCCAGCGTCTCGTCGCCGGGGGTGCCGTCGCTCGCGGCGGGCATGGTGTGGGTGATCAGCGGCCACCGCTCGGGCGGGCAGCCGGTCGCGCGGACCAGCGCGCCGAGCGACTGTCCCGGCCCGATCTCCACGACGGCCAGCTCCGGGTCGGCGAGCAGCCGTTCCGCGCCGTCGGCGAACCGCACCGTCGCGCACATGTGCCGCGCCCAGTAGCCGGGGTCGCACACCAGCGCGGCGTCCGCGACGTCGCCGGTCACGTTCGACACGTATGGCAGCGCGGGCGGGTTGAGCGTGACGTTGGCCTTGACCCACTGAGTGAGGTCGTGGGCGGCCGGTTCGAGCATGCGGGAGTGGAAGGCGTGGCTGGTCTCCAGGGGGCGGCACGGGATCTCGGCGGCGCGCAGCTCGGCGGCCAGGGCGGCGACGGGCTCGGCGGGGCCGGCGACGACGGTGACCTGGGGGCCGTTGACGGCGGCGACGTCCAGGCCGCGCTCCTCCAGCCGGAAGCGGCGGGCCAGCGCGGCGGCGGGCATCGAGACGGCGAGCATCGACCCGCCGGGCAGCTCGGCGATGAGCTTCGCCCGGTGGGCGACGAGCGCGACGGCGTCCTGGAGGGAGAGCACGCCCGACAGGCAGGCGGCGACGTACTCGCCGAGGCTGTAGCCGAGCATGATCTCCGGCTGGACGCCCCACGCCATGAGGGTGCGCGCCAGCGCGTACTCCACGGCGAACAGGGCGGGCTGGGCGAGCTCGGTGCGCGCCAGCGTCGCCGCCCGCGCCCCGTCCGGCCCGCCGCCGGAGGCGGTCTCCCGGCCGAGGAGGGCGGCCAGGCCGGGGGCGGTGGCGCGGTCGCCGGTGAGCAGGTCCGCGACGCCGGTCACGTCCATGACGCCGGCCAGCGCCGCCAGGCAGTCGTCGAGCGCCTGGCGGAAGGCCGGCTCGTGGCGGTGCAGGTCGGCGGCCAGGCCCGGGTACTGCTCGCCGACGCCCGCCAGCAGGAAGGCGACCCGGCGGCCCTGCGCGGTGTCGGTGCGGGAGAGCAGGCCCGCGCCGCCGTCCAGCGCGGCCGCCGCGCCGGCCGCGCCGGCGGCCACCAGCGCGCGCCGGTGCTCGAACGTCTTCCGCCCGGCTTGCAGCGTGTACGCGGCGTCGGCCAGCCGGACGCCCGGCTCGGCCGCCAGGTGCCGGCCCAGCCTGCGGCACGCCTCGTCGGCCGCCGCGGCGGCGCGGGCCGACACCGGCAGCACCTGGTAGCGGCGGCCCTGCGGCTCGGCGTCGCGGGAGACGGCCGGGGGCTCCTCGATCACCATGTGGACGTTGGTGCCGCCCATGCCGAGCGAGTTCAGCCCGGCGATGCGCGGGCGGCCGTCACGGGTCCGCCACGGCGACAGCTCGGTGTTGACGTAGAACGGGCTCGACTCGAAGTCGATCTCCGGGTTGGGGCTGGTGTAGTGCAGGCTGGCCGGGATCACGCCGTCGCGGATCGCGAACGCGGTCTTGATCAGCCCGCTCGCCCCGGCCGCCCGGTCCAGGTGGCCGACGTTCGTCTTGACCGACCCGATCGCGCAGTAGCGGCGCTCGCTGGTCGGGCCGAAGGCGCGGGCGAGCGCGGCCACCTCGATCGGGTCTCCCAGCTCGGTGGCGGTGCCGTGGGCCTCGACGTAGCTGATGTCCTCGCCGGTGACGCCGGCGTCGGCCATCGCGTCGGCGATCACCCGCGACTGGCCGACGACGCTGGGCGCGGTGTAGCCGACCTTGAGCGCGCCGTCGTTGTTCATCGCCGTGCCGCGGATCACCGCCCAGACGTGGTCGCCGTCGCGCAGCGCGTCCGGCAGCCGCTTGAGCAGGACGGCGGCGGCGCCGTCGCCGAACATGCTGCCCTTGGCCCGCGCGTCGAACGTGCGCACGTGCCCGTCGGGCGACTCCTGCCCGCCCGGCCCGTACAGGTGGCCGACGCGGTCCGGCACCCGGATGGAGACGCCGCCCGCCAGCGCGAGCTCGCACTCGCCGTTGCGCAGCGACTGCACCGCCAGGTGCGCGGCGACCAGCGACGTGGAGCAGAACGTCTGCACGGCGACGCTCGGCCCGTGCAGGTCGAGCAGGTACGACACGGTCGTGGGCAGCGCGTCCTTGTCGTTGCCCATGATCACTTCGAAGTCGCTGAAGCCCGCCTTGCCGCCCGCGCCGAGCAGGTGGTCGGTCATCCTCAGCAGGTAGGTGCTGATGTTGGCGCCGCCGAACACGCCCACCCGGCCCCGCCGCTCCGGCGCGGCGTAACCGGCCTGCTCCAGCGCCTCCCAGCACACCTCCAGGAACGCCCGCTGCTGCGGGTCGGTGATGGCGGCCATGCGCGGGCTCATCCCGAAGAACGCCGCGTCGAAGCCCCCGACGTCGTCCAGCACCGGCCGCGCCGGCACGTACGCCGGGTCGCGCACCTGCTCGGGGTCGGCCCCGGCGGCGAGCAGCTCGTCCTCGGAGAAGAACGTGATCGACTCGACGCCCTCGCGCAGGTTCCGCCAGAACGCGTCCACGTCCGGCGCGCCGGGGAAACGGCCCGCCATCCCGACGATCGCGATCCGCCGGTCCTCGTCCTCGGTGACGCGCTCCACCCGCGCGGCCCGTACGGGCTCGGCCTGCGGCGCGGCGGTGGAACGGCGCTCGTCGAGCACGGCGGCCAGCGTGGCGACCGTGGGCGCCTCGAACAGGGTCACCGTCGGCACCGCGATCCCGTGCCGCTTCTTCACCAGCGCCAGCATCTGCAGCGCCACCAGGGAGTTGCCGCCGAGGTCGAAGAAGTTGTCCCGGGTGCCGACGGGCTCCACGCCCAGCACCTCCGACCAGAGCGCCGCCAGGTCCCGCTCGGCCTGCGTGATCGGGGCCGTGTACGGCTGGGGCAGCTCGGGGCGGGGGAAGCGGTCGCCGCTCCCGGCCGCCTCCGGGCCCGGCGCGCTCATGGCACGCGGGAGCCGGTCGTCGAGACCGCCCGCGGCGACCACGACGTGCGGGGCGGCGCCGGCCCGGACCCGGTCGAAGGCCGCCAGGGCCTCCTCCGCCGTCATCGAGTGCGCCGCCATCGCCGCGCCCAGGCCGCCCTCGATGCGGTCGAGCGTCACCGCCCAGGTGTCCCAGCTCGCGGCCGTCCACCGGGTGGCGCCGCCGTGGTGGCGGTGGGCGATCGCCGTCAGCGCCGCGTTCGCGGCGGCGTAGCTGCCGAACGTGATGCCGCCCAGCAGCGACGACGTGGAGGCGAACAGCACGCAGAAGTCCGGCGTCAGCTCCGTGCCCGCCAGCGCCTCGGCCAGCGCCAGCGCGCCGCCGACCTTGGCGTCGAAGTGCCGGGCCACCGCGTCCGCGTCCAGCTCGCGCAGCGGGCGGAACGTGTCGGGCGTGGTCACGGCGGCGGCGTGCACGACGCCGTCCAGCCGGTCCAGCCCGGCCAGCAGCGCGCGCACGGCGGCCGGGTCGGTGACGTCCACGCGGGGGGCGCTCACCTCGACGCCCAGCTCCCGCAGCGCGTCGACCGCGTGCCGCCGCGGGTGGGCCGGGTCGTCCGGCACGCCGCCCCGGCTGGCCAGGACCAGCCTGCCCGCCCCGGCGCGGGCCAGGTGCCCGGCCAGCAGCAGGCCCACGTCCCCGAGCCCGCCCGTCACCAGGTACGTCCCGCCCCGCCGCACCGGGGCCCCGTCCGCCGGGGTGGCGTCGTCGGGGGTGTAGGCGCGGGTCAGGCGGGTGCCGTGGCGGTAGGCGACGAAGACGTCGCCGGGCGGGGTGCGGAGTTCCGCCTCCAGCGCCTCGGCCACCTCGGCGGCGTCCGCGTCCCCGGCCACGTCCACGGTGGCGCAGTCGAGGTTCAGGTACTCCTGGTTGGCGACCATCGGCAGCGTCGCGGCGGCGGCCATCCCCGGGTCGGGGCGCTCCCCCGCGGCCACGGCCTGCCCGCCGCGCGTCACGACGATCACCCGCGCCGCCGTCTCGGCGGTCGCCTCCCCCCAGGCCGCCAGCATCGCCGCCACGGGCAACACCGCCCCCCGCCCATCCCCTCCGATGACAGCGGCCCTCTCGGAGAGAGCACGCCCGTCGGGGGTGGCGGCCCTTTCGGGGAGTGCACGCCCTTCGGAAGTGGCGGCCCCTTCGGGGAGCGCCCGTCCGTCGGGGGTTGCGGGCTCGTCGGTGGTGGAGGGGTCGGGGGTGCGGGAGGTTGCGGTGGTGTCGGGGGTGGTGTGGTGGGCGTTGCCGCCGTCGGGGCCGGTGCCGTCGCGGCCGTCGCCGCCGTCCGGGCCGACCTCGCCGTCCTGTCCGTCGCGGTCGTCGCCGCCGTCCGGGCCGGCGCCGCCGTCGGGGCCGGGGGTTCCGGCCGGGACGGTGGGGGATGCGGCCCCGTTCGGGAGGCTGGGTCCGTGCGCCAGGACCGCTTCGCCGTACGGGACGGTCCCGCCGTACGGGGTGGCGGGGCCGGTCGGCGGGGTGAGGAGGCGGAGGTCGAGGATCGTGAGGCCGTCCGTCGTGAGGCGGGTGGCGAGGGTGGCGGGGTCGGCGGGGTCGAACGTGCAGCCGTCGGGGGTCTCGGTGAAGGCGTCGCCGGGGACTGCGGTGACGACGTCGGCGCCGGTGGCGCGCAGGGTCCGGGCGAGGGTGTCGCCGGCGCCGCCGGGGCCGTCGGTGAGGAGGACGTAGCGGGTGGCCTGGAGCTCGGACGACGCGGGCGGGGCGGGGGTCCAGCGGGGGGACAGCAGGGACACGTGCCCGGCCCGGGGCGCGGCGTCCGCCGGGAGCTCGGCGGCGGGCGAGGCGGCGGCGGGGAGGGCGGCGGGCGGGTTCACCCAGAAGCGCTCGCGCTGGAACGGGTAGGTGGGCAGCCCGACCTTGGCGACGGGCCGGTCCTGCCGGTAGCCGGCCCAGTCGACGGGGACGCCCGCGAGCCAGAGCCGCCCGGCGGCCTCGGCGAGCACGGCGCGGGCGGGGCGCGGGTCGGCGGCGCCGGGCAGGGTGGCGACGACGAGCGGCCAGCGGTCCGGCGGGCAGTCGGCGTGGCCGCGCGCCATGGCGCCCAGCGACTGGCCGGGCCCGATCTCCAGGAGCGCGGGTTCGCCGTCGTGCCGCAGGAGGGTGCGCAGCATGTCGTGGAAGCGGACGGGCTCGCACATGTGGCGGGCCCAGTAGGCGGGGTCGGTGACCTGCCCGGCCGTGGCGATCTCGCCGGTGACGTTGGACACGTACGGGATCTGGGGCGGGTGGAGGGTGACGTGGGCGGCGATCCACGCGGTGAGGCGGTCCCGGAGGGGTTCCATCATCGCGGAGTGGAAGGCGTGGGTGGTGGCGAGCGGCCGGCACGGCACCGCGTCGGCCTCCAGGAGCGCCCGGGCGGCGGCGACGGCCTGCGGTTCGCCGGACAGGACGGTGAGCTCGGGGCCGTTGATCGCGCCGACGCCGACGCCGGTGATGCCGGCGCGGCGGATGCGGTCCAGGACGTCGGCGGCGGCCAGCGGCACGGCGGCCATGGCGCCTTCGGGGAGTTCGCCGATGAGGCGGGCGCGGTGGGTGACGAGGGCGACGGCGTCGTCGAGGGTGAGCACGCCGGCCAGGCAGGCGGCGACGTACTCGCCGAGGCTGTAGCCGGCCAGGATCGCCGGCTCGACGCCCCACGACCGGACGAGCGTGGCGAGCGCGTACTCGACGGCGAACAGGGCGGGCTGGAGCGTCTCGGTGGGGGTGGCGGCGGGCTCGGCGGTGCGGCCGAGCAGGGCGCCGAGCCCGCCGCCGGAGCCGGGGCCGGGGCGGGGGGCGAGCAGGTCGGTGAGCGGGTCGGCGCCGTCCATGAGGCGGCGCAGCCGGGTGCGGCACTCGTCGAGCGCCTCGCGGAAGACGGGCTCGGTCGCGTACAGGTCGGCAGCCATGCCCGGGTACTGCTCCCCGGCGCCCGCGATGAGGAAGGCGGCGGGCCGGTCGGCGCGGGTCTCGGCGCGGCCGAGCGCGGCGCCGCCCGCCAGCGCCTCGGCGGCCTCGGCCGGGGAGGCGGCGACGAGCATCCTGCGGTGGCCGAACTGCTGCCGTCCGGCCTGGAGGGTGTGGGCCACGTCGGCGAGCCGGAGCTCCTGTCCGTCGGCCGCGAGGTGGGCGGCGAGCCGGGCGGTCATCTCGTCGGCCGCGGCGGCGGTGCGGGCGGACCAGATCAGCGGTTCGGGGCGCGGCTCCTCCTCGGTCCTGGGGACGAGCGGCGCCTCCTCCAGCACCACGTGCGCGTTGGTCCCGCCGATGCCGAACGCGCTCACCCCGGCGCGGCGGATGCGGCCCGCCTCGCGCGGCCAGCCGCGCAGCCGGGTGACGACGTCGAGGCGGGCCTCGCCGGTGCCGAGCTGCGGGTTCGGCTCCGACAGGTGGAGCGTGGGCGGGATCTCGTCGTGCCGCAGGGCGAGCGCCGCCTTGATCAGGTTGGTGACGCCGGCGGCCCGGTCGAGGTGGCCGACGTTCGGCTTGACGGAGCCGATCAGCAGCGACCGGCCGCCGTACACCTGCTGGAGGGCGGCCAGTTCGGCGGCGTCGCCGAGTGCGGTGCCGGTGCCGTGCGCCTCGATGTAGTCGATGTCGCCGGGTTCGAGGTCGGCGGCGGCCAGCGCCTCGGCCATGACCGCGGCCTGCCCCTGGACGCCGGGGGCGGTGAAGCCGACCTTGCGCCCGCCGTCGTTGTTGACGGCCCAGCCCCGGATGACGGCGTAGATCTGGTCGCCGTCGGCGAGCGCGTCCTCCAGCCGCCGCAGGGCGACGACGCCGACGCCGCTGCCGAGCGGGCTGCCGAGTCCGCGCGCGTCGAAGGCGCGGCACAGGCCGTCGGGCGGCGCGATGCCGCCCTGCTGGTAGAGGTAGCCGACGCGGTGGGGCACGTTGACGGCGACGCCGCCGGCGAGCGCCAGGTCGCTCTCGAACCCGGCCAGGCTGGAGGCGGCGGCGCACACGGCGACGAGCGAGGTGGAGCAGTAGCTCTGCACGCCGTAGCTGGGGCCGGTCAGCCCGAGCGTGTGCGCGACGCGGGTGGTGAGGGAGTCCTTGTCGTTGGCCAGGCCGACGGCCAGGTCCCCCATGACGGCGGTGATGCCGCTGGGCAGCAGGTTGTTCTGCATGTAGGAGCTGTGGGCGCAGCCGCCGAACACGCCGATGGCGCCGTCGAACCGCGTGGGGTCGCAGCCGGCGTCCTCCAGCGCGGCCCAGCTGTGCTCCAGGAACAGCCGGTGCTGCGGGTCGAGGATCTGCGCCTCCTTCGGGCTGATGCCGAAGAACGCCGCGTCGAACTCCTCGACGCCGTCGATGACGGGCGCCGCCTTCACGTACGCGGGATCGTCCAGCAGGTCGGCGGGGACGCCGGCGGCGCGCAGCTCGTCGTCGGTGAAGCGGGTGATCCCCGAGTCCCCCGCGCGGATGGCGGACCAGAGTTCGGCGACGCCGGGAGCGCCGGGGAACCGGCCGGACATGCCGACGATCGCGATGTCGGTGCCGGCTCCTTCGATGTCGTCGATCACGTCTTGGGTCCTCATTTCCGGTTGCTGGAACGGGCCCGGCGCCGCCGCTGCCCCCGTGCGGAACTGGTGGAGAGCGCCTCCTGGGCGCCCTGGTCGCCGCCGCCGTCCAGTGCGGCCGTGAACGCGGCCACGGTGGGGTGCTCGAACAGCACCGCGGGCGCGATGGGGCGGCCGAGGTCCTTCTCGATGGCGAGCACCATGGCCATGCCGGTCAGGGAGTTGCCGCCGAGGTCGAAGAACGGGTCGTGCACGCCGACGCCGTCGATGCCGAGGTAGGCGCCCCACAGGTCGGCCATCCTGGCCTCGGCCTCGGTCCTGGGCGGCGCGTAGTCGGTGCGGAGCCGGGGGCGGGGGAAGCGCTCGCCCTGGGGGGCGGCCGTGGCGAGCAGGCCGTCCAGGTCGAGCATGCTCGTCCACGACGCGAGCACGTCGCGCAGCGGCTGCCTGACGGCCATGACGCTGCCGTGGCCGCCGGCCACGATCCGGTCGAGGAGCGCGCATCCGGCGTCGTCGGCGAACCCGTAGCGGGCGCGGTAGTCGGCGACGCGTTCGGCCAGGCCGCCGCTGCCCTTGAGGTTCTCCGACTGCCACACGTCGTGCTGCCAGGGCCCCCAGGCGACGGAGACGACGCGGGTGGCGGGCGCGGCGGCGGCCAGGGCCTCGCCGTAGGCGTCGAGCACGGTGTTGGCGGCGCAGTAGTCGCCCTCGCCGATGCCGCCGAACGCGGTGACGGCCGAGGAGTAGAGGACGAGCAGCTCGGGCCGTTCCTCCTCGGGGGTGCCGGGGCCGGTCAGCTCGGCGAGCGGGCCCATCGCGTACACCTTGGGGGCGAGCACGCGGGCCGCCTCGGCGGTGGTGCGGCGTTGCAGCAGCCCGCCGGCCGGCAGGCCGGCGGCGTGGATGACGCCGTGCAGGCGGCCGAACCGTTCGCGCGCCCGCCGCAGGGCGGCGCGCAGCTCGTCCGGCACGCCCGCGTCGGCGGTGAGGAGCAGCACCTCGGCGCCCGCCGCCGTCAGGGCGGCGACGTCGGCGTCGCCGTCGGGGAGCGGGGTGCGGGCGAGCAGCGCCAGGCGGCGGACGCCGGCGCGTACGAGGTGCCGGGCCAGGGCCAGGCCGAGGCCGCGGGTGCCGCCGGTGATGAGGTAGGCGCCGTCCGCCCGCCACACCGGCGTCCCCTCCGCGCCGGGCCGGTCGGGGATCGGGGCCCAGCCGCGTGTCCAGCGGCGGCCCCGGCGCCAGCCGGTGAGCGGGTCGGCCGACTCGGGCGTGTCGCCCGCGCCGGGCTCGGTGAGCAGCTCGGCGGCGAGCTGCTGCGCGGTCCCGGCGGGCGGCTGCGGCTCGCCGGGGTCGAGGTCGACGCCGCTCCACGTGAGGTTCGGGTACTCGTGGCGGACGGCCCGGCCGAGCCCGTGGGCGAGCGCCTGGTGGGGGGCGGTGGCGTCGCCGCCGAGGATGTCGGCCGCGCCCCGGGTGACGGTGAGGAGGCGGGCGGGCCGCTCCCCCAGTGCCTGTACGGCCAGCATCAGGCTGTCGAAGCCGTGCCCGACGGCGGCGCGCAGGTCGTCGTCGCCCGTGGCGGCGGGGGTGGCGAGGCTCCACAGGTGCGCCACGTGCACGGGCCCGTCGCCGTGCCCCGCGAAGACCTCCGCGTACTGGGCGGGGTCCGACGGGTCGATGGTGAGGCGGCGGCCGTCGCGGTGCGGCCCGGTCCCGGGGACGACCTCGACGACGCGGACGCCGGACGCGGCGGCCAGGTCGGCGAGCGCGCCGCCGACGCCGCCCGGGTCGGCGAACACCACCAGCGGGCCGGGCAGCGCGAGCCCGGCGGGCGGGGCGGCGGCGGCCGGGTCGCGCCGCCACAGCGGGGCGAAGAGGTGGTCGGCCGGTCCGGCGGCCGGGGCGGGCTCGGCGGCGACGGGCTGCGCCGTCGTCTCCGGCCAGAACCGGGTGCGCTGGAAGGGGTACGTGGGCAGGTCGGCGACGTGCCCGCCGCCCGGCCTGGCCGCGTCCCAGTTCACCGGGGCGCCCAGCTCCCACAGGGTGGCGCAGGTGGAGACGAGGTCGCCGTGGGGCTCGGGGCTCGCGTTCCAGTGGGGGGCGAGCGTGCCGAGGACGGCGGTCCGGCCGCCCGTCAGGTTCTGCCGTACGAGGCCGCCGAGCGTCTGTCCCGCGCCGAGCTCGACGAACGCCGACACGTCCTCCTCCAGGCAGTGCCGCACGCCGTCGGCGAAGCGGACGGTGCTGACGAGCTGGTCGGCCCAGTACGAGGTGCTCGTGGCCTCCTCGGCGGTCAGCGGGCGGCCGGTGAGGTTGGAGACGATCGTGATGTCCGGCGGGCGGCGCGTCACCGTGTCGAGCACCGCGGCGAGCTTCTCGCGGGCCGGCTGCAGCAGCGTGGAGTGGAACGCGTGCGCCGACCGGAGCGGGCGGCAGGCCAGGCCGGTCGCGGCCAGCGCGGCCGTCGCGGCCTCGATCTCGGCCGGCAGGCCGCTCAGCACCGTCATGGCGGGGCCGTTACGGGCGGCGACGTCCACCTCCGCGCCCGTCCCGGCCAGCACCTCCAGGACGCGGTCCTGCGGGGCCGCCACCGCCACCATGCGGCCGGCGGGCACCGCGCTGATCAGGTGGGCGCGCTCCACGACCACGTGCAGGGCGTCCTCCAGGGTGAACACCCCGGCCAGGCAGGCGGCCACGTACTCGCCGAGGCTGTAGCCGACCAGCAGGTCCGGGGTGACGCCCCAGTGGCGCAGGAGCCTGGCGAGCGCGTACTCGACGGTGAACAGGAACGGGTGCGCGATCGCCGCCTGGTCGAGCGGGTCGTGGGCGTCGCGCGTCTCCCCCGACCGGCCGAGCAGGGCGGCCAGGTCGCCGTTCGCGGGGGCCGCGGTCGCGCCCTGCGGGAAGAACTGGGGGCGCAGGTCCACGCCGGAGCGGCGGCGTACGAGGTCGACGCACTGGTCCACGGCCTCGGCGTACACGGGCTCGGCGGCGTACAGGTCCCTGCCGAGTCCCGCGTACTGGTCGCCGACGCCCGGCAGCAGGAACGCCAGGCGGGGGCGGCGCTTGACCCGGTGGCCGTCGCCCGGAGCCCGCAGCCGCGCCACGGCGTCGGCGGCGTCGTCGCAGACGAGGGCGCGGCGGTGGTCCAGCTCCGCGCGGCCGGTCTGGAGCGTGTGCGCCACGTCCGCCAGCCCGGTCCCGGGGCGCGCCTCCAGCCAGGTGGCCAGCCGCTCGGCCTGCTCCCGCAAGGCCGGCCCGCTCGCCGCCGACAGCGGCAGCACGTACGGCGCCCCACCCCGTCCGCCCACGGCGGCCTCCCCCTCCCCGGGACCCCGCCCCTCCCCGGGGCGCCCCCCCTCGAGGTGAGCGGCCCCTCCGAGGGGCGTGGCCCCTACGAGGGAGGCGGCCCCTCCCCCGGCGGCGGGCACCGGCCCTCCGTCCGAGGCCGCCCTTCCGAGAGGGGTGCCCGCGGAGATGGGGGCCGGGCCGTCCCCTCCGGCCGAGGCGGCGACCCCACCGGAGTGGGCGTCCGCTCCGGCGCGGAAGGCCCCTCCGCTGGAGGTCCCTCCGAGGGGCGTGCTCGCTCCGGTGGGGGCGGGGGTTGCGGGGTGGGTGGGTCCTGCGGTGGGCGCCGCTGCTCCGGCGTACGCGAGGGTGGTCGCTTCCGGCTGGGGGGAAGGGTGCGGAGGGGCGGCCTGGAGGATCAGGTGGGCGTTGGTGCCGGAGAGGCCGAAGGAGCTGACGCCGGCGAGGCGGGGGGCGTCGTCGCGGCGGGGCAGCGGCACGGGTGCGGTGACCGGCTGGACGGTGCCGTCGGCGGGGATCGCGGCGGCCGGGGTGGTGAGGTTGAGGCTGGGCGGGATGAGCTCGTTCTCCAGGATGAGCACCGTCTTGATGAGCCCGGCGACGCCGGCGGCGGCCTGGGTGTGGCCGATGTTGGTCTTGACGGCGCCGACGCGGAGGGGCCGGTCGGCGCTCCGGCCGCCGAAGACGTCGTGGAGGGCGGACAGCTCGATGGCGTCGCCGAGGTGGGTGCCTGAGCCGTGCGCCTCGACGTAGTCGATCTCGCCGGGGGTGACGCGGGCGGCGGCGAGGGCGCGGGTGATCACGTCGGCCTGGGCCTTGCGGCTGGGCGCGGTGAGCCCGTTGCTGCGCCCGTCCTGGTTGACGGCGGAGCCGCGCAGGACGGCGCGGATGCGGCGGCCGTTGGCGAGGGCCTTGGAGAGGGGTTCGAGGACGACGAGGCCGCCGCCTTCGCCCATGACGTAGCCGTCGGCGGACTCGTCGAAGGTCTTGCACCGGCCGTCGGCGCACATCATGAGCCCGGCGCACGCCTGGATGTAGAGGGTGGGGTGCAGCGACAGGGACGCTCCGGCGGCGAGGGCCAGGTCGCACTCGCCGCGGCGCAGGGCCTGGGCGGCGAGGTGGACGGCGATGAGCGAGGAGGAGCAGGCGGTGTCGACGGTGAGGGTGGGCCCGATCAGGTCGAGCTGGTAGGCGATGCGCCCGGCGGCGACGCTGGGGATGGCGCCCTGGCCGAGGTACGGGTCGGACAGGGCGTCGCGGCCCTGGCGTTCCATCTGGAGCCGCCCGTACTGGAGGGTGTCCATGAAGCCGACCATGACGCCGGTGCGGCTGCCGCGCATGCGGGTGGGTGACAGCCCGGCGCTCTCCAGTCCTTCCCAGGCGAGTTCGAGGAGGATGCGCTGCTGGGGGTCCATGCGGAGGGCTTCGCGGGGTGACAGGCCGAAGAACTCGGCGTCCCAGCCGGCGACGTCGTCGAGGAAGGTGCCGTAGCGGGTGTAGATGCCGCCGGGGGCGCGCGGGTCGGGGTCGTAGTAGTCGTCGATGTCCCAGCGGGCGGACGGCACCTCGCGGACCGCGTGGCGGCCGTCGCGCAGCAGGTCCCAGTAGCCGTCGGCGGTGCCGGCGCCGCCGGGGTAGCGGCAGGCCATGCCGATGACGGCGATGGGCTCGTCGTGGCGCTCCTCCACCTCGGCGAGCCTGCGGCGGGTCTGGGCCAGTTCGACGGTTGCGCGTTTGAGGTAGGCGCGGAGCTTGTCCTCGGTCCCCATCGGTCGAGCCTTTCCGGTCGCGGTCATGTCGTCACAGTTCGTTGTCGATGAGGGCGAAGATCTCCTCGTCGGAAGCAGAGTCGATCTTGTCCATCACGCCGCCCGCGTCCGCGGGGGCGGCGCCGAGCTTGGTGAGCGCGCCCTGCAGGATCGGTACGAGCCGGCCTCGGATGGCGTCTCCTTCGCCGTTGGCGTTGAGCAGCAGGTCGTCGATCTGCTCCAGCGCCATGCGCAGGGTGTCCTCGGGTGAGGGCGGCGCGGGGGCGAGGACGCCGGCCAGGTAGGCGGCCAGCGCGTTGACGGTGGGGTGGTCGAAGACGAGCGTGGGCGGCAGGCGCAGGCCGGTGTCGGCGTTGAGCCGGTTGCGCAGTTCGACGGCGGTGAGGGAGTCGAAGCCGAGCTGGTTGAAGGGCCGGTCGAGTTCGACGCTGTCGGGGCTGCCGTGCGCGAGGACGGCGGCGACCTGGGCGCGTACGGTGTCGACGAGCAGGCGGTGGGCGTCCTGGCGGGGCAGGGTGGCGAGGCGGGCGGCGAGGGCGCCGGGTCCGGCTCCGGCGGGTGCGCCGGCGGTGCGGCGGGGGGCGCGGACGAGGCCGTGGAGCATGGGCGGCAGGTCGCCGGTCTCGGCTCGGGCGCGCAGTCCGGCGGTGTCCCAGCGGGCGGCGACGACGAGTGGGTCGGGGCTGGTGAGCGCGGTGTCGAACAGGTCGAGGCCCTGCTCGACGGTGAGGGGGGCGATGCCGGCGCGGGCGAGCCTGGCGACGTCCGTCTGGGTGAGGGCGCCGGTCATGCCGGATTCGGTGTCCCAGAGGCCCCAGGCGATCGACACCGCCGCCAGGCCGAGCTCCCGCCGGTGGGCGGCGAGGGCGTCGAGGAAGGCGTTCGCCGCGGCGTAGTTGCCCTGGCCGGGGTTGCCGAGGACGCCCGCGAGGGAGGAGAACAGGACGAAGAACGCCAGGTCGCGGTCCTGGGTGAGCTCGTGCAGGTGCCAGGCGGCGTCGGCCTTGGGGCGCAGCACGGTGTCGATCCGGCCGGGGGTCAGGCTCTCGACGAGGCCGTCGTCGAGGACTCCGGCGGTGTGGACGACCCCGGCCAGCGGGACGTCCGCGAGCAGGGCGGCCAGGGCGTCGCGGTCGGCCACGTCGCAGGCCGCGACGGTGACGCGGGCGCCCAGCTCTTCCAGGTCCGCCACCAGGCCGGCGGCGCCGGGGGCGGCCTCGCCGCGCCGCGACACCAGCAGCAGGTCCCGTACGCCGTGGCCTGTCACGAGGCGGCGGGCCACGAGGGCGCCCAGGCCGCCGGTGCCGCCGGTCACCAGCACGGTTCCGGAGATTTCGGGTAACGGGTGGGGGTCGGGCTTGCGGCGGGCCAGGCGCGGGATGAGGGCCTTGCCGTCCACGACGCGGACCTGGGGCTCGCCGGTGGCGGTGACGAGGGCCCAGTCGGTGTGGCCTTCCTGGGCCTCGGCCAGCACGAACCGGCCGGGCTGCTCCGACTGCGCCGAGCGCACCAGCCCCCACACGGCGGCCGCCGCCGGGTCGCCGGGCCGGGTGGCGAAGACCACGGTGGCGTCGTCGGGCTGCGCGGCGACGGCGTCGAGGACGCGCGTGGTCAGCTCGCGCACGCGGGACGGCACGTCGGGGTGGTCGCTGACGCACGGGATCACCACGGGGTCGGCGGCTCCGGCCGCGGCGGCGGGGGCCTCGACCCAGTCCACGCCGTGCGCGGCCGTGCCGGTGGCGGCGCGGCGGGGCGCGGCGGCGCGGACGCGCAGGCTGCCGATCGACAGGACGGGCGCGCCGTCGGGGCCGGCCGCCTCGACGTGCGTGTCGTCGCCGTCCACGGCGAGGCGTACGCGCAGCTCGGGGGCCTGCGAGGCGTGCAGGGCGACGCCGCCGAACGCGAACGGCAGCCGCAGCTCGTCGTCGCCGCCGGCCAGCACGAGCGGGTGCAGCGCGGCGTCGAGCAGGGCGGGGTGGATGCCGAACCCCGCGGGGTCGACGCCGTCGGGCAGGGCGACCTCGGCGAACAGCTCGTCGCCGCGCCGCCACACCGCGCGCAAGCCCTGGAAGGCGGGACCGTACTCATAACCACGCTCGGCCAGCCGCTCGTAACCGCCGTCGACCTCCACCGGCTCGGCGCCCTCCGGAGGCCAGGTCCCGGCCCACGGGTACGCGGCCGTGTGCGGGGCGCCGGGGGTGAGGGCGCCGGAGGCGTGCCGCTGCCAGCCGTCGGAGGTGCGGGAGTGGACGGCGACGGCGCGGCGTCCTTCGTCGCCGGGCGGGTCGACCGTGACCTGGAGGGTGACGGCGCCGCTGTCGGGGAGCGGCAGCGGGGCCTCGATGACAAGCTCGTCCAGGCGGCCGCACCCGGCGTGGGCGCCGGCTTCGAGCGCGAGCTCGGCGAACGCGGCGCCGGGCAGCAGCGCGCCGCCTTCCACGGCGTGGTCGGCGAGCCAGGGCGCGCCCCGCGCCGACAGCGGGCCGGACAGCACGTACGCGTCGCCCGCGACGGGGACGACGGCGGCGAGCAGCGGGTGCCGGGAGCCGTCGATGCCCGCGCCGGCGGGGCGGGCGGGCGCCTCGTGGTCGCCGAGCCAGTAGCGGCGCCGCTCGAAGGCGTAGGTGGGCGGCTCGGCGGCCGGGTACGGGGCGGCGGCCAGGGCGGTGAGCCAGTCGACCGGCGCGCCGAGCACCCAGGCGTGGGCGAGCGCGGCCAGCATGCGCGGCCAGTCGCCCGCGCCGCGCCGCAGGGAGGCGCAGACCCCGGCGGTGATGCCGGCGGCGTGCCGGCTGTCGTCGGCGTCGGCGCCGAGCACCGGGTGCGGGCTGCACTCGACGAACAGGGGCGTGCCGGTCCCGGCGAAGGCCCGGACCGCCTCGTCGAACAGCACTGGGTTGCGCAGGTTGTCGTACCAGTAGCCGGAGGTGAGCCGCTCCGGCTCGACGAAGCGCCCGTCGAGGGAGGAGCAGAAGGCGACGCCGGTGTCCTGCGGCCGTACGCCGTCGAGGGCGGCGGCGAGCTCCTCGGCGATGGGCTCGACGAGCGGGGTGTGGGAGGCGTAGTCGACGGCGATGCGGCGCGTCCGGACGGCGTCGCCGCAGGCGGCGGCGAACTCGTCCAGGGCGGCGTCCTCACCGGCGACGACGCAGGAGGCGGGGCCGCTGTGCACGGCCACCCAGAGGCGGCCCGCCCACGGCTCGATCCGCGCCTGAGTGTCGGCGGCGGGCAGGGCGACGGCCATCATGCCGCCGGTGCCGCTGAGCCGCAGCAGGGCGCGGGAGCGCAGGGCGACGACGCGGGCGGCGTCCTCCAGGGTGAGCGCCCCGGCGACGCAGGCGGCGGCGATCTCGCCCTGGGAGTGGCCGAGGACGGCGGTGGGCTGGACGCCGAGCGAGCGCCACAGCTCGGCGAGCGAGACCATGACGGCGAACAGGACGGGCTGGATGACGTCGGTGCCGTCGAGCGCGGGGGCGCCGCCGGTGCCGCGCAGCACGTCGACGACGGACCAGCCGGTGTGCGGGCGCAGTGCCTCGTCGCAGCTCAGCAGCCGGTCGCGGAAGACGTCGCTGGTGTCGAGGAGGTCGACGGCCATGCCTGCCCACTGGGAGCCCTGGCCGGGGAAGACGAACACCGGCCGGGGGGCGGGCAGCGCCTCGCCGAGGACGGCGGCGGCGTGCGGGGCGCCGGTGGCGAGGGCGTCGAGCGCGTCGAGCAGCTCGGCGCGGCCGTCGGCGACGACGGCGGCGCGGTGCGCGAACGCGGCGCGGCGGGCCAGGGCGCGGCCGGTGGCGCGCAGGTCGGCGTCGGTGGCGGTGGCGGCGTAGCGGCGCAGGCGGGCGGCCTGGGCGCGCAGGGCGGTCTCGGTCTTGGCGGACACGGTCCAGACGAGCGGCTCGCCGGTCGTGGCGGGCGTGCCGGTGGGGGCGGGGACGGCTTCGAGGATGACGTGGGCGTTGGTGCCGCTGACGCCGAAGCTGGACACGCCGGTGCGGGCCGGGCGGTCGGCGGGCAGCGCGACCTCCTCGGTGGCCACGCGGACGCCGCCGGACTCCCAGTCGACGTGCGCGGTGGGCTCGGTGACGTGCAGGGTGCGCGGCAGCACGCCGTGGCGCATGGCCTGCACCATCTTGATCACTCCGGCGACGCCGGCGGCGGCCTGGGTGTGGCCGATGTTGGACTTGACCGAGCCGACCCACACGGGCTGGTCGTCGGCGCGGCCCCGGCCGTAGGTGGCCAGCAGCGCCCCGGCCTCGATCGGGTCACCCAGGCGGGTGCCGGTGCCGTGCGCCTCGACGGCGTCGACGTCGCGGGTGTCCAGCAGGGCGTCGGCGAGGGCCTGGCCGATCACGCGTTCCTGGGCGGGGCCGCTGGGGGCGGTCAGGCCGTTGCTTGCCCCGTCCTGGTTGACCGCCGAACCCCGGATCACCGCGAGCACGCGCCGCCCGTTGCGGATCGCCGACGACAGCCGCTCCAGCACCAGCACGCCCACGCCCTCGGACCACGCCGCCCCGTCCGCCGAGGCGGAGAACGACTTGCACCGCCCGTCGGCCGACAGCGCCCGCTGCCGCGAGAACTCGATGAACGGCACCGGTGACGCCATCACCGTCACGCCGCCGGCCAGGGCGAGCGCGCACTCCCCGCGCCGCAGCGACTGCACGGCCAGGTGCAGGGCGACGAGCGAGGAGGAGCAGGCGGTGTCGACGGTCAGGCTGGGGCCTTCCAGCCCGAGCGTGTACGAGACGCGCCCCGACAGGACGCTGGAGGCGCTGGAGGTGAACAGGGTGCCCTCGACCGAGCCGGGGGCCAGCTCCAGGAACCGGGTGGAGTAGTGCTCGTACATGCATCCGGCGTAGACGCCGGTGCGGCTGCCGCGCAGCGTGCCCGGGTCGATCCCGGCCCGCTCCAGCGCCTCCCAGCACGACTCCAGGAACAGCCGGTGCTGCGGATCCGTCGCCAGGGCGCTGCGCGGGCTCATGCCGAAGAACCCCGCGTCGAACTCCCCGGCGTCGTGGACGAAGCCGCCGTGCCTGACGTACGACTTGCCCGCGGCCTCGGGGTCGGGATCGTAGAGGCCGTCCAGGTCCCAGCCCCGGTCGGCGGGGAACTCGGTGATGGCGTCGCCCCCGGACGCCACCAGGTCCCACAGCTCCTCGGGGCTCGTCACCCCGCCGGGGTAGCGGCAGGCCATGCCGACGATCGCCACCGGCTCGTGCCGGCGGCCCTCCTCGTCGGCGAGTTGCCTGCGGGTGTCCGCCAGTTCGACGGTCGCGCGCTTGAGGTAGGCGCGGAGCTTGTCCTCGGTGCCCATCGGTCTGGCCCTTCCGGTCTCGGTCATGGCGTCACATCTCGTTGTCGATGAGGGCGAAGATCTCCTCGTCGGAAGCGGAATCGATCTTGTCCATCACCGTGTCGGGACGGCCCGCGCCGTCCGGAGCCGCGCCGAACCTGGCCAGGCCGCTCTGCAGCACCGCGACGAGCTTGCTGCGGATGGCCTCGCCGTCGCCCGTGGCGCTGGTGAGCATGGATCCCACACGTTCGAGCGCGCCGCGCAGGGTCTCCTCCGGGGAGGGCGGCGCGGGCGCGAGGGTGCTGAACAGGTACTCGGCGAGCGAGCTGATCGTCGGATGGTCGAAGACGAGCGTGGGCGGCAGGCGCAGGCCGGTGTCGGCGTTGAGCCGGTTGCGCAGTTCGACGGCGGTGAGGGAGTCGAAGCCGAGCTGGTTGAAGGCGCGGTCGACGCTGACCTTGTCGGGGCTGCCGTGGGCGAGCACGACGGCGACGTGGCCGCGCACCCGTTCGGTGAGCAGGCGCAGCGCCTCGTCCCTGGTGAGGGTGGCGAGCCGGGACATCAGCTCGGCCACGCCGGCGGGCTTGGCGGTGCGGCGGGGGGTGCGGACGAGGCCGTGCAGCATGGGCGGCAGGTCGCCCGCCTCGGCTCGGGCGCGCAGCCCGGCGGTGTCCCAGCGGGCGGCGACGACGAGGGGATCGGGGCTGGTGAGCGCGGTGTCGAACAGGTCGAGGCCCTGCTCGACGGTGAGGGGGGCGATGCCGGTACGGGCCAGCCTGGCCACGTCGGCCTGCGAGAGGCCGCCCGACATGCCCGATGCGGTGTCCCACAGGCCCCAGGCGACCGACACCGCCGCCAGGCCCAGCTCCCGCCGGTGGGCGGCGAGGGCGTCGAGGAACGCGTTCGCCGCCGCGTAGTTGCCCTGACCGGCGTTCCCCAGCACCCCGGCCAGCGACGAGAACAGCACGAAGAACGCCAGGTCCCGGTCGCGGGTGAGCTCGTGCAGGTGCCAGGCGGCGTCGGCCTTGGGGCGCAGCACCGCGTCCATGCGTTCGGGGGTCAGGCTCTCGATCAGCGCGTCGTCCAGGACTGCCGCGGTGTGGACGACTCCGGCCAGGGGCACGTCCGCGAGCAGCGCGGCCAGGGCGTCGCGGTCGGCCACGTCGCAGGCGGCGACCGTGACCCGGGCGCCCAGCCCCTCCAGCTCCGCCACCAGCTCACCGGCGCCCGGAGCGGACTCACCACGCCGCGACACCAGCAGCAGATCCCGCACACCGTGAACCGTCACCAGACGGCGCGCCACCAGCGCGCCCAGACCACCGGTGCCACCAGTCACCAGCACAGGCCCCGAAATTTCCAGCAATGGGCGGGTTTCGGGCTTGCGGCGGACGAGGGCCGGGGCCAGCACCCTGCCGTCGCGGACCCGTACCTGGGGCTCGGCGACGGCGGCCAGGCTGCCCCAGTCGGCGTGGCCGTCCTCGACCTCGGCCAGCACGAACCGGCCGGGCTGCTCGGCCTGCGCCGCGCGCACCAGCCCCCACACGGCGGCGCCCGCCGGGTCGCCGGAGCGGGTGACGAACGCCAGCCGCGACTCGGCCATCCGCGCGTCGCCGATCGCCGTCAGCACCTGCTGGGTGAGCCGGCGGACGGCGGCGGGGACGTCGCCGGGACGGTCGGTGACGCACGGGATGACGACGGCCTCGGCCACGCCGCTGCCGGGCGGCGTCTCGGACCACTCCACGGCGTACACCGCCTGCGCGGGCCCGGCCGGCGTCCCGGACGGGACCGCCCGCACGCGCAGGGAGGCGAAGGAGAGCGCCGGCTGTCCCGCCGGGGTGGCGGCCTCCAGCGCGCACTCGTCGCCGCCCGCGCCGGTCAGGCGCACCCGCAGCCGGTCCGCGCCGGGATGGAGGAGCCGCAGGCCGCGCAGCTCGAACGGCAGCCGCACGCTCTCGTCGTCCCCGGCGACGAGCAGCGGGTGGAAGGCCGCGTCGAGCAGGGCGGGGTGGATGCCGAACCCCTCGGGGTCCACGTCGCCGGGCAGGGCGACCTCGGCGAACAGCTCGTCGCCGCGCCGCCACACCGCGCGCAGCCCCTGGAAGGCCGGGCCGTACTCGTAACCGCGCTCGGCCAGCCGCTCGTAACCGCCCTCGACCTCGACCGGCTCGGCGCCCTCCGGCGGCCAGGTCCCGGCCCACGGGTACGCGGCCGCGTGCGGGGCGCCGCCCGCCGTGACGGTGGCGGACACGTGGCGGGTCCAGTCGGCGTCGGGGTCGCCGGCGGGCCGCGAGTACACGCGTACCGGCCTGGCCCCCGCGTCGTCGGAGCTCTCGGCGACCACCCGGACGGCCACCGCGCCCTCCGGCGGCAGCGTCAGCGGCGACTCGAACACCAGCTCCTCGACCGCGTCGCAGTCCACCCGCCCGGCCGCCTCCAGGACCAGCTCGGCCAGCGCCGCCCCGGGCAGCACGACCGTCCCGGACACCGCGTGCCCGGCCAGCCAGGGCGCCGTGGCCACCGACAGGCGCCCGGTCAGCACCACGGGCCCGTCCTCGGGCAGGTCGACGGCCGCGCTCAGCAGCGGGTGCCCGGCCTCGCGCAGCCCGGCCGCCGCCAGGTCGGCGGCGGGCGCGGGCGGGGCGAGCCAGTAGCGTTCGCGCTCGAAGGCGTACGTCGGCAGGTCCACGAGCCGGCCGCCCGCCGCCCGCGCGGGCCAGTCCACGCGCACCCCCGCCGTCCAGGCGCGGGCCAGGCAGCCGGCGAGCCCGTCGGTCTCGGTACGGTCGCGGCGGTGCAGGGGGACGATCGCGGCGTCCTCGCGGGTGACGCAGTCGTGCGCCATCCCGGACAGCACCGCCTGCGGCCCCACCTCCACGAAGACGCCGACGCCCTCGTCCTCCAGGCGGGAGATCGCCGCCCGGAACAGCACCGGCCCGGTGATCTGGTCGAGCCAGTAGGAGGTGCTCGCCCACGTGCCGCCCGCTCCCGGGACGGCCGTGGTGCGCGGCCTGCCGAACGTCACCCCCGCCAGCTCGGCGGCGAACGCCGACAGCATCGGCTCCATCAGCGGCGAGTGGAAGGCGTGGCTGACCGGCAGGCGGCGGATGCGGCGGCCCCGGGCCCGCCACTGCTCGGCGACGGCCAGGCACTCCCGCTCGGCGCCGGACACGACCACGGCGGCGGGGCCGTTGACGGCGGCGACGCTCACGCGCGACTCCAGCCCGGCGATCGACCCGGCGACCTCCTCGGCGGTGGCCTCCACGGCCACCATCGCGCCGGGCTCGCGCAGCTCCTGCATGAGCCGGCCGCGCGCGGCGATGAGGCGGGCGGCGTCGGCCAGGGACCACACCCCGGCGGCGTACGCGGCGGCGTACTCGCCCACCGAGTGCCCGGCGACCGCGTCCGGCCGCACGCCGTGCGAGGCGAGCAGCTTGAGTGCGGCCACCTCGAAGGCGAACAGCGCCGGCTGCGTGTAGGCGGTCCTGTCGAGCAGAGCGGCGGTGGCGCTGCCGGGCTCGGCCCACATCACGTCCCGCAGCGGCCTGTCGAGGTACGGGCCCAGCGCGTCGCACACGTCGTCCAGGGCGGCGGCGAACACGGGCGACGCCGCCGCGAGCTCGCGGCCCATCCCGGCCCGCTGCCCGCCCTGCCCGGTGAACAGGAACGCCGTCCTCGGCTGCTCCCCCGCCACCCCTTCCACCACTGCCGCTTCCACCACGGCCGCCGCGGCGGGCCCGCCGCTCGGGGAGCTCCCGTTGGCGTGCGCGGCCGGGGCGGGTGTGCCGGTGGCGTGCGCGGCCGGGGCGGGTGTGCCGGTGGCGTACGCGGCGAGGGCGGTGGTGAGGGCGGCGTGGTCGGGGCCGAGGACGACGGCGCGGTGCGGGAGGGCGGCGCGTCCGGCGAGGGTGCGCGCCACGTCGGCGGGCCGGGGCGGCTCGCCGGAGGTGACGGCGGCGTGCAGCCGGGCGGCCTGGGCGCGCAGGGCCCGGGGGCTGCGGGCGCTGATCGGCCAGGCGACCTGCTCCGGCGCCTCCGGCGTCACGGGCCCGGGCTCGGGCTCGGGCTCGGTGGCGGGCTCGGCGGCGGGGGCCTCCTCGATGATGAGGTGGGCGTTGGTGCCGCTGATGCCGAACGAGGAGATCCCGGCCCGGCGCGGCCGTTCCCCCGAGGGCCAGGCGCGGGCCGAGGTCAGCAGCTCGGCCCGCCCGGACTCCCAGTCGACGTGCGGGGTGCGTTCGGTGACGTGCAGGGTGGGCGGCAGCACCTCGTGGCGCATGGCCTGCACCATCTTGATCACTCCGGCCACCCCGGCGGCGGCCTGGGTGTGGCCGATGTTGGACTTGACCGAGCCGACCCACACCGGCCGGTCGTCGGCGCGGCCCCGGCCGTAGGTGGCCAGCAGCGCCCCGGCCTCGATCGGGTCACCCAGGCGGGTGCCGGTGCCGTGCGCCTCGACGGCGTCCACGTCCCGCGTGTCGAGCCGCGCGTCCGCCAGGGCCTGGCCGATCACGCGCTCCTGGGCCGGGCCGCTGGGCGCGGTCAGCCCGTTGCTGGCGCCGTCCTGGTTGACAGCCGATCCGCGGATCACCGCGAGCACGCGCCGTCCGTTGCGGATCGCCGACGACAGCCGCTCCAGCACCAGCACGCCCACGCCCTCGGACCACGCCGCCCCGTCGGCCGAGGCGGAGAACGACTTGCACCGCCCGTCCGCCGACAGCGCCCGCTGCCGCGAGAACTCGACGAAGATGTCCGGCGCGGCGATCACGGTGACGCCGCCGGCCAGCGCGAGCGTGCACTCGTCCTGGCGCAGGGCGCGCGTGGCGAGGTGGAGCGCGACCAGGGACGACGAGCAGGCCGTGTCCACGGTGATGGACGGTCCCTCGAGCCCCAGCGTGTACGAGACGCGCCCGGACAGGACGCTCGGCGTGCTGGAGGTGAGCAGGCTGCCCTCGACCTCTTCGGGCACCCGGTCGAGGAAGCGCGTGGAGTAGAGCTCGTACATGCTGCCCGCGTAGACGCCGGTGCGGCTGCCGCGCAGCGTGCCCGGGTCGATCCCGGCCCGCTCCAGCGCCTCCCAGCACGACTCCAGGAACAGCCGGTGCTGCGGATCCGTCGCCAGCGCGCTGCGCGGGCTCATCCCGAAGAACCCCGCGTCGAACTCCCCCGCGTCGTGCAGGAACCCGCCGTGTCGCACATAGGACTTCCCGGACGCCTCCGGGTCGGGGTCGTACAGCCCGTCCACGTCCCAGCCCCGGTCGGCGGGAAACTCGGTGATCGCGTCGCCCCCGGACGCCACCAGGTCCCACAACTCCTCCGGGCCCGTCACCCCGCCGGGGAAACGGCAGGCCATGCCGACGATCGCCACCGGCTCGTGCCGGCGGCCCTCCTCGTCGGCCAGCCGCCGGCGGGTCTCCGCCAGCTCGACGGTCACACGCTTGAGATAGGCACGGAGTTTCTCGTCATTCGCCACGTTCTGGCCTTTCCATAGACAGGGGGGACGTCATCGCCCGGTTGTCGATCAGGGCGAAGATCTCCTCGTCCGATGCGGAGCCGATCTCCGCCGCGCCGCCGCTGCCGGCGGGGTCGGCGGAGGGGACGGCGCTGGTGGCCCCGATCCTCGTGAGAGCGCTCTGCAGGATGGCGACGAGCTGGCCGCGCATGGCGTCCGCCTCGCCGTTGGCCGTCCGCAGCATCGACTCGGCCTGGTCCACGGCGGCCCGCAGCGTGTCCTCGGCCGACGGCGCCTCGGGCGCCAGCGCGCCGAACAGGTAGGCGGCCAGCGCGGTGACGGTCGGGTGGTCGAAGACCAGCGTGGCGGGCAGCCGGAGCCCGGCGTCGGCGTTGAGCCGGTTACGCAGTTCGACGGCGGTGAGCGAGTCGAAGCCCAGCTCGTTGAAGGCCCGGTCGACGTCCACGTCCTCGGGGCTGCCGTGCGCCAGGACGGCGGCGACGTGCGAGCGGACCAGCTCGACCAGGTGGGCGCGGCCGTCGGCCTCGGCCATCCCGGCCAGCCGCTCGGTCAGCCCGCCGGGTCCGGCGACGGCCGCCGTGCTCGCCGCCGTCGTCGCGCGCCGAGGGGTGCGGACGAGGCCGCGGAGCATGGGCGGCAGGTCGCCCGCCTCGGCTCGGGCGCGCAGCCCGGCGGTGTCCCAGCGGGCGGCCACGATCAGCGGCTCAGAGCTGGTCAGGGCCGTGTCGAACAGGTCGAGGCCCTGCTCGACCGTGAGCGGGGCGATGCCCGCGCGGGCCAGCCTGGCCACGTCGGCCTGGGACAGGCCGCCCGACATGCCCGATGCGGTGTCCCACAGGCCCCAGGCGATCGACACCGCCGCCAGGCCCAGCTCCCGCCGGTGGGCGGCGAGGGCGTCGAGGAACGCGTTCGCCGCCGCGTAGTTGCCCTGGCCCGCGTTCCCCAGCACCCCGGCCAGCGACGAGAAGAGCACGAAGAAGGACAGCTCGCGATCCTGGGTCAGCTCGTGCAGGTACCAGGCCGCGTCGGCCTTGGGCGCCAGCACCGCGTCGAGCCGGGCCCCGGACAGCCCTTCCAGGACGGTGTCGTCGAGCACGGCCGCCGTGTGGACGACCCCGGCCAGGGGCACGTCCGCGAGCAGGGCGGCCAGAGCGTCGCGGTCCGACACGTCGCAGGCCGCGACCCTGACCCGGGCGCCCAGCTCCTCCAGCTCGGCCACCAGCTCACCGGCGCCCGGAGCGGACTCACCACGCCGCGACACCAGCAGCAGATCCCGCACACCGTGAACCGTCACCAGACGGCGCGCCACCAGCGCGCCCAGACCACCCGTGCCACCAGTCACCAGCACAGGTCCCGAAATTTCGGGCAATGTCCCCGAGGTGAGCTCCTGCCGGGTCAGGCGCGGCGCCAGCAACTGCTCGTCGGCCGTGGCCAGCTGGGTCTCGCCGGAGGCGACGGCGGCGGCGAGGCGTTCCCAGGCGGTGAAGCCGGGCGCGACCTCGGCCAGGGCGAAGCGGCCCGGGTGCTCGGACTGGGCAGACCGCAGCAGGCCCCAGACGGCGGCCGCCCCCGGCCCGCCCGGCCGGGTGGCGAACACCAGCCGCGACCCGGCGAAGCGATCGTCGGCCAGCCACCCCTGCGCCAGGTCGAGGACCTCGCGCAGCGCGTCGTGCGCCGAGTACGGCAGGTCGTCGCCGTCCACGTGGACAGGAGCCAGCACGGTGGCGGGCACGCCGCCCGCGTTCATGCCGGCCAGCGAGGCGAGGTCGTAGTGGCGCGGCGCGGCGATCCCCGCCCGCTCCAGCTCGGCCGCCAGCTCGTCGGCGGCCTCGTCGTACCCGACGAGCGCCCAGCCGCCGGCCCCGGCCGCGGACGGCTCGGGCAGCGGCGTCCAGTCCAGCGTGTGCCCGGCGGCCCCGGCGGCGGGCCGGGCCGCGCCGCGCGGCAGGCGGCGCAGGGCCAGCTCGGCGGCGGCGATCCGGGCGCCCGTGCCGTCGAACAGCGCCAGCGCGATCCGGTCGTCGCCCAGGTCGGTGATCCGGGCGCGCACCGTCTCGGCCCCCAGCGCGGTGACGCGCACGCCGCTCCAGGAGAACGGCAGCAGCAGCGCCGACGGGTCGTCGGCCGACTCCAGCACCACCAGGTGCAGCACCGCGTCCAGCAGCGCCGGGTGCAGCACGAACCGGCCGGCGTCGGCGCGCGCCTGCTCGGGCAGCGCCACCTCCACGTACGCGTCGCCGCCGTCGCGCCAGGCGGCCCGCAGCCCCTGGAACGCGGGACCGTACGCGTAACCGCGCTCGGCGAGCAGCTCGTAGAGGCCGTCCAGGCCGATCGGGCCGGCCTCGGGCGGCCAGCCGGGCAGCCACTCGGGGGCGTCCCCGGCGCCGGGGCCGAGCAGGCCGGTGGCGTGGCGCGTCCAGGGGGCGTCGGCGTCGCCCGCCGGGCGGGCGTGCACGGTCAGGGCGCGGCGGCCCTGCTCGTCCGGCCCCGACACGCTGACCTGCACGTGCGCCGCGCCCTCCGGCGGGAGCGGCAGCGGCGTCTCCAGGGTCAGGTCCTCGACGGCGTCGCAGCCGGCGGCGGCCGCGGCCTGCAGCGCCAGCTCGACGAAGGCGGTGCCGGGCAGCAGGACGCCGCCGTCGATCGCGTGGTCGGCCAGCCACGGCACGGCCGGCACGGACAGCCGCCCGGCCAGCAGGAACCCGTCGTCGGCGGCCACCGGCAGCACGGCGCCCAGCAGCGGGTGCCCGGAGCCCGGCGCGGCGAGGCCGAACAGCTCTCCCGAGCCGCCCGAGGGGGCGGTGAGCCAGTGCCGGGCCCGCTCGAACGGGTAGCCGGGCAGGGCCTCGTGGTGGCGGCGGGCCGTGCCGAGCGCGGCAGCCCAGTCGACGCCAGCGCCGAGCACCCACGCCTGGCCGAGCGCCTTGAACAGCCTCGGCGCGCCGCCGTCGCCGCGCCGCAGCGTGCCCGTGGCGCCGCCGGGCGCGCCGGCCGCCGCGAGCGTGTCCTGGACGTGGCCGGTCAGCACCGGGTGCGGGCTGGCCTCGACGAACACCGGTGTCCCCGCCGCCGCGACCGCCTCGATCGCCTGCTGGAACCGGACCGGGTTGCGCAGCCCGGTGAACCAGTACTCGGCCGTGAGCAGGCCAGGGTCGATGAACTCGCCCGCGTACGAGGAGCAGAACGCCACCTCGGTGTCGCGGGGCCGTACCCCGTCGAGGACGCGCAGGATCTCCTCACGCAGCTCGTCGATGTGCGGGGTGTGGGCGGCGTAGCCGATGGCGACGCGGCGGGTCTGCACCGCGTCGCCGCAGGCGGCGGCGAACTCGTCGAGCGCGTCGGCGTCGCCCGCCACGACCGTGCTGGACGGGCCGCTGAACACGGCCGGCCACAGCCGTCCGGCGAACGGCTCCAGCAGCTCGCCGACGCGGGCGGCGGGCAGCGACACGGCGAGCATGCCGCCCTTGTCTCCCAGTCTCGTCAGCGCCCGGCTGCGCAGCACGACCACGCGGGCGGCGTCCTCCAGGGAGAGCGCCCCGGCGGCGCACGCGGCGGCGATCTCGCCCTGCGAGTGGCCGACGACGGCGGCAGGCTGGACGCCGAGCGTGCGCCACAGCCCGGCCAGCGCAACCATGACCGTGAACAGCACCGGCTGGATGACGTCGGAGCCCTCCATCGGCGGCGCGCCGGGACGTCCGCGCAGCACGTCGATGACGGACCAGCCGGTGTACGGGAACAGGGCGCGGTCGCAGCGGGCGGCCTGCTCGCGGAAGGCGGGGCTGCCGTCCAGCAGGTCGACGGCCATGCCGGCCCACTGGGAGCCCTGGCCGGGGAAGACGAACACCGGCTTGGCCTCGGCGGGCGCGACGCCGCTGGTGACGGCGGCGTGCGGCGTCCCGGCGGCCAGGGCGGCGAGCCCGGCCAGCAGCTCGTCCGGGTCCGCGGCGACCACCACGGCCCGGTGCGCGAACACCGCCCGCCGCGCCAGCGCCCGCCCCGCGTCCACCAGCACCCCGATCACGCCACCCGCCACCGCGTCGGCGGACTCACCGCCGGGGACGTCGGCGTCCGCGGAGGTGGCGGCCGACCCGGCGGTGGGGTCGGTCGGTTCCGAGGTGGGGGTCTGGGTGATGAGGGTTTCGGCGTGGGTGTGGAGGCGGGCGGCCTGGGTGCGCAGGGCGGCCTCGGTGCGGGCCGACACGACCCAGACGATCGGCCCGGCGTCCGTGCCGGCCACCGGCTCCTCGTACGGGAGCTCGGCGGGCGGCGGGGCGGCCTCCACGATGACGTGCGCGTTCGTGCCGCTGATGCCGAAGCTGGAGACGCCGGCCCGGGGCGGCCGGTCCCCCGTGAGCTCGACCGGCTCGGTGAGCAGGCCGACCCCGGCCGAGGCCCAGTCGACGTGCGGCGTCGGGTCGGCGGCGTGCAGGGTGGGCGGCAGCGTCCGGTGCTCCAGCGCCTTCACCATCTTGATCACCCCGGCGACGCCGGCGGCGGCCTGGGTGTGGCCGATGTTGGACTTGAGCGACCCGAGCCAGACCGGCCGGCCGGGGTCGCGGCCCTCGCCGTAGACGGCGATGACCGAGTCGGCCTCGATGGGGTCGCCGAGCCGGGTGCCGGTGCCGTGCGCCTCGACGGCGTCGACGTCGGCGGCGGTGAGCCGGGCGTCGGCGAGCGCCTGCCTGATGACCTCGCGCTGGGCCTGCCCGCTGGGGGCGGTGAGCCCGTTGCTGGCGCCGTCCTGGTTGACGGCGCCGCCGCGCAGGACGCCGAGGACGCGGTGGCCGTGGCGGCGGGCGTCGGAGAGACGTTCGAGCACGAGCATGCCGGCGCCCTCGGCCCAGCCGGTGCCGTCGGCCTGCGCCGAGAACGCCTTGCACCGCCCGTCGCGGGCCAGCCCGCCCTGTCTGCTGAACTCGACGAACATGCCGGGCGTCGACATCACGGTCACGCCGCCCGCCAGCGCCAGCGCGCATTCGCCGCGCCGCAGCGCCCGCATCGCCAGGATGATCGAGACGAGCGAGGAGGAGCAGGCCGTGTCGGTGGTGATCGCGGGGCCGCGCAGGCCGAGCGTGTAGGCGATGCGGCCGGAGACAACGCTGAGCGCGGTGCCGGTCAGCAGGTGGCCGTCGGAGGCGCCGTCCGGCTGGTGCAGGCGGGGCCCGTAGTCGGGGGCCATCGCGCCGACGTACACGCCGGTCGGGGAGCCGCGCAGCGCCGCCGGGTCGATGCCGGCGCGTTCGACGGCCTCCCAGCAGATCTCCAGGAGGAGGCGCTGCTGCGGGTCCATGGCGGTGGCCTCGCGCGGGCTGATGCCGAAGAACGCGGCGTCGAACCGGTCGGCGTCGTGCAGGAACCCGCCGTGCCTGGTGTCGCTGGTGCCGGAGCCGCCCGAGCCGAACAGGGTGCCGAAGTCCCAGCCCCGGTTGGCGGGGAACTCGGTGATGGCGTCGGAGCCGGTGCTGACGAGCCGCCACAGGTCCTCGGGCGAGGTGACCTCGCCGGGGTAGCGGCAGCCCATGCCGACGATCGCGATCGGGTCGTCGTCAGTCCGCGCCGGGGTGACGGCGGCGGCGGTGGCGGGCTCCGGCTCCGCTCCGGTGAGCAGCCCGTGCAGGAAGGCGGTCAGCCGGTCGGGCGTGGGGTGGTCGTACAGCAGCCCGGCGGGCAGCCGCAGCCCGGTGGCCGAGCGCAGCTTGTCGCGCAGCTCGACGGCGGTGGCGGACTCCATGCCGAGGTCCTTGAACGTGCGGCCGGGCTCGACCGCCGCCGCCTCGCCGTAGCCGAGCAGCCGCGCCGTCGTGTCCAGCACCAGCTCGCGCACCTCGGCGCGCGACGTCCCGCCGCGCGACGCCGCCTCCCGCGGCTCGGCGTCCACCGGGACCGGCGTCGCCGGCGCGGTGCGGCGGGGCGTGGCGGAGGCGCCGTGGGCCAGGTGCTGGAACGGGTACGTGGGCAGGTCGATCGGGCGTCCGCCGGGGCAGAGGCGGGCCCAGTCCACCGGTGCGCCCTGCGCGTACGCCTGGGCCAGCGACCGGGTCAGCCGTTCGGCGCCGCCCTCGCCGCGGCGCAGGGTGCCGGTCACGGCGACGTCGCGGCCCGCGTCCTCGGCCGTCTCCTCCACGCCGGTGACCAGCACCGGGTGCGGGCTGCACTCGACGAACAGCGCGCACTCCTCCAGGGCGGCGCGCACCGCCTGGCCGAAGCGGACGGGGCGGCGCAGGCTGCGGTACCAGTAGGCGGCGTCGAGCCCGGCGGTGTCCATCGGCTCGCCCGTGAGCGTCGAGACGAACGTCGTCTCCACGCTCACCGGCCGGATCGGGGCGAGCGCGGCCAGCACGTCCTCGCGCACCGCCTCGACCTCGGGCGAGTGGGAGGCGTAGTCGACCGGAATGATCTTGGTGCGGTGCCCGGGCAGCCGGGTGGCGAGCTCGGCCAGCGCCTCGCGGGGGCCGGAGACGACCAGCGAACGGGGCCCGTTGTAGGCGGCGACGGAGACACCGCCGGGCAGCACGGGCTCGACCACGTCCAGCGGGGCGGCGACCGACATCATGCCGCCCTTGCCGGTGATGCCGGCGATGGCGCGGCTGCGCAGGGCGACGACCCTGGCGGCGTCGCCCAGCGTGAGCGCCCCGGCGACGGCGGCGGCGGCGATCTCGCCCTGCGAGTGGCCGACGACGGCGGCGGGGTGCACGCCGTGGGCGCGCCACGTCCCGGCCAGCGCGACCATGACCGCCCACAGCGCGGGCTGCACGACGTCGACGCGGTCCAGGCCGGGCGCGCCGGGGCGCTCGCGCAGGACGTCCATCAGCGCGTACGGGACGAAGGGCGCGAGGGCGTCGGCGCACTCGGCGAGGCGGGCGGCGAACACCGGGGAGGCGTCGATCAGCTCGCGCGCCATCCCGGGCCACTGGGAGCCCTGGCCGGGGAAGACGAACGCGCACCCGCCGGGCACGGCGGCGCCGGTGACGACGGAGTCGTGGGGACGCCCCTCGGCCAGGGCGGCGAGCGCGTCCCGCCGGGCTTCGCGGCCGGTGGCGAGGACGACGGCGCGCCGCTCGAACGGCGTCCTGGTGGCGGCGAGGCTGAGCGCCACGTCCACCGGCGCGACGGCGGGGTCCGCCGCGAGCGCGGCCAGCCGGGCGGCCTGCTCACGCAGGGCCCCTTCCGCTCGCCCGGACAGCACCCACGGTGCCTGATCGCCCGCTCCCGTCACGGCCCCGGCTTCGGCTGCGGCTTCGGTCGCGGCGGTTGCCGCCGCGCCGGGGACGGGCGGCGGGGGTTCGGCGAGGATGAGGTGGCAGTTGGTGCCGCCCATGCCGAACGAGCTCACGCCCGCGAGCAGGCGGCCGCCGTCCGGCCAGGGGCGGGTCTCGGCGACGACGCTCAGGCGCAGCGCGTCCAGGGGGATGGCGGCGGGCGGCGTGCGGAAGTGCAGGCTGGCGGGCAGTTCGCGGTGCTTGACGGCGAGCACGACCTTGAGCAGCCCAGCGATGCCCGCCGCGCCCTCCAGGTGGCCGATGTTCGTCTTGACGGACCCGACCAGCAGCGGCTCGGCCCGCCCGGCCCCGTAGGCGGCGCCGAGCGCGGCGGCCTCCACCGGGTCGCCGGCCTTGGTGCCGGTGCCGTGCAGCTCGACGTAACGCACCTCGCCGGGCGTCACCCCGGCCTCGGCGCAGGCGAGCCTGATGACCTCCTCCTGGGCCCGGGCGCTGGGCACGGTCAGCCCTTCGCCGCCGCCGTCGTTGTTGACGGCCCCGCCGAGGATCACCGCGTGCACCCGGTCCCCGTCGGCCAGCGCGTCGGCGAGCCGCTTGAGCACGACGACGGCGCCGCCCTCGCCGCGCACGTACCCGTTGGCCCGCTCGTCGAAGACGTGGCAGCGGCCGTCGGGGGACAGCGCGCCGAACGCGCCGATGGCGGCGGTGGTCTCGCCGAGCAGGTTCAGGTTGACGCCGCCGGCGAGCGCCACGTCGCTCTCGCCGCGCCGCAGGCTGGCCGCGGCCATCTGGACCGCGACGAGCGACGACGACTGGCCGGTGTCGAGGGTGAGGCTGGGGCCGCGCAGCCCGAGCGCGTACGAGATCCGGTTGGCGATCAGCGCCCGGTTGACGCCCGTGTAGGCGTGGCGGCCGGGGCCGGGCGCCCGGTCGCGCAGGGCGGCGTAGTCCTGGGAGATCGCGCCGAGGAAGACGCCGGCGGCGCTGCCGCGCAGCGCGGCGGGCACGACGCGGGCGTGCTCGAGGGCTTCCCAGCCGAGTTCGAGCGCCAGCCGCTGGTGCGGGTCCATCGCGGCCGCCTCGTTCGGCGAGATGCCGAAGAAGGCGGCGTCGAAGCCGTCGACGTCGTCGAGGAACCCGCCCCGCCGGTACTCGGCCGCCTCGGGCCATCGGCCTTCGGGCGCGTCCGTGACCGCGTCCTCGCCATCGCGCAGGAGTTTCCAGAAACTGTCCGGATCCGTTGCCCGCGGCAGCCTGCACGCCATGCCGATGACGGCGATCGCGTCCGGCTCGCTCCGCTGTCCCGACTCACCCATCAATGCGCCACCCCAAAGCCTCGGGCGTCCAATTGACGCCGTTTATCCGAACGGCTGTGAAGCATTTACCGACAGCCGGACGAGTTCGCGGCCATTGCATAGTGAGTGAGACCCTAATTGGCGGTTCGGACCGCGGGCACAGGTCGCAGGCGGCACCTTGTTGCCGCCATTTGTTGCCATCGCCGCCGACCGTCCGGCCCCTTGACCCGGGCGCCGGCGGTCGGGGATGAATGACGGACGGACGAAGCCGCGGGAGGAGGGCGCATGCCCGTCGAGTCTCCGCTCAGTCACGGCCAGTTGTTCAGCTGGCGGGAGATCGAGCGGTATCCGGAGGACTGGCTGGCCGAGGCGAACCTGCCTGCCACCTGGGACCTGCGCGGCCTGTCCGTCGGGCAGGTGACCGCCGCGCTGGAGCGGCTCGTCGCCCGGTACGAGGCCCTGCGGACCACGTACGACCCGGGCGGCGGCACGCCGGTGCAGCGCGTGCACGAGAGCGTGGCGCTGCCGATCGAGCGGGTGGACCGGGTGGTGACCGACCCGGCCGAGCACGAGCGGACCAAGGCGGAGCTGGTGGCGGTGCCGTTCGCGATGGCGGACGACCTCAACTGGCGGGGCCGGCTGGTGTGCTCGCGCGGCGCCCCGGTGTACCTGACGCTGGTGTTCTCCCATCTGATCGTGGACCTGTGGTCGATCCACCACCTCCAGGACGAGTTCAAGGCGCTCACGTCGGGCGCCCGCCCGGCGCCCGCGGGCCCGCCGCCGCGCGAGGTGGCGCGGCGGCAGCGCGCGGACGCCTGGCGGCCCCGCCAGGAGGGCGCCGAGCGCTACTGGCGGTCGGTGCTGGCCGAGGGGCTGACGGACGAGCTGCCGACGCTGCCCGCGCGGGTCAAGCGCGAGCGGCTGGAGCTGACGCTGCACTCGCGGCGGCTGGGCGGCCTGGCGGCGGAGGCCGCGCGCAAGCACGGCGTGACCGCGCCGGCGGTGGTGATGGCGTTCGTCGCCGCCGGACTGGCCCGCCACCTGGGCACCGACCGGGTGACGATGAGCCTGATGTCGTCCAACCGGTTCGCCCCGGAGGACCAGCACCTCATCGGCACCATGAACCAGCTCGTCCCCGTCGTGACCGAGGTGGACCGGCGGGCCACGCTCGCCGAGCACATCAAGCGGCTGCACTGGGCGGGGGCCAGGGCCTACCGGCACGGCAGCTACGACTTCGACCGCGTCACCGAGGTGGCCGGGCCCGCGCCGGAGCACGGCTGCTGGGTCAACCACTTCTTCCGCGCCTGGTTCAACTACGTGCAGGTGGACCGGCGGCCGAGCGACCCCGCCGACCAGACGCCGGCCGAGCTGGCCTGGACACCCGTCGCCCAGCCGTACGGGCAGGCGTTCCGGGTGCGGGTGGAGGTGCGGGGCGGGCGCACCGGCGTGCTCATGCTGGGCGACCCCGACGTGCTGCCGGCCGAGGCGATGACGGACCTCATGCGGACGATCCCGATGGGGATCCAGCTCGCGCTGACGGAGCCGGACCGGGCGCTGAAGGACCTGTGGAGCGCGGGCGCCGAGCTGCCCCCGGCGCTGTTCCCGGCGAACCCGCCCAGCCCGCCCGGCCCGCCGAGCCCGACTGGGTCGTCCCGGTAGCGGGCCGTCATCGAGGGAGAGGCCATGGCACGCACCCTCCACCAGTGGTTCGCCGCGTCGGCGGCGCGTCACGGCGACCGGGTCGCCCTGGAGGCCGGCGGCGAACGCTGGACGTACGCCGAGCTGGAGGCGCTGTCCGGGCGGCTGGCGGCGCTGATCGCCGGCGCCTGCGACGGGCCGCCGTCGCGGGTGGGGCTGCACGCGGGCCGCGGCCCGCTGGCCTACGCCGGGTACCTGGCGATCCAGCGGCTCGGCGCGGCGGCCGTACCCCTGAGCCCGGCCGCGCCGCCCGCCCGCAACCGGCTGGTGGCCGCGTCCGCCGGGCTCGGCGCGGTGCTGTCGGAAGCGGGCCTGGAGCCGCCCGGGCTGCCGGACGGCGTCCGCGTGGTCCGTGCCGCCGCCGGGCAGCCGCACCCGTCCGGTCCCGCGCCGTCCGCGCGGGCGCAGGCCGACGACGTCGCCTACGTGCTGTTCACCTCGGGCTCGACGGGGACGCCGAAGGGCGTGCCGATCCGTCACCGCAGCGTGGACGCCTACCTGCGGCACGTGATCCCCCGGTACGGGCTCGGGCCGGGGTGCAGGGTGTCGCAGACCTTCGACCTGACGTTCGACCTGTCGGTGTTCGACCTGTTCGCCACCTGGGGCAGCGGCGCGACGCTGGTCGTGCCGGGCCGCTACGACCTGCTCAAACCGGTCGCGTTCGTCTCCCGGGAGCGGCTGACCCACTGGTTCTCGGTGCCGTCGGTGGTGTCGGTGGCGATGCGGCTGCGCCGGCTGGCACCGGGGTCGATGCCGTCGCTGCGGTGGAGCCTGTTCTGCGGGGAGCCGCTGACGCTGCGGCAGGCCGCGGCGTGGCGGGCTGCGGCGCCGGACAGCGTCCTGGAGAACGTGTACGGGCCGACGGAGCTGACGCTGAGCTGCACCGAGTACCGCCTGCCCGCCGACCCGGCCCGCTGGCCCGTGACGGCCAACGGGACGGTGCCGATCGGCCTGCCGTACCCGGGCGTGGAGCACCTGGTGATCGACGGCGACGGGCGGCCGGCCGAGGAGGGCGAGCTGTGCCTGCGCGGCGTGCAGCGCTTCCCCGGCTACACCGATCCGGCGGTGAACGCGGGCCGGTTCGCCGCGTTCGACGGGCGGGTCGCGACCGGCGCGGAGACGGGCGCGACGGCGGCGCCGGAGCTGTGGTACCGCACCGGGGACCGGGTGGCCTGGCGTGACGGGGTGCTGGTGCACCTGGGCCGGCTGGACCAGCAGGTGAAGATCTCCGGCCACCGGGTGGAGCTGGGCGAGGTGGAGTGCGCGCTGCGCGGGCAGCCGGGCGTGCAGGAGGCGGTCGTGCTGGCGCTGCCCGGCCCGGACGGCGAGCCGGAGCTGGCCGCCGCCTGCACCGGGCTCGACGGGGCGGCGCTGGATCCGGTGGCGCTGGTCAAGGGGGTCACGCAGGTGCTGCCCGGCTACATGGTGCCGCGCTCGGTCACGCCGGTGGCGGAGCTGCCGCTCAACGCCAACGGGAAGGTGGACCGCCGGGCCGTGGCGGCGGTCCTGCGCGGGTGACGGCTGCGGGACGGCCCCGCTCAGAAGGGCCTGGGACGGTCCGGGCGGGTCGTCATCAGCGTGGACAGCGCCAGCCACAGCGAGCCGACGGTCGCGAACGTGGACTCGTCCAGGAGCTCGTCGGGCAGCTCGACCGCGTAGCCGTTCTCGATGTCGACCATCAGCCGCACCACGCCCATCGAGTCGAGACCGAGCGCCGACAGCTCGTCGCGGGCGGTGAGCCCGGCCGACTCCGCGTACGGCAGATGCGCGCGCAGAATGCTCTGGAACCGGTCCGGAATTTCCAGCATCGCGTTACCCCCAATCCAGTGGTGAATATTCAGGCTGCCGAACGGCGGATCATCGGTCAACAATGGCGCTCCTGGCCGTTTCCCACGGCCGGAACCTGCCATTGAACAGCGGTTGTGCCGGCTGTCCCGAAAGCCGATCCTCGAATGTGTCCGCCGACCGCCGGGGGTGGGAGAAAATGAAATCCGCGAGCCTGTGCTGGGGGCAGCGCTACATGTGGCTGCGGGTCCACCAGCTGCCGCCCGGCCACCAGCACGAGACGCACGTGGTGCTGCGGTTCGACCTGCCCGCGGGGCTGACGGTCGCGGCCTGCCGGGCGATGCTCACGTACCTGACGCGGCGGCACGAGATCCTGCGCACGACCTTCGGCCCGGGGCCGGAGCAGCGGGTGCGCCCGCCCGCGCCGTTGCCGGTCACGGTGGTGACCGCCGAGCGCGACGGCGGCGCCACGCCCGCCGAGGTGGTCGAGGAGCTCAGCACGCGGCCGTTCGACCTGGCCGGGGAGTGGCCGGTGCGGGCGTGCCTGATCACCTCCGGCGGGGCGCCGCGGCACTGCGTGCTGGTGTTCAACCACCTGGCGGTCGACATGTGGACGCTCGGGGAGATCAAGCGGGAGCTGCGCACGCAGAGCGCGGGGGCCGTCGCCCGGCGCCCGGCCGCGCTGCCGCCGGTCCGCCACCAGCCCGCCGACCTGGCCCGCCACGAGGCGTCGGCGGACGCCGCCATCGTGGCGTCACGCGCGATGGCGTACTGGCAGGAGGAGGTCGGCGTGCTGCCGGCCGACCCGTTCGCGGCGCGCCGGACCGAGCGGGCAGACGGCCCTCCGGCCGGGCACGCGACGCTGATCTCGCCGCCGATGCTGGCGGCGTCGCGGCGGATCGCCGCCCGGCACGGCGTGTGGCCGTCGCTGGTGCACGTGGCCGCCTACACGGCGATGGCGGCCCTCTACACCGGGCGTGAGGACGTGGCGCACCTGGCGTTCGTCAGCAACCGTGAGTCGCACCCGTGCCCCGACGTGCTGACGTGCATGTTCTCGCCGATGCTGGTGCGGGTGAGCTGCGCGGGGGACCCCTCGTTCGGCGAGCTGCTGCGCCGGGTGGCCGCCGCGTACGGGCGGGCCGGGGAGCACGCGTACGTGCCCTACGACAAGGTCGTGGAGATGGTGTCGCGGGAGGGGTCGCGGCGCGGCGTCGCCGTACGGCTCGGCTCGGAGATCAACTTCATCAAGCAGCGCACCCGCGAGTACGGCGGCCGGCGCACCGCCTTCACCTGGAACCCGGTGCCGTGGGCGTGGGCGCACCACGGCGACGACACGTACCTGCGGGTGGACGAGTGGCGCGACGCGGTCGCCCTGTCGCTGCACGCCGCCTCGTCCGTCATGGACGCCGGCGACGTCGAGCGGTTCCTGCGCGGCATGGAGGCGCTGGTCCTCACCTGCGACGCCCGCGCGTCACAAGAGGGCGCGCCCGGTCCGACGCTCGGCGAGGCGGCCCGGATCGCCGGGTTCGCCCCGGCGGGCGCGCCGCCCGCCCCCGTCCCGCTGGAGACGTGGCACGGTCACGCCGGCCCCGCCGCCCGCGCCCTGGCCGACGCCGTGCGGGAGGCGCACGGCCTCGGCCCCCTCGATCTCTCCGACAGCTACACCCTCGCCGGAGGCCAGGTCCTGCGCATCCCGCAGGTGCTGGCCGAGCTCGCGCGGCGCGGCTGGGAGGGTCTGACCCTCAACCAGCTCGCCGGGCCCGCACCGCTGGGCGCGCTGGCCTCCCGGCTGGCCCAGGGGCGCCTTCACCAGAACCAGGCACACTCGGAGTGAGACCATGAACCACGCATCCACCGGCCAGGTGACCAGGTCACAGCGCCTGGTCGCCTCGGAGCGGGAGCTCCGCGACGCGATAGCACGCGAACTGCCCGGCGAGGACCTCGCCAACCTGGTCGTCATGGGCGGCCACTTCATGCTGTTCGAGGACGCGGCGTCGGGGCGGCTCGTCCCGGGCGTCATCGAGGAGCAGGCGGACGAGACGATGCGCCGCCGGATCGCCGGCCGCGTCGGCATCTTCCCCGGCTACACCTGGCAGCTGTCGGCCGGGCTGCTGCGCGACTACGCCGCCGCCGGCGTCGACACCCGGCTGCTGCTGCTCGTCAACGACTGGCAGTACGTGCCGTCGGCGGGCCGCCCGGCCTCCGAGCTGCGCGCGGAGTTCTTCGCCGGCTTCGCCGAGCTGCCCGGCTCGTACGAGAAGATCCTGCGCGAGGCCGGGCTGTCGGCCGAGGACGTGCTGCCGAGCAGGAAGCACCCGCTGGCGTTCCCGGAGACGTGGCTGAAGTACCGCTTCCAGAAGGCCGCCGACCGGCTGGTCAAGCAGGGCCGGCTGGAGAAGCGCTACCTCGACTCGGGGAACGGCGACAGCGAGGTGGCCTTCCTCGACGCCGACGGCAACTACCGCACGCTCATCAGCTGCGGCATCACCGGCTGCGCCGGCGAGATCACCGAGATGGTCTCCGAGGTGTACCGGGCGGGCTACCGGGCCATCCTGATCTTCGCGCCGGGCGAGTGCCTGATGCCCGTGCAGACGGGCGTGGACATCGCGCTCAACCTGTACGAGCTGCCGGGCATGCGGGTGGTGATCGCCGATCCTGGCGGCAGCGGCGAGATGTCCGCCGAGGAGATCTACGGCAAGCTCGTCACCGTCAGCACGTTCGGGAGCTGACGCCATGAAGGTCATCTATCTGGACGGCTGCGCGACGACGCGGGTGGACGACGAGGTCCTGGACGCGATGCTGCCGTTCCTGCGCGAGGAGTACGGCAACCCGTCGTCCCCGCACGTGCTGGGCAAGCGGGCCAGGCGGGCGGTGGACGAGGCGGCCGCGTCGGTGGCGGCGCTCCTGGGCGCCGACCCTGGCGACGTGGTGTTCACCTCGGGCGCGACCGAGAGCAACAACCTGGCGCTGCTCGGCGTGTTCGGCCACGACGACCGGGCGCCCGTCAACGGGCTGTTCTGCCCGACGGACCACAAGTCGTCGCTGGCGATCGGCCGGGCGCTGGCCGGGCGCGGCGTGGACGTGCGAATGATGCGGGTCGGCCCGGACGGCCGGATCGACCTGGAGCACCTGGCCGGGCGGCTCGACCTGCACTCGCGGGTGGCGACCGCCGCGTGGGTCAACAGCGAGATCGGCACCGTGCAGCCGGTGGCGGAGCTGGCCGCGCTCTGCCACGAGGCGGGCGCGCTGCTGCACGTGGACGCGGCGCAGGCGGCCGGGCGGATCCCGATGCGGGTGCGGGAGGCGGCGGCCGACACGCTGTCGATCTCCGGGCACAAGATCCGCGGCCCGAAGGGCGTCGGCGCGCTGTACGTGCGGCCGGAGATCCGGCACCGGCTGCGGCCGGTGATGTTCGGCGGCGGCCAGTACGAGCTGCGCAGCGGGACGATCCCGGCGCACCTGGTGGTGGGGCTGGGCAAGGCGTGCGAGCTGGCGCTGGCCCGGCTGGAGGCCGAGCGGGCGCGGGCCGCCGAGCTGCGCGCGACCGCGCTGGACATGCTGCGGGCGGGGCTGCCGGGCGTGCGGGTCAACGGCGACCCGCGCCACGGCGTGCCGCACGTGCTCAGCGTGGTGCTGCCCGGCGTGCGCGGGGAGAGCCTGGTGTCGAGCCTGTCGTCGGTGGCGCTGGCCACCGGGTCGGCGTGCAACTCAGGGTCGCAGGAGCCGTCGCACGTGCTGACGGCGATCGGCCTGGACGCGGAGGACGCCAACAGCACGGTCCGGATCTGCCTGGACGCCCGGATGCCGTTCGAGGATCTGGTGCTCGGGCTCGACCTGGTCGTGGAGCGGGCCCGCGACCTGGCCGGCGTGGTCGTCGCCACGGGCGCTCAGGCCCCCTTCAGCCCGTCTTGAGGAACTTCCTGGCCGCTTCCACCCCTGCCTGGAAGCGGCTGGTGGCGTCCAGGTCGCGCATGAGCGTGGCGATGTGGCGGCGGCAGCTGCGCACCGACATGCCGAGCTTCCTGGCCACCACCTCGTCGGTGTAGCCCTTGGCCATGAGGGCGGCGATGGACTGCTGGAGGTCGTCGGCGACGGTGCCGTAGCCGAACTCGACGCCCTCCAGCGGGGTCGCGCTCTCCCACAGGTGGTTGAACATGTCGAGGAAGAACCGGGCGATCCCCTGGTTGCGCACCCGGGCCAGTGACACGTCGCCGTCGCCGTCGCCGAACAGGGCGACGAGCGAGCGGTCGAAGACGATCGCCGAGCGGGGCACGTTGCTGACGGTGTAGACCTCGACCCCGGCGTCCGTGAGCCGCTTCATCGCCAGCCGGGTGGCCACGTCGGCGCGGCTGCGGTGCTGGCAGATGACGCGCACGGTCACGCCCCTGGCGACCAGCACGAGGTACATCTGCGACAGGTCGCCCGCCTCGCCGATCCCGGCCTGGAGCACGAGCAGCTCGTCCCGGCAGGCGTCACCGGCCGTCTTGAGGAAGCCACGCACCTCCAGGTCGCCGACGAGGTAGTCCACGGTGCTGCGGGCGGCGTCGCCGCCGCCGAGGAAGCCGACGCCCTCGCGGATCTGGTCGATGAGCTCGCGCCGCCGGTAGATCTCCCGCTCGACGGAGGAGACCAGCGAGGCGACCGCGAGATCGGGGTCGACGGGCACGTACCGGCCGATGGTGGCGGCGTCGGCGCGCAGCAGCCGGTTCTCCACCAGGTGCTGGACGGCCTGGCTGACCAGGTGGACGTCGATGCCCAGGTCGGCGGCGGCCACGTCGACGGCCTCGATGGCTCCCTTGCGGGCCGCGTAGTGGTAGACGTCGGTCTCGTGCCCGCCGTCGGAGGCGGACCTGCCGGTGAACAGCGCTGTCATGGACATGGTCGTCACTCCTTCTCTCACGCCGGCGTGCGGCGGCTGAACAGGACAAGTGAGGCGGACAGCAGGAGGGCCGCCATCCCGGCGAGCACGCCGAGCTGCGGCAGCACCGCGCCGAGGCCGGTGCCGGGCTCGGCGAGCCGCAGCAGCGCGTCCATGCCCCAGGCGTGCGGGAACAGGTGGCCGATCGCGTTGAGCACGTCCGGCGAGGACTCGCGCGGCCACAGGCAGCCGCCGAGCATCCCGAGGACGACGCCGAGCGGCGGGCCGATCGCGGGGGCCTGGTCGGGCGAGCTGAGCAGGGTGCCGGTGAGGATCGCGGCGCCGGTGGCGACGAGCGCGAACACGCCCACGACCGCCGCCACGCCGACCGGGTCGCCCCACGAGACGCCGAACAGCAGCGCGCTGACCACGACGATGAGCGCCGCCTGCGCGAGCGCGACGATCAGGCGGCTGACGGCCTCGCCGAGCAGCACCGACCGGCGGGTCACGGGCGCGGTGAGCGCCCGCTGCAGCATGCCGAGCCGGCGGCTCTCCACGAGCGCGGCGGCCACGGCCATCGAGTTGATGAACGTGAACAGCAGCAGGTTGGCCGGGGCGGTGTAGGCGAAGCCGCCCGGGTCGCCGCTGCCGGTTGCGGTGCCGGTCACGCCGACGCGCCCCGACTCGGCCTGCGCCCGGCGTACGTGGGCGGCGGCCTCCTCGGCGGTGGCGCCCGCGGCCCGGACGGCGCGGGTGGCCTCCAGGACGGCGGCGACCTTGGCGACCGCGCCGTCGACGGCGCCGCGGGCGGCCAGGCCGCTGCCGTTGGCCTGGGTCATGACGAGGTCGAGGCGGCCGGCGCCGGGCCCGATGATCAGCCCGGCGGCCAGCTCCCCCGACCGCACGGCCGAGCGTACGTCGTCCGTATCCGTCATGGCGCGCACGTCGAGGTCGGCGTGCGCGCGCAGCTCGGCGAGCAGGGCGGCGGTGACGGGGTCGGAGCCTTCGGCGACGACGCCGACGGGCAGCTTGCCGGAGCCGCCGCCACCGAACGCCATGCCGACGAACAGGATCGACACGAACGGCATGATCACCATGAAGAACAGGCCGGTGCGGTCGCGGGCGTGCCTGCGCAGGTTGGCGGCCACGAGCGCGGCCACCGGCCTGGGCCGGTGCGGTGCCTGCGGGGGCGTCACAGCAGCATCCCCTTCCTGAGGCCGAGGACGGCCAGGCCGCCCGCGCCGAGCGCGATCGCCAGCAGGACGGCGACGGGGCCCGCGACGGCGGCCACGCCCGCGCCGGACCCGGCGAGCTCGGCCAGCGCCGTGGCGGTCCAGCCGTTGGGGGTGAGCAGCGCCGCCGTCTGCAGCGGGCCGGGCAGGCTGTGCAGGGGTACGAGGCTGCCGCCGAGGAACGCCGCCACGAACGAGATCACCATGATCACCCCGTCGGCCTGGGCGTCGGTCCTGACCCGGGCGGCGACCAGCATGGTGATCGCGGCGGCGGCGAGCACGTGCGCGGTCAGCACGGTCAGCACGGCGAGCGGGTCGCCCCAGGAGGAGCCGAAGATGAGCGTGCCGGACGCCCAGGTGGCGCAGACGCTGACCATCGCCAGCCCGAACCCGACGACGGCCTTCCCCGCGACCGGCACCCAGGCGGCGAGCGGCCCGGCGCGCATCCGGTCGAGGGTGCCGAGCTTGCGCTCGGTGAGCAGGCTGCGGAAGGACGCGCCGACGACGAAGAAGGCGAACAGCGCCGCCATGCCGGAGCCGTAGTAGACGGCCAGGTCCACCTTGCCGCCGGCCAGCGGGTCGCCGGTGAGCGCGAGCGCGGGACCGGCGGCGCCGTTGCGCTCGACCAGCTCCTTGACCTCGTCGCCGGGCACCCCGGCGAGCAGCGCGGCCCGCACGGCCAGCGTCCTGGCGTCCACGACGGCGGAGATGCGGTCCACGACCGCGCCCGCGACCACGCCGGCCAGCGGCGATCCGGCCGAGGTGAGGACGGTGACGTCGCCGCCCTCCCCCGCGCCGACGCGGGCGCTGAACCCGGCGGGGAAGACGATGGCCGCGCCGATCTCGCCGGCGTCGAGCGCCCGCCGCGCCTCCCCGCCGTCCGGCAGGTCGCGCAGCGTCACGCTGCCCTTCAGCTCCTCGGCGCCCGCCACCTCGCGGCGCACGCTCGCCGGGAACTCGCCGCCGTCCAGGTCGACCAGGCCGATGGTGGCGCGCAGCGGCGGGTCGTCACCGCCGAGCGCCAGCCCGAACAGCGTGGCCAGCGTGACGGGGACGATCAGCGCGATGACGATCGCGGTGCCGTCGCGCAGCCTCGTGCGCAGCTCGTGCGCGCTCACCGTGAGCAGGGCCCGCCCCATGTCAGTCCCGCAAGGTGGTGCCGGTGAGGTGCAGGAACGTGGCTTCCAGGTCGGGCTCGACGACCTGGGCGGCGGTCACGGTGGCATGTCCCTCCACGGCGGTGATGAGCGATGGCAGCAGGTAGCGCCCGCCGTCGGCGAGCAGCCGCACGGACGACTCCCCGGTCCTGGCGGCCTCGCTCACGCCCTCGACCGCGCGCAGCTTCCCGAACGCGGCGGCGACGTCGCCGTCCAGCACCAGCTCCACGGTGTCCGCGCCGCCGACGAGGGAGACCAGCTCGCGGCGGGTGCCGTCGGCGACGATGCGGCCGTGGTCGATGATCGCCACCCGGTCGCAGACGCGCTCGACCTCCTCCATGTAGTGGGAGGTGTACAGCAGCGCCATGCCGTCGGCGACGAGGCGTTCGAGGCCGTCGAGGATGGCCTTGCGGCTCTGCGGGTCGACGCCGACGGTCGGCTCGTCCAGGATGAGCACCTGGGGGCGGTGCAGCAGGGCGGCGCCGATGTTGACGCGCCGCTTCATGCCGCCGGAGTAGGCGCCGAGCTTGCCGTCGGCCCGGTCGGCCAGGCCGATCAGGTCGAGCACCTCGTCGACGCGGGCGGCCAGGCCACGCCGGGGCAGGCCGAACAGGCGGCCGAAGAAGCGCAGGTTCTCCCGCCCGGTCAGCTCCGGGTAGAGGGCGATCTCCTGCGGGACGTAGCCGATCCGCGCCTTGGCGCGCAGCGGCTCGCGGGCCAGGTCGACGCCGCCGACCAGCACCTCGCCGGCGTCGGGGCGGAGCAGGCCGACGAGCATGGAGATCGTGGTGGTCTTGCCGGCTCCGTTCGGGCCGAGCAGCCCGTACGCCTGCCCGGGGGCGATGGACAAGCCCACGTCGTCCACGGCGACCAGGTCGCCGTAGCGTTTGCCGAGGCCCCGGCAGGCGAGTGCGGCCGTCATCGCCGCCACCCGGGCGCGTCCTGCGGGTCGCCCTTGCCCGCCGTGTTGCCCGCGTACACCTGCCGGGCGGGGTCGGCGCCGAGCTGGTAGTCCAGCGGGCTGTTGCCGGTGACCCGGTTCCACAGCAGGTGGCAGCCGTCGACGTCGTCGCCGCCGAAGTCCTTGGACGAGCCCAGGACGAGCCCGGCGCCCATCACCGACTCGCCGCTGGGGTGGTTGTCGTGGATGCGGTTGTCGACGACGGTGACGCGGTGCGCGCCGATCAGGGCGAGGCCGACGCCGGAGATCGGCGGCCCGGCCGCGCCCAGCCCGTCCGGCTCGGCGCCCGCGGCGAGCACGTTGCCGTACAGGTCGTTGCCGGAGACGAGGCAGTCGCGCACGCCGCCTTCGGGCTCGCCCTCGTACACCTGGTTGAGCAGCAGGATGCCGATCGCGTTGCCGTGGCAGGAGTTGCCCGTCACGCGCGCCTGCGAGGAGTTGTCGACGAAGACGCCGAAGGCGTTGCCGGTGCACTCGTTGCCGGTGATCTCCGCGTCGGAGCGGGGGCAGAAGCTGAGCGCGACGCCGCCGTACTGGCTGCCGGAGGCGTGGCAGCGCACCACCCGGCAGCCGGTGGACTCGCGCAGGTAGACGCCCCAGACGGCGTTGCCGCGCAGCTCGGCGTCCCGCACGCTCACCCCGGCGACGGTGTGGGCGTAGACGCCCGCGCCGGAGAAGCCGCGCACGCTCAGCGCCTCGACGCGCACGCCGCCGGCGGACTCGCCGTACACGGTGACGCCGCTGACCACGTCCTCGGCGGCGTCGTGCAGCCGGGGGACGCCGGCCGGGCCGCCGCCGCCGGGCTCCAGCACCGTGCGCCCGGCCCCGGCTCCGGTCAGCGTCACGCCGGGGTGCCTGATCCAGACGCTCTCCCGGTACGTGCCCTCCTCCAGGACGATGCGGGCGCCGGGGCCCGCCTCGTCGAGGGCGCGCTGGATCGGCTCGCCGGGGCGGACGGTTCTCGTCACGGACATGCGTTCCCCTTCTCGGCCAGGTAGACGATCGCCAGCGACACGAACACGCCGCCGCCCTCGCCCCACCGGGCGGCGGCGGCCACGGTCCGGGACCGGGGCGCGCCGCCGGGGGAGCTGCTCCCGGCGGCGGCCGCTGGAGCCTTCTCGGGGGCGTTCTCCGGAGCTGCCAGCCGGAGCAGGGCCGCGCGGGCGCTGGCGCCGCTCACCCGGTACGCCGCCCCGCCCGTCAGGGGGAGCCCGGTGGAGTCGGCCAGCTCGCAGGCCGCCTCGTCCAGCAGCGGGCGCGCCCACGCGGCCGGGGACTCCTTCACGGCCTCGAAGTCGTGCCAGGTGAAGCCGGGCGGCCGGCCGCCGACGGCCTTGATCAGGCTCTCCTTGACCGAGACGGCGACCGGGCCGGCTCCCAGGCTCCGCTCGGCGGCGGTGGCGACGTGGCGGGCCAGCAGGTGCCCGCCCCGGCCGACGGCCGCGGCCAGCCGGTCGGCCTCCACGATGTCCACGCCCAGCAGGACGGCCGGCGCGCTCACGCGAGCGTCCCCGCGCCGGTCCCCGCGCCGGTCCCCGCGACGAAGGACGTCAGGGCCGCCGTGTACTCCTCGGCCCGCTCCACCATCGGGATGTGGCCGCTGTCCTCGACGAGCAGCAGCTCGTGCCCGTCGCGCCCGGCCAGCGCCTCCGCCCACGGCGCCACGGGCGTCATCCTGTCGTGCCGCCCCCACACGTACAGGGCCGGGCAGGTCACCTTGTCCAGCGCGGGCGGCACCCGGTAGGCGCGGGTGGCCTTGAGGCTGCGCGCCATCGACACCATCGACTCGGGGCGGGCCAGCAGCTCGCCCGCCTCCGCCATGCGCTCGGCGGAGAAGTGGCAGCCCTCGTGGAACAGGGCGGCGACCATGCGGCGGCCGAAGTCCTCGCCGGTCGGCCGGATGCTGCCGCGCCGGTCGAAGCTCAGGCCGACGTCGGGGTCGGCGGACAGGCCGGGGGCGCCGCTCACCACGATGCCGCGCACCCGGTCGGGGCGGCGGCCCGCCAGGTCGATCGCGACCAGGCCGCCGAGGGAGTTGGCGCAGACGACGACCTGGCCGTCCGCCCCGGCGGCGTCGCAGGCGTCGAGCAGCGCGTCGCCGAGCCGTTCGATGGAGCCGGCCAGCCGCCGGTCCAGGCCGCAGATCGGCTCGTTCGTGCGCAGCACCGGCACGCCGGCCCGCTCCAGGCTGCGGTAGGGGTGGTCCCAGATCCAGCCGCCGGCGAACAGCGCGGACATGAACACCACGGCGGTGTCCGCGTCGCCGAGCCGGTGCTCGGTGGTGAATTCCCTCATCGTGGCTCCAGTCACAGCGTCGGGGCGTCGTCGGGGGTCCAGCCGCACCCGCAGGCCGCCCCCGAGGCGACGACCTGCTCGCACGTCGGGCAGCGGGCGTAGTCCCGCGCGGAGGCGGGGTACCAGACGCTGGTGTGGACGCGGGTGCACAGGCCGCTCCTGAAGAAGCGGCGCATGGCCCGCTGGTGCGGCCGGGCGTGCACGGCGCGCATCGACTCGGGCCGGTCGAAGGCGCTCAGCGTGAACTTGCGCCCGCCGACGTCGAACGTGGTCACGCCGAGGAAGCCGCGCGTGGCACGCAGCGACTTGACGATCTCGACGCTGAGCAGGTCCACGTCGGCGGCCTCGGCGTCGTCGCGGATCTCCAGCCAGGTCAGGACGAGCGCGCCGGGCCGCTCGGTGCGGCCGGTGGCGGCCCTGGCGCTCACGCCGAACTCGCGGGTCCCGTCGGAGCCGGGCGTGAAGCGGGCCGTGTGGCCGAGCGCCGCGGCGAGGGCGAGCCGGTCGAACGTGCGCCGCACGTGCGGGCCGTCCGCGCCGGCGGTGACCAGGTCGACGCCGTCGACGGCGACGGCGCCGCCGGTCGCGGGCATGCCCAGGTACGGCTCGCGGTGGTCGGCGGTCAGCCGCCACGACACGGCGGCGGCGCCCTCGTCGCCGGTGACGCGCTCCACGTCGAAGCGGGCGTTCCTGAAGCGGGACAGCGTGGCGGCGGCGTGCGCGGCCAGCGCCTCCCCGGCCAGCGGGGCCCCGGTGTCGGGATCGGCGTAGGTGGCGGCGGTGGCCGCGACGGCCTCGGCGTCACCGGACCCCCACGCCTCCAGATGCGCCTCGGCGAGCTTCCTGGCGTCCATCAGCGGCCCCCGCCCTCGATCAGCCGGTTCGTCCGCATGGCCCGGGCCTCGTCCTCGGGCAGGCGGGTCGTGGGCTCGGTCCGGGATTCGTCGCGGAGGCGGGTTGTCCGCTCGGTCCGGGACCCGTCCTCGGGGAGGCGGGGGGTGCGGACGGCCAGGGCCAGGGCGCGCAGGTCGGTGTGGCTGACCGACACCCGGATCCACCCGGGCACGGACGCGGCCAGCGCCGGCAGGTCGCCGAGCAGGCGCACCGACGGCGGATGCCCGTCACGGCAGGCCGCGTCCGCGGCGCAGGCCGGGGTCGGCAGCGGCAGGATCTCCACCTGGCCCAGCCGCTCGGCGTCCGCCGGCAGCCCGAGCAGGCGCAGCACCGCCCGCTTGGCGGCCAGCCGGCCCGCCCAGCGCTGCAGCGTCCGCCCGCCCGACCTGACCCGTTCGGCGCGGGTGAAGACGACCTCCAGCGGCATGCCGGCGACCAGGTCGCGCGGGCCGCCGAGCCCGGCGTGGCCGACGATCGCGCTGCCCCACCGCCTCACGCCGCCACCCCCTTGGCCAGGCGTCGCGGCGTGGCCGGGTCGGCCATGCTCAGGCAGCGCACCCCGGCGCGGCGGGCCAGCCCGGCGAGCACCTTGCTGTCGCCCACCTCGACGAGGGACGGCGCGAGCGGTGCGACCGCCGCCATCGTGGCGGTCCAGCGGACCCGGCCGGTGAGCTGGGCGACCAGGGCGCGGCGCAGAACGTCCACGTCGGTGGTGGGCTCGCCGGTGACGTTCGGGACGACGGGGACGCGCGGCTGCCGCAGCGGCGCCCCGGCCACCGCCGCCGCCCACGCGGCCTCGGCCCCGGCCATCAGCGGCGAGTGGAAGGCGTCCCCCACCTTCAGCGGCACGATCTTGACGTCGGGGGCGAGCCCGGCCAGCCGGTCCAGGCCGGGCGGCGCGCCCGACACCACCACGTGGCCGGGCGCGTTCTCCAGCGCCACGACGACCGGCTCCCCCGGCTCCGACGCGGCCCCGGCCAGCTCCTCGACCCGCTCCACCGGCAGGCCCATCACCGCCCGCATCCCGCCCGACGCGGCCACCCCGGCCATCAGCCGGGCCCGCAGCTCGACCAGCCGCACGGTCGCGGCCAGGTCCAGGGCGCCCGCCGCGTGCAGCGCGCTCAGCTCGCCCACGCTGTGCCCGGCCACGACGGCGGGCTCGTACCCCTCCTCGTCCAGCACGGCCAGCGCCGCCAGGTTGCACGCCGTCACCGCGATCTGGGCGTGCTCGGTGGCGACCAGCCGGTCCAGCGGCCCCCGCGCGCACAGCGGCGAGATCGGCCGCGCCAGCAGCGCGTCGACCTCGTCGAGCCGCCGCCGGGCCGCCGGGCTGCGGCGCAGCCAGGCGCCCATGCCGACGCGGACCGTCCCCTGCCCGGGGAAGAGATAGCCGAGCATGTGCCGTCCCCTCTAGAGCCGGCGCCGGGGGCGCCGCTCCTCGTGCGCGGGCCGCTCGGTGCCGAGGAAACCGAGCAGCAGCTTGCTGACCTCGTCGGGGGCGTCCAGGGGCAGCCAGTGACCGGCGTCCTCGATCCGCTCGTAGCGCCAGGGGCCCTTCACGTACTTGCCGGAGGCGGTCATGCCCTCCTCCAGCAGCGCCTTGTCACCCGCGCCCCAGATGCCGAGCGTCGGCGCGTACACGGGCGGGAACGGCCGGGCCGGGCGCAGCTCGGCCTCCGGCGAGCGGTTGGCCCGGTACCAGTTGAGCCCGGCGGTGAGCGCGCCCGGCCGGGCCAGGTCGCGCAGGTAGCGGTCGTAGTCGCCGTCGCGGCCCATGATCTCCTTGAACAGCCGCCAGCCGTTGCGCCGCAGCAGCTCCTCGCTCACGCCGGGGAACTGGTAGAAGAGCATGTACCAGGAGGCCGCCCGCTGCTCCAGCGACGGCGTGGCGAAGACGCCCGGGTGCCCGACCGACAGGACCACCAGGTGGTCGAGCCTGCGCGGCATGAGGAAGGCGTACATCCACGCGATCGCCGCGCCCCAGTCGTGACCGACCAGGTGCGGGCGCTTGATCCCGAGCTTGAGCGTGAGCGCCACGACGTCGTTGACGATCGTCTGCATGCCGTACGCCTCGGCCTCCTGCGGCTTGCTGGAGTCGCCGAACCCGCGCAGGTCCGGCGCGATCACGCGGAAGCCGCCATCGACCAGCGCCGGGATCTGGTGCCGCCACAGGTAGGAGGAGTCGGGGAAGCCGTGCAGGAGGATGACGGGGTCGCCCTCCCCCTCGTCGATGTAGGCGAGCTCGATGTCGTTGACGCTTACGGTCTTCTTCTCGGTCATGCGGTCTCCCTGAACAGGCGCTCAGCGAAGAACTCGCTGAAGCCGAACTCCGGTACGTCCTCGGGCGCGACCATGTTGAGCAGCCCGGTCACCTGGGCGGCGAAGTTGCGCGCCATCAGCCTGCGGACCCGCCGCCTGCGCTCCACCGCGGCCGGCCCGAACTCCACGTGCAGCCTGCTGATGATGGACGCGCCGAAGTCCAGCCGCTCCAGCCGCGAGCCCCGCTCCTTCACGTACGGCTCGAACGCCGCCGGGGACCAGTCGGAGGAGGCCAGCAGGATGTCGCACACGGTACGGGCGTCACGCATGGCGCACGACAGGCCGGTGCCGAGCACCGTGTCGGCGTTGCCCGCCTCGTCGCCGATGAGCACGACGCCGTCGGTCAGCGGCGGCCCCTCCGGCACGCTCGACACCGACGGCCACACCGACAGCGGGCCCGCGGGCCTGGCCCCGGTCACCGCCCTGCCGCGGTCGGGCAGGCACTTCAGCGCGTACGCGGCCAGGAACCGCTCCACGCCGCCCGGGCCCCGGTAGCGGTGCTTGTTGGCCACGGGGAAGTTCAGATAGAGGCGGGCCCGGCCGTAGCCCTGCGGGAACACCATGAACATGACGTCGCCCTCGGTGCCCATCGCCTGCACGTCCGGCGGCCAGCCGTCCATGCCCTCGACCATCATGCCGCCGCCCCAGTGGTGCATGGAGTTGCGCATGGTGACGCCGATCTGGCGGCCCACGGTGCAGCCGCGTCCCGTCGCGCCGAGCACGAGGCGGGGGCGCAGCTCGTGCTCGCCCTCCTCCGTCCGGTAGGTGACGACGGGCCGCTCGCCGGCGACGACGCGGATCCTCGCCGCGTCCATCACCAGCCGGGCGCCGCCCGCCACCGCCTGCTCGGCCATCAGCGCGCACACCGCGTGATGCGGGAACGACATCGGGCCGCCGACACCCGGGATGAACCGGGTCATGTCCACCGCCTCGACCTCGTCCTCGGTGACGGCCTCGTCCCAGGTCATCCACTCGCGGATCTCCCAGGCGCCACCGGCCGAGAAGCAGTCGTCCACGCCGAGGCGCTGCGCCTCCACGATCCCCCACGGCGCCAGCCACTCGCCGCGTACGAGATCGTGGTAGGTCGCCTGCTTCTCCAGCAGCACCACCGACAACCCGCCGGCGGTCAGCTTGCAGGCGGCGGAGGCGCCGGCGATGCCCCCGCCGACGATGACGACGTCGGGCTGCTCGGGTCGGGTCACTGCCCCCACCTCTCCCAATAGGTGCGTTCACCGGCGCTGTAGCGGGCCGCCGGGCGGAAGCCGTCACCCAGCGTGTAGGCGACGGGGATCATGCACACCTGCGTGACCCCGGACGGGATGCCGAGCAGCCGCCCGGTCTCCCGCTCGTGCGGCACGTGCAGGCAGGTGATCGTGCTGCCGAGGCCCCGGCTGCGCAGGGCGAGCTGAAAGGACCAGATCGCGGGGAAGATCGAGCCGTAGAAGATGCTGGCCCGCGTCTCGCCGTGCTGCACCAGGTGGCCGGGGTCCTCGGCGACCTTGCTCGCCATGCGCTCCCGCCAGCGGGCGTTGATCTCGGCGATGTCCGGCGGCCGGCCCAGCACGCACGGGATCACCAGCACGGGCACCGCCGCGATCGTCTCCGTCAGCGCCCGCGCCGAGTCGAAGTTGCGCCGGGCCTGCGCGTCGTTGCGCCGCCGGCCCGCGTTGGTCCACATGTCGTTGCGGTGGAACGTCCACGACGAGCGGATCATCTCGGCGAGCTTCTCCTTGACGCCCGCCTCGGTGATCACCAGCCAGCGCCAGTTCTGGTGGTTGTTCGCGGTCGGCGCCTGGACCGCCACCTCCAGCGCCTCCCGCACGATCTCGCGCGGCACGGGCCGGTCCAGGTCCAGCCGCCGACGCACCGACCTGGTCGTGGTCAGCAGCCTGTCCGTCTCGGCCACGTCGAACGGCCTCTCGCTCACACCGCCTCCAGCAGTACGGCCCCGCGCACGGAGTCGTGCGCCGCCGTCAGCGCCACCGCCCGCTCCACCGCCCCGGCCAGCTCCGGCCCCGCGACATACGGCCCGCCGGCCGCCTCACCGCCAGAGGACCCGGCAACCTCCGGACCGGAGGCTCCGGCCAGGGCGGGGGTGATGCCGTCGCGGACGGCGAGGGCCGCCAGGGCGATGTTCATGGCGCCGGTCGCCGACTGGCAGTCGCCGATCAGGGCCGCCGAGGCGGTGAGGAGCGCGTCCGGCATGCGTGCCCGGACCGCCGCCGCCTCCTCGGCGTCGCGCGGCAGCCCGGTGGCGGCGCCGACGACCAGGCCGGGCGCCGCACCGGGCAGTTCCAGGCTGCGCGCCACCGGCTCGGCCCCTTCGCCCGCCACGTGCCGCGTCCCGGCCACCCGCGCGTACGGCCTGCCGCCACGCTGGGCGCAGTGCTCGGCGGACTCCACCACGAACGCCACCGCCCCCGACCCGGCTCCCTGAGCCACAGGCCCGGAAGCCCCCTCACCGCCCGCGACCCCGGGTACGCCCCCCTCGGCACCGGAAGCCGAGGTCGGGAGCCCGTACGGAAAGCCCGAATGCGCGGACGGAGCGGAGGCGGCGGACGCGGAGCCCGCGCCCTCCGGGGTGGCGGTGGCCTGGGGAGCGGGGGTTTCGTCGGCGGCCACCACCAGGACGACGTCGGCCTTGCCCGCGGCGATCATCTCCAGGGCGCAGTCGAGGGCGATGGACGCCGACGCCGCGCCGTTGCAGATGGTCGTGGTGGGCCCGCGCAGCCCGAGCGTCTGGCAGACGGCGCCGCCGGTGGCGTTCAGGACGACGTTGGAGAAGCTGAGCACGGCGGGCTTGTTGGGGTTGAGCGCGATGCTGTCGTCGAACCCGCCGGTGCTCTCGGCGGACCCGGCGCCGGTGGCGAAGACCAGCGCGACGTCGTCGAGCGCCCGGCGGGGCAGTTTGAGCCCGGCGTCCTCCCAGGCGAGCCGGGAGGCGGCGATGGCCAGGCGGGACAACCGGTTCATGTGCCGCCACAGCGACCGGGGCGCGAACGTGCGGCCTTCCAAGGAGGGGGCGCGCCCGTCGGCGCGGCGGCCGGCGGTGATGGCCGCGGCGGTCTCGGCGATGCCGGTGCCCGCGCCGGTGACCGGTCCGAGCCCGGTGATGACGGCGTCGCGGCGGGCCGGCGGGTCGTGCGGGCGGGGTTGGCCGGACGGGCCGGGCCCGGCGCCGGTGCGGGGCCGGGTCAGCACGAGGGAGACGTTGTTGCCGCCGAAGGCGTAGTTGTTGGAGACGACGGTGTCGATGGTCATCGGGCGGGCGTCGTTGGGCACGTAGTCGAGGTCGGCGCGGGAGTCGTCGTCGAAGCCGATCGTGGGGGGCGCGACGCCGTGCCGCAGGGCGAGGACGGAGGCGACGGCCTCGACGGCTCCGGCGGCGCCGAGGGTGTGGCCGACGAACGACTTGATGCTGCTGGTGGGCACCTGGGGGGCGCGTTCGCCGAAGACCAGGCGCATGACCTTGGCCTCCATGGCGTCGTTGGCCGGGGTGCCGGTGCCGTGACCGCTGACGTAGTGGACGTCGGCGGGGGTGAGCCCGGCGTCGGCGAGCGCGCGGCGGACGGCGCCGGCGCCGCCTCGGCCGGTGGGGTCGGGGGCGGTGGCGTGGTAGGCGTCGGCGGACAGCCCGTAGCCGGCGACTTCGGCGAGCGGGGTGGCACCGCGGGCGAGTGCCAGGTCGAGCGGCTCCAGCAGCAGGAACGCGGCGCCTTCGCCCAGGTTGAGCCCGTCGGAGTGGCTGTAGGGGCGGCAGGGCCCGGTGCTGAGCGCCTGGAGCCCGGCGAAGCCCGCGTACGTGCCGAACAGGAGCGGGTCGACCCCGCCGGCGAGGACGGCGTCGGCCTCGCCGGTGAGGATCTTGTCGCGGGCCAGGCCGACGGCGTTGCCTCCGGCGGCGCACGCGGTGGAGACCAGGACGCGCGGGCCGCCGAGGCCGAGCCGCCGGGCGACCACGTCGGCGGTGTGGTGCATCGGCTGGTAGCGCCCCTGCGGCCCGGGGGTCGCCTGGCACTTGCCGAGGATGATCCCGAACCGCCCGGGATCGGGCCCCGCCGGGCCCGGCCCGCCGACGCCGGAGCCGAAGCCAGGGCCGGGGCCGGGTGCGGGGTCCGGGAGGGGCAGGCCGGCCTGTTCGATCGCCTGGCGGGCGGCGACCAGGGCGAGCCTGGCGGTACGGTCGCCGGCTTCGACGCCGGCGGGGAGCTGGGTGTCGATCCAGGCGTCGGGCACCTGCCCGGCGTGCCTGGCGGCGAACACGGCGTACGCCGGGTCCTCGATGGGGGCGAGCCCGCCCCTGGCCGTGGTGAGCCGCGTCCAGAACTCCGCGGGGTCCCTGCCGGCCGCGCAGATGATGCCCAGACCGGTGACCACGACGGGCCGCAGCGCCATGCTCTGCCTCCTTCTCAGCGTGACCGGCCGATCAGATGATCGGGATGCTCCAGCTCTTGGGCACGATGTACGGGCTGGTCAGCGTGGTGACGCCGAGGCCGCCGACGGTCAGGTCCAGTCCGGCCGCCGCGAGCTCGGGGTCGACGCGGGCCAGGCCGAGGGTGGCGCCGAGGCCGGTGCTGTGGACGGCGTGGACGACCTCGCCGACGTCCTGGCCGCCGGCGAGCACCCGGGTGCCGGGCGCGGGGACGCCTTCGCAGCCGGTGAAGCCGACCGTGCGCCGCCCGTCCCCGCTCTCGAACGCCTCGAGTACGGCCTCGCGTCCGACGAAGTCGTCCTTGGTGATGTCGACCAGCCAGTTGGCGCCGATCTCGATCACGGTGGCGCCGGGGGTGGCCTCGTGGCGCGGGATCGGCTGGCGCACCTCCAGCATGGCCAGTTCCAGCGCCTCCTGCCCGGCGGCCTGGGCGTGCTCCAGCGCTCCGGCCCACAGGCGGGACGCGGCCTCGCGCGGGACGATCATCTGGTAGCCGTACTCGCCGGTGTAGCCGGTCCTGGCGAAGACGATGTCCACGTCCTCCCAGGTGGCGTCCACGACCGATTCGAACGGCAGGGAGGCCAGCTCGCCGTCGATGAGCCGGCCGACGACGCCCCACGCGTAGGGCCCTTCGAGGCCGATGACGGTCAGCTCGGCGGAGCGGTCGGTGATCTCGGCGCCGTCGACGGCGTGGGCGTTCAGGTGGTCCAGGAGCTTGGAGCCGGCGCCGCAGGAGCTCTCCAGGAGCAGGCCGTCCTCCCTGCCGAAGGCGATGACCTGGTCGACGACCTGGCCGGAGTCGTCGAGGACGAGGCTCATCATGCAGCGGTCGGAGGTCAGGTACTCCACGTCGCGGGCGAGGATCCGCTGGGCGAAGTCCACGGCGGCGGGGCCGGTGATCTCGATGAGGCGGTGCCCGCCGAGGTCGAGCACGGCCGCCCGTTCGCGCAGCACCTGGTACTCCCCCGCGAGGGTGGAGAAGCGCAGCGGTACGGTGACGTCGCCCACCTGGCCGTAGACGGTGTCCTCCGGATGCCGGGTCGCGAGGACGCTTGCCATGTTCACACCTTTCGCACGGAACGTTGGTTCGCCGGGTCGGCGATGGTGAGGTTTCCTTCGGCGGCGATCTGGCCGTCGACGCGGGCCGAGACCCGGTATTCGGCGAACCCGCCGCCGCCCCCGGTGCGCTCGGCGGTGAGCACGAGCTGGTCGCCGGGCACGACGGGGCGGCGGAAGCGCATCGCCCTGACGCCCGCCAGGTAGCTGATCTCGCTGGCGCCGGCCAGGGCGAAGACGACGCCGGCGAGCTGGGCCATGGCTTCGACCATGACGACGCCAGGCAGGACGGCCTCACCGGGGAAGTGTCCCTGGAACCACAGCTCGGTGCCGGTGACGTTCTTGGTGGCGGTGCCCTTGACGCCGGGGACGACCTTGCCGACGCGGTCGAGGAGCAGCATCGGCCAGCGGTGCGGCAGGACGGCGCGGATCTGGTCGTGATTCAGCCCGGAGACGGGCGGCGCCTGTTCGGCGACCGTCATGCCGTGGCCCGCAGGCTGGGGTCGACCTCGTCGGCGAGGCGGGACACCGAGCCGAACACGGCCATGTCGCTGTCGTAGAGCGCGACGCCGAACTCGGCCTCGATGGCGACGTACAGTTCGAGCACGTCGAGGCTGTCGAGTTCGAGGCCGCGGCCGAACAGGGGCTGGTCGTCGGTGATCCAGCCGGGTTCGATCTCCAGGTCGAGCCGCGAGACGATCATCTTCTTGATCTGGCTGCAGGTCTGCTGCCGCTGCGCGGCCCTGGCCCGCAGTTCGTCGATGGTCATGGGTTCTCCTTGTGCGCCGGGCTGCTGCTGGTCGGGGCGGGTCACTGCAGGCCGCCGCCGTGCGCGACGACCACTGAGCCGGACATGTACGAGGCCTTGTCCGAGGCGAGGAAGCTGACGATGGCGGCGATCTCCTCGGGGCGGCCCATGCGGCCCAGGCGGATGCGCGACTCGTACCGCTTCTTGATGTCGGCGGGCACCTTGCGGGTCATGTCGGTGGAGACGAAGCCGGGGGCGACGACGTTGGCGCGGACCCCGTGCGGGGCGGCCTCGTTGGACAGCGCGTGGGTGAAGGCGATGATCGCGCCTTTGGACGCCACGTAGTTGGTCTGGCCGGGGAAGCCGCCGTCGAGGCCGCTGGAGGAGGAGATCGTCACGATCGACCCGCTCCGCTGGTGCTGCATGATCTTGAGCGCTTCGCGGCAGGCGAGGAAGGTGCCGACGAGGTTGGTGTCCACGGGGGTGCGGAACTGCTCCAGGCTCATCGCGATGAGGTAGCGGTCCAGGGTCACTCCGGCGCTGGTCACGAGCACGTCGAGGCGGCCGTGTTCGGCGCGGACGTCGCGGAAGAGGCGCTTGACCTCGTCCTCGTCGGTGACGTCGGCGCGTACGGCGGCGGCGCTGCCGCCTTCCGCCGTGATCAGGCCGGCGACCTCCTTGGCGTCGTGCTCGGAGCGGGCGTAGTTCACGACGACGTGGGCGCCCTCGCGGGCCAGGTCGAGGGCGACGGCCCGGCCGATGCCGCGCGACCCGCCCGTCACCACGGCCACGGATCCTGGGGCAAAGAGCATCATCTCTCCAGGAATTCGATAATCACCGGATCGATCAACTGGATCTTCTCCCCATAAGCTACTAAGCCCCGATATCACCCCTGTATCACGCAGATATCTGCGCATTGACCTGAATAATCGCGATATATGACTCTGGGGCCATGAATGAGCTCAATGCGGAAGTTCTGGTCGTCGGTGGCGGGCCCGTCGGGCTGTGCGCCGCCATTGAGCTCGCCCGCCACGGAATATCGGTGCTCCTGGTGGAAAGGCACGAGGGCACGGCGATTTTCCCCAAGGCCCGCCTGATCACCACCAGGACGATGGAGCTGCTGCGCGCCTGGGGCCTCCAGGAGGAGGTCGAGCGCGCCGGCATGCCCCGCGAGGAGTACCTGGCGGTGGGCGTCGGCAGTTCCCTGACCGCGCCCGACTTCGTCCGCTCGGCCGCCGAGCTGGACCGCGACGCCCCGCAGAGCCCCACGTACACGTTCCTGTGCTCGCAGGACCGGCTGGAGGTGATCCTGCGCCGCCACGCCGGGTCGCTGCCCGGCGCCGACATCCGGTTCGGCGTCACCATGACCGGCCTGCGGCCCGGCCCCGGCGGCGTGACGGCGGGCCTGCGCGACGAGAGCGGCCGCGAGACGTCCGTGACCTGCCGGTACGTGGTCGCCGCCGACGGCAGCCGCAGCGGCGTGCGCGACGCGCTCGGCATCGCCGTCGAGGGCCCCCCGCCGCTCGGGCACATGATCAGCATCATGTTCGAGGCCGACCTGGGCTTCCTGCCGCCCGACCGGCGGGCCGCGCTGTCGTTCCTGCGCGACCCGCCGTGCGCCATGGAGGCCGTGGACCACGAACGGCGCTGGATGGTGCAGACCGGCTACGAGCCCGAGCTGGGCGGCAGCCCGGCGGACTTCACCGAGGAGGTGTGCCTGGCGGCGGTGCGCGCGGCCGTCGGCGTCCCGGACCTGCCGGTCACGCTGCTCGGCGTGATGCCGTGGCTGCAGCAGGCCAAGGTCGCCGCCGCCTTCCGCGCCGGGCCCGTCTTCCTGGCGGGCGACGCCGCGCACGTGGCCACGCCGCAGGGCGGGTTCGGCATGAACTGCGGCATCCAGGACGCGCACAACCTGGCCTGGAAGCTCGCCGCCGTGCTGCGCGGCGCCGCGGGCGAGGCGCTGCTGGACACCTACGAGGCCGAGCGCCGGCCCGTGGCCGTCCGTACCGTGGACGAGAGCCTGAACAACGCGCTGATCACCTTCGAGATGATGGAGGGGCGGCTGTCGATGCGGGAGGCGATCGAGCGGCAGGCGGGACGGCGCAGCAACGAGGGCCTGGTGCTGGGGTTCGCCTACGACTCCGCCGCCGTGCTGCCCGACGGCACCGCGCCGCCCGCCCCCGCCGACCCGTACCGCACGTACGTCCCCGCCGCGCGTCCCGGGCACCGGGCGCCGCACGTCTGGCTGTCCGGCCCCGGCGGCCGCCTGTCGACCCTGGACCTGCTCGGCCCCCGCTTCACCCTGCTCACCCCGTCGGGCAGCGGCTGGCTCGCGGCGTCCGCCCACCTCACCGCCTCCCTCTCGGTGGTGGAGATCGCCCCCGACGACCTCGCCGCGCCGCCGGACGCGGGGGGATCGGCCCGGGCCCCGTACGTGTCCGCGACGTGGGCCAAGGAGTACGGGGTCGGCCCGGAGGGGGCGGTGCTGGTGCGGCCGGACGGGCATGTCGCCTGGCGGTCCGCGGCGGGCCCGGCGTCGGCGCGGGCCCTCGCGGAGGCGCTGGCCGGGGTGCTGGGGCACGGACGGTGAGCCGCGGGGCCGGGGCGTCAGGCGGCGGCGCTGGAGCGGAGGCGGGCGGCGCCGAGCCGGAGGGACAGCGGGTTGCCGCCCGAGGTGCCGACCAGGTCGGCGACCGCCTGGGGGCCGAGGGCCGCGCCGACGAGCAGGTCGGCCAGGCGGGTGGCGGCCTCGTCGGCGAGGGGCCGCAGGAACGCCCGGTGCGCGCCCTGCCGGGCGACGAGGTCGTCGAGCGCGTCGGCGCTGGTGACGATGACGCGGCAGCCGGGCCCGCCGGGCAGCAGCGGCAGCACCTGGTCGGCGCTCTCGGCGCCGTCGAGCACGACGAGGACGCGCCGGCGCGCGGTGCAGCTCCGGTAGAGGGCGAGCTTCTCGGCCGGGTCGGCAGGCAGGTCGGGGGCGCCGAGGGCGCGCAGGAACCGGTCCAGGACCGGGCCGGGCCCGGTGCCGCCCATGTCGGCGTAGAGCTGCCCGTCGGGGAAGCGGTCGAGGCGGCGGTGCGCCCAGTGCACGGCCAGGGTGGTCTTGCCGACGCCCGCGGGCCCGCTGAGCACCATGGGGCCGGGGGCGCGGGCGGAGCCGAGGATCGCGTCGAGGGCGACCAGCTCGGCCTCGCGGCCGACGAACGGCAGGACGCGCGGCGGGAGCTGGCACGGCACGACGCGGCCGGCCGGCCGGGCGGAGGCCGGGGCGGCGGGCGGGCGCATGAGGGCGGACTCGTCGCGCAGGATCTGCTCGTGCAGCCGCCGCAGCGCGGGGCCGGGTTCGAGGCCGATCTGCTCCAGCAGGTAGCGGCGGGTCTCCTGGTAGGTGCGCAGCGCGTCGGCGCGGCGGCCGGCCCGGTACTGGGCGAGCATGAGCTGGGCGCGGACGCGCTCGCGGAAGGGCGATTCGGCGACGAGGGCGAGCAGTTCGGGGATCACCTGGTGGTGGCGGCCCAGCTCGATCTCCAGCTCCAGGCAGGTCTCCAGCGCCTCCAGCCGTGACTCGGCCATCCGGGCGGCGTCGTAGCGCAGCCCGCGGATGTCCTCGAACGGCTGCCCGCGCCACAGGGCGAGCGCGTCGCGCAGCAGCAGGACGGCGTCCTCCCGGGCGGCGGCGTCGGCCCGGCCCCGGGCCTGTCCGACGAGGTCGCGGAAGCGGAGCCAGTCGATGCTGGCCGGGGCGGCGCGCAGCAGGTAGCCGGGGCTGGAGGTCTCGATGAGCCCGGCGCCGAGCGTGCGGCGCAGCCGCGACACGCAGATGGCGACCTGCCGCCAGGCGCTGCGGGGCGCGGATCCGGCCCACACGGCCTCGACGAGCCGTTCGACGCTCATCACGCGGTTGGGGTTGAGGAGCAGGCTGGCCAGGATGACCAGCTCGCGGTGGGCGCTCATGGGCAGTTCGGCGCCGTCCTTGACGACGGTGAGCGGGCCGAGCACACGGAACTCGAAGGCGGTGTCCATCAGGCGGTCAGCCTGCTTTCGAGCACGTCGGCGGCGCGGGCGGTGCCCCCGGCGGCGGCGATCTCGCGGCGCATCGCGGCGGCGGCCCGGTGCATGGTCTCGTCGGCGGCGACGTCGAGGACCGTCTCGACCAACTGTCCGGGGGTGAGGGCGGCGGGGTCGAGGGTGCGGCCGAGGCCGAGTTCGGCGATGCGGCGGGCGCTGACCCGGTCGATGGCGGTGGCGGGGACGACGACGGCGGGGCGGCCCCAGTGCAGCGCCTCCATCGCGGTGCCCATGCCGCCCTGGGTGACGGCGACGCGGGCGTGGCGCAGCACGTCGAGGTGGGACACCCAGCGGTGCGCCTCGACGGTGGGCGGGAGCGGGCCGAGCTCGGCGGGGTCGAGGCCGTCGCCGAGGGTGACGACGGTCCGCCAGGGCAGTTCGGCGAAGGCGCGCACGCAGGTGCGGACGAGCTCGGGGCGGCTGGTGAGCACGGTGCCGAAGGACAGCAGCGCGATCGGCAGGCCGTCGCCCGGCGGCTGCCATCCGGTGAGGAAGCGGCGCTCGTCCAGGCAGGGGCCGACGAAGGCGAACCGCTCGTCGAAGGTGTCGCCGGCGTACTGGAAGGCGCGCGGCAGCGCGACCACGTTGGAGTCCTGCACCTGCCACCACAGCTCGGCCGGGTCGGCACTGACGCCGTGGGCGGCGGCCAGGTCGCGGGTCCTGGCGAGCATGCCGTCGACCCAGCCGGGCAGCTCGGGGCCGGGCCCGCCGCCGCCGTCCTCGGCGTAGACGGCGGTGAGGAAGGAGAAGTGCTCGTTGGCGGCGAACACCGGGATGAACTGCGTGGCGGGCACGTCCCATTTCCTGGCCAGGACGCGGCCGGCGTGCAGGACGGACACGTCGTAGACGATCACGTCGGGCCGGTGTTCCGGGCCTGCGGCGGCGAGCATCGCCGCGCTCTCGTCGAGGAAGAGCGAGAGCAGGCCGAGCGGGTCGTCCTCCAGCTTGCGCAGGTCGACGTCCCGGTAGATCGACTCGTACGGGAGCAGGGTGGCGCCGGCTCCCGTCACCAGCCCGGCCATGGCGGGCGAGGTGAGATAGGTGACCTGGTTGCCCCGTCGGACGAGCTCGGCCGCGACGGCGAGGCCGGGAATGACATGTCCGTGGTCGGGCTGGCACATGAAAAGAAAACGCCCCGTCATGTGAGGCCTCCCCGCAATGATTGCGCATTTACGTGCGCTGCCCAATCTATGGACGGGCGGGAGAATCGGTCACCCCTAGCTTCCCCCTCACCTTCGCGGCGCTTTCTAGGGGTTCCCCCGATCGGGGCCCCGCTGTTTATTCTGGGGCCGCCGGAGCCAGCAGGAGGACGAATGGTCACGCGCGTCTGGGATTATCTGCCCGAATACGAATCCGAGCGAGCCGACATCCTGGACGCCGTGGAGACGGTGTTCGCCTCGGGGCAGCTCGTGCTGGGGCAGAGCGTGCGCTCGTTCGAGGAGGAGTTCGCCGCCTATCACGGGGTGCGCCACTGCGTCGGCGTCGACAACGGGACGAACGCGGTCAAGCTGGGGCTGCAGGCGCTGGGCGTCGGGCCGGGCGACGAGGTGATCACGGTGTCCAACACGGCGGCGCCGACCGTGGTGGCCATCGACGCCGTGGGCGCCGTCCCGGTCTTCGTCGACGTGCGCGCCGGCACGTACCTGATGGACGTGGAGCGGGTGGCGGCGGCGATCACGCCGCGCACCCGCTGCCTGCTGCCGGTCCACCTGTACGGGCAGTGCGTGGAGATGGAGCCGCTGGAGCGGCTGGCCGCCGAGCACGACCTGGTGATCCTGGAGGACTGCGCGCAGGCGCACGGCGCCCGCCACCACGGCCGGGTCGCCGGCTCGATGGGGCACGCGGCGGCGTTCTCGTTCTACCCGACGAAGGTGCTGGGGGCCTACGGCGACGGCGGGGCGACGATCACCTCCGACCCGGAGGTGGAGCGGGCGCTGCGGCGGCTGCGCTACTACGGGATGGAGAAGACGTACTACGTGGTGAGCACGCCCGGCCACAACGCGCGGCTGGACGAGGTGCAGGCGGAGATCCTGCGCCGCAAGCTGCGCCGGCTCGACCGCTACGTGGACGGCCGCCGGGCGGTCGCCGCCCGCTACGCCGAGGCCCTGGCCGGCACCGGGCTGGTGCTGCCGGAGACGGCGCCGGGCAACGAGCACGCCTACTACCTGTACGTGGTGCGCCACCCGCGCCGGGACGAGATCCTGGAGGCGCTGCGCGGCTTCGGCATCCAGCTCAACGTCAGCTACCCGTGGCCGGTCCACACGATGTCGGGGTTCGCGCATCTGGGTCACGGGGCGGGCAGCCTGCCGGTGACCGAGGCGCTGGCCGGGGAGATCTTCTCGCTGCCGATGTACCCGTCGCTGCCGGTGGAGCTGCAGGACCGGGTCATCGCGGCGCTGCTGAAGGTGCTGTAGCGGGCGCGTAGCGGGGCAGCAGCCCGAGCGCCGCCGCCTCGGCCAGGGTGGGGGCGGCGGCGTCGCGCTCCGACAGCAGCGGCGTCTCCCCCGCCGGCAGCGGCAGCGCCAGGTCCTCGTCCAGCACCGACAGCGTGAGGTCGTCGGCCGCGCGGTACTCCGACGACAGCAGGTAGCACATGACGGTGTCGTCCTCCAGCGCGGCGAACGCGTGCCCGGCGCCCGGCGGCAGGTAGACGGCCCGGCCGTTGCCCGCGGTGAGCTCGACCGCGTCCCAGCGGCCGAACGTGGGCGAGCCGTCGCGCAGGTCGACGACCATGTCCAGGGCCCGGCCGCCGGCGCAGAAGACGTACTTGGCGGTGCCGGGCGGGACCAAGGTGTAGTGCACGCCGCGCACGACGCCGCGCCGGGAGACGTTGCGGCTGGCCTGGGCGACGGTGAACAGCGGGCGGCCCACCGCGGCGGCGAACGCGCTCTCCTGGTAGGGGGAGGCGAAGCTGCCGCGCCGGTCGGGGTAGACGTCGGGCTCGAAGGCGAAGGCGCCGGTCACGGCGAGCTCACGGTGGCGCACGGGTCATCCCCTGACGAGGTGGACGTCCGGCACGTACAGGATCCAGGAGCCGCCCGCGTCGCGGAACGCCGTCTCCTTGGCCATGATCTCCTCGGCGTGGTTCCAGGCGAACAGCAGCGCGTAGTCGGGGTACGGGTCGGCGAACGCCTCCGGGCCGAGGACGGGGATGTGCGAGCCGGGCGTGAGCCTGCCCTGCTTGGCCGGGGTGGTGTCGCAGATCAGCGGGACGAGGCCGGGGCCGATGCCGCAGTAGTTGAGCACGGTGGCGCTCTTGGCGGTGGCGCCGTAGCCGTACACGGTGGCACCCCGCGCGCGCAGGCCGGTCAGCAGGTCCACGAGGCCGTCGCGGATGCCGGCGACGCGGCCGGCGAAGGCGGAGAGCGTCGCGGGGGCGGCCAGCTCGGCGGCCTCCTCGGCGGCCAGCAGCTCGGCCACGGCGGCCGTGGGGGTCCTGGCGCCCTCGCGGGCGAGCGTGTAGCGGACCTCGCCGCCGTGCACGGGCAGCCGTTCGACGTCGACGAGCTCGAAGCCGTGGCGGCGGGCCATCGCGCGCACGGAGGTGGCGGAGAAGAGGTAGAAGTGCTCGTCGTAGATCTGGTCGAAGGAGGCGCGCTCGACGACGTCGCCGAGGTACGGGTCCTCGAAGACGAACACGCCGCCGGGCCGCAGCAGCGTGGCGACCCCCTTCATGATCGAGTCGAGGTAGGGGATGTGGCACAGGGTGTTGGCGGCGTAGACGACGTCCGCGGGCCCGTCGAAGGCGCGGATGCTCGCGGCGGTGGCGGCCTCGAAGAAGTCCTTGCGCACCCGCACGCCGCGGGCGGCGGCCAGGTCGGCGACGCCGCCGGACGGCTCGACGCCGAGGTGCCTGACGCCGGCGGCGGCGATCGTGGCCAGCATGGTGCCGTCGTTGCAGCCCAGCTCGACGACGAACGGGTCGGGCCCGGTCAGCTCGGTGGCGAGCAGCCGCCCGGCCAGGGCGCGGAAGTGCTCGCGCATCACGGCGGAGCCGGACGACAGGTACGGGTAGCCGTCATGGAACATCCGCTCGCGCGGCACCTCGTGCAGGAGCTGCACCATGGCGCAGCTCTCGCACACGCCGACGGCCAGGTCGAAGAAGAACTCCTCCCCGGGGTCGGCGGGGAGGACGAAGGCGTCGGAGACCGGCTGGCGGCCGAAGTCGGCGAAAGGGTGGAGACGGCCCGAGCAGATCCGGCACGCCATGCGCTCCTCCTTAGTCGGTGTCCCGGCGATAGCGCACCCAGACGTCGCCGGTCTGCACGTATCCGGTGAGCCGCACGGTCACGCCGTCGGGCGCGAGCGGCACGGGCGGGCGGTTGTAGACGGCGCCCATCCACCGGCGGACGACCTCCTCGTCCCGGACGATCCAGCCGCGCGGCACCACCACGGTGATGTCGCCGAACCAGGAGGTGATCTCGATGTCGAGCCGCACCTCCCGGTGCGGGCAGTCGGCCCGGGTGAAGTCGACGCGCACCTTGCCCCACCGGCCCGCCTTGGCGCTCAGGTAGGCGGGCACGCTCCAGCGGCCCACCTGGGCGAGCTTGCCGCTGGTCGTGTGCAGCTGTAACGCGCCGCCCACGGGTGCGGGCAGCGCCGCGGTCGCCGCGACCGCCGCGGACGGCGGGCCGGGGTGCGGCAGGTCGGCCACGACGTCGTCCAGCTCGCCCAGCGTGCGGGCGGAGTAGGTGCGGTCGACGCGGTCGTTCAGTTCTTCCAAGCTGATGCGTCCCTCGCTGACGGCCACGCGCAGCATCTCGGCGACTCTCTCGCGGTCGTGGTCACTGGCCCGCACTTCCCGGTGATCGGTCATGGCGTCCACCCTAGAAGGGTAGGAATGCGGCGGCCCAGTGCAGAACCCCTATCCTCTGACCTCGCGCGGGACAGGGGTGGGGGCGCAAGGCAGGGGTTGAGCGGCTCGCGTGGCCGGTGGCAGCGTCGGCGGTGGGAAAACCGTTGTGAGGAGCCTGCCATCAGCGACGTACACGAGTGGTTGCGCGAGATGGCCGGGCACACGTCGATGAGCGTGACCCGGCTCCCCCTGGAGGAGCTGGCCGGCTGGCACGAGGACCCGGCGACGGGCAACATCCACCACCGCAGCGGCCGGTTCTTCACCGTCGAGGGGCTGGACGTGCGCCGCCCCGGGTGGGCGGTGCCGGCCTGGACGCAGCCCATCATCAACCAGCCCGAAGCGGGCATCCTCGGCATCCTGCTCAAGCGGCCGGGCGGCGTGCCGCACCTGCTGATGCAGGCCAAGAACGAGCCGGGCAACGTCGACGGGCCGCAGCTCTCCCCCACCGTGCAGGCGACCAGGAGCAACTACACGGGCGTGCACCGGGGGCGGGCGGTGCCGTACCTGGACTTCTTCCGGGAGCGGCGCGGCCGGGTGCTGGCCGACGTGCGCCAGTCGGAGCAGGGCGCGTGGTTCTACCGCAAGCGCAACCGGAACATGGTCGTGGAGGTCGGCGAGGAGGTGGCGGCGGCCGAGGGGTTCCGGTGGCTGCCACTGCGGCTGGTGCGCGACCTGCTGTCGGTGCCGGACCTGGTCAACATGGACGCGCGGACGGTGCTGGCGTGCCTGCCGGCGCTGGACGAGCCGGGCGGCGGCGGGTTCGGCGGTGACGGGTTCGGCGGCCTGCTGGCCCGCTCGCGCGACCCGCTGGCGGGCGCCCGGCACGACGTGCAGGAGGTGCTGAGCTGGCTGAGCGGCATCCGTTCGACGGTGGACGTGCAGGCCAGCCCGCTGCCGCTGAACCGGCTGCGCCGCTGGCACCGGGACGCGGGCCGCATCACGCACGAGAGCGGCAGGTTCTTCGACGTGATCGGCGTGCGCGTGGAGGCGCGCGGCCGGGAGGTCGACCGGTGGACGCAGCCGATGATCGAGCCGGTGGGCACCGGGCTGGTCGCCTTCCTCGTCCGGCCGATCGGCGGGGTGCTGCACGCGCTGGTGCACGCCCGTGTCGAGCCCGGCTACACCGACGTGGTGGAGCTGGCCCCGACCGTGCAGTGCACGCCGGGCAACTACGACCACCTGCCGGCGTCGGCCCGGCCGCCGCTGCTGGCGCACGTGCTCGCGGCGCCGCCGGAGCGGGTGCGCTACGACACCGTCCTGTCGGAGGAGGGCGGGCGCTTCTTCCACGCGCGCAACCGCTATCTGGTGGTGGAGACGGACGAGGACCCGCTGCCCGGCCACCCGTCCTTCCGCTGGCTCGCGCTGCACCAGCTCGACGCGCTGCTGCGGCACAGCTACTACCTGAACGTGCAGGCGCGCAGCCTGAACGCCTGCCTGCACGGGCTGGCGAGCGAGCCGGTCAGCGGAGGTGCGCGATGACCTCGCCGAAGTCCTCCATCGCGGAGTCCATCACGGTGACGTAGGTGAAGCCGAACCGTTCCCGGTCGCGCCTGACCTGCTCGGCGATCTGGGCCGGGGTGCCGGCGAACAGCGTCGGCACGTCCAGGAGCTGGGCGGTGGTGAGGTCGGGGGCGTAGCGGCGCAGGCCCTCCAGCCCGGCGCGGCGGTCGCGGGTCAGCACGGTGGCCTTGGACAGCACGTTGAGCTCCGGCGGCGCGGCCCGCCCGGCCGACTCGGCGCGCACGTGCGCGACCCGCTCCAGCAGCGTGGCGGCGTCGACGAGCGCGGTCCTGCCGTACTCGGGCCGGTAGGGGGCGCCGGTGAAGCTGACGATCTCGGCGGTGCGGGCGGCCAGGGCGAGCACCCGGTCGCCGTGCCCGCCGATCATGAGGGGCGGGCGCTTGCGGTCCAGCAGCCGGTCGAGCTCGGCGACGAGCCTTTCCAGCGTGCGCGCACGGGCGCCCGCGCCGAACGGCAGCCCGGCCGCCTCGAACTCGGCGCGCACGTAGCCGGTGCCGAGCCCGAGCTCCAGCCGCCCGTCCATGAGCCGGTCGAGCGTGACGACGTCGCGGGCGAGCAGGGCGGGCCGGTGGAAGGAGGCGTTGAGCACGTACGTGCCGATGAGCGGCCGTTCGGTGGCCTCGGCGGCGAGCAGCGCGGTGGGGAACGGCGCGAGCAGGTTCAGGTGGTCGGGGACGGCGATCACGTCGTAGCCGAGCGCCTCGGCGCGGCGGCACCGGGTCACCCAGGCGTTCCTGGAGCAGTCCTCGGCGATGAGCACGACGCCGAACCTCATCGCAGCGTGCTCTCGTGACCGCGGGCGGGCGGGACGGCCGGCGGGACGGTGTGCGCGGCGGCGATCGCGGCGACGGCGGTGACGATGAGCCCGCCGCCGGTGCGCCACCTGCCGCTGAACCCGGTGAGCGGGCGGCCCATCCAGCGCGGCCCCGGCACCAGCAGCTCGGCCCGGAACGTGCCGCGCAGCGGGTCGACGCTGACCACGGCGTCCTGGAAGTCGAGCCAGCGCCCGGCCAGCGGGAACCACGCCTTGTAGACGGACTCCTTGGCGCTGAACAGCAGCCGGTCCCAGCTCGTGCGCGGGTGGCGTTCGGCCAGGCGGCGCAGCATGTCGCGCTCGCCGGGGACGGAGACGACCTCCAGCACCCCGGGCGGCAGGGGCGCGTCGGGCTCGGCGTCGATGCCGACGGCGCCGGGCTCGGCGCTGACGGCGGCGGCCCGGTAGCCGGCGCAGTGGGTGATGCTGCCGATGACGCCGGGCGGCCAGAGCGGCTCGCCGTAGGAGCCGCTGAGGATCGGGACGGGGTCGAGGCCGAGCCGCCGCATGGCCCGGTGGGCGCAGTCGCGGGCGGTGGTGAACTCGGCCCGGCGCTTGACGGCCACGCGGCGCACCAGCGCGGCCTCCTCCGGGAAGAGGATGACGCCGGCCGGGTCGGTGAAGGTGTCGAAAGACTTGACCGTCACCGGCAGGATCTCCTCGATCACCTAATCCTCCTCGCACCCCGTATAACCGGCACATTAGCCGCCGTCCAGGGCGGCCGAAAGGAAGGCCAATCATCTTTATGGGTGCCGCCGGATTTTCTGGGGTAGGGACAGGGGTTCCGGCGTGGCCGGGAAGCCGGGAGGTCCCCTATCATGCGCAGGGGCACATCGGGGGTTGACTGACCAATCCCACACTTTGTGAAGTGCGGGGTTGCCACGCGATTTGAAGCCCTTTTTGATAGGAAGGCGCACACGTGGAAAGCGACGGAATGTAAGGGGATTCGTGCGGTACACGAGGCTCGGCCCGTCGGGGCCGGTTATCTCCGGCGTCGGGCTCGGCTCGCTCGCCCTGTCCGGCGCCTACGGGCCCGTCGGCGACACCGACGCCGACCGGCTGCTCCGGGCGGCGCTCGACGCCGGCGTGACCTTTCTCGACACGGCGGGCTTCTACGCCGCGGGCCACGTGGAGAGCATGATCGGCAAGGCGGTCGCGCGCCGGGGCGACGGCGTGGTGGTGGCCACGCGCGGCGGGGTGCGCCGCCACGGCCCGCGCGGGACCGTGGAGTCCGACGGGCGGCCCGGCTCCCTGGAGCGCGACTGCGACGCCTCGCTCAGGCGGCTGCGCACCGGCCGCATCGGCCTGTTCTACCTCGACTGCCAGGACGAGCGCGTGCCCGTGGAGGCGGGCGTGCAGCGGCTGTCGGAGCTGGTGGCGGCCGGGAAGATCGCCCATGTGGGGCTGACCGGCGGCACCCCGCAGCAGGTGCGGCGGGCGCACGCGGTGCACCCGATCAGCGCGGTCGCCGTGGAGTTCTCGCTGTGGGGGCGGCGGCCGTCGCAGGGGCTGCTCGACACCGTGCGGGAGCTCGGCATCGCCGTGGTCGCCGCCCGGCCGCTGGGCCGCGGGTTCCTCACCGGCCGGATGGGGTCACGCCCGGCGCTCGGGCCGGGCGACTGGCGGCACGCCGATCCGCGCTTCGACGCCGAGCAGCGCGAGGCGTGCGCGCCGCAGCTGAAGTCGCTGGAGGCGATGGCCGCCCGGCTCGATGTGGGGGCCGGCCGGCTCGCGCTGAGCTGGCTGCTGGCGCAGGGCGACTACGTGGTGCCGGTCCCGAGCACGCGCGACCCGGTGCATCTGGAGATGAACCTGGCGGCCTCGTCGGTCGAGGTGCCGCCGGCGACCCGCGACGCGCTGGCGGAGCTCTTCCCGGCCTGCCCGTCGGGTCAGTCGTCGCCGCCCCTGCTCTGAGGCGGGATGAGCGAGGCGGCCAGGGCCTTGTTGACGGCGTCGATGCGGGAGGCGGCGTTCAGCTTGACGAAGATGTTGCGCATGTGGCGCTTGACCGTCGCCTCGGCCAGGCCGAGCCGGCGGGCGATCTGGTTGTTGCTGAGCGCCTGCGCGGCCAGCTGCAGCACCTCCAGCTCCTTGTCCGACAGCACGCCAGTCGAGGGCGCCTCCACGCGGGCCAGGCTGCTGCGGGAGACGGCCAGCACGAGCCGTGACGGCTCCTCGTGGACGCTGCGCACGGCCGAGATCAGCTCGTGCCGGTGCACACTCTTGAGCAGGTAGCCGCGGATGCCGGCGGCCAGCAGCCGGGTGAGCAGGTGCGGGCCGTCGTACATGCTGAGGATGATGATGCCGGTCTCCGGCGAGAGCGCGCGGATGCGGCCGACGGTCTCGGTCACCTCGTCGCCGGGGATCTCCACGTCGAGCAGCACCACGTCGGGCAGCGTCTCGGCGACCACGCGCACGGCGGTGGCGGAGTCGCCGGCCTCCCCGGCCACGCTGATGTCGCCGACCGACTCCAGGATCTCCCGCAGGCCCTCCCGGAACAGGGCGTGATCGTCGACCAGGACCACGGAGATCCGGGCGTCAGGCGTCACGCTGTCCACCGGGCCGCCTCTTGAGTGGGACGAAGAGCTGGACCAGGCAGCCCCGGCCCGGCTCGCTGGAGATGAGCACCCGGCCGCCGAGCAGTTCGGCGCGCTCGCGCATGGAGGTGAGGCCGACGCCGTCGTGCTCGCGGGCCCGGGCGGGGTCGAAGCCGTGGCCGTTGTCCTGGACGGAGGCCGACAGCTCGTGCGGGGCGATGTTCACCCGGACCACGACGAGCTTGGGGCGGCCGTGGCCGAGCGCGTTGCGCACGGCCTCGCGGACGATGAGGAACGCCTCGTCGAGGACGCGCGGCGGGGCCCACGACTCGTCGCCGCTCACGTCGAGCCCGACGGAGACCACGTCGTCCTCGACGGTCTCGATGAAGCCGAGCAGCGCCTTCTCCAGGCTCTTGACCGGGACCTGCGGGTGCAGCTCGGAGGTGATCTGGCGCAGGTTCTCCATCGTCTCCTGGACGGCCTGCTGGGCGAGGCTGATCTTGGCGGCGGCGCGGGCGGCGTCCACCGGCCGGTACACCTCCGACAGCGCGAGCTGCTGGTGGGCGACGCTGACGCCGTGGCCGATGCGGTCGTGCAGCTCGCGGGCGATGCGGCGGCGCTCGTCGTCCTGGGCCTCGTGGACCTGGTTGAGCAGGAAGCTGTGGTAGCTGTCGGCCGACTCGCGCACGCGCCGGGACAGGCTCTCCTCCATGCCGCTGACGGCCAGCGTGATCAGGTCGGCGGGCGAGTCGTACGCGTCCGCCAGCCCCCGGGTCAAATGCCGCAGCGCCGAACGGAAGAAAAGTGAGCCCGCCTCAAGTGAGGCTTTGGGATGGACGCCGCCCGCGGCCCGCGCGTTTCCCACCTCGCGCGCGTGAAATTGATAGAGCTCGCCCACCTGCACCTTTCCGGCACGGAGCGTGGCCGCCACGTCGTCGAGCACCTGACGGGCGGTGGAGAGCGCGAGCTCGCGCGCGCTCTGATCTGCGAAGACGACGTTACCGGCGGTCTGAAGGGCTGATTCGAATTCGTTGAGGATTAAATCACGACACGATTCGACTAATTCCGCCGGGTCCCCCGTGGCCCCGTGTGCCGCCTCCAATGTCCCCCCTCCGCCGCCGCGCGTTGAGCGTTCTCCAAACTATCGCGCGACCAGGAGACACATGCAACATTTGGGTCAGATCCATGACAAAAACGCGGTCAGGTGAAGAAGATGTTGCGTTCCCATGAACGCTCCATACGGGCGGCGCGCCCGCCGCCGCCCGCCGTCCCCGCCGCCGGCGCCCGCTTCCGGGCCCCGCGCGGCCGGCAGCCCGGCCGCCGCCACCGCCACCACGCCCGCCGCCAGCGCCGCCACGACGCCGCCGAGCGGCGCCCGCGCCAGCGCCACCGCCAGGGCGAAGGCCACCAGCAGCACCACCGCGGCGCCCACCATGACCTGCCGCGACATCCGCTCCCCGATGAGCACGCCGAGCGTGCGCCGGCCGGCCGCCGTGTCGCCCTCGATGTCCGACAGGTCCTTGGCCGGCACGCCGACGAACACCATCCAGCCGATCGCCACCCCGGCGAACAGCACCAGCGCCGTCGGCGCGGCCACGCCGCCGCCCGCCGTCGCCACCGTGAAACCCGCCAGGTACGACAGCAGCCCCGACAGGCACAGCACCGCGACCGTGCCGCCCGAGGTGTCCTTCAGCGGCAGCGGCGGGCCCGAGTACAGGTAGCCCAGCACCAGGTTGCCGGCGATGATCCACGGCATCTGCCCGGGCAGGCCCGCCGTCGCCACCAGCGAGAGACACCCGGCCCCGGCCGCCACCACGGCGGCCAGCCGGGCGTCCAGGTCGCCCCGGGCGATCGGCCGGCCCGAACCGTTGATCTGGTCCTCCGCGACGTCCGTCACCCCGTTGAAGAGGTAGATCGCGAAGATCGACAGCACCCAGGCGGCGGCACCCTGGGCGACCTGCGGGAAGGAGGCGGCGGCGGTCGCGGCCGGCAGCGCGAGCGCGACGCCGGTGAGGTAGCGCAGGGCCGAGACGGCCAGCACCAGAGGTCGGGCCTCTGCGACGCAGAGACCGAGGGCACGCGCGGACAAGGCTGCCATGTCCGCATTGTGAGCGGCCCGCGCCGGGCCTGACATAGGGGCGATCCGAAGGTTGTAGCCGGGACTGCGCCTTTCGATACGGGGGGTGGTACCCGGGGCTATTACCGGAGAACTCCTGATGCCCCGTCTTGCCCGGCCCGCGAGCCCCCTTATAACGTCCGGCCATAACGCCGGGAAAGCCGAACCGCGGGGGCCGGACCTCACCTTAGAAACGACTCCGGTGAATTCCAACCCCTGTTCCGAGGAAAACGAGGGTCACCCACGAAAGGAATTCCGCCATGCAGGGTGCCGGACGTTACACCGGTCTCACGCCCCTCGATCTGCCCGACCGCACCTGGCCGGGCAGTCGCATCCACTCCGCCCCCCGCTGGCTCTCCACCGACCTGCGCGACGGCAACCAGTCGCTGGCCCGCCCGATGTCGCCCGAGCGCAAGCTCCGGATGTTCGACCTGCTGGTGCGGATCGGGTTCAAGGAGATCGAGGTCGGCTTCCCCGTCGCCAGCCAGGACGACCACGACTTCGTCCGGCTGCTCATCGAGCGCGACCACATCCCCGACGACGTGCGCATCACCGTGCTGACCCAGGCCCGCGAGGAGCTCATCCGCGCCACCGTGGACAGCCTCAAGGGCGCGCCGCGCGCCACGGTGCACATCTACAACGCCACCTCGCCGCTCTTCCGCGACCTGGTGCTCGGCGTCGGCCGGGCCGGCTGCCGCGACCTCGCGGTACGCGCCACGCACGTGCTGATGGACCAGGCCGGGCGCGCCCTGCCCGGCTGCGACCTGGGCTACCAGTACTCCCCCGAGCTCTTCAACGAGACCGAGCCGGACTTCGCCCTGGAGGTGTGCGAGGCGGTCATGGACGCCTGGCAGCCGGAGGCGGGCCGGGGCATCATCCTCAACTTCCCGACCACGGTCGAGCGGTCGCTGCCGAACGTGTTCGCCGATCAAATCGAGTGGCTGGGCCGCAACCTGTCGCGGCGCGAGCACGTGTGCCTGTCCGTCCACCCGCACAACGACCGCGGCACCGGGGTCGCCGCCGCCGAGCTGGCGCTGCTGGCCGGGGCCGAGCGCGTCGAGGGGTGCCTGTTCGGCAACGGCGAGCGCGCCGGCAACGTCTGCCTGGTGACGCTCTGCATGAACCTGTTCACCCACGGCGTCGACCCGGGCGTCGACCTGTCCGACATCGACGACGTGCGGCGCACGGCCGAGGAGTGCAACCAGATGCCGGTGCACCCGCGCCACCCCTACGCGGGCGACCTGGTCTACACGGCCTTCTCCGGGTCGCACCAGGACGCCATCAAGAAGGGGTTCGACGAGCTGGAGCGCCGCGCCGTCACGACCGGCGCCCCGGCCGCCGCGCTGCCGTGGCGCACCCCGTACCTGCCCGTGGACCCCCGGGACGTCGGCCGCACGTACGAGGCGGTGGTGCGGGTCAACAGCCAGTCCGGCAAGGGCGGCGTCGCGTACGTGATGAGCGCCTGGCACGGGCTCGCCCTGCCGCGCGGCCTGCAGGCCGACCTGTCGGCGCGCGTGCAGGCGCGGGCCGACGCCGAGGGCGGCGAGCTGTCGCCCGGCCGGATCGGCGAGCTGTTCCGCGACGCGTACGCCGACGACGGCGCGCCGGCGGAGCTGTTCGCGCCGGTCACGGCGACGCTCTGGGTCGACGGCGCGGTGCCGCGCGGCCTGCGCCAGTCGCTCGCGCCGTGGGGCATCGACGTGCGGGCCGTGCACCGGGCCGCTCCCCCGCTGTCGCGTCACGGCGCGATCGGCCGGCGGCCCCTGGTCCGCCGCGCCCCGCACGACGCCGTCGTCTACGCCGAGTGCGGCGCCGGCGCCGAGAGTGAGGGCACGGGCGAGGTCGCGTGGGGGGTGGGCGCCGGGGCCGACGTGACGGCGGCGGCGTTCTCCGCCGTGCGCGCGGCGAGCGCCCGCCTCGCCGGCCGCGCCCACCACCGCCCCGCCCACCCCCTGAACCCGCACCCCCTGGAGCCGCGCTCTCTGGAGCCGCGCCCCCTGGAGCCGAGCGCGAGGGAGCAGCGGCCGAGGGAGCAGCGCCAGGTGGAGCAGCTTCCGCTCGCGGCCGCGGGGTGAGGCCGGCGATGGCCCGCGTCGTCCCCAGGAAGCCGCGCCCGCACCGCCGCCCCGGCCCCGAGGCCGGCCTCGACCTGCGCACCCCGTCGGGGCGCCGGCTCCCCTACTGACCCGACCGACCGAGTGCTGAGCAAGGAGGGCCGCCATGGCCGAGGACGTCGAGCGCCAGGAGATGGCCACGCTCCGGGAACTCCTGGACGAGGCCGCCGCCGGCCGGGGCCGCGTCGCGATGGTGACCGGCGCGATCGCCACCGGCAAGAGCGCGCTGCTGTACGGCCTGGCCGAGCACGCCGGCGACCACGGCGCCGTCCCGCTGACGGCGACCGGCTCGCCCGCCGAGAGCGCGCTGCCGTTCGGCGTGCTGTCGCAGCTCCTGCTCGGCGCGCGGATGTCGGAGGACAACCGCGCCACCGTGGCGAGCCTGCTGCGGGAGGGGGCGCGCGGCGCGGCCGGGCCGGGCGACGACGTGGACGTGCTGATCGTGGACGCGCTCTGCACGGTGCTGCTGGAGCTGGCGGAGCGGCATCCGCTGCTCGTCGTCGTGGACGACCTGCAGCACGCCGACCGCGCCTCGCAGCTGTGCCTGTCGCATCTGGCGCGGCGGATCGCGTACGCGCCGGTCATGCTGGCGGTCACCGTACGGGACCCGCACGCGCTCGGCGGCCTGCACGCGGAGATGCTGCGGCAGCCGCACTGCCGCGCGGTCCGGCTGGCCCACCTGTCGGCGGCGGAGGTGACGCGGCTGGCGGCCGGGGAGGCCGGGGCGGGGCAGGCGGCCCGCTGGCACGAGCTGACGGGCGGCAACCGGCTGCTGGTGGACGCGCTGCTGGAGGACCACCGGATCGGCGACGGCCGGGGCGAGCGCTACGCCGAGGCCGTGCTCGCCTGCCTGCACCGGGCGGGTGAGGCCGCGCCGGGGGTGGCGCGGGCGCTGGCCGTGCTCGGCGAGGCGGGGCCGGTCGCCCGGCTGCTCGGCGCGAACGAGGCGGCCACCGCCAAGGAGGTCCTGGCCCTGACCCGGGCGGGGCTGCTGGACGGCGGCCGGTTCCGCGACGAGGCGGCCAGGTCCGCCGTGCTGGCCGGGCTGGACGACGGCGAGCGCGTCGGCCTGCACCTGCGGGCGGCCGAGCTGACCTACCACGACGGCGCGCCCGCCCCCGTGGTGGCCGGTCACCTGCTGCGCGCCGGGGACGCGAGCCGGCTGTGGGCGCTGCCGATCCTGGAGGAGGCGGCGGCGCAGGCGCTGCGCGACGACGGCGTGGAGTCCGCGATCGAGTATTTGAAGCTGGCGCTGCGGTCCTGCCCGGACGAGCGGCGGCGGGCGGGCATCGCGACCACGCTGGTGCGCGCCCGCTGGCGGATCGACCCCGGCACCCCCGCCGGGCAGCTCGGCGAGCTGACCGAGGCGCTGCGCCAGGGGCACCTGAGCGGCGGCGACGCGGTGACCCTGGCCAAGGCGCTGCTGTGGCACGGTCACGCGGCCGACGCCAGGAGCGTGCTCGGCCACCTGCGCAAACTGGACGAGCTGGACGAGCTGGACCGGGAGGCGGTGGCGGAGGTGGCGGCGGCGCACGCCTGGTTCCGCAGCAGCTGCCCGCCGTTCCTGGCCGACCTGCCGGAGCTGAGCGACGAGCAGGCGGGCGGCGCCGCCTACTCGCTGAGCGCGGACCGCCGCACCGAGGCGGTGGGCGCGCTGGTGCGGGCGCTGACGCAGGGGCCGCTGCCGGAGACGGCGACGACGGCCGAGCGCATCCTGCGCGGCTCCCGGCTGGACGAGATGACGCTGGACACGGTGGAGAGCGCGCTGCTGGCGCTGACGTACACGGGCCGGGCCGATCTGGCCGCGCCCTGGTGCGACTCGTTCATCGCGGAGGCGGCCTCGCGCCGCGCGCCGGGCCGGCAGGCGCGGCTGTCGGCGATCCGCGCCGAGATCGGCCTGCGCCGCGGCGACCCGGCCGCGGCGGCGGCGGACGCGCGGCTGGCGCTGGAGCTCATCCCGCCGGACAGCTGGGGCGTCGCCGTCGGCGGGCCGCTGGGCAGCCTGCTGCTGGCGGGCGCGGCGATGGGCCGGTACGAGGAGTGCCTGCCGCCGGTCACCAGGCCGGTGCCGGAGGCGATGCTGGAGACCCGGTTCGGGCTGCACTACCTGTACGGCAAGGGCCGCTTCCACCTGGCTGCCGGGCAGGCGCGGCAGGCGCTGCGCGACCTGCGGCTGTGCGGCGAGCTGATGGGCGAGTGGCAGCTCGACAGCGCCGAGTTCATCGCCTGGCGGCTGGACGCGGCGCAGGCGCTGATCGCCCTCGACGAGACGGACGAGGCGCGGCTGCTCGTGGAGGAGCAGCTGGCGCGGGCCGCCGGGTCGCGGCGGGTGCAGGGGATGGCGCTGCGGGTGCTGGCCGCGACCGCCGAGAAGCGCCACCGCGTGATGCTGCTGCGTCAGTCGGCGGAGCTGCTGCGCGACGGCGGCGACACGTACGAGCTGGCCAGGTCGATGACGGGGCTGGCCGAGGCGTACCACGCGGTCGGCGAGTTCCGGCGGGCGGCGGTGATGGGCCGCCGGGCCCGCGTGCTGGCGCACGAGTGCCAGGCCGGCGCGCTGAGCCGGGCGCTGCCGGACGGGGCGTGGGAGGCGGGCGAGGCCGGCGCGCGGCCGGTGCTGAGCGACGCCGAGCGGCGGGTGGCGTCGCTGGCGGCCGACGGCTACTCCAACCGGGAGATCTCCGCCAAGCTGTTCATCACGGTGAGCACGGTGGAGCAGCACCTGACGCGCGTCTACCGCAAGCTGAGCGTGACCCGCCGCTCCGACCTGCCGGAGACCCTGTCGGCCCAGCAGCTCTGACTCACAGGGGGATGTTCGTGTGGCGGCCCCGGGCGCGGGGGGCGCGGGCGATCGCGTCGGCGAGCCGGGCGCGGGTGGTCTCGGGGGCGATGACCTCGTCGACGACGCCGAGGTCCACGGCCCGGCCGACGCCGCCGGCGGTGCGGCGGTGCTCCTCGGCGAGGCGGGCGCGCAGCTCCTCGCGCTCCTCCTCGGGGGCGGCGGCCAGGGCCTTGCGGTGCAGGACGCCGATCGCCGACTCGGCGCCCATGACCGCGACCTCGGCGCCGGGCCAGGCGAACGTGGTGGTGGCGCCGAGCGAGCGGGAGTTCATCGCGATGTAGGCGCCGCCGTACGCCTTGCGGGTGATGAGCGTCACGCGGGGCACGACCGACTCGGCGAAGGCGTGCAGCAGCTTGGCCCCGCGCCGGACGACCCCGCCCCACTCCTGGCCGACGCCGGGCAGGTAGCCGGGGACGTCGACGAGCACGACGAGCGGGATGCCGAACGAGTCGCACATGCGGACGAAGCGGGCGGCCTTCTCGGCGGAGAGCGAGTCGAGGCAGCCGCCCTTGTGGATCGGGTTGTTGGCCAGCACGCCGACGGTGGCGCCGCCGAGCCGCCCGAGCGCGACGAGGACGTTGGCGGCCCAGCGCGGCTGCAGCTCCTCCATCAGCCCGTCGTCGAGCACGGCCCGCACCAGGGGCCGCACGTCGTAGGCGCGGCGCGGCGAGGCCGGCAGCAGGGCGCGCGGGTCGGCCACCGGCCCGGCGCCGGCGGCGGCGCACGTGCCGGGGCGGCCGAGCAGGCCGGTGAGGCGGCGGGCCCGGGCGCAGGCGTCGGCCTCGTCGGCGGCCAGGACGTGGGCGACGCCGGACTTCCTGCCGTGCGCCTCGGGCCCGCCGAGCCCGGCCATGTCGATGCGCTCGCCGGTGACGCTGCGGACGATCTCCGGGCCGGTCACGAACACCCGCCCGGCGTCGGCCATGACGACCACGTCGGTGAGCGCGGGCCCGTACGCGGCGGCGCCGGCGGCCGGGCCGAGGATGACGGAGATCTGCGGGACGACGCCGGACGCCCTGGTCATGGCGGCGAACATGCGGCCCACTCCGTCCATGGACTCCACGCCGTCGGCGAGCCGGGCGCCGCCGGAGTGCCACAGCCCGATCACCGGGCAGCCGGACCGCACGCCGTCCTCGACGGCCTCGACGATCCGGGCGGCGCCGGCCGCGCCGAGCGCGCCGCCCATCAGCCGGGCGTCGGTGCAGTAGGCGACGACCGGCGCGCCCTCGACCAGGCCGCGCACGGCGGTCACGCCGGTGGCGTCCTCGTCGTGCGGCGCGGTCATGGAGCCGGGGTCGAGCAGGCCCGCCAGCCGGACGGCGGGGGCGCGCGGGTCGGGGGCGGGTCCGGCGACGGGGGCTTCGGAGGTCTCGATCGTGGACACGACGGTCATCGCTGACATCCCTCACATGCTCGTCACGGGGGACGGTTCGGGGACGGGGTCACGGCGAATCTCGCAACGCGGGAGCCGCCTGCCAACCCCTGTCCACGGCGGCGCCCGTGACCTGTTGTGGCCGTGGTTTCCGGCCGTTGACCGGCCCGTTCGCCCCGGGGTTCGATACGGCGATCCCCTTATCTGGAGGACTGTCGTGGCTCTCTGGTCCTTACCCGTCGTCACCGCGCTGGTCGCGGCGACGACCTTTCCCTATGGCGCTCCCCAGGACGTGACGGTGGAGCGCGATCCGGTTTCCCTGGTCAACGTCTTCCACGGGACGAAGGAGGCGGCGCCCGACTTCGACCACGGCGGCGGCGGGGGCATGACCTTCCCCGGCGCCGTCCTGCCGTTCGGCATGATGCAGTGGAGCCCCGACACGGTGGAGGACGCCGGCGGCGGCTACCGCTGGGAGGACAACCGCCTGCGCGGCTTCTCGATGACGCACATCTCCGGCCCCGGCTGCACGGGCGCGCAGGACTTCCCGGTGACCCCGTTCTCCGGGGCGGTCGGCCGCTCGCCCGCCACGCACGGCGAGGACTACGTGCAGACGTTCTCGCACGCCAACGAGCGGGCCTGGCCCGGCTTCTACTCCAGCACGCTCGACAGCGGCGTCAAGACCGAGCTGTCGGTCTCGATGCGCGCGGGCGTCGCCCGCTTCACCTTCCCGGCAGGCAAGCCCGGCACCGTGCTGCTCAACACCAGCGGCTCGGTCAACGGCGTCGACGACGGCGAGACCCGCATCAGCGGCAACACCGTCGAGGGCTGGGTGCAGACCGGCGGCTTCTGCGGCCCGCCCACCCGCTACAAGATCTACTTCCACGCCACGTTCGACCAGCCGGTCACCGCGTACGGGACGTGGAAGGACGACGAGGTGCGCCCCGGCGGCACCGCCGTCGCCAACGCCGGTCCCGCCCGGGTGCGGGGCGACGTGGTGACGTCGGACGACGTGGCCGTCAACGGGCCGGGCTCGGGCGCGTACCTGCAGTTCGACCCGGCGCGGCCGGTGCAGATGCGGGTCGGCCTGTCGTACGTGAGCGTCGACGGCGCCGAGCGCAACCTCCGCGCCGAGATCGCCGCCAAGAGCCTGGACCAGGTCGCCCGCGAGGCGCGCGGCGTGTGGGACGAGCGGCTCGGCAAGGTGCGGATCGCCGGCGGCACCGACGCGCAGCGGCGCACCTTCTACAGCAACCTCTACCACGCGCTGCTCCAGCCGCACGTGTCGGAGGACGTGGACGGCGCCTACACCGGGTTCGACCAGAAGCCGCACCAGGTGCGGCCCGGCGAGCACCACTACGCGACGTTCTCCGGCTGGGACATCTACCGCAGCGAGGTGCAGCTCCTCGCGCTGCTCGCGCCGGACGTGGCCGGGGACATCGCGCAGTCGATGTACGACAACGCGCAGGCCGTCGGCAACGTGTGGGACCGCTGGTCGCACCAGACGGCGATCACCGGCGTCATGGTCGGCGACCCGTTCCACTCGATCGTGTCCACGATGTACGCCTTCGGCGCGCGCGGCTTCGACGCGGAGGCGGCGCTGAAGGCGATGGCCGAGGCGGCCAGGCGGACCGGGCCGCGCGACATCGGCCATCCGCTGCTCGCCTACGACGAGCGGCCCGGCAACGCGGCGTTCATGCGCGACGGCCACGTGCCGTACGACCCGTCGGCGACGCTGGAGTACGGCGTGGCCGACTTCGGGATCGCGCAGCTCGCCGCCCGGCTGGGCGAGCGGGACACGGCGGCGGAGTTCATGCGCCGCTCGCAGGCGTGGCAGCACATCTACAACCCGGGCAGCGGGTGGATCCAGCCGCGCATGGGCGACGGCTCGTTCACCTGGCCGTTCGACCCGGCCGCGCCCGACGTGTACATGGAGGGCAACGGGGCGCAGTACCACTGGCTGGTGCCGCACAACCCGGCCGGGCTGTTCGCGGCGATGGGCGGCGCCGGCAAGGTGGTGCCCCGGCTGGACGAGTACTTCGGCGAGCTGAACGCCGGACCCGCCGTGGCGCGCGCCTACCTGGGCAACGAGGTGTCGCTGCCGTCGCCGTGGCTGTACGCGTGGGCCGGGCAGCCGTACAAGACGCAGGAGCTGGTGCGCCGGGTTCAGCGGGAGCTGTTCGGGCCGGGCCCGGACGGGCTGGTCGGCAACGACGACCTGGGCGCGATGGGCTCCTGGTACGTGTGGTCGGCCATGGGACTGTTCCCGGCGATCCCGGGCCGGGCCGAGCTGCTGGTGAGCACGCCGCTGTTCGACCGGATCACGATCGACCGGCCGGGCGGCGACATCGTCGTCAACTCCTGGGGGCAGGGCTCGTACGTGCGGTCCCTGCGGGTGAACGGCGCGGAGACGGACCGGGCGTGGCTGCCGGAGTCGTTCGCGACCGGCGGCGGGCGGCTGGACTTCGCCGTCGGCTGGTCCCCGGACCGGAGCTTCGGCGCGGACCCGGCGGACGCGCCGCCGTCGTTCGGCGACGGGACGCTGCCGTACCTGGCGGGCTTCAGCCGGGGCAGCGGCCCGGTCGAGCCGGGCGGCACGTTCGCGACGGAGCTGGCGGTGCGCTCGACGGGCCCGGCCGCCACGCTGACCTGGGAGGCCAGGCCGCCGGACGGCGTCACCGTGTCGCCGTCACGCGGCACGCTCACCGTGGGCGCGGGCGGGCAGGAGCGTCAGGCGCTGGAGGTGTCGGTGTCCGGCGACGTGCCGCGCGGCTTCGTCAGCGTGCCGGTCGTCGTGGGCGAGCGGCGGGCGTCGGTGCGGCTCAACGTGGCGGCGCGCGGCACCCCCGAGTGGCATCACAACAACGTCGGCATCGGCGACATGACCGCTCCCGGCGAGGCCAACATCGACGGGCCGGGCTTCAGCCTGTCGGCGCAGGCGCTGGCCGAGGCGGGGCTCACGCCGGGCGGCACGGTGAGGTGGCGGGACTACTCGTTCACCTGGCCCGACCGCGGGCGCGGCGAGTGGGACAACGTGCGCACCGGCGGCAAGGCGCTGGAGGTGGCCGCGCCCGACGGCGCCACGAGCGTCGCCTTCCTGGGCACGGGCGTGAACGGCTGGCCCGAGTCGCAGGTCACCGTCACCTACGCCGACGGCACGACCAGCACCGGCAGGCTCGGCTTCAGCGACTGGATCCTCGACTTCGGCGGCGGGCAGCCGCAGTTCGGCAACGAGGTCGTGGCGCGCACGCCGCACCGGCTGTTCTGGGGCTCGTGGGCGTTGCAGCCGGTGCCGGCGCACGTGTACGCCTCGCAGCCGATCGCGCTGGACCCGGGCAAGAAGGTGCGCAGCTTCGCCTTCTCCGACCCGGAGGACGGCGAGCTGCACCTGTTCACCTGGGCGTTCAGGTAGCCCATACCGGGGCGGCGCCCCTCAGGCTCAGCATCATCGAGTAGAGGGACGTCGTCGCGGTGATGAAGACGCGGTTGCGCTTGAGGCCGCCGAAGACGAGGTTGGAGGCGCTCTCCGGCAGGTGCAGCCTGCCGAGGAGCGTCCCGTCGGGGTGGTAGGCGTGGATCGACCGGCCGACGGCGGCCCACAGGCGGCCGGTGTCGTCGAGCCGCATGCCGTCGTAGCTGCCGTCGGCGTCGCCCTGCTGCTCGGCGAACACCTTGCCGCCGGTGAGCGTGCCGTCGCGGGTGACCTCGAAGACGCGGACGTGGCGGCGCTCGGTGTCGGCGACGTAGAGCAGCCGCTCGTCGGGGGAGAACGCCAGGCCGTTGGGGCGGGCGAAGTCGCCGGCCACCATGCTCACCTCGCCGCCGGCGGGGTCGATCCGGTAGACGTGGCAGCCGTCGATCTCCGGCTCGGCCCGGTGGCCCTCGTAGTCGCCGAGGATGCCGTAGGGCGGGTCGGTGAACCAGACGGACCCGTCGGAGCGCACGACGGCGTCGTTGGGGCTGTTGAGCCGCTTGCCGCGCCACCGGTCGGCGAGCACGGTGACGGAGCCGTCGTGCTCGGTGCGGGTCACCCGGCGGGCGCCGTGCTCGCAGGAGATCAGCCGGCCCTCGCGGTCGAGGGTGTTGCCGTTGACGTAGCCGGCCGGTTGGCGGAAGGGACCCACGGCGCCGGTCAGCTCGTCCCAGCGCAGCATCCGGTCGTTGGGGATGTCGCTCCAGACCAGGTAGCGGCCCGCGGGGACGTAGACGGGCCCTTCGGCCCAGCGGGTGCCCCGGTGGAGGCGCTCCAGGTTGCGGTCACCGGTGACGTCGGCGATGCGGCGGTCGAACGCCTCGAACTCCACGGGGATGAGGTCCACCCGCTCTTCTTACCAAGATCTGCCCGGCCCGGCCAGCACCTTTTTGACCACAAGCGTTGGTCTACACTTGTTGGCATGGCGTTCACGGAAAGGTCCGAGGCCACGCGCACGGCGATCCTCGGCGCGGCCCGCAAGCTCTTCGCCGAGCAGGGGTTCGCGGGCACCACCATCCGGAAGGTGGCCTCGCTGGCCGGCGTCGATCCGTCCATGGTGATGCGCTACTACGTCAACAAGGAGGGCCTCTTCCGCGCCGCGGTGGACCTGCGGCTCAACCTGGAGGAGCTGCCCGCGCCGCCGCGCGAGCGCCTCGGCGAGGCGATGGCGCGCCACTTCCTGTCCCGCTGGGAGGGCGACCTGTCGGACGAGGCGATCATGCTGCTGCTGCGCTCGTCGTCCACGAACGCGCTGGCGGCGCAGAGCATGCGCGACGTGTTCACCTCCCAGGTCGCCTCGTTCGTCGGCCGGGCGCTCGGCTGCGGGCCGGAGGAGGCGGCGCGGCGGGCCGGGCTGGTGAGCACGCAGCTGCTCGGGCTGGCCTTCACCCGTTATGTCGTACGGCTGCCGCCCGTGGTGGCGATGACGGCCGAGGAACTGGCGCGCAGCGTGGGGCCGGTGGTGCAGCACTACTTGACGGGCGATTTGCCATAGTTTGTCAAGTTTCGTACCTTATGCGCGCAATGCCCGGACCGTGGGCCCGTTCGCGGGGCCCGCGGCCGCCGAATCCGCCTCACGCGGAACCGGGGACCCACTCTCTCTTGGGGTGAATCGGCGCGCCGGCTCCCCCGGCCGCGCCCGTAGGGCACTTCCAGGCCCGAACCCGTCAGCTAACCCGGTAGGCGGCATGGAAGCAAGGAGCACAGCCCTTCATGCCCACCTCCCTCTTCTCCAGCGCCCGGCCGCGCCGCTGGGGCCGCGCCCTGGCCGGCGCCGCCCTCGCCGCCGGCGTCCTGACGACCGGCACGACCGCCGCCCACGCGGCCACCACAGCCACCCCCGCCACCACGGCCTCTTTCGCCGGCCCGGCATCGTACGCGCCCGCTGACGCGCCCGCCGTGCTCGGGCGGGCCGCACTGGTCGTCGACACGTCCACCGGCGAGGTCCGCTACAGCAAGGACGCCGGCGAGCGCCTTCCCGTGGCCAGCCTGACCAAGATGATGACCGCCCACGTCGTGCTCCAGGAGGCCGACCCGGCCGACGTCGTCGAGGTGACGGCCGAGGACGTGCGCTACGCGGCCCGGGGCGGCGCGGCCGTCGCCGGGCTGCGCGCCGGTGACCGGCTGCCGGTGCGGGACGTGCTCCACGCCCTGCTGCTGCCGTCCGGCGCGGACGCCGCCCACGTGCTGGCGCGCACGTACGGGCCGGGTGTCGAGGGGTTCGTCGGGAAGATGAACGCGGCCGCCCGCGAGCTGGGCATGGCCGACACCCTGTACGTCAACGCCGACGGCATGCCGACGAACGGCGGCGGCCACTCCACGGCGGCCGACCAGGCACGGCTGGCCGAGGCGGTGCTGCGGAACGAGACGCTGAAGTCGATCACCTCGACGCGCTACCACTCGGTCGGGGCGACGAGTGAGCACGGCTCCTACTCGTGGCGCAACACCAACCGGCTGCTCGCCCAGCCGGGCGCGGTCGGCGTGAAGACCGGCTACACGCGCGCCGCGGGTTACACGCTGGCGTTCGCCGCCGAGCGGGACGGCCGGCTGCTGGTCGGGGTGATCCTCGGCGAGAGCGACTCCGGCCGCCGCTTCGACACCGCCCAGGCGCTGCTCGACTGGGCCGCCACCGCCGGGAAGGCGTGACGGCTCAGGCGGCCCGGCCGAGCAGGACGCCGCCGCCCACCCCGAGGGCGAGCGAGGCGACGGCCGCCACGCAGGCGACCGCGCGCGCCAGGCCCGGGGGCGGCGCGGCCGGCGGGTCGCCGCGGAACACCACGGCGACCCAGCGCAGGTAGTAGTACAGGCTCGCCACGGTGTTGACCAGGACGAGCACGGCCAGCCAGGCGTAACCGCCGTCCCACGCGGCGGCGAACACGAGCACCTTGGCGACGAACACGGCGGCGGGCGGGATGCCCGCGAACCCGAGCAGGCACACCACGAGCGCCAGCCCGAGCCCCGGCGCGGCCCGCCCCAGCCCCCGGTAGCCGTCGAGCGTGCCACGCCCGGTGGCGGCCACCACGGCGAACGCGCCCACGTTCGTGACCGCGTAGGCGGCCAGGTAGAACAGCACGGCGGGGCGGGCGAGCGCGGTGTGCTGGGCGACCGCGACCGGCACGAGCACGTACCCGGCCTGGCTGATCGTGGAGTAGGCGAGCAGGCGGCGCACATCGTCCTGGTGGAAGGCGGCCAGGTTGCCGAGCGTCATCGTGGCGGCGGCGACGATCGCGACGAGGACGTCCCAGCCGCCGGGCCCGAGCTCATCCGCGACGCGCAGCAGCGCCGCCAGCGCGCCGATCTTGGGCACGGTGGTGACGAACGCGGCGACGGCGACGGGGGCGCCCTCGGCCACGTCCGGCACCCAGAAGTGCGCGGGCACCCCGCCCGCCTTGAACAGCAGCCCCGCCAGCAGGAGCACCACGGCGCAGGCCGCCGCCGCGCCGGGCGCGAGCGCGAGCGCCGCCCCGGCCGCCCGGTAGCCGGTGGCGCCCGCCAGGCCGTACAGGAGGGTGACGCCGGCCAGCATCAGCACGCCCAGGAACGCACCCATCAGGTAGTACTTGAGCGCCGCCTCGGTGCCCGGCGCGTCCTTGCCGAACCCGGCGAGCGCGTAGGCCGGGATGCTCGCCAGCAGGTACGCCGGGACGAGGACGAGCAGGTCACCGGCCCCGGCCAGCAGCACCGAGCCGAGGGCGGCGAGCATGACGAGCACGTACGCCTCGGCCTCGCGGCGGTGCCCGCGCGCCTCGGCGGCCACCAGCGCGATCACCAGGAGCGTGCCGCCCGCCACGACGGCGCGGGCCGCCTGGGTGAGCGCGTCGGGCGCGTACGAGCCGAACGCGGCGCCGCCGGTGGCGGTGACGGTCACGGCCAGGGCGGCGGCGAGCGCGGCGGCGCAGATCCACGCGACCGCGCGCTGCCGCCCGCGCGGCACGAACATGCCGGTGAGCAGCCCGGCGACAGCCCCGGCCAGCAGGAGCAGCTCGGGCAGCAGCGCGGCCGGGTCGTCGTTCACCGGCCGGCCAGCGAGGAGAGCGCGGCGGCGGCGGGCTCGATGACGTCCAGCAGCCACCGGGGCGCGACGCCGATGAGCACCGACAGCGCCAGCAGCGGCGCCACGGCGGCGGTCTCGGCGGGCCGCAGGTCGGTGACGCGGCCGGTGAGCTCGCCCGGCCCGCCGAGCAGCACCCGTTGCAGGGCGCGCAGGAACAGCGCGGCGGTGATGAGGATGCCGAGCACGGCTGCGGCGCCCAGGACGACGGCCCCGGCGCCGATCACGCCGACGAAGATCTGGAACTCGGCGATGAACCCGGAGAACCCGGGCAGCCCCAGCGACGCGAACGCGGCCACGGCCAGCAGCGCGGCGAACACCGGGGCGCGGCCCGCGACGCCGCCGAACCGGTCCATGTCGTACGTGCCGGCCCGGTCCCACAGGACGCCGGTGAGCAGGAACAGCGCCCCGGTGATGAGGCCGTGGCTGACCATCTGGGTGACCGCCCCGGACACGGCCAGCTCCCCGGCCCGGCCGCCGCCCGGCGCCAGCCCGGCGGCGCCGAGGGCGAGCACGACGTAGCCCATGTGGTTGACCGAGGTGTAGGCCACGAGCCGCTTGAGGTTCGGCTGGGCGAGCGCTACCAGCGCCCCGTACAGCACGCTGACCAGCCCGATCGCCATGATCAGCCACGCGTGGGCGCGCCAGGCGTCGGGCAGCGCGGGCATGGCGACGCGGGCCAGGCCGTAGGTGCCCATCTTGAGCAGGATGCCCGCCAGGATCGCCGACCCGGCGGCGGGCGCGTCGGTGTGGGCGGGCGGCAGCCAGGTGTGCACCGGGAAGACCGGCGTCTTGACCGCGAGCCCCACGCCGACGGCCAGCAGCACCAGCGAGGCGACGCCGGGCGACCCGGCGTAGGGCGGATTGCGGGCCAGCTCGACCAGGTCGAACGTGCCGCCGCCGAGGAACAGGCCGACGAAGCCGAGCAGCAGCGCCAGCGAGCCGAGGAAGGTGTAGAGGAAGAACGCCAGCGCCGACCTGGCCCGGTCGCCGTGGCCCCATCCGGCGATCACGAAGTACATGCCGACGATCGACAGGTCGAAGAAGACGAAGAACAGCAGCAGGTCCAGCGCGGCGAACAGGCCGAGCGAGACCGACTGCAGGAACAGGAACAGCGCCGCGTGCGCCCGCTCGCGCCGCCGTTCGCCCAGCGAGTGGACGCCGCACACGAGGAACAGCAGCGCGGTCAGCGCGATCAGCGGCAGCGACAGCCCGTCCACGCCGACGTGGTAGCCGGCGTCCAGCGTCGGGATCCAGCGCAGCCGCGTCTCGTACCCGATCCCGCCCCGGTACCCGGCCCACATGGCCGCCACGAGCGCCAGGTCGGCGGCCGACACCGCGATCCACACCCAGGTCGCGGCCCGCCCGCGCACGCGCGGCACGGCCAGCAGGCCGAGCGCGGCGGCCAGCGGCAGGAAGATCACCACGGTGAGCACGGTCACCGCACCAGCATCAGCACGACGGCGAGCAGCAGGAACGCGGCCGCCGCCTGGGCCAGGTAGAGGTGCGCCTGCCCGGCCTGCGGGCGCCGCGCGGCCCGGCCCAAAGCCCCGGCGCCCGCCGCGACCGCGCGCACCAGATGCTCCAGCGGGCGCTCCACCCGGCCCCGCCCGAGCCACGCCGCCCCGCCGAGCGCCCCGGCGGCGCCGCGCACGACCCCGTCGAGCAGCCCCTCGGCCCTCCGTCCCGCCACCCCGGCCGCCGCCGTCACCCCGTCCGCCAGCCACTCCCCGGTACGCGCGAGCACCCGGTCGTCGAACCGCGCCAGCGCCCCCGCCAGCGCCTTCACCGGCTCCCACACCCCGCCGATCGCCCCCTGCCGCAATCCGAGCCACCCCCGCAGCCCCACCGCCAGCCTGCCCTGTCCCAGCTCCGCGGCCCGTCTGCGCCACGCGGTTCCCTGACGCGCCCGTACGCCGATCGCCCATCCGGCGGCGGTCACGGCGCTCGCCGCCAGGCCCGTCACCACCAGCCCCGCGACCTCGGGCCCCGGCTCGCCGCCTGCGCCGACGAGCTGCCGCCAGCCCGCGTACACGGCGGGCAGCCCGAGCACCGACAGCCCGGCCGCCAGTGGCGCGAGCGCGAGCAGCGGCCCGGTCACCGCGCGGGGCACCCGCCGCTCCCCCGCCGCCGTGGGGAACGTCCCCGGCCGCCACACCGCAGCCAGCGCCCTGGCCGCGTACGCGGCGGCCAGCAGCGCCGCCGCCAGCGCGACCGCGTACAGGCCCGGCGACGGCACCCCGGCGAGCACCGCGTCCTTGGTCACCCAGAGCGACAGCGGCGGCACCCCGGCCAGCGCCAGCGCCCCCACGGCGAACGCCACGCCCACCGATCGGCGCCACCGCCCGGCACCCCGCAGCCCGGCCAGGGCCTCGGTGCCGAGCGCCGTCAGCCACACCCCCGCGCACAGGAACAGCAGGCTCTTCACGGCCGCGTGCGCGACCAGGTGCGCCGTCCCCCCGGCCACCGCCCCCGCCCCGGCCGCCAGCACCATGAACCCCACCTGCGCGCACGTCGAGGCGGCCAGCAACTGCTTGAGGTCGCGCTGCGCCAGCGCCACCGCGCCCAGCAGCAGCGCCGTCACCGCCCCCGCCCACGCGACGGCCACCGCCGCCCACCCGGTGGCCGCGAGCAGCGGCTGCACCCGCAGCAGCAGGTACGCCCCCGCCGCCACCATGGTCGCCGAGTGCAGCAGCGCCGACACGGCGCTCGGCCCCGCCATCGCCCCCGACAGCCAGTACGAGAACGGGAGCTGCGCCGACTTGCCCAGCGCGGCCAGCACGATCCCGGCCGCGGCCAGGTCCCGCCACGGCTGCCCGGCCTGCGCGATCCCGGCCAGCTCCAGCGTCCCGGTCGCGGCGAACGCGCACCCCGCCGCCACGTACAGCCCGAGATCGCCGGCGCGGGTGGTGACGAAGGCCAGCCCCGCCGACCGCACCCGCCCGTGCTCACGCCACCAGAACCCGATCAGCGCGTACGAGGCCGCGCCCATGATCTCCCAGCCCGTCAGCAGCAGCATCAGGTCGGCGGCCGTGACGGTGAGCAGCATCGCCCCGGTGAACAGCAGCATCAGCCCGAAGAAGCGGCCCCGCGCCGCACCGGACGGCAGGTCACCTGCGGCGAACACCAGCACGGCCAGCGCGATCGCCGCCACCGTCACCGCCATCACCGCCGACAGCCCGTCCACCGCGATCCCGGCCGGCGTGCCGCCCGGCGGGGCCGCCACCGCGACCAGCGTCGTCCCCCACACCGGCCGCACCGCCGCGGCGAGCGCCGCGAGGGCCAGCGTCACCGCCGTCACCGCGACGGCCCCCGCCGCCGCCACCCGGTCCGCGCGCCGCCCGGCCAGCGCGAGCAGCGCGCCCGCGACGCCCGGGGTCGCGGGCAGGAGCCAGGCGAGAGCGCTCATCCCTTCAGGTCCCCCGCCTCGTCGGTGGTGTCGACCTGCCGGGCCCGGTAGAGGGCGGTGACGACGGCGAACCCCGCGGCCATCTCCAGCGCCATCACGGTCACCGCCACCAGGACCAGCACCTGCCCGTCCGCGGTGCCCGGCGCCAGGTGGTACCAGAAGGCGCCACCGGCCACGATCACGCCGTTGATCATCAGCTCCAGGCCCATCATCAGCATCACGATCGACTGCTGCGACAGCACCCCGTACACGCCCACCGCGAACAGCGCGGCGGCGAGCAGCAGGAACGCCTCCAGCCCCATCGAGCCCCCCTAGCGGCGGTCGTAACGGCCGCGGTCGGTCGCCAGCACGACGGTGGCGATCATCGTCGCCAGGATGGCCACCCCGATGACCATCATGACCAGCATCTGCGGACCCATGATCGACATGCCGAGGGCGTGCGCCGGGTCGGGCGGCGGCGTCCCCCGGCGGGCCGGCCACGGGGTGAGCAGCGCGAGCGCCGCCAGCCCGGCGAACACCGCCCCCGAGACCGCCAGCGCGAACCGCCTGCCGTGCACCATCGTCATCGGCATCAGCCCGGCCGGGTTCATCATGAACATGATCATGAACACCGCCATGATCATCATTTCCATCACCATCATCAGGACGATCAGCACCCCCAGGTAGGCGAGATCGATCAGCAGGAACAGCACGCCCACGGCGGCCAGCGACACCAGCAGCGCGAACGTCGCCCGCGCCATCGAGTCCACCGTGAACACCGCCACCGCGCCCGCCACCGACAGCACCGCCAGCGCCCAGAACGCCACCACCGCCATCAGATCACCACCAGCCCGACGACCAGCATCTGCAGCAGCGCCGCCGGGATCAGCACCAGCCACGACGCCTGCGTGAACCGGTCCATCCGCACCGCCGGCACCCGGCGGCCCGCCCACACCAGCACGCCCAGCACCGCCACCGTCTTGACCAGCGTCCAGGCCCACGACGGCAGCAGCGGCCCCGCGCCGCCGCCCAGGAACAGCGGCACGGCCGCCGCCGACGCCACCACCAGGAGCGCGTACCGCCCGGCCTGGAAGACCAGGCGATCCGGCCCCGCCAGCTCCGCCCGCACCCCGCCCGCCACCTCACCGCCCACCGGCTGCCCGAACGGCCCCCAGAACGCCATCGCCAGCGCCGACACCAGGTAGATCACGAACGCCACCGGCATCCACACCACGAACCACACCTCCCGCTGGGCGGCCGCGACCTCCGTCACGCTCAGCGACCCCGCCCCCAGCGCCGCCGTGATCAGCGCGAACATGTGCGGCAGCTCGTACGCCAGGCCCTGCGCCACGAACCGGTAGCCGCCGACCAGCGGGAACACCGAGTTCGGCGCCCAGCCCGTCAGCCACACCGCGCCCCAGACGCACACCTCCATGGCGTTGAACCACACGACCCCGACAGCCGACTCCGCCACCGGCCGCTCCCCCAGCGGCAGCACCACCCCCGCCAGCACCGCCGCGGCCGGCAGGCTCCACACCCCCGCCCTGAGCAGCACCAGATCCGGCAGCACCGTGCGCCGCCGCTGCTGGGTGAGCAGCCGCGCCACCTCCCGCAGCGGCGCCGTCGCCGCGCTCCCCCACGCCGCCGGCCGCGCGGCGAGAGCCGCGTCGAACGCCGCCGCGGCCACCGCCAGCACCGCCAGCGTGACCGCGTAGCCGATCAGCGGCCCCACGGTCACGGCCGCCCGCCGTCAGGATCGAACCCCGCCACGACCAGCCGCGCCTGCGCCAGCTCACACCCGGCCAGCAGCGGCGGCAGCACCTCCAGCAGCCTGCCGCCCTCCCCCACCGGCCCCCTCGGCCCCACGTCATCGGCCAGCGGCGACCGATCGCCCAGCAGGCCCAGCGCCCCCTCGACCGCCCCCAGCCAGGCCTCCATCCGCGCCAGCACATCCCCGTCACACGCCGCCGGCCCCCGGAGCCCCAGCGCCGCCCCGTCGGCCCGCCCCACCCCGCGCAGCATCCACCGCAGCACCCACGACCTCCGCACCCGCCGCGCGAACCGCGCGAACCTCCCCACCACCCACCCCTCCCCACCCGGCCCTCCCCCCACGCCCTCCCGACGGCCCGGGAACCCCTCCCCCGCCGCCAGGTAGCCGGGGCGGAGTGGCCGCCCCTCCCCGCCCGCCGCCTGGCCGGCGTGGGGCGGGTTTCCCTCAACGGTGAGGGGGTGGCCCGGGGCTTGGGGCGGGCCGGTGGGAGGGAGGTGGAGGGCGCGGGTGACCAGGTGGTCGCGGAGGAGGCGGGCCTCGGCGGCGGCGGCAGGCCAGCCCGCGACGGCCAGGAGGCGGCCGAGGCTGTCCAGGTGGGCGGCGGCCCGGTGAGCTTCGGCCTCGCCCCGGGTCACCGGCAGGCCCGCCGCCGCGGCGAGCCAGGGCGCGTCCCAGAACCGCTCCCCGTCGGCGGGGCCGTCGAAGCGCGCCTCCGCCTCCTGGATCACGTCACCCTGCATCGTCGTCTCGATGACCAGCCCGGCCGGCCAGTCGGGCAGCACCGGCCCCAGCGGCACGTGCAGCCGGTCGAGCGTCAGCCCGTCCCGATCCGGCCCCCTCTCCGCCATCGCCAGCCCACCGGGACTCCCCATGTGATGCTCATGCCCCCCGCCATGCCCGCCGTGAGCCCCACCGTGGCCGCCACCATGCCCGTTGCCGTGACCTGCTCCGTGGGCCCCGCCGTCCCCATCCGGTGAGGGGTCGTGCCCGGGGTCGTGCCCCTCGCCGTGCCCGGTATCGGGTGGGGTGGGGTGGGTCTGGGAGGTGGGGTGGTGGAGGGGGGTGGTCAGGAGGGTGGCGACCTGGGCGGGGGTGGGGGCGGCGGGGAGGTCGGCGCGGGCTCGGGGGCCGGGCATGGCGGCCCAGACGGTCTCGACGGCGTCCGCCAGGCGGCCCGACGGCGGTCCGCACACCACCAGCAGGTTCGCGGCGGCGGGCGAGCCGGCCGCCAACCAGTGGCGTTCGGCCAGCGCGGCCTCGGCGAGGAGCCGCGCGCGGGTGCCGTACGGCACGGCGACGACGAGGGGACGCACGGCGGCCCGGCGCACCAGCCACTCGCTCATGCCCACCGGAACGCCCTTCCCGCCGCCCACCCGCTCATGCCCACCGGAACGCGCCCTCGCGCCAGGCGTACAGGACTCCGGTCATGAGCAAGCCCAGAAAGGCGAACATCTCCACCACGGCCATCGCGCCCATCTCGGCGACGACGAGGGCCCACGGGTACATGAAGATCATTTCCATGTCGAAGGCCAGGAAGACGAGCGTCACGGCGTACCAGCGGACGTGGAAGCGGGACAGGGCGTGCTCGGCGGGCCGCCCGCCCGACAGGAACGGCCCGGTGTCCAGCGCGGGCGGCTGGCGCAGGAGCGCGGCGACCCCGTACACGCCGCCGATCCCGGCGGCGAGCAGCAGCAACAGGCCGAGCACGGCCGCCCAGGCTTCCATGCGCTGTCGCTTCCCGGGACCCAGCCCCCCGAAACGGCCACCCGAGAGCAGCCCGCCGAATCGGCCCGCCTCAGAGGTCGGACCAGGTCACGTCGTCGCGGGCGGTCAGGGCGTCGGCGACGCGGTCGAGGGGCAGGAGCCGGGACATCGGATACGTGAACGGCACCGATCCGGTCCGCAGCGTCCACACCGTCCAGGCGGGCAGCCGTTCGCCGAGCTCGGCGACCAACGGGTGCAGTTCCCTGCTGGAGACGCCGGCGCCGTGCCCGCACGCGGGCAGGGGAACCTCCTCTGGGCGCGGCTACGGGTGTTTTTGCCGGTTCGGCAACAGGATTCACGGTGACCGCGCCGCTTCGCCGATGATCGGCGGGAACCACTTGGAGGATGACATGCCGAAATACGCCCACCGTCTCGTTCCCTCGCCCGCGGGCCGGATCCACCTGGTGGAGGAGGGGGCGGGGCCGCTCGTGCTGCTGGTCCACGGGTTCCCGGAGTCGTGGTACTCCTGGCGGCACCAGTTGCCCGCGCTGGCGGCCGCCGGTTACCGGGCGGCCGCGGTGGACGTGCGCGGTTACGGCCGCTCGTCCAAGCCGGCGGACGTGGCCGCGTACCGGATGGTCGACCTGGTGGAGGACGCGGTCGCGGCGGTGCGCGGGCTGGGCGAGGACACGGCGGCGATCGTCGGCCACGACTGGGGTGCGGGGATCGCCGCGCACGCCGCGCTGCTCAGGCCGGACGTGTTCACCGCCGTCGCGATGCTGAGCGTGCCCTACACGCCGCCGGGCGGGCCGAGGCCCAGTGAGGCGTTCGCGCGGATGGGCGGTGACGAGGAGTTTTACGTCGCCTACTTCCAGGAGCCCGGCCGGGCCGAGGCGGAGATCGAGCCGGACGTGCGCGGCTGGCTCGCCGGCGTCTACGCCGCCCTGTCGGCCGGGACCATGCCGCCGCCGGGCGCGCCGGACCCGCACTTCGTGAGCCGGGGCGGCCGGATGCGCGACCGGTTCCCGTCCGGGCCGCTGCCGGGCTGGCTGAGCGAGGCCGACCTCGACGTGTACGCGGCCGAGTTCGAGCGGACGGGGCTGACCGGTGGGCTCAACCGCTACCGCAACATGGACCGCGACTGGGAGGACCTGGCCGCTCACGCGGGCGCGCCGATCGCGCAGCCGTCGCTGTTCGTCGGGGGCGCGCTGGACGCCACCACCACGTGGCTGTCGGCCGCCGTCAAGGCGTTCCCCGTGACGCTGCCCGGCCTGGTCGCCTCCCACCTGCTGGACGACTGCGGGCACTGGGTGCAGCAGGAGCGTCCCGAGGAGGTGAACCGCATCCTGACCGGCTGGCTGGCCGGCCTGTGACGCCGGGTCAGGAGTTGGCCGGGGCCAGGTGGGCGCGCTCCCCCTGGGCGCCGAACAGCGTGAGCACCTCCGCCGGCCGGCTGCCCGCGCTGCCGATCCAGTGGGGGACGCGGGTGTCGTACTCGGCGGCCTCGCCGGCGCCGAGCCGGAACTCCCGCTCGCCGAGCACGAACCTGACCTCCCCGTCGAGGACGTAGAACCACTCGTAACCCTCGTGGGCCTGCAGCTTCGTCGTGGACTCCCGCCCGGCGGGCGGGTAGACGACCTTGTACGCCTGGACGCCGCCGGCCCGCCTGGTGAGCGGCACCAGCACCAGCCCGTGCCGCCGCACCGGCCGCAGGTGGATGCGCGGGTCGCCGGTGGGCGGCGCGGCGACGAGGTCGTCGAGCGGGACGCCGTGCGCCCGCGCCAGCGGCAGCAGTTGCTCCAGCGTGGGGCGGAGCCTGCCGTTCTCCAGGCGGGACAGGGTGCTCGCGGTGAGGCCGGTCTCACCGGCGAGCGCGGCCAGCGTGGCGCCGCGCGCCTTGCGCAGGGCGCGCAGCCTCGGCCCGACTCCGGCGAGGACGTCTTCTTCAGGGCGTTCCATGCCCCGATGATGCGGATCCGCAACTTTTCTTGCAAGCCGGGAAGGGCGGCGGCGATGCTGGCTGTCCATCACCGACGAAGGGGGCGACCCACATGGATTCCACCCGGACCCAGCGGCCGGGCGGCGAGGACGCGGGGCTCTCCCGGGCGCGGCCCGCCGGTGAGAAGGCGACGCTGCGGGGCTTCCTCAACCGCCTGCGCGACGCCGTCGCCGCCAAGGTCGACGGCGTCCCGGAGCCGCAGGTCAGGACCGCCGGGGTGCCGTCGGGCACGAGCCTGCTCGGCCTGGTCAGGCATCTGGCGTACGTCGAACGCTTCTACTTCCTCGGCGAGGACGCCGGCGACTGGGCCGCGACCATGCGGCCCACGGCCGAGGACACGGTGGACGGCGTGCTCGCCCGCTACCGCAGGGCCGTCGAGCAGGCGAACCGGGTCATCGACGCCTGCCCCGACCTGGACCTGCCCGCCCCGCGGCCCCCGGGCCGGGGCGGGACGCCGTCGATGCGCTGGGTGCTGGTGCACATGATCGAGGAGACCGGGCGGCACGCCGGCCACGCCGACATCCTGCGCGAGCGGATCGACGGCTCCACCGGCCGCTGACCGGCGGCTGACCGGCCGCCCTCGTCACCCGGAGGCGGCGAAGAAGGCGCGCAGATGCCGGTTGACCGGCTCCGGGCAGTCGAGCTGCGGCGCGTGACCGCACCCCTTGAGGATCTCCAGCCGCGCGTCGGGCAGCAGCTCGGCGAAGCGGCGGGCCCGCTCGACCGGCTGCACGGTGTCCTGCTCGCCCCACAGCACCAGGACCGGCGTCCTGGTGGCGGGCAGGGCGCGCTCGGTCGGCCCCCAGTCGAGGCGGCGTTCCAGCAGGTACGTGGCGCGGATGTTCTCGTGGAAGGTCATCGGCGCCCACCACTCGTCGACCAGCTGTGCGGTGACGCGCTCCTTGTTGACCATCATGCCCTCGGCCAGGCTCTCCACCGCTGACCGGCCGGAGGACAGCTTGACGGCCAGCTCGCCCACGACGGGGAGCTTCAGCGACTCCCACATCCAGGTGCCGGGCAGGTCCAGGCCGGTGGCGTCGAGCAGGGCGAGCCTGCTGACGCGGGCAGGGTTGCGCTGGGCGAAGGCCAGGGCCCAGCCGCCGCTCCAGGAGTTGCCCGCCAGGGCGGCCCGCCGCACGCCGACGGCGTCCATGAACGACCCGACGGCGGCGGTCATCGCGTCCAGGTCGTAGGCGAAGCCGGGGTCCTTGAGCCGGGTGTAGCCCTGGCCGGGCAGGTCGACCACGTACACGGTGTGGTCGCGGGCCAGCGCCGGCAGCTGGTCCTTCCAGCCGATGACCGAGGTGCCGCCGGGCGACAGCAGGATCACCGGGCTGCCGGACCCGGCCTTCACGTAGTGGAAGGCGGCGATCGGGGTGTCGGCGTAGCGGGACCCGGCCTGGGCCAGGAAGGGCGAGCGGAAGGCGCGGCCGTCCTCGGCCGGCTGCCAGCCGTACGCGCCGAACAGCGTCACGGCCACCAGCAGCGCGAGCGCCGCCGCCAGCACGCGCGGCCAGCGGCGCCTGCGTCCGGGCCGCCGGGCCCGGGTCGGGGGTGTGTCGTCAGGGCGGACCATGTCATCCTCGGTCTCTGTCGTCGAGTCGTTCATGGTCCGGACGGACGGGCGGTCCAGGGTGTGACGGCCGTTCCCGGTGATCCCGCTCACCCCGGGGGTTCGCGGCGTGGCAGGGCGCGGGCGAGGACGGCGGTGAGCGCGCCGGCCGCTACGACGGTGAGCAGCCCGGCGCGCAGGCTGACGAGGTCGGCGACGACCCCGACGAGGGGCGGCGACAGCAGGAACCCACCGCGCAGCAGCCAGCTCACGACGGTCAGCCCGGTGCCGGCGGGCAGTCCCGGCAGCTCGTCCGCGGCCTGCATGGCGGCCGGCACGACGGTGGCGAAGCCGAGCCCGGCCAGCGCGAACCCGGCCAGCGCCGCCGGGACCGACGGCACGGCGAGCGCGGCCCCCATCCCGGTGGCGGCCAGGACCGCCCCAGCGCGGACGACGGCGCGCCGGCCGAACCGGTCCACGACGCGGTCGCCGGTCAGGCGGCCGGCGGTCATGGCCGTCTGGAGGGCGACGACGGCCAGCCCGGCGGTGGCGGCGTCGGCGCCCAGGTCGCCGCTGAGGAAAAGGGCGCCCCAGGACGCGCCGGCGTCCTCGGCGAGCGCGCCGCAGGCGGCCAGCAGGCCGAGCACGGCCAGCATCCGCACGGCCGCCCCGGGAAACGCCTCCCGCCACCCGCGCCCGCCAGGGTTTCGCCTTCCGGCGGGCCGCTCGGCGTCCTCCGCGCCGGGGAGCAGGAACCGGTACGCGACGAGCGCGACGACGCTGAACAGCACCGCCGAGATCGTCAGATGGACCGGCAGGGGCAGGCGCAGCCCGGCGGCGGCCGCGCCCATCAGGCCGCCCAGCACCGCGCCGACGCTCCACAGGCCGTGCAGCGAGTTGACGATGGAACGCCCGTAGAGCCGCTGGACGCGCAGGCCGTGGGCGTTCTGCGCGACGTCCACGACGGCGTCCAGGGCGCCGACGGCGAACAGCACGCCGGCGAAGGCCACCCAGTTCGGCGCGAAGCAGACCAGCAGCGTCACAAGGGCGGTCAGGGCGATCCCCGAGGCCGCCACCCGCGCCGAGCCGAGACGGCGGATGGCCGCCCCGGCGAGCAGCCCGGCCACGAGCGCGCCCAGCGGGGCCCCGGCCACGGCGGTGCCGAAGACGGCGTTGCTCACGCCGAGGTCGGCCTTGAGCTCCGGGTAGCGGGGGACGAGGTTGAAGAAGACGGCGCCGTTGGTGAGGAACAGGGCCGCGACGGCGGCGCGGGCGCGGCGGGCCTGGGCGGTGGGGGGAGCGGCGGGCATGGAGATTCCGATCAGGTGGCACGGGCGGGAGTGCGCGGTCAGCGCAGGAAGCGGTGGACGGCGTGCCGGATCTGCTCCGGCGTCATCGGGTCGGTCGACAGGGCGCTGTGCAGCACCAGGCCCTCGATGAGCGCGTCGAGCTCCCGCGCGGTGGCGGGGTCGAAGTGGCGTTCCAGCGCGCGGCGGCTGCGTGCCATCCACGCCTGGGTGACGGCGCGCAGGGCGGGGTCGCGGGCGGCGGCCACGTACAGCTCGACGCTCAGGACGAAGTCCCGCCGGGAGCCGAGCAGGTCGTCCGACACCAGGGCGATGACGGCCTCGGCGGCGGCGTCGCGGTCGGCGGCGGCCGCCAGGCGCTCGTCGAAGACGCGGGCGACCGCGTCGGCGTGCCGGGTGAACGCCTCGGCCAGGACCTCCTCCAGGGAGGCGAAGTGGTAGGTCATCGAGCCGAGCGGCACGTCGGCGGCGCGGGCGATCTCGCGGTGGGTGGTGCGGGCGACGCCGCGTTCGGCGATGACGGTGAGCGCGGCGTCGATCAGCCGGTCGCGCCGCCCGGGGTCGTGCCGGCGCGGACGCCGCCGGCCGGGCGACGGCGTGGCGCCGGTCATCCGGCGCCGGGACCGGGACCGGGACCGCGACCGGCGGCGGGATCGGCGGCGGGATCGGAGCCGGCGGCGGGTCCGGCGGTGCGGATCACGCGGGCGGGGTTGCCGACGGCGACGACGTTGGCGGGCAGGTCGCGGGTGACCACGGCCCCGGCGCCGACGACGGTGTTGTCCCCGATCGTGACCCCGGCCAGGACGATCGCGCCGCTGCCCAGCCACACGTTGTCGCCGATGGTGATGGGCGCGGCGGCCTCCCACTTGGCGCGGCGCAGCTCCGGGTCGACCGGGTGGGTGGGGGTCAGGAGCTGGACGTACGACCCGATCTGGACGTCGTCGCCGATGGTGATCGGCGCCACGTCCAGGGCGACGAGGCCGAAGTTGGCGAAGCAGCGGGCGCCGATGCGGATGTGGCCGCCGTAGTCGACGTGCAGCGGCGGCCGGATCTCCGTGCCCTCGCCGACCGAGCCGAGCAGCTCGGTGAGCAGGCGGCGGCGCTCACCGGCGTCGCGGGCCGGCGTGGCGTTGAACGCCTCCGTCAGCTCCGCGGCGCGCATGAGGTGCTCGGCCAGCTCGGGGTCGTCGGCGATGTACAGGTCACCGGCCAGCATCCGCTCGCGCATCGTCCGGCCATCCGCATCAGGCATCATACGTACAAGCGTACACATGCCGATTTTTGCCGATCAGGCGCGGTCGAGCCGCTGGAGCAGCCCGTACACGAACAGCGCCCGGTAGCCCGCGCCCTCGTGGGTGAAACCGGCCGTCCAGTGGTGCGGCGCCCCGCCCTCGCCCTGCGTCGCGCCGGGGAAGGCGGCGAGGTCCGCCACGACGCACGCCCACGGGACGAGCTCGCCGAAGGCGGGCGCGGCGCGGGGGCTCGGCCGGACGAACCACTGGTTCCACACCTCGCCGCCGGGGCCCGCCAGCGCCTCGAACTCCAGGCCCGGCCACGACGGCAGCGCCCACCGGAACACCTCGCACGTCAGGCTGCCCGCCTGCCGGACGCCCCGGTGCGCCGGGGGGCCGAGGGCGCGGCGCAGCGCGGCGACGCCCTTCGGCGCCCCGGGCGCGTACGCCGTCCGGGTCCAGCGGGCGTGCGCGTCGCGCAGCTCGGCCCGGGTCGCGCCCATCGCGGCCAGCGCCTCCTCCACCCGCGCCGGGTTGAGGTCGCGCATGCGGTGCATCAGGGCCAGCTCGAACTGGCGCACCTCGAACGTCATCCGCCCTGTATACCGTGCCGCGCCATGCCGGGTCAGGTGGCCGGGGTCAGGCGGGCCGGGTCGGGGGCAGGCACACCGGGTCAGGTGGGTGGGAAGGTGACGGTCACCGTCAGGCCGCCGCCCGGGTTGGGGCGGGCGCGGACGTCGCCGCCGTGGGCGGCGGCGATGGAGGCGACGATCGACAGGCCGAGCCCGGCGCCCTGCTCGCGGGTCGTGTCCAGGCGGCGGAACGGCAGGAAGAGGTCGCCGAGCCGGTCGGCCGGCACCTCGGGGCCGGTGTTGCCGACGGTCAGGCGGCGGCCGGCGAGCGTCACCTCGACGGTCCCGCCGGGCCGGTTGTAGCGGACGGCGTTGTCGACGAGGTTGGTGACGAGCCGGTTGAGCAGGACGGCGTCACCGTCCACGACGCACGGCTCGATCCGCGCCGTGACGCTCACCGGGCCGCCCGCCTGCTCGGCCAGCACCAGCCGGGTCACCTCGTCCAGGGCGACGGGGGCGCGTTCGCGCAGGCCGTGCTCGGCCTGGGCGAGCAGCAGCAGGGCGTCGATGAGCCGTTCGCTGCGGCGGTTGTGCGTCAGCAGCTTGTCGCGGATCTCCCCCAGGTCCGGGGGCAGCCCGATCTCGATGGCGGCCCGCTGCACGGCCAGCGGGGTGCGCAGCTCGTGCGAGGCGTTGGCGATGAAGCGCCGCTGCGCGTCCACCGAGCGTTCGAGCCGGTCGAGCATGGCGTCGAAGGTGTCGGCCAGCTCCTTGAGCTCGTCCTGCGGCCCGGTCAGGGCGATGCGCTCGTGCAGCGTCGACAGCGACAGCCGCCGGGCGGTGGCGGTGATCCGGTGCAGGGGCCGCAGCAGCCTGCCGGCCACCAGCCAGCCCGCGAGCAGCGACACCAGCGTCAGGACGCCGACCGCCAGCCACGTCACCTCCCACTGGTAGCCGACCACGTCGTCCACCAGCTCGGGCAGCGGCGGCCGCACCCCGTCTCCGCCTCTGCCGCCGGGCGGGACCTCGGCGGCGGGGGGCGGGACGGGCAGCCGCCCGACCCGGGTGGACAGCGCGTGGCTCAGCAGCAGGTTGACGGTGACGAGCAGCACCACCGACGTCAGCAGGAACAGCCCCGAGTAGACGAGCGTCAGCCGGACCCGGATCGTCGTCACAGCAGGTAGCCCGCGCCGGGCACCGTCTGGATGCACGGCGGGTCGCCGAGCTTGGCCCGCAGCCGGCTGACCACGACCCGGACCACGGTGGTGAACGGGTCGACGTTCTCGTCCCACGCCTCCTCCAGCAACCGCTCGGCGCTCACCACGGCGCCGTCGGCCCGCATCAGCGTCTCCAGGACGGCGAACTCCTTGAGCGACAGGTGCAGGTGGCGGCCGTCGCGGGCGGCCTGGAGGCGGTGCGTGTCGACCACGATGCCATGCTTGGTCAGCACCGGCGGCACCCCGGGCACGCTGCGCCGGCCGAGCGCCCGCACCCGCGCCACCAGCTCGGCGAAGTCGAACGGCTTGGGCAGGTAGTCGTCGGCGCCCATGCCCAGCCCCTCGATCCGGTCCGGCACCGACCCGGCCGCCGTCATCATGAGGATCCGGGTCCGGCAGCCGCGCGCCACCAGCTCACGGCAGACCAGGTCGCCGTGCGTCCCCGGCAGGTCCCGGTCGAGCACGAGCACGTCATAGTCGCTGACCGCCAGCCGCTGCGAGGCGGCCATGCCGTCGTACACCACGTCCACGGCCATCGCGTGACGGCGCAGCCCCACCGCCACCAGATCGGCCAGATCCCGCTCGTCCTCGGCCACCAGAACCCGCATGCCGCCGTTCGTATCGCGGCGGGCGTAACAGCGGCGTTAACGATCGCGTTCACAGCCGCGCAACGGGGCGGCCGCCACGCTGGCGGCCATGATCAGAACACTCTGCGCCGCCGCGCTCGCCGCGGCCTGCGCCCTGTCCCCGGCACCCGTCCCCAGCCCGTCCAGTCCCTCGGAGCCCGGCGGCCGGTGCGCCCCCGCGACCGCGCCGCCGCCGCAGCCGCCGCCTCCCACCACCGTGAACACCCTGCGGATGGCGTACCACTGCGTGCTCGACCACTACTACAGCGGCCCCGCGATGGACCCGCGCGAGCTGCTGAAGAGCGCGTTCTCCGCCTACACGCAGGACCTGATGCGGCGCGGCGCCGACCGGCCCGGGCTGCACCTGCCCGCGCTGACCGGCGACCGCGACGGCGACTGGGCGGCGTTCGCGAAGGTCCTCGGCGACGGCGACCCCGCCGCGCTGCGGGCCGCGATCACCGGCATGGTGGACTCGCTGCAGGACAACCACGCCCGCACGGCCCGCCCGTCGCCGCCGCCGGACGGCGGGCCGGGGGACGGGCCGGTCGGCACCGGCATCGCGGGCCTGTCGGCGGCGCAGGGGCCGAGGTTCGACCCCGCGGCCCGGCCGCCGCTGTTCATCACCCGCGTCCTGGACGACAGCCCCGCCGACCGGGCCGGCATCCGGCCGGGCGACATCGTGCTCAAGGTCAACGGCATCCCGGTGTTCGTCGGCGACCGGCCCAACACGACCGTCTTCGACGTCCTGCCGGGCCCGTCCGTCCGGCTGACGCTCAAAAGGCCCACGTCCGGGCAGGTCCGCACCGTACGGCTCGTCGAAGGCCCCCTCGACCCGCCGCGCGACGAGGTCACGTCGAGGAAGCTGCCGGGCGGCGCCGTGTACGTGAAGCTGCCCGGGTTCTTCCCCGGCGCCGCGGACCAGGTGCTGGCCGAGCTGCGGGACAAGCCGGAGGCGGTCGTGCTCGACCTGCGCGGCAACGGCGGCGGGTCGCCCCGGGAGGTGACGCGGCTGCTCGGCGCGTTCGCGCACGGCAAGGTCACCAGCTACTTCTGCCCGCTGAAGGGGGAGTGCGCGGCCAACCGCACGGACGACAGCGTCCCGCTGCTCGGCGCCCGGCTGGTCGTGCTCACCGACCGGGGGTGCGCGTCGGCCTGCGACGACTTCAGCGCCGCGGTGAAGGGGCTGCGGCTGGGGACGATCGTGGGGACCCGCACCGCCGGCGCCGTCTCCGGGCCCGCCGCCGGCTACCTGCTGGACGACGGCACCGTGCTGGGGCTGCCCAAAGTCCGGCATCTCGGTCCGAACCGGGAGATGATCGACACGATCGGCACGCCGGCCGACCACCACGCCCCGATGACCGCCCTCGCCCTGGCCACCGGCCGCGACCCGGGCCTGGCCAAGGCGCTGGACCTGCTGCGCTGAAACGCCGGTTGCGCCCGTGCCGCTCGCTCTTCTATGTTATGCCCCGTAACTAAGGTAAGCCTTACCTGGGAGAGCGAGTGGCGAGCAGGGGTTACGCCGGGGCCATGATGAAGACCTTCGGCGCCGTGGAGCACACGCTCACCGTCGCCGCCGTCGACGACGTCACCCCGCACTACCGTCGCATCACCTTCGACGCGCCGACGCTGTTCGACGGGCAGCCGATCGAGCCCGCGAGCTGGGTACGGCTCTGGGTGCCCGACCCCCGCCGGCCCGGGCGCGAGCACCAGCGCGGCTACACGCTGCTCGACCCCGACCCGGAGACGCGGCGGGTCAGCATCGAGTTCCTCATCCACGAGCCCGCCGGACCCGCCAGCGCCTGGGCCGCCCAGGCCGGGACCGGCGACACCGTCCAGGTCACCCGCTGGGCCTCCGGGCACTTCGCCCCGCCCGACCCCGCGCCCGACGGCTACCTGCTCGTCGGCGACGCCGCCTCGCTGCCCGGCATCAACGCCATCCTCGCCGCCCTGCCCGACACCGCCGAGGTACGCGTCCACCTCGAACGCCACCATGAGCACGACACGCTCATCCCCGTCACGCCGCACCCCCGCGCCACGGTCACCTGGCTGCCCGCCACCGGCGACCCCGCCGCGCTCGCCGACGCCATCGAGGAGCGCGACTGGTCCAACTGGTACGCCTGGGTCACCGCCGAATCGGCCGCCACCAAGCACGTCCGCGCCCGGCTCAAGGACCTCGGCTTCCCCCGGGGCGACGTCAAGGCCCGCGCGTACTGGATCCGCGGCCAGGCGATGGGCACCGGCCGCGACCACACCCCCGGCGAGGAAACCCCCACCACCGGCACCACGCGAAACCACCCCGCGACACCGACGGCGGCAGGCGCACCAGCGGGCGCGTCCGCTGGGCGCGCGGGCTCGGGAGGGTCCGCTGCGGCCTCGGCGGGGTGGCGGTCGCGGGCGGGGGCGCGGCTGCTGGCGCCGTTGCGGGGGCGGCTCCTGCTGGCCGGGGCGTTCCAGGCCGTGGTGAGCCTGGTGCAGCTCGCGCCCTACCTGCTGCTGGTCGAGCTGTGCCGCCGCCTGCTCACTGCCGGCCCGCAGGCGGAGGGACTGGCCGGGCTGGGGGTGGGGGCGCTGGCGCTGATGGGCGGCGGCGCGGCGCTGGCGGGCCTGCTGGTGGCGGCGATGCACGTGCTCGACGCGCGGTTCGGTCACCGGGTGCGCGCGGACGTGGTGGGCAAGCTGGCGCGGCTGCCGCTGGGCTGGTTCACCGAGCGCTCCTCCGGCCGGGTCAAGCAGGCGGTCCAGGACGACGCGGAGAGCGTGCACTACCTGGTGACGCACGCGGTGCTGGACGTGGTGGCGGCGCTGGTGGCCCCGCTGGCGGTGCTGGTCTACCTGTTCACGGTCTCGCCGGCGCTGGCGGCGGTGCTGCTGGCGCCGCTGCTGGCCTACCTCGTCATGTCGGCGCGCATGGTGCAGGCGTCGGCCGCCGAGCTGGCCGGGTTCACCGTGTGGGAGCGGCGGGTCGGCGCGGAGGCGGTCTCGTACGTGGACGGCCTGACCGTGGTCAGGGCGTACGACGCGGGCCCGGCGGGCGGTTTCCGGGCGCTGCTGGGCGAGCGGGCGCGGTTCCTGGAGCGGTGGCAGCGGCCGCTGGTCCGCCGCCGGACGGCGGTCGACCTGGTGACGCGCCCGCTGACGAGCCTGCTGCTGATCGTCGTGGCGGGCGCGCCGATGGCGGCGGGGGGCCTGCTCGCCACCGCGGACCTGCTCCCGTTCCTGCTGCTCGGCGCGACGTTCGGCAGCCAGTTGCTGGCTGCCGCGTTCGGCCTGGGTTCGGTACGTGACGCGCTGGCGGCGGCGCGGCGCATCGGCCTGCTGCTGGTGGAGCCGGAGCTGCCCGAGCCGCGGCTGCCCCGGCCGCTTCCCGGGGCGGCGGGCCGTACGGTCCGGTTCGAGGGGGTGGGGTTCGGCTACGACGCGCGGCGGCCGGTGCTGTCGGGTGTCGACCTGGAGTTCGCGCCGGGGACGGTGACGGCGCTCGTGGGGCCGAGCGGCGCGGGCAAGTCGACGCTCGCCGCGCTGCTGGCGCGCTTCCACGACGTGGACGCCGGCCGGATCACCGTCGACGGCGTCGACCTGCGCGAGCTGTCGCAGGCCGAGCTGCACCGTACGGTCGGGTTCGTCTTCCAGGACGTGTCCCTGCTCCGGGCGAGCGTCCACGACAACATCGCGCTGGCCAGGCCGGACGCCTCCCGGGAGGAGGTGGAACGGGTGGCCAGGGCGGCGCACGTGCACGACCGGATCGCCCGGCTGCCGGACGGCTACGACACGGTGCTCGGCGAGCGGGCGCGGCTGTCGGGCGGCGAGGCGCAGCGGCTGACGATCGCGCGCGCCCTGCTGGCCGACGCGCCGGTGCTCGTGCTGGACGAGGCGACGGCGTTCGCCGACCCGGAGTCCGAGCACCTGGTGCAGCGGGCGATCAGCGAGCTGGTCGCGGGCCGTACCGTCGTGGTCATCGCGCACCGGCTGCACACGATCACGGGCGCGGACGCGATCGTGGTGCTGGACGGCGGCCGGGTCGTCCAGCGTGGCACGCACGAGACGCTGCTGGCCGCCCCCGGCCTCTACCGCGACCTGTGGCAGGCCGCCGCTCCCCTGGAGACCCTGACATGATGATCTTCGACGTGCTCCGGCTGGCCGGCGACCGGGCCGCGGTCGTCCGCTACCTGGTCCTGCTCGGGGTGAGCGCGGCGGTGCGGGCGGGGGCGGTGCTCACGCTGGTGCCGCTGCTCGGCGCGCTGTTCTCCACCGGGCCCGGCACCGCTGCGGGCTGGATCGCGCTGCTGGCGGCGCTGGTGGCGGCGGGCTGGGCCGCCGACCGCGCGGTCGCCGCCGCCGGGTTCGCGATCGGCTTCGAGCTGCTGTCCGGCATGGAGGCGCGGGTCGTGGACCGGCTCCAGCGCATCCCGCTCGGCTGGTTCACCGCCGGGCGGCGGGCCGAGGCGCAGCGGGCGCTGACCTCGTCGGGGCGCGAGCTGTGCCAGGGGGTGGCGCACCTGCTGACGCCGGTCGCCGGGGCGCTCATCACGCCGCCGCTGATCGGGGCCGGGCTGCTGCTGGTCGCCTGGCCGCTCGGCCTGGTGGCGCTGGCGGCGGCGCCGGTGCTGCTGGGCGCCATGTGGGCGAGCGGCCGGTGCCTGCGCGCGGCCGACGACGCCTACGCGGCGGCCTCCGCCGAGGCGGGGCAGCGCGTCATCGAGCTGGCGCAGGCCCAGCCCGCGCTGCGCGCCGCCGGGCGGACCGGCGTGCGCGGCACGGCGGTGGGCCGGGCGCTGGCCCGGCAGCGCTCGGCGGCGCTGCGGCTGATCGGTTTCAGCCTGCCGGGGCAGGTGCTGTTCGGGCTGGCCACCCAGGCGGCCCTGCTCGGCCTGGTGGCGACGGCGGTCGTGCTGGGCGTGACCGGCGAGCTCGGCGGCGCGCAGGTCGTCGCGCTCGTCATCGTCGCGGTGCGTTTCGCCGAGCCGTTCGCCACGCTGGCGGAGCTCTCCCCGGCGATGGAGGCGCTGCGCGGCACCCTGACGCGGGTCCGCAGTGTGCTCGACGCGCCGGTGCTCGGCGCGGACGCCCCCGCCCCGGTCGTGCCCGACCCGGGCGCACCCGCCCTGGAGCTGCGCGACGTACGCTTCGGCCACGAGCCGGGGCGGGACGTGCTGGCCGGGGTCTCGTTCACGGTGGAGCGCGGCACCACCACGGCGATCGTCGGCCCGTCGGGCGCGGGCAAGTCGACGCTGCTGGCGCTCGTCGCCCGCTTCCACGAGGCCCGCGAGGGCAGCGTGCTGGTCGCCGGGCACGACGTGCGCCGCTACGACCCGGCCGCGCTGATGGGCGGGCTCGGCATCGTCTTCCAGGACGTCTACCTCTTCGACGCGAAGCTCTACGACAACGTCCGGCTCGGCGACCCGGACGCGCCGGACGAGCGGGTCCGCGAGGCGGCGTCGGCGGCCCGGCTCGACGAGGTGATCGAACGGCTGCCCGACGGCTGGGACACCCGCGTGGGCGAACGCGGCGCGGCGCTGTCCGGCGGCGAACGCCAGCGGGTGAGCATCGCCCGCGCCCTGCTCAAGGACGCGCCGCTGCTCCTGCTCGACGAGGCCACGGCCGCCCTGGACGCCGCCAACGAGCGGGCCGTCGTCGCCGCGCTGGAGTCGACGGCGGGACGGCGGGCCACCGTCGTCGTCGCCCACCGGCTCAGCACGATCGCCCGCGCCGACCAGGTGGTCTTCCTGGAGGACGGGCGGGTGGCCGAGGCGGGCGCCCCGGCCGAGCTGCTGGCCCGGGGCGGGCGTTTCGCCGCCTACTGGCGGCAGCGCGAGCAGGCCGCCGCCTGGACGCTCGCCTGACCGCGGCTGCCGCCTTCCGCCCCGGGTACGGCCGGGCCTATCGTGTGGTCGTTCATGAAAGGTCCGGAAAGGAGTGGGATGCCGGACATCCGGCCGCTCCGCCCGGGCGACCCCGAGCGGATCGGCGGCTACCGCCTCACCGGGGTGCTCGGCTCCGGCGGCCAGGGCGTCGTCTACCACGGCACCGCCGACGACGGCCGCCCGGTCGCGATCAAGCTGCTGCACAGCCATCTGGGCCACGACGACGACGTCACCCGGGGCTTCCTGCGCGAGGTCGAGGCGGCGCGCCGCGTGGCTGCGTTCTGCACGGCGGCCGTGCTGGACGTCGGCACGCTGGACGAGCGGCCCTACATCGTCAGCGAGTACGTCGCCGGAGACACCCTCCAGGCGCTCGTGCGCTCCTCCGGACCGCGCACCGGCGGCGGGCTGGACCGGCTCGCCATCGCCACGCTCACCGCGCTGGCCGCCATCCACCGGGCCGGGATCGTGCACCGCGACTTCAAGCCGGGCAACGTGCTGATGGGGCCGGAGGGGCCGACCGTCATCGACTTCGGCATCGCCAAGGCGCTCGGCGCCACCACGCACGCGTCCGGGCCCGTCGGCACGCCCACGTACATGTCGCCGGAGCAGTTCACCGGGGAGCGGGTCGGGCCGGCGTCCGACGTGTTCAGCTGGGCGGGCACCATGGTGTTCGCGGCCACCGGGCGGCCGCCCTTCGCGGGCGGCACGGTGCCGGTCATCCTGAACGCGATCCTCACCGACGAACCCGACCTGACCGGCGTCCCGCCGCACCTCGCCGAGCCGATCCGCGCCTGCCTCGCCAAGTCGCCCGCCGCCCGCCCGGCCCCCGCCGACCTGCTCGCCGCCCTCACCCAGTCCGGCGCCCCCGACGCCGCCCAGCGCCTCATCCCCCGCCCGGACCACCCCGCCGGCCAGCACACCCCGGCCCCGCACACTCCGGCCCCGCACGGTCCGTACGTCCCGGCCCCGGGCACCGGGCAGGCGCGGCCGTCAGGGCAGGGCCCGTACGGCGCGCCCCAGGACGCCGGGCAGGGGCCGGCGCAAGGCGGGGGCGGCGGGGGCGGCCATGCCGGGCGGGCGGACCGGCAGCCGGAGGGGGCGTACGGCGCGGCGCCCGGGACGCCGCAGGCGCAGGGGCCGTACGGGCCCGGGGCGCCCGTGCCGCCGTTCGGGCCGCCGGGGGCGGGTGGTCCGGAGCGGGCCTTGCCGCCGGGGCCCGGAGCTCGTACCGCGTCCTCCTCCGGCGGGCCCGAGACGGTGGCGGGGCGGGGCGGGGCGGTGAGCCGGCGGGTCCTCATCGGGGGAGTCGCGGCGACGGCGGCCGCGGCGGTGTCCGCGTTCGCGATCCTCCGGCCGGGAAGCGGCGTCTTCGAGGCGAACGGACCGGCGGACCCCACGGTGACCGGGACCGCCCGTACGGCGAGCCCCGGCACGACCGGCAGCACCGGCACCACGGGCACGACCGGCACGGCGACCGCCGGGGCGACGCCCACCGCTACCGACGGCACCCCGGGCGCGGCCACCGCGCCCGCCACGGCGGCGCCGCAGCCCGTGCCGTTCGGGTCGTTCGTCGTGGAGCCCGTCACCCTGCCGCGCGGAAGCGGCACGCCGGTGGCGCTCGCCGCCTCGGGCGCGCGGGTCGCGTGCGGCACCGGCAACGGGACGGTCCTGACCTGGGACCTGAGCACGACCGCCACCGCCGCCCGGGTGGCCAGGCTGGGCGACGGCGGCGCGGCCGTGACGTGCGTCGCGTGCGAGGACGGGGACCGGGTGGTGTCCGGGCACGCCGACGGCCGGATGCGCGTGTGGGGCCCGGACGCCCGCCACGGCGCCGGCGACCCGATCATCGGCGTCACGCTCGCGGGCGGCAAGGCGGTGGCGATCTCCCAGAAGTACGACCTCGTCAGGGACCTCTACAGCGTCGCCCGCCTGTGGGACGTCGCCGGGGGCGAGCAGCTCGGCAAGCCGATGGGCGAGCACTTCCAGGGCATCGGCGCGCTGGCGTTCGGCAGGCTGGACGGCCGCGACGTGCTCGTCACCGCCGACGGCCGCAACCGGGTCCGCGTCCGCGGCCTGTCCGGCGGCGGGGTGTCGCACGACTTCCGCACCGGCGACGTCGGCGGCGTCGAACGGCTGGCCTGCGTCGAGCGGGAGGGCCGCACGCTGCTGGTCTCCACGCACCTGGACGCCACCCTGCGGGTCCACGACCTGGCGAGCGGGAAGCGGTCGGGGAAGTGGTCGTTCGGCGCGCGCGGGACCGCCGCCCTGGTCGCGGGCCTGCTGGACGGGGTGCCGGTCGCGGTGGTCGCGCACAGTCCTGGCGGCGGCACGTACGTGCGCGTCTGGAACCTCGACACGGGCGAGGTCATCGGCGAGCTCCTCACCACCGGCCCGGAGGTCCGCGCGCTGGCCCTGGCGGAGGTCACCGGCCGTCCCGTGGTCGCGGGCGCGGCGGGCGGGGTCCTGTACGTGTGGAGTCTGGGAGGTACGTGACCCGCGCGGTTGCCGACCCTGGTCCGCCAAAAGACGCACATACCGGGAAACAAAGGGTATTGGACGATTTTCCGGATCGGCGTTTCAGGGAAGGACCGGATCATGGTGAAGAGAGCGCGGGTCGTGGTCGTGGGTGCGGGGTTCGCGGGGCTCGCGGCCACGAAGAGGCTGGCCCGCGCCGGGGCCCTGGTGACGCTGGTCGACCGCAACCCGTACTCGACCTTCCAGCCCCTGCTCTACCAGGTCGCCACCGCCGGGATGGGCCTGTCGGACGTGTCGTACCCGATCCGCACGTTCGCCGCCAAGTGGCCGAACGTGCGCACCCGCCGGGCGACGCTCACCAGGGTGCTGGCGGACGAGCGGCGGGTGGAGTTCGAGGACGGGACGGGGCTGGACTACGACTATCTCGTGCTGGCCACCGGCGTGACCACCAACTGGCTCGGCATCGAGGGCGCCGAGGCGAACGCGCTGCCGATCTACTCGCTGCACGACGCGGCGGCGCTGCGCGACCGGCTGGGACAGTACCTGGAGGACACGGCGCTCGGCCGCCGCAAGAGCACGCACGTCGTGGTGGTGGGCGCGGGCGCGACCGGGGTGGAGATGGCGGGCACGCTGGCCGAACTGCGCCGGCGCACGCTGCCGCTCACGCACCCGGAGATCGGCCCCGACCGGACTAGCGTGACGCTGGTGGAGCGCTTCGAGTACGTGCTGGCCCCGTACAAGCCGAGGCTGCGGGACGCGACGGCGGCGGCGCTGCGCAGGCGGGGCGTCAAGCTGCGCCTGGGCTCCACGGTCGCGGCGGTCGAGGAGGACGCGGTGCTGCTGAGCGACGGCACGCGGCTGCCGAGCGACCTGACCGTGTGGGCGCTCGGCGTGACGGCCCCCGAGCAGGTCGGGAGCTGGGGCCTGGAGCAGGGCAAGGGCGGCCGGATCACGCTCACCGACGCGCTGAACGTGCCCGGCCACCCGGAGATCTTCGTGGCGGGCGACCTGTCGGGGCAGCCCGAAGCGCAACCGCAGCTCGCCCAGCCGGCGATCCAGATGGGCGACCACGCGGGCCGGCAGATCGCCGCGGCCATCCAGGGCCGGCCGCCGCAGCGGTTCTCCTACCGGGACCCGGGCATCATGGCCACCGTGGGCAAGGGCGAGGCGGTGCTGCAACTGCCCAACGGGCTGACCGTGCGCGGGTTCCCGGCCTGGCTGGTGTGGATCTTCATCCACGTGTCCTACCTGCTGGGCGGGCGCAACCGGGCCAGCGTGCTGCTCAACTTCTTCTGGCGCTACGCCGGGCCGCGCCGCAGCGCCACCAGCGTCTCCCGCTGACCGCCCGAGCCGTTCTCAGCGCGTCACGGCCTCGTGCTCGCCGTCGCGGGCGTGGGGTGCGCGGGGTCCGCTCTCGAGGGGGATCTTCTCGCCGCCGTACGCCCGGCTCAGGCGGGCGCGCAGCCGGCCCAGCGGACCACGCCGCTCCTCGGCCGGCGCACCGTCGCGCCCGGCCCCGTCGGCGCCGCGGATCACCGGGATCGCCGCCTTGCCCCTGATGTGGGCCGCGATGTCCTCGACCGGCGGCACGTGGGCCTCGACGAACTCGCCGTGCGGCAGCCGCCTGACCACCCCCGACTCGACGCCGTGCGCGAGAAGTCCGGCGTCGCCGCGCTGCAGGCCCAGGCACAGCCGGTACGTGATCACGTACGCGAGGACCGGCAGGACGATGACCCCGGCCCGGCCCGCCCACGTCAGCGCGAAGAGCGAGATGTGGAAGTTGGCCGAGATCTCGTCGTTCGCCCCCATCAGCCACAGCACGCCGTAGAAGGCGATGGCCGCCATACCGATCGAGGTGCGGACCGGGTTGTTACGCGGGCGGTCGGCGAGGTGGTGCTCCAGGGTGTCGCCGGTGACCCACCGCTCGACGAACGGGTAGAGGGCCAGGCCCGTCACGATGACGCCCAGGGGCACCAGTCCTGGGATGATCACGCTCAACGGCAGCGTGTGCCCCAGGGCGTTGATCTCCCAGGCCGGCATGACGCGCAACGCCCCCTCCAGGACGCCCATGTACCAGTCGGGCTGCGAGCCCGCGGAGATGTCGGCCGGGTTGAACGGACCGGCCAGCCAGATCGGGTTGATCTGCGCGAAGGTGGCGAGACCCAGTAGGACCGCGAGCGTGAAGAAGAAGTACGCGCCCGCCTTGGCCATGAAGGCCGGGTAGAACGGGGAGCCGACGACGTTGCGTTCGGTGCGGTTCCTGCCGGGCATCTGGGTGTGCTTCTGCACCCACATGAGGACCATGTGGGTGCAGACGAGCGCGACCAGGAGGCCGGGGATGAGCAGGACGTGCAGCGTGAAGAACCGGGAGATGACGTCCTCGCCGGGATACTCGCCGCCGAACACGAAGAACTGGACGTACGTCCCGACCACCGGCAGGGAGATCGCCACCCCCTGCGTGATGCGCAGGCCCGCGCCGGACAGCAGGTCGTCGGGCAGGATGTAGCCGGTGACGCCCTCGGCCATGCCGAGCGCCAGCAGCAGCACGCCGATGATCCAGTTCAGCTCGCGCGGCTTGCGGTAGGCGCCGGTGAAGAACACGCGGAGCATGTGCACCAGCATCCCGGCGACGAACAGCAGCGCCGCCCAGTGGTGGGTCTGGCGGATGAGCAGGCCGCCGCGCACCTCGAAGCTGATCTCCAGCGTCGAGGCGTAGGCCTCGGACATCAGGATGCCCTTGAGCGGCGCGTACGACCCGTCGTAGACGACGTGTCCCATGCTGGGCTTGTACCAGAACGTCAGGAACGCTCCGGTGAGCAGCAGGATGACGAAGCTGTAGAGCGCGATCTCCCCCAGCAGGAACGACCAGTGGCCGGGGAAGACCTTGCGCAGGTTGCGCCTGGCGAAGCCCGCCGTTCTGTCAATCATCGATCCGCCGCTTCTGTCGCGATGCCCCGGATGGGGGTCGGGTTCTCATCGGAAGGGTCCTCTTTCGGGTGCCGGTGGAGGCCATCTACTTCTGTAGAGTAGCAATGATGCTCTACAGAAGTAGATGCGGGGAGGCGGGATGACGCAAGAGTCCGCGCTCGCCTGTCCGGCACGCACGAGAGGGAGGCCATGCCCACCGTCACCACGTCCGACGAAGCCCGCATGCGCGCCGCGCTCCACGAGGCGTTCGAGCGCGACCTCGCCCTCCTGGCCGCGGCCGTGGCACGACAGGGCGACAGCGAGGCGCGGAGCCGGAACCGATGGGCCCGCTTCGCGTACTTCCTGCTCATCCACCAGCGCGCCGACCGGAACCACCAGTGGCCGGTGCTACGGGCGAAGGCGGGCCGGGCCGACCTGGCCCTGCTCGGTGTCATCGCCGAGGAGCGCCGGAGGCTCGCCACGCTGGTCGACGCGGTCGACGCCACCGCGAGACGCCCCGCCTCCCCGGACCGGGCCTGGCGCGCGCTGTCGAATCTGATGATCGCCCTGACGCGCCACCACCGGCACGAGACCCGCCTCGCCGAGGCGACCGCCGAGCTGTTCACCCGGGCCGAGCGGGTCGCGCTCTACTGGGAACGCCGCCGGCTGGCCGGTCTGCGGGGAGCCGGCTCCTTCTACCCTGGCTTCTCGACGGCGCCCCCGCCGCCGTGCGCGGTTCCGTGCTGCGCCATCTTCCCCCGACCGACCGGCTGCTGTACCACGCCCTCTGGCGGCCGCGCTACGCCAGGACCCGCGCCGTCGATCACGTACCGGAGAGCCGGATCCTCACGTGAGCGCCGCGCGCGAGGGTCAGGGCGAGAGCCCGCTCATCAGGGGATGGAGCACGGCCCGCAACTCGACCGGGTCGAGGTCGAGCCCGTCGGGGCCGGTCAGGTGTTCCAGGATGAGCCCGTCGATGCAGGCGACGATCAGGTGGATGCGCTTCTCCAGCCCGGGGATGCCGGCCGTCGCGAGCAGGTCGACGATCGGCCGGTGAGCGACGTCGGACGCCTTCTGCAGGGACGCGCGCAGCTCGGGGCGGCGGGTCGCCTCCAGGGAGAGCTCGTGACGGGCCAGCGTCCGGACGCGGCCGGCGGTCGTCCAGTGCCCGATGGCGAACATCGCCAGCTCGACCGCCCGTTCGGTCGGGCTGTCGCCACGCAGCTCGGGAAGTGAGGCGAGCTCCGCCATCTCGAGCTCGAGGAGCCGGTCGAGAGCCGCCTGGAGCAACGCCAGCCGGGTGCGGAAGTAGAAGGAGCTGGAGCCCTCCGGCAGCCCCGCCGCCCGGTCGACGGCCCGATGGGTGAGCCCGCGCGAACCCGCCTCCGCCAGCGTCTCGATCGCCGCGTCCGCGATCTGCTGCCGTCGCGTCGAGCCCTCCGCCGTCATCTCCGCCCACCCCTCCGCCCGACCTCTACGGCCGTAAAGTATCATGTCGCCTTCGGCCGCCGTGGGCACGGCCTGCCTGACCCCCGGCCGCCCGGCCACCGGCGGGCGATCACCCACCGACCGGCGCCGGCGACGACCAGGCCGGCGCCGCCCTCCGCAACGAGCCGATCCGCGCCGACCAGGGCATCGACGTGACGTTCGAGAGGGCGGCGGCCGTCGTCGATCGGCTTTTGATCTGTCTGTGACCTTGGCGGCCGAACATGCGATCATGATCAAGGGGACCCTGCGGATCGTCTTCACCGGTGAGGACCTGGCTCGCGTGCGCATCGCCAGCCGACTGGACATCATGTGGGAAATGGTGCTCAGCCTGCACACACTGCAGCGGCCAGGCGGCACCGGCGCGATGTCCGGCTGGCGGCGCCAGGTCCGCGCCGACCTGGCCGAGGCCGGGCTGCTCACACCGGTACGGGAGAAGCTGGTGCCGCTGGCGCCGATCAAGGCGTACTTCCCCGACTTCCTGACCCCCTACGAGTCGACGAACGGGTTCCAGCAGGGCCTGGACGTCCTGGCCGACACGCCGTCGGCGCGCGTGCGGCACGAGCTCGACCAGTTGCGCCCGCACGCGCCCGTCCCCGCGACGCTGGACGACCTCGCCCGCGGCAGCCGGCACGCGATCCGCGACCTGGCACGGCTGAGCGAGCGGTACTGCCAGATCGCCTTCGGCCCCCGCCGAACCGCGATGGAGCACACCCTCGGCCGCGAACGCGCCAGGCTGGCCCGCCTGCTCACCGACCAGGGCGTGGACACGATGCTTGCCGGCCTCGGCCCGTCGATCCGGTGGCGGCCCCCGGTGCTCGAGACCGACTACGCCACCGGCCGGTACGAGATCCACCTGCGAGGCCGCGGCCTGACCCTCATCCCCTCCTACTTCGGGCGGTTCACCCCGGTCGCGATGGCCGACCCCAGCCTGCCGCCGGTCCTGGTGTTCCCGACCCCGCACGGAACACCAGAACCCGGCCCCGGCCCCGACCCGCTGCCCGACCTGCTCGGCGCGACCCGGGCCCGCATCCTGCGCTGCATCGCCGCCACCACCGGCTGCACCACCAGCGAACTCGCCCGCAGGACCGGCGCCTCCCTGTCGTCGGCCAGCGCGCACGCGCAGGTGCTGCAACGGGCCGGGCTGATCACCAGCACCCGGCACGCGAACATGGTCATCCACCAGCTCACCCGGCTGGGCGGCGACCTGATCCACCGGCAGCAGTGATCGCGTCCCCGGCCCGGTGAACGCCTAGGGTCGTCCTCGGGCTACCCGTTGCACGGCGACGTCCAGCGGTTGACCCAGTCGATCTTGATGACGGTCACGTAGACGCGCCCGTGGGGCCACTCATGTCCCGACCCGAGATCGCCGTCCTCGGCGCGGTGAACGCACGTCGTGTGCCTGGATCCGGTGTCACCCCGGATGTACGTGACCAGGACGTGGTCTTCAGTTTGCGGCGTCGTCGGCCAGTCCGCGTCATGGTGACCTCAGTCGTATACATGCGTGAATGTCAGCCCTGCCAGGGAAATGGCAGCCACGGCTGCCGGAATGAATTTCTTCAGCATGAATTTCTCCTCGCTCGTGGCCTGAATAGCCGATGGGGCGCGGAGTCAGTACATCCCATCGGCCCGGAGATCGTCACCCAGTTCCGGCCTGAGCAGGAACACGCAGGTCAAAGGCGCTGTTGCCCGCCGCTCCGGTTGTAGACCAGGAGATTCGACCTGTATGTTCCGGGAGGGAAATCTCATCCGCCGTTGTCGGTGCAGGGCGCCCGACGACCGCCGAAGCAGCGCCTGCCGGCTCGCATCTTTCTCCTCGCGCGAGAGCCCCGGCGGATTGTTTTGCACCCCCTTTTCGCCGGTGCGAAGAATTCCCGGACATCGGACGTGTTCACCGCTTGGAGGAGAAGAGTTGGGACGTCGTGAGCAGCCGCTGGATCCGGCGGACGGGCCGATCGCCCGTTTCGCCCACGAGTTGCGCGAGCTCCGCCACAAGGCCGGTACGCCCACGTACCGCATGATGGCCGCCCGTGCCCACTACTCCGTCACGACGCTGGCGCAGGCCGCCGCGGGTGAAAGGCTGCCGTCGCTCGACGTGGCGCTGGCCTACGTCCGGGCGTGCGACGGCGACGCCGAGCACTGGAGGCGACGCTGGGAGGAGGCCGGTGAGGAGGCGCGCGAGCTCGCCGCGGCCGGCCGGGACGACGCTCGGGCCCCCTATCTCGGGCTGGCCCGCTTCGAGGAAGCCGACCACGGCCGGTTCTTCGGCCGTGACGCGACGGCCGGCCGGCTGGCCGCGCTGGTCGGCGCGCACCGCCTGGTCCTCCTGGTCGGCCCCTCGGGCAGCGGGAAGTCCTCGCTGCTGCGCGCGGGCCTGCTCCCCCGGTTGCGCGAGCGGGAGGATCGGCCGCCCCCCACGGTTCGCGTGCTGGCGCCGGGAGCTGATCCGCAGCGCGTCCGCCCCGGGCAGGCCGACGAGGTGATCATCGTCGATCAGTTCGAGGAGCTCTTCACCCTGTGCGCCGACGCGGAGCGGCGGGACACCTTCGTCGATGCGCTCCTGGCCGAGGCGCGGCGCGAGAACGGCGCCCGGGTGGTGATCGCCGTGCGGGCCGACTTCTTCGGCCACTGCGCCGGGCACCGCTCCCTGGCCGAGGCCGTACAGGGATCGACGCTGCTGGTCGGGCCGATGAGCACGGCCGAGTTACGTGAGGCGATCGTCAGGCCCGCGGCCGCCGCCGGCCTGATCGTCGAACGCGAGCTGACCGCCCGCATCATCGCCGAGGTCGACGGCGAGCCCGGCGGGCTGCCGCTGATGTCCCACGCGCTGCTGGAAACGTGGCGCCGCAGCAGCGGCAAGGCCCTGACCACGGCCGCGTACGAGGCGTCCGGCGGCATCCACGCCGCCATCGCCCGCACCTGCGAAGCCTGCTACGCCGATCTCAGCCCGCCGCAGCGGGAGCGGCTGCGGCACCTGCTGCTGCGCCTGGTCGAGCCCGGCCGTGGCACGCCCGACACCCGCCGCCCCATCGGCCGGAGCGAGCTGCCCGCCGACGGCGACACCCGGCTGCTCCTGGACCGGCTGGCCGCGGCCCGCCTGCTCACGCTCGGCGACGCGCAGGTGGACCTCGCCCACGAGGCGCTGCTCACCGCGTGGCCACGGCTGCGCGGCTGGATCGAGGCGGACCGGGAGCGGATCCGGCTGCAGCGCCGCCTGACCGAGGCGGCCACGGCCTGGCGGGATCACGACCGCGATCCGGGCGGCCTGTATCGCGGGGCGCCTCTGGCGGCTGCCCGTGAGCACTTCACCGTCTCGGGGAAGAGCCGGGGCAGCGGCCCGGGCAGGCGGCCGGAGCAGCTTTCGGAGGAGCTCACTCCGCTGGAGCGCGAGTTCCTGGCCGCCGGGCTGGCGGCCGGGGAGCGGGAGCGGCGCTCGGGCACCCGGCGGACGGCGGCGATCTCCGGACTGCTCGTGCTGACGCTGGTGGCGGCCCTGCTGGCCTGGCAGCAGAACACGACGGGCCAGACCCGCCAGCGCGAGGCCGAAGCCCGGCGCGCCGCCGGCATCGCGGAAAGCCTGCGCGAGATGGACCCGGTCAGGGCGATGCGCCTCAGCCTGGCCGCCTGGCGGGTCGCCGACCTGCCCGAGACCCGGTCCGGCCTGCACGCGGCGGCCACGCAACGCCACCAGGACGTCTTCACCGATCCCGACGGCGCCCCCGGGACCATGCGTCACCTCAGCACCGACGGCCGCACCCTGGTCAGCGTGGGCGCCGCCCAGGTCTCCGCCTGGGACGTGGACACTCGCCGCCGGACGGCTCTCCTGCCGGGGCTCGGCGCCGAGCACCCGCGGGCGGGGGCGAGGACGGGCGACGCGTGGACGCTGCCCATCCTCACGCGGGACGGGACTGTGGTGTCGTGGGATCTGGCCACCGGACGCCGCGACGACAGGGAGCTGGGCCCGGCGAAGGACGGGTTCGAGATGGGGACGAGCGGGCGCAGCGTCATCGGGTACAACGCCGAGGGATCCCGCTACCGGATCCTGGCGTGGGACCTCGCCCGGAGGCGTGAGCTCCTGCGGGTGAGCGTCCCCAGAGAGCCCTCGGCGCCGTTGGAGTCGACGTGGGATGCCGCGCCCGCCATGGCGCGCAGCTACGCCGAGAGGCGGACGGTCACCGCACCGGACTTCCCGGACGCGACGCTCAGCCCGGACGATCGGTACCTGGCGCTGTGTGTTCCGGGGCGGCGGTTGCAGGTGTGGGACGTGCGGACGGGCAGGAAGACGGACACCGCCTGGGCGCCGGTTCTTGGCCGGCGTCAGTGCCAGTACCAGTTCGTGCGGTTCACGCCCGACAGCCGTCGCCTGGCGGTCGTCACCGATGAGCGGGTCCGCCTGTGGGACCTCGCGTCGGGCGCCGAGGTGGCCTCCATCGCCCATCGGAACGTCCAGGAGATCGGGTTCAGCGCGGACGGGGCCTTCCTGGCCGCTTCCGACGGGACCGACCTCCTGCTGTGGCGAGTCTCCTGGCCGGGCAGACCGGTCTTCCGCCACTCGCTCATGGGCGAGCAGGTCGCCGACCTGCGCATCGACACGCAGGCGAACCGGATCCGCTACCTGGCGGGCTCCAGCTGGGCGTGGCCGGCTGCCGTACGCACGCTCGATCTGGGCGCCGCCCTCACCCCGCAGTGGCAGGAGGACCAGGCCGGCCAGGCGGTGTTCAGCCCGGACGGGACCCGGCTGGCGCTCGCCTACGAGGCGCGGGAGCGGGGAAGCGTGCTGTTCCGGCTCCACCGGACGCTGTCCGGCGGGCCGCCCGCCGACCTCCCGGAGGTTGCGTGCCCCGCGAAGGAGCACGCCATGCCGGGCTGCTCGATCCTGCTCGCCTTCGCCTCCGACGGGAGAACGCTGGCCTTCGGCAGTTCGGAGTCGTATCCCGTCACGGGGCCGACCCGCGTGTCCCTGTGGGACGTGGCCGGCCGGCGCACGACGGACTCGCTCGTGCTGAGCCCGGAGAACAAGCCGCCGACCGGCGCGATCGCCTTCGGGCCCGGCGACAGGTCGCTCCTGGACGCGCAGCATCACCAGGGAGGAGCCACGATGGTCTGGGACCTGCGCCGGCGCACCATCACGAGGGCGTTGCCCGACGTCATCGCGGACCGGATCGCCGTGCACCCTGTCCGGCCGCTCGTCGTCACGTCAGCGGGTGATGTCGTGGACTTACGGTCGGGCGCGAAGAATCCGCCCTCGGCCGGCCCCGGCCTCATCGAGGCGCAGGCTTTCAGCCCCGGCGGCAGGTACCTCGCCACGGGGGACGCCTCGGGCAAGACCGTCCTGTGGGACGGTGCCGTGCGGCGCCGCATCGGCGTGCTGAACGCGTTCGCGGCGAGCGGCTCCGATCCGAGCCGGGATGTCACCGCGCTGGCGTTCTCCCGTGACGAGTCGGTGCTGGCCGTCGGGACGGCGGACGGCACCCTGCGACTGTGGGATGTCGCTTCCCGGCTGCCGATCGGAGCGCCCCTGCCCACCCCCGGCGACGGCATCCTGGCCCTCTCCTTCAGCGCCGGCGGCGACTCCCTGTACGCCGCCGGACAGCACGTGCCCGTCCAGCGCTACGACGTCGGCCCCGCCGCCTCGGCGGCTGCCGTGTGCCGTCGCGCCGGAGGCGGGCTGCCGGAGGCGGACTGGCGGACCTACTTTCCGCGACTGCCGTACCAGCGGACGTGCCCGCCGCCGGAGCGCTCGCCGGTCACCGGGGCGACGGCGTCACCTTCCGCCGCCCCTCCGGGGCGCCTCAGGGAACGGTGATGTTCGGACTCTCGAGCGAGCCGATCGCGCCGCCGTTGCTGTTGTAGGTCGTGATCTTCGACCTGAACGTCCCCCGGGCGTTGTAGAGGTAGACCCTGCCCCGAGTGCGCCCGGCTGCACGCCTCCCTCGGACCGGTCTTCCATACCGTGTCGTACGCGCCGCTGACGATGGAGACCCTGTAGTAGGCGCAGGCCGATGGCATCTCATCCGCGTACGCGTCCGCGATGACGGTGGTTCCGGCCTTCGAAATGCACGGATAGACGCTGACGAAGCCGTTGCCGGTGTAGGCGGGGCGGCATCCGCCGTCCGCCGCCGCCGAAGCGACGGCCTGGGCCTGCGCCGCCGGGGACTGCGACAGAAGCAGTGCCGCGCCGAAGGCGCCTGCCAGAAGAGCCTTGCTGACTCGCATCATTCTCCTCGTGTGTAAGGGAACGTTCGTGGTTTCCGCATCGCAGTCTTCGGGCCGGGGAATTGTTTGCCAGCCCCGTTTCACCAGGGCAAACAAAAAAGCCGGGGGCATCGGAACGGCAGGATCGGCATGGTGCGACTTCGGCTACCATGAGTCACGTTGCTCCACCTCAGGCTGAGGGGCCCGCGACGTCACCGCCAGTGACGGAGCCAGTGGAGCGGCCCGGCGAGTTCCTCCACGCCGGGCGCTCGGGCCCCGTGGATCTTTCCCCCCTTTTCAGGACACCTCCCCTGGGCCCGTGTGCTCATTCGATCAGAGATGTCAAAGGAAAGAACCTTGGCCCGCTTCGACACCATCGCCGCCCTTCGCATCGCGAAGGCGCTGCTCACCTTCACCGTCGGCGGCTTCGCGCTGCTCGTCGTGTTCGGCAACCTCACCGACTACGGCACGAACTTCGAGTTCGTCCGGCACGTGCTGGCCATGGACGCGCAGAAGCCCGAGCTCGCCGCGGTCAGCCAGATCAACTACCGCGCCATCCCGTGGACGTGGGCGCACCACGCCGCCTACATCGGCGTCATCCTCACCGAGGCGGTCATCATGGTGACCTGCCTGATCTCCGCCTGGCAGCAGATCAGGGCCGTCGGCCGCGACGACGCCGCCTTCCACCGGGCCAAGCGCTGGGGCGTCGTCGGCTGCACGGTCGGCCTGCTGCTGTGGTTCTTCGGCTTCCAGGCCATCGGCGGCGAATGGTTCGGCATGTGGATGAACGGCACCTGGAACGGCATCCCCGACGCGGTGCGGCTGTGCACGTACATCGGGATCGTGCTGATCTTCCTCAGCCTCCGCAACGACGCCCGCGAGAGCGCCTGATCGGAGCGGCAGGGGTGGCGGCTCGTGGCCGTGTCAGCCGAGTGACGCGTAGGCCAGATAGGCCGCCACCCCGTACGCCAGGTGAGGGACCACGTCCGAGATCCAGTCCGCGGCCGACCAGGTGCGCGGGTCGGTGATCCCGAGCGCGGTGAGCGGCCCGGTCGAGCCGATCATCGCCAGCCCGGCGAGCATGGGCACGCCGACGGGCCAGGCCGGCCGCCTGCCCGAGGTGAGCAGGCCGTAGCAGAGCGCCGCCATCGCGCCGGTGCCGTAGCCGAGGAGCGCACCCAGGGCGTCCTTGCGATGGCCGGCCCGTTCGTCGTCGCCGAGGTCGACGTGCGCGCGTGCGGCCAGGTCCGCTATCGCCCGGCGGGGCGTCCCGCTGGCCGGACGGGCGCGGATCGCCATGTCCAGGTAGGAGCAGGTGTTGAGCGCGCTGGTGCCGGCGGCGCCGGCGAGCCAGCTTCTGAGCAGGACGTGCATGTCGGCCACCTCCGCGCCGAGCCGGATCTCCGGTTCCCCTGCCCGGTGGGAGCCTGTCGATGCCCCTCGTCCCGGCGGCTCTAGGCGTGCCAGAGGGCGGCCAGTTGCCGGGTGGCGAGCCAGGACGGGATGGCGCGCAGCAAAGCGTCGCGCAGCCAGGCGGGGGCGCCGGTCTGGCTGGTCAGGCGCGACTGCCGGGAGGCGGCGCGCATGACGCGGTCGGCGCGGGGCCGCCGCTCGGCGTCGTAGCGCAGCAGCCGCGCGGCGACGTCGCCGGGTCCGGCGCCGGTCAGGCAGCGGGTGAGCGCGGCGGCGTCCTCGAACGCCTGGCTGGCGCCCTGGCCGAGGTCGGGCGGCATGGCGTGGGCGGCGTCGCCGAGGAGCGCGATCCGGCCGGCGGCGTAGGAGGGGAGCGGTTCGGCGAGGCGGGCGATCGGGTCGACGTAGACGTCGCCGGGCGGGGTGGCCTCGATGAGGGACGTGACGAGCGGGTGCCAGTCGGCCATCAGGGACAGCATCCGCCGCCGTGCTTCGTCCGCTCCGGGTGGTGGGCCGTCGAGGGCGGAGTCGGTGAACCAGTACAGCCGGTCGGGGCCGACGGGGAACAGGCCGAACATCGCCCCGCTGCGCCGGTCGACGAACTGGCCGGCGAGCAGGCTCGGGTCGAGGCCGGGCGGGCGGGGCAGCATCCCGCGCAGGTCCATCCGGCCGGTCCGGCGCACCCCCGGGTGCCCGGGGAAGAGCTGGGCGCGCAGCCTGCTGCCGATGCCGTCGGCCGCGACCACGGCGTCGGCCGTGGCGACGGGGACGCCGTCGGCGATGACGGTCACGCCGGTGTCCCGCGCCTCCACGCGGTCGACCGGGACGCCGGTGCGCACCAGGTCGGCGGGCAGCGGGGCGCGGATGGCGCGGTGCAGCTCGGCGCGGTCGAGGATGGCGAGGCTGCCCACCTTCCGCTGGCCCTCGGCCGCGTCGGTGACCAGCAGCGGCCGGCCGCGCCGGTCCCGCAGGCCGCCGCTCGCGGCGTGCAGGCCGTGCCGGCCGTGCCGGCGCACGTCCGCGGCCAGGTCCAGGCTGTCCAGGGCGCGGAGGCCGTTCGGCATGACGACGATCCCGGTGCCGGCCTCCCTCAGCTCGGCGGCGCGCTCGAAGAGCGTCACCTCGTGGCCCGCGCGGTGCAGGCCGACGGCGGCCGCCACTCCCCCGAGCCCCGCTCCGACGACGGCGATCCTCATGCGCCCTCCTCATTCACTACGATCGTACTAGTACGATCATTGGTAGCATGGGGGTGTGCCGCCCACCAATCCGGCCCGGCGCCGGGCCATCGCCGACGCCGCCATCGCGCTGCTGGCGTCGGCGGGCGCGCACGGGCTGACCCATCGGGCGGTGGAGAAGGAGGCGGGGTTGCCGCCGGGCACGGCGTCCAACTACTTCCGCAGCCGGGAGGCGCTGCTGGTGGCCGCCGCCGAACGGGTGGCCGAACTGCACCACGCCGACACCGACCGGGCCACCGACACTGACCAGGCCGCCGACACCGACCGGGCCACCGGCACCGGCCAGGCCGCCGGCATGGTCGAGTTGCTGGCCGAGTCGCTGCTGACGGCGGCGACCACGCTGCGCACCCGCTACCTGGCGATCTTCGAGTTGCAGCTCGAGGCGGCCCGCCGCCCGGCGCTGGCGGCGGCGCTCGCGCGCCTCCAAGCGTCCGCGCTGCGGTTCACCGCCGGGCATCACGACAAGGTGGGCGTGACGATCCCGCGCGAGCGCATCCCCGCGATGCTCGCGCTCTACGGGGGCGCGCTGTTCACGCTGGTCACGGGGCCGCCGGAGGCCGTCACCAGGGAGGCCGTCCGCCGCGTGGCCGAGGTCATCGTGGACGGGGCCGTCGTACGGAAGGCCGGGGACGGCGGGTCAGTCGGGCGCTGAGGCCAAGGCGAGCACGACGGCGCGGACCGCCTGCCGGACCCGGTCGTCGCCCACCTCGGCGCGGACGGCGGTGACCGTTTCGGCGCCGAGCGGGGCCAGCAGGGCATGGGCCAGGGCGTCGGCGTCGCAGCCGGGGCGCGCCTGGCCGAGCAGGATGGCCACGTGCCGGTGCCAGAACCGGTAGGCGCCGATCCGGTAGCGGGCGCCGGGGCCCGCGGTCTCCGACATGCGCACCAGGTCGAGGTGGCCGGCGAGGTAGTCGAGGTAGGCGTCGGCGAAGGCGGCGAGCCGGTCGGCGGCGGGCGCGCCGGGGCCGAGCGGCGGCGGGCCGGAGATGACGCGCTGCTGCAGTTCGCGTTCGCGTTCGTCGAGCAGCGCCACGGCCAGGCCGGACCGGTCGCCGAAGCGGCGGAAGACCGTGCCCTTGCCCACTCCGGCCTCGGCGGCCACGGCGTCCATGGAGACGTTCTCCACACCCTGCTCGCGGAACAGTTTCGCGGCGGCGGCCAGCACTTTCTCGCGGTTGCGCGCGGCGTCGGCCCGTTCCTTGGGCGGCCTGTTCCGGAGGATCTCCAGCGGCTCGCTTGACGAAGCGGACTGCGGTCCGCTAACTTCCGAATCATCCACAGAAACGGACTGTAGTCCAGTTATTCGGAGGTCGCAATGACCGCACTCATCACCCGTGACGAGCTCAAGGCCGCCATCGACGCCGGGACCGTCGTCGTCGTGGACGCGCTCGGCGGCGAGTACTACGCCCAGCAGCACCTGCCGGGCGCGATCCCCCTGGTGGAGAGCGAGGTGGCCGCACGGGCCGCCGAGCTGCTGCCCGACAAGGACGCGGCGATCGTGACCTACTGCTCCAACCCGGCCTGCCCCAACAGCGAGGCGGTCGCCCGGCGGCTGGCCGCGCTCGGCTACACGGCCGTGCGCAAGTACCGTGAGGGGATCCAGGACTGGGTCGAAGCCGGCCTTCCGGTCGAGACCGGCCTGCGCGTCTGACCCCGGCCCGCCCCGGCCCGCGCCTCAGCGGACCGGGGCGGGACCCGCCTTCGGGAGGCCGGGGAAAACGTGTGCGCGGGGCATGTCAAGACGGCGCGGACGGCTCCGACCATCAGTCGGAGGGCGCCACCGGGCGCCCTGGCCACCGAAGGAGATGTCATGAAATTTCTGCTGATCATGCATGTGAACCCGCTGATCTGGGACTCGCTGACCGAAGAGGAACGCGACGAGGTGATGAACGGCCACGGCGCCTTCATGGACACCGTGAAGCGGTCCGGCGAGCTGCTGGGCACCACCGCGCTGGCCGAGCCGGCGCAGAGCGCCGTCGTCCGGGTGCGCGACGGCGTCCCCGCCGTGACGGACGGCCCGTACCTGGAGGCCAAGGAGTACCTCGGCGGCTACTACCTCGTCGAGTGCGAGAGCCGGGAGCGCGCGCTGGAGCTGGCCGCGCTCATCCCCGACGCCGGCGTGCCGGGGCTCGGCATCGAGGTGCGGCCGGTCGTCTTCTCGGGCTGAGCGCGATGAAGTTCTTACTGAGCCTCTACGCGGACGCGGCGGGCCACGAGGCGTTCGTGACCGCGGCCCGGCAGGCGGGCGAGCTGGTCGGCGGGCACGCGCTCGCCGACCCGTCCCTCAGCGCCGTGGTGCGGGTGGTGGACGGCGTGCCGGCGGTGACCGAGGGCCCGTACGCGGGCGCCGGGGAACACGTCACCGGCCAGTACGTTGTCGACTGTGAGAGCCGGGAGCGCGCGCTGGAGCTGGCCGCGCTGCTGCCGGGCGGCGTGGAGGTGCGCCCGCTGATGGACCCGGCCGGACTGGAGATGTGAACGTGGACGCGAGCGCCACAGAACGGCTCGGGGACCTGCTGCGCGAGCTGGCGCCGCAGGTCCTCGGCGTGCTCATGCGCCGCTACGGCGGGTTCGAGGAGTGCGAGGACGCGGTCCAGGAGGCGCTGCTCGCGGCGGCATCCCAGTGGCCCGCCGAGGGGGTGCCGGACAGCCCGCGCGCCTGGCTGATCACGGTCGCCTCCCGCCGCCTGGTCGATCACGTACGCAGCGAGCAGGCGCGCCGGCGCCGGGAGGTGGCCGCGGCCGTGCGGGAGGCGCCGGACGCCGACCTGGCCCCGGCGCCGGGCGAGGAGGGGCCGGGTGACCGGGACGACACGCTCACGCTGCTGTTCCTGTGCTGCCATCCGGCGCTGACGCCAGCGTCGCAGGTGGCGCTCACGCTGCGGGCCGTCAGCGGCCTCACCACGGCCGAGATCGCGCGGGCGTTCCTGGTGCCGGAGGCGACGATGGCGCCGCGGATCAGCCGCGCCAAGCAGCGGATCAAGGCGGCGGGCGCGTCGTTCGAGCTGCCGCCGCCGGGCGAGCGGGCCGACCGGCTGGACGCGGTGCTGCACACGCTCTACCTGATCTTCAACGAGGGCTACACCGCCAGTTCCGGCCCCGACCTGCACCGGGGCGAGCTGACGGCGGAGGCGATCCGGCTCACGCGGCTGGTGCACCGGTCGCTGCCGGACGACGGCGAGGTGGCCGGGCTGCTGGCGCTGATGCTGCTGACCGAGGCCCGGCGGCCGGCCCGCACCGGCCCGGACGGCGGCCTGGTGCCGCTGGCCGAGCAGGACCGCGGTCTGTGGGACGCGGCCCTGGCCGAGGAGGGCACGGCGCTGGTGACCGCCGCGATGTCGGCCTCGCCCCTGGGCCCGTACCAGCTCCAGGCGGCGATCGCGGCGCTGCACGTGCAGGCGCCGCGTCCGGAGGACACCGACTGGGAGCAGATCCGCATCCTGTACGGGATCCTCGGCCGGATCGCGCCGAACCCGATGGTGACGCTCAACCACGCGATCGCGGTGGCGATGACGCGCGGCCCGCGCGCCGGGCTGGACCTGCTGGAGAGCCTCGACGACGATCCCCGGATGGCCCGCCACCACCGGCTACACGCCGTCCGGGCGCATCTGCAGGACCTGGCCGGCGAGCACGTCGCCGCGCGGGAGAACTACCGGCTGGCCGCCCGGCTCACCACGAGCCTGCCCGAGCAGCGCTACCTGCGGCAGAAGGCCGAGGCGCACGGCGAGGCGGGCTGACCGGGACGCCAAGGGGGCCGGGCGGACAGCGCCGCCCGGCCCCACCTTCTCGTCCGGCGTTCCGTTCGCCAACCCCCCGATAGGCGAACGGCCGCCCGGTCATCGCCGTCAGCCTCCGCGCGGCTCTGACCTCGCCGTATTGCTACCCCGCCCGGCGTAATCCCCCGGTCAAGCGTGGCCAGTTTCACGGACAGATCGAACCTGGCGCACATTGTTGACCGGCGACGCGAATCTGTCTAACGTCGGCCGCAGGGCCGGCCCCGGCAGCCCCGATTCGCGGAAGGAGTCCCGATGACGGCGCTCGACCTGGACGAACTCACCGCCATCGACGTCCACACCCACGCCGAGATCTCCGCCTCCGGGCACCCGTCGCTCAGCCCGGAGCTGTCGGCCGCCTCCGCCGCCTACTTCAAGGTGCGCGGCGCCCGCGAGCCCGCCATCCCCGAGATCGCGGCCTACTACCGCGAGCGCAAGATGGCCGCCGTGGTGTTCACCGTGGACGCCGAGCACGCGACCGGGCACCCGCCGATCCCGGCCGAGGAGGTCGCCGCCGCCTGCGCCGAGCATCCCGACGTGCTGATCCCGTTCGCCAGCGTCGACCCGTGGCGGGGCCGGGCGGGCGTCCGGCTGGCCCGCCGCCTGGTGGCCGGGCACGGCGTGCGCGGCTTCAAGTTCCACCCCAGCCTGCAGGGCTTCGCCCCGAACGACCGGATGGCCTACCCCCTGTACGAGGCGCTGCAGGAGCTGGGCGTGCCCGCGCTGTTCCACACCGGGCAGACCGGCATCGGCGCGGGCGTACCGGGCGGCGGCGGCATCCGGCTGAAGCACTCCGACCCGATGCTCGTCGACGACGTCGCCGCCGACTTCCCGGACCTGACGATCATCCTGGCGCACCCGTCGTTCCCCTGGCAGGACGAGGCGCTGGCGGTGGCCACGCACAAGCCGTCGGTGCACATCGACCTGTCCGGCTGGTCGCCGAAGTACTTCCCGCCGCAGCTCGTCCGTTACGCCAACACGCTGCTGAAGGACAAGGTGCTGTTCGGCTCCGACTATCCGGTGATCACCCCCGACCGGTGGCTGGCCGACTTCGCCGAGCTGGACATCAAGCCGGAGGTACGGCCGCTGATCCTCAAGGACAACGCGGCCCGGCTGCTCGGCCTGGGCAAGAGCGATGCGTGACGGCGGCGTCGGCTCCTGGCCGGAGCGCCGGGCCCGCCGGACGCCGGACCGGGTGGCCGTCGTCCACGGCGGGCGGCGCGTCACGTACCGGGAGCTGCACGAGCGGGTGCTGCGGCTGGCCCGCGTGCTGCGCGGGCGGGGCGTGGGGCGCGGGGACCGGGTGGCGTACCTGGGGGCGAACCATCCGGCGTTCCTGGAGACGCTGTTCGCCACCGGGACGCTGGGGGCGGTGTTCGTGCCGCTCAACGTCCGGCTCGCCGCCCCCGAGCTGGCCTACGTGCTGTCCGACTGCGGCGTGGCGGCGCTCGTGCACGCGCCGCCTGCGGCGGAGCTGGACGTGCCGTGCCGGATCCCGCTCGGCGACTACGAGGAGCTGCTGGCCGAGGCGGAACCCGAGGCGGCCGGCGAGGCCGTCTCCGCCGAGGACCCGTGCATGATCATGTACACGTCCGGCACGACCGGCCGGCCCAAGGGCGCGGTGCTCTCCCACGCCAACGTCACCTGGAACAGCCTCAACGTGCTCGTGGACGTCGACCTGGCCGCCGACGAGGTGACGCTGGTGGTCGCGCCGCTGTTCCACACCGCGGGGCTGAACATGACGTGCCTGCCGACGCTGCTCAAGGGCGGCCGGGTGGTGCTCATGGACGCGTTCGACCCCGGCCGGGTGCTGGAGACGATCGCCGCCGAGCGGGTCACGTACCTGTTCGGGGTGCCCACGATGTACGACGCGCTGGCCGCGCACCCCGGCTGGGCCGGGGCGGACCTGTCGAGCCTGCGCACGCTCAACTGCGGCGGCGCGCCCGTCCCGCTCCGCACGATCGAGACGTACCTGGCGCGCGGGCTGGCCTTCAGCCAGGGGTACGGGATGACCGAGGCCTCCCCCGGCGTGCTGTATCTGCCGCCGGACCAGGCGGTGGCCAGGGCGGGCTCGGCGGGCGTGCCGCACTTCTTCACCGACGTGCGGATCGCGCTGCCCGACGGCCGCGACGCCGCGCCGGGCGAGCCCGGCGAGGTCCTGGTCCGGGGCCCGAACGTGATGACCGGCTACTGGGGCGGCCCGCCCGCCGCCCCGGACGGGTGGCTGCGCACCGGCGACGTCGCCCGCGCCGACGCGGACGGCTACGCCTACATCGTCGACCGGATCAAGGACATGTACGTCTCCGGCGGCGAGAACGTCTACCCGGCCGAGGTCGAGGCGGTGATCGCGACCCATCCGGGCGTCGCCGACTGCGCCGTGATCGGCGTCCCCGACCCGACGTGGGGCGAGACGGGCCTGGCGATCGTCGTCCGCGAGCCGGGCGCCGACGCCGGGGACCTGCTGGACTACCTGGACGGGCGGCTCGCCAGGTACAAGATCCCCCGGTCGGTCGTCTGGGCCGACAGCATCCCGCGCACGGCCTCGGGGAAGATCGTGAAACCCGCGCTGCGCGCCCTCCACGGGGCCGGCCGGTCGCGTACGGCTACCTGACGCCCTCGCTGATGGGCCCGCCCGCCAGGTCGGTGCGGCTGGTCTCGCGCAGCGCCAGCGCGCACCCGACCGTGAGCAGGCAGAAGGCGGCGATGACGGCGGAGATGACCATCGTGCCGCCGCCGTCGTTCGCCGCCCGGATCTGCGCGAAGACCACGGGGGCGAGTCCCGCGCCGAGCCCGGCGAGCTGGTAGCCGAGCGAGGCTCCGGTGTAGCGGCTGCGGGTGGAGAACAGCTCGGCGTACAGGGCGGCGAGCGGCCCGTACATCATCGGGTGGATGACCGACTGGCCGAGCACGAGCAGGAGCGTGAGCAGGGCCACGCTGCCCGTGTCGGCCACCGGGAAGAGCAGGAAGCTGTAGACGGCGGCGAGGACGGCGCCGGCCAGGACGACGGGCCGGCGGCCCACCCGGTCCGACAGCGCCGACCAGCCGAGGATGCCGAGGATCGCCAGCCCCGAGGAGAGCGTCAGCCCGTTGAGCACCTCCTGCCGGGCGAAGCCGGCCTCCACCCCGTAGGCCAGCAGGAACGTGGTGAGCGTGCCCTGCAGGACGAACGCGGACAGGCCGACGCCGACGCCGAGCAGGAGCGTCCTGGGGTGGTGGCGCAGCACGTCCAGCAGCGGCGCGGAGGCGTCCTGCCGCCGGGCGGCCGTGAACACCGGGGTCTCCTCGACGCGGGCGCGGACGAACAGGCCGACGCCCAGCAGCGCGATGCTGATCAGGAACGGGACGCGCCAGCCCCAGCTGAGGAACTCCCGCTCGCCCAGGACGGCGGCGCTCCCGCTGAGCACGGCGGTGGACAGCAGCATGCCGGAGGGCGCTCCGGCGTTGGTGAAGCTCGCCCACAGGCCGCGCCGCCCGGTGGCGTGCTCGGCGGACATCAGCACCGCGCCGCCCCACTCGCCGCCGACCGCGACGCCCTGGACGACGCGGAGCAGGACGAGCGTGATGGGGGCGAGGCTGCCGATCTGCTCGTAGGTGGGCAGCAGGCCGATGAGGAAGCTCACCACGCCCATGAGGACCATCGTGAGGATGAGCATGCGCTTGCGGCCCAGCCGGTCGCCGAAGTGGCCGAAGATCACACCGCCGAGCGGGCGCGCCAGGTAGCCGGTGGCGAACGTGCCGAGGCTGGCGACGGTGGCCGCGAGCGGGGGCAGGCCGGAGAAGAAGACCTTGCCGAACACCAGGGCGGAGGCGGTGGCGTACAGCAGGAAGTCGTAGTACTCGATGACGCTGCCCAGGTAGCTGGAGGCGACGGCGCGGCGGAGCTGGACGGGTTGCGCGGAGGCCGGCGATTCGGTCATGGCGTTGGTTCCTTCGCAGGGGGGTGACGGAACACCATTGAACGCGGGGCAAACTGCCGATCTGCGTCATAGCTTTGCCCAACAAATGGGACCCGTCTACCCTCTACTCGTGACTTCCGACGACGGGGACGGCGCCGCGCACTCCTCCTCACCGCGCCCCCAGTCGCTGATGTTCAGCTTCCTCGGCGTCTACGTGCTCGGCCGCCGCGTCGCCGTCTACTCCGGCAGCGTCATCGACGTGTTCGCGCGCCTCGGCGTGACCGAGGAGGCGGTGCGCTCCACGCTGACGCGCATGGTCAACCGGGGGCTGCTGGCCCGCCACCGGCAGGGCCGCAAGACCTATTTCGGGCTCACGCCGAAGGCCACCGGCGTGCTGGAGGACGGCCGCCGCCGCGTCTGGGAGACCGGCGCCGTCAACCGCGACTGGGACGGCACCTGGACCCTGGTCGGGTTCTCGCTGCCCGACAGCCTGCGCGGCGCCCGCCACGACCTGCGCTCACGGCTCGTGTGGGCCGGGTTCGGGCTCCTGCAGAGCGGGCTCTGGATCGCTCCCGGCGTCAAGGACGTGACCGAGACGGTGACGGAGCTGGGGCTGCACGAGCACGTGACCGTGCTGGCGGCGCGGGCGCTCAAGCCGACCGAGTCGGCCGACCTGGTGCGGGCCTTCGACACGCCGCGCATCGCCGAGCGCTACCACGCCTTCCTCGACCGCTGGCACGACGGCGGCGCGCGGCTCGGGCTGCCCGACGACCTGGCCCGGCAGCTCCTGCTCCACACCGACTGGCTGCGGCTCGTCCGCCAGGACCCGCACCTGCCGGCCGAGCACCTGCCGGCCGACTGGCCCGCCATCCGGGCCGAACGCACCTTCCACGAGCTGGCCCGCGTCTGGGAGGAGCCCGCCCGCGCCCTGGCCGCCGCCGTCCTGGACGAGCTGCCCGTCGGCCAGTGAAGGTCAGGCCGGGCATCTGCCCGGCGGCGGCGCCTACTTGCCGAAGCCCGCCGTCAGCCCGCTGAGGAGCTGGCGGCGGCCGACCACGTACAGGACCAGGATGGGCAGCGTGGTCAGCACGACGGAGGCGAGCACCGCGGGGACGTTGATGCTGTACTGACCCTGGAAGCTCCACAGCGCCAGCGGCAGCACGCGCTTGTCCGGGCTCTGGGTGAGGATCAGCGGCAGCAGGAACCCGTTCCAGATCGTCAGCGCGTTGTAGACGGTCACCGTGACCACGGCCGGCCGGGTCAGCGGGAAGGCCAGCCGCCACAGCGTGCCCCACTCGCTGGCGCCGTCGAGCCGCATCGACTCGAACAGCTCCTTGGGCACGTCGCGGATGAAGTTGGCCAGGATCAGCACCGACAGCGGGATCGCGAACGCGATCGACGGCAGGATCAGCGCCAGCAGCGAGTCGTACAGGCTCAGCCGGATGATGATCAGGTAGATCGGGATGACGGTCGCCTGCAGCGGGATGGCCAGCCCCATGAGGAACAGCCAGTTGACCGAGCGCAGGAACCTGCCGTTGCCGCCGCGCACGATCGCGTACGCCGCCATGAACGAGACCGTGACCGCGGGGATGACCGCGCCGGCGGTGACGATGAGGCTGTTGGCGAAGTACAGGACGAAGTCCGACTCGATGACCAGCCGGTAGGCGTCGAGGTTCGGCTCCGTCGGCGGCGCCAGCGGGTTGGTCGCGTAGTAGGTGCTCTGCGTCTTGAAGCTGGTGATGACGATCCAGTAGATGGGGATGACGACGATCGCCAGCCACGCCAGGCTCACGGCGCCGGCGGCCCAGTTGGAACGCTCGCGCCCGGGGGTTCTGGTGGCCATGTCAGGCTCCCTCCAGCCTGCTGTCGCTGCCGGTCCCGCCGCCGAGCCGGCGCAGCAGCAGGGCCAGGGCGAGGCCGACCAGGACGAGGATGACGGCGATCACGCTGGCCGGGCCCATGAGGTTGGCCTGGAAACCGCGCTTGTACATGTCGAGGGCGAGCACCCGGGTGGCGTCGCCGGGCCCGCCCGCCGTCAGCACGAAGATCAGGTCGAAGAACGTCAGCGACCCGACGACCATGAGCGTCGAGGAGGTCACGATCGTGTACTTGAGCTGCGGCAGGGTGATGCTGAAGAACTTGCGGATCCGGCCGGCCCCGTCGAGCTCGGCGGCCTCGTACATCGAGCGCGGGATCTGCCGCGCGCCGCCCTGGTAGATCAGCGAGTGGAACGGGATGAACTGCCAGGACACCACGAAGATGACGACGCCGAAGGCGAGTGCGGGCTCGCCGAGCCAGTCCTGGGCGAGGATCTCCAGCCCGAGCCCGGCGCCGAGCCCGAAGTTCGGGTCGAGCAGCGCCTTGTACGTGATCGCGATGGCGGCCGAGCTGAGCAGCAGCGGCACGAAGTACACGACCGACAGCACCGCGCGGTAGCGCTGGTGACCGGCCAGGAACACGCCGAGCAGGATGCTGGCCGGGGTCTGCACCAGCCAGGAGACGGCCATGACCAGGAACGTCACCCACAGGGCGTGCGGCAGCCCCGGGTCGGCGAGCACCGCGGCCCAGCTCTCCAGGCCGGTGAAGTGGATGTCGCCGAGCCCGTCCCACGAGGTGAAGCTGAGCACGAGCACGCCCACGAGCGGGACCACGCCGAAGGCGCCGAAAAGCAGTAACGCGGGCACGGCCAGCCACGCGAGCGAGCCGTGCCGCGGGGGTGCGCTCACTTGCCGATGACCGCGTTCAGGTTGGTGGCGAACTCCTCCGGCGTCACCGAGAGCTGGAAGAGCTTGGCGATGTTGTCCAGCAGCGTCTCGGCCGCCGTCGGGCTGAGGGCCTGGTCCCACGACTGCTGGAAGGTGCCGGCCTTGCTGGCGACGCCGTAGACGAAGTTGAGCCATTCGGCGTCCTTGGAGCCGGCGAAGTTGCTGTCGGCGCCCTGGACGATCGGCACCGCGCCGGTGCCGACCCAGCCCTTCACCTCCTCGCCGTCGAGCACGCCGGTGGCGAAGAACTTCTTGGCGATCTCCTTCTGCTCGGCGGTCGCCTTGGAGGAGATCGACAGGTACTGGCCGGGGTTGCCGACGGTGTTGGAGGGGTCGCCCTTGCCGCCTTCGACGGGCGGGAAGTTCATGAAGCCGAGGTTGCCGCCGGAGACGAAGTCGCCGCCGTCGGCGGCCATCATGCCGTACGTCCACGAGCCGTGCAGCATCATGGCGGCCTTGCCGGTGTAGAGGAGGGCCTGGTCGGCGTTGGAGTCGGCGGTGATCGAGGAGAAGCCCTTGATGAAGCCGTCGGCCTTGATCAGGTCCTGCATCTTGGTGAGCGCGTCGATGGCGGCCGGGTTGGACCAGGCGTCCTTCTGCCCGTCGAAGACGGCCTGGAAGACCTCGGGGCCGGCGATGCGGTCGAAGAGGAACTCCAGCCACATCATGTTCGTCCAGCGTGACTGCCCGCCGAGCGAGAACGGCGCGATGCCGGCCGCGTTGAACTTCGGCACCAGGGCCATGATGTCGCCCCAGCTCTGGGGCGGCTCTGCGCCGATCTTGTCGAACAGCTTCTTGTTGTAGAACAGGACGATCGGCTGGACGGTCTCGCACGGCATCGCGTAGATCTTGCCGTCGATGGTGGCCGCGCCGAAGGAGGAGGGGAACAGCCGGTCCTTGACGGCGGCGTTCTCGCCGAACCACGGCGTCAGGTCCTCGACCTGCCCGGCCTGGACGTAGCTGCGCAGCGTGCCGCCGCCCCAGCCCCAGATGAGCGTGGGCGCCTGGCCCGCGCCGATCGCCGTCTTGATCTTGGCCTTGTAGGCGTCGTTCTGGAAGGTCGTCCCGGTGATCTGCCCGCCGGGGTTGGCCTTGTTGAAGCGCTCCACCGCGCCGGCCCGGATGCCTTCCTGGGGCTGGCCGGAGAGGTACCAGTAGGTTGCTCCGCCGCCCCCGCCTCCGCCGCCTGTCGGCGTGCCGCCGGCCCGGGTGGGCCCGGAGGTGCCGCAGGCGGCGAGCGCCGCTCCCAGGGGCAGACCCATGGAGAGGCTGAGGAAGGTACGGCGAGACGTTGTCCTGGGCTCCACGCTGATCTCTCCCTGTCGAAACATTTCGAAAATGACCGCGCGGGAGGCAATCTAGAATCGGCCCATATGCCTGTCAACCCCCTGTATCCAGACGTGTCCATGTTGTACTCTCACACGGGCGCCTAGCTGTTCAAACGGGGTCAGGCAAGATCTCCGCGCGGGTCGCCCGGCATTGTCGACAATATTTCGAAACTTTCGGCGGCTTTAAGGAGCAGCAGATGACGGCACTTGATCGGACGCCCACGCCGGGCCAGGTTACCCGCCCCTGGCGGGACCCCGCCCTTCCCGTGGCCGACCGGGTCGACGCCCTTCTCGCGGAGATGACGCTTGAGGAGAAGGTGGCGCAGCTCGGCAGCTGGTGGCCCGGCAACGACATGCAGCCCGACGGGGGCGAGTCGGGCACGGCCAACGTGGCGCCGATGCAGGACGTGTTCGCGGCCACCAAGTCGGCCCCGCCGGGCCCGGTCCACGGGCTCGGCCATCTGACGCGGGTGTTCGGCAGCGCGCCGGTGACGCCCGAGCAGGGCGCCGCCGAGGTGGTGCGGCTCCAGCGGGCCGTCGTGGACGGCTCCCGGCTGGGCGTCCCGGCGATCGTGCACGAGGAGTGCCTGACGGGTTTCACCACCTACGGCGCGACCGTCTACCCGGCGGCCATCGCCTGGGCGGCGACGTTCGACCCCGAGCTGGTGGAGCGGATGGCCGCGGCCATCGGGCGCGACATGCGGGCCGTGGGCGCCCACCAGGGCCTCGCGCCGGTGCTGGACGTGGTCCGCGACTACCGGTGGGGCCGGGTCGAGGAGACCATGGGTGAGGACCCGTACCTGGTCGCGACCCTCGGCACCGCGTACGTGCGCGGACTGCAGGGCGCCGGGATCATCGCCACGCTCAAGCACTTCGCCGGCTACTCCGCCTCGCGGGCCGCGCGCAACCACGGGCCGGTGCCGATGGGCCGGCGCGAGCTGATGGACGTGATCCTGCCGCCGTTCGAGACGGCCGTCACGCACGGCGGCGCCGGGTCGGTGATGAACTCCTACTCCGACGTGGACGGCGTCCCGGCCGCCGTCGACCCGTGGCTGCTCGACGAGGTGCTGCGCCGCGAATGGGGGTTCACCGGGACCGTCGTGTCGGACTACTGGTCGATCCCGTTCCTGGCCACCATGCACGGCGTCGCCGCCGACGCCGCCGAGGCCGGCATGCTGGCGCTGAGCGCGGGCGTCGACGTCGAGCTGCCCGACACGCTCGGGTTCGGGCAGCACCTGGCCGACCGGGTGCGCAGCGGCGAGCTTCCCGAGGAGGTGATCGACCGGGCGGCCCGCCGCCTGCTCACCCAGAAGGCCGAGCTGGGGCTGCTCGACGAGGACTGGACGCCGGAGCGGTCGGTCGCCGGGGCCGCCGCCGACCTCGACTCCCCCGCCAACCGGGCGCTGGCCCGCGAGCTGGCCGAACGCTCGATCGTGCTGCTCGACGCGGGCACGGCGCTGCCCCTGGCGCCGGGAGCGCGCCGGGTCGCCGTCGTCGGCCCGTGCGCCGACGACGCGCGCACGTTCATGGGCTGCTACGCCTTCCCCAACCACGTGCTGCCCCGCCACCCCGGCCTCGGGCTCGGCATCGAGGCGCCGACCGTGCTGGAGGCGCTGCGCGCCGAGCTGCCGGACGCCGAGATCGTCCACGAGCGGGGCTGCGACGTGCGCGACGGCGACCGGTCCGGCTTCGCCGCCGCCGTCTCGGCCGCCGCCGGGGCCGACCTGTGCGTGGCCGTCGTGGGCGACCTGGCCGGCATGTTCGGGCTCGGCACCTCGGGCGAGGGCTGCGACGCGGAGGACCTGCGGCTGCCCGGCCCGCAGGAGGACCTGGTGACGGCCCTGGCCGCCACCGGCACGCCGGTGGTCGTGGTCGTCGTCTCCGGCCGCCCGTACGCGCTCGGCGAGGTGCACGCCCACGCGGCGGCGCTGGTGCAGGCGTTCATGCCCGGCGAGGAGGGCGGCGCGGCGATCGCCGGCGTGCTGTCCGGCCGGGTCCAGCCCGTCGGCAGGCTGCCGGTGCAGATCCCGCGCAGGCCCGGCGGGCAGCCCGGCACCTACCTGCAGCCGCCGCTCGGCGTCGACAGCGCGGGCATCAGCAACCTCGACCCGACGCCGCTGTTCCCCTTCGGGTACGGGACCTCCTACACCACGTTCGAGGTGGGCGAGCTGCGCGTCAGCGACGCCGAGGTGCCGACCGACGGCGAGTTCACCGTCTCGGCCACGGTGCGCAACACCGGCGGGCGGGCCGGCGAGGAGGTCGTCCAGCTCTACCTGCGTGACGTGCTCGCCCAGGTGACCAGGCCGGTGCGGCAGCTCACCGGCTTCGCCCGGGTCCGGCTGGAGCCCGGCGGCAGCGCCGAGGTGCGCTTCCGCGTGCACGCCGACCGCACCGCCTTCACCGGCCGCGACCTGCGCCGCGTCGTCGAGCCCGGCGACCTCGACGTGCTCGTCGGCACCTCGTCCGCCGACCTGCCGCTGCGCGGCCGGGTCCGGCTGACCGGGCCGCTGCGCGAGACCGGGCCCGGCCGCCGGCTCGACACGCCCGTGGAGGTCGTCCCCCTGGACGGGCCCGATGCCGGCGCGTCCTAGGCGCGCCACGCTGGCCACCGTCGCCGCCTCGGCGGGGGTGTCGGTGGCCACCGTGTCCAAGGTGCTCAACGGCCGCAGCGACGTCGCGCCGGAGACCCGGTCGCTGGTGCAGGAGCTGCTGCGGCGGCACGACTACGTCGCGCCGCCGCCGCGCCGGGCCGAGGCCGGGTACGTGATCGAGGTGCAGTTCGACGCCGACCTGAACGCGTACTCCAGCGAGATCATCCAGGGCGCGGTGCTGGCCGGGGCGGAGAGCTGCGCGTCGGTCGTCGTGAGCATAGCCAAGGTCGCCGACCGCACCGCCGCCTGGGCCCGCGACCTGGTCGCGGGCGGGCGGCGCGCGCTGGTCGCGGTCACCGGCGAGATCTCGGCCGCCGAGCTCGACGCGCTGGCCAGGGCGCGGCTGCCGCTCGTCGTGATCGACCCGCTGAACCTGCCGCGCGCCCGCGTGACCAGCGTCGGGTCGACGAACTTCGCGGGCGGGCTGGCGGCGACCCAGCACCTGCTCACCCTGGGCCACCGGCGCGTCGCCTACCTCGGCGGGCCGCCGGCCGCCGCCTGCAACCAGGCCCGGCTGCACGGTTACCGGGCCGCGATGGAGGCCGCCGGGGCGCCCGTCCCGCCCGGCCACGTCCGGTACGGCGCCTTCCGCTACGACGACGGGCTGACGGGCGGGGCCGCGCTGCTCGGCCTGGCGCAGCCGCCGACGGCCGTCTTCGCGGGCTGCGACGAGACCGCGCTCGGCCTCATGGAGGCGGCCCGTGCACGCGGGCTGCGCATCCCCGAGGACCTCAGCATCGTCGGGTTCGACGACACGCAGATCGCCCAGATGGCCTCGCCGCCGCTGACGACCGTGCGCCAGCCGCTGCGTGAGATGGGCGCCGTCGCCCTGCGTACCGCGCTGCGGCTGGCGGCGGGCGGCACGGTCGAGTCGCACCACGTCGAGCTGGCCACCGAGCTGATCGTCCGGGCCTCCACCGCCCCGGCCCCCGGCGGGTAGACCCGGGGGCGCCGGTGTCAGGCGGGGGCGGCCTCCTGCTCGTCCTCGCGGGGAGCGGGGGCGGCGGCTTCGAGAGCCTTGTCGCGGCGGTAGGCGCGCACCGAGTAGGCGACGGCGGCGGCCCAGACGATGGCGATGGCGATGTAGACGACGGACTGGACGCCGCCCGGCGCGTCGATCCAGTCGCTGCGCAGCAGGCTGCGCACGTTGGTGAGCACGATGACGCCGCCCACCGCCGAGCCGAGGACGCGGGGCGGCACGTGCCGCACCAGCCAGGCGGCGATCGGGGCGGCGATCACGCCGCCGAGCAGCAGGACCCCGACCCAGGCGAAGTCGATGTTCTCCGAGCCGAGGCCGACGATGAAGCCGACGGAGGCGGCGATGGCGACCAGGAACTCGCTGGCGTCGATCGAGCCGATGACCTTGCGCGGCTCCATCCGCCCGCTGGCCAGGATGGCCGGCGTGCCGACCGGGCCCCACCCGCCGCCGCCGGTGGCGTCGACGAACCCGGCCACGACGCCCAGCGGCGCCAGGAACCGCCGGCGCAGCGGCTTGCCCAGGTTGCCGCGCGGCAGCCCGAACGCGGTGAAGCGGATGAGGATGTAGACGCCCAGGGACAGCAGGATGAGCGACATGACCGGGGCCGCGACCTCGGTCGAGAGGCTGGACAGGAACGTCGCGCCGGCGAATGCGCCGAGCGCGCCCGGGATGCCGATCCTGGCGACGACCTTCCAGTCGATGTTGCCGAAGCGCCAGTGGGACAGGCCCGAGGCGAGTGTGGTGCCGATCTCGGCCAGATGCACCGTGGCCGAGGCGGCCGCCGCGTTGGTGCCTACGGCCAGGAGCAACGTGGTCGAGGTGACCCCGTACGCCATGCCGAGGCTGCCGTCTACGAGCTGCGCCGCGAATCCGACGAGCCCGAGCAGGATGAGCGCCCGCACGTTCCCACCTTTCCGATGTACCCTACTTATTAAGTAGGAATAATCATTTATGAGAACGGGCATCCGGTCAAGGGGGTGGCCCCGCCCGCCCGCGGGCGCGGGGGCGCATGGGCGGGGCCCGGAGGGTCAGCCGCTCCAGTGGTTCAGGTGCAGGACCTCGTCCAGAGGCTGACGGCGGGCGGGCTTGAAGGTGTCACCGGTGTAGTAGGCGGTGGGGATGAGCGCCCCCTGCCGGACGTCGCCGGGGAGGCCCAGCAGCTCGGCGACCTCGCGCTCGTACGCCAGGTGCAGGGTCGTCCACGCGGTGCCGAGCCCACGGGCGCGGGCGGCGAGCATGTAGCTCCACGCGGCCGGCAGCAGCGAGCCCCACAGCCCGGCCTGGCTGCCCTCCGGCAGCTTCCCGTCGGGCACCCGGATGCACGGCAGCACCAGCACCGGCACCTCGCCCATGTGCTCACCCAGGTACGCCGAGCTCGACGACACCCGCCGCTGCACCTCGGCCCGCGCCGGGTCGTCCTGGAACAGGTTCCCGGCCGACGAGCCCGACGCGTGGTAGGCCCGGACGGACCGGCCGTAGTAGTCGCCGATCCTGGCCCTGGTGGCGGGGTCGGTCACCACCACCCACTCCCACCCCTGCCGGTTCCCGCCGGTCGGCGCCTGCAGCGCGATCTCCAGGCACTCCCGCACCAGCTCCATCGGCACCGGCCGGTCCAGGTCCAGGCGCTTCCTTACGCTTCTGGTGGTGGTGAGGACCTCGTCGATTCCTAGCCTTTGTGTGGTCATGACGGCATTCATCCCCAGGGACGTCACCGGCGAAAGATCCGCTCAGCGGCGGCCCCGGAAGGTGCGGCGCAGGTCCGCCACCCACTCCCGGGGGAGCTCCCACGGGATGAAGTGCCCGCCGCGCTCGTGGCAGGTGATGCCAGCATGGTTGTACCAGGCGGCCCGGTCACCGTCGAGGAAGCTCCGGATCCGCTGCTCTGCCGTCGTCACGCCCGGCGGGTTCTCGTAACTGACGAACGTGATGCCCGTGGGCGCCTCGACAACGGGCCACCGGTCGTGCGACGGGGTCCACGGGTAGCGGTTGTTGTTGGCGTACGTGCGGATCGAGCTGGCGACCGCGTCGCCCGCCCAGAAGATCGTCGCATGGGTGAGCAGGTCGTCCTTGGAGAACACGTTCTCCACGTCGCCGCCGTTGTCGGACCACTTCGTCCAGCGTTCGAGCATCCAGGCGAGCATGCCGGCCGGGGAGTCGGTCAGCCCGTGCGCGAGCGTGGACGGGGCCAGCACGTGCGCCGCCAGATGCGCCGCGAACCGCCGGTCCAGGGCCACGAACCGGTCGTGCGCCTCGGCGGGCAGGCCCTCCGGGATGGGCAGGCCGCCGCTCAGGTCCCAGGCGCGGTCGCCGTTGAACATCGTGAGCTTCTGGGCCGAGCCGATGTGGATGCCGTACAGCTCGGCGGCGTACTTGTGGCCGAGCTGCCCGGTGACCAGCGCGCCGACGTCGCACCCGGCGGCGGCGTACCTGTCGTGCCCCAGGACGCCGGTCATCAGCTCGTGCCACACGTCGGCGATCTTCCAGAAGTTCATGTCCGGCCGGTGCGTCAGCGGGGTCGAGAAGCCGAACCCCGGCAGCGAGGGCACGATCACGTCGAACGCCTCCGCCGGGTCGCCGCCGTGGGAGGCGGGGTCGGCGAGCTCGTCGACGACCTTCGACCAGTGCCAGAACGTCCAGGGCCAGCCGTGGCTGAGGATGAGCGGCACCGGGTCGGGGCCGACGCCGGGCCTGCGCATGAAGTGCACGGGCACGTCGCCGACGTCCACCCGGTAGTGCTCGTGGGCGTTGATCTCCCGCTCGGCCGCCCGCCAGTCGTAGCCGTCCGCCCAGTAGGCGACCAGCTCGCGCAGGTGGTCGCCGCGCACGCCGTAGAAGCCGTCGTCGTTGCCCGCGTCCAGCGGCAACCTGGTCATGGCGAGCCTGCGGCGCAGGTCGTCGAGCACCTCGTCGGGCACGTGCAGCGGCTCGGGGCGGAGGGGGAAGGGGCGGTTCGTCAAGGGAGGCGTTCTCCTGGTCATCGAGCGTCTAGTCATCGAGCTTCTGGTCATCGAGGCGGGCGGCGATCTCGGTCAGCCGGGTCAGGACGGCCGCGTAACCGGCGAGCGCCGCGCGCTCGTCGTCGTCCAGGTGCTCGACGAGGCGGGCGACGCGCGTCACCCGTTCGGCGTGCCGGGAGCGGACGATCTGCGCGCCCTCCTCGGTGAGGGTCAGCAGGACGGCGCGCCCGTCGCGCGGGTCGGGGCGGCGTGACACCAGCCCGTCGCGTTCGAGCTTGGCCACCAGGCTCGTGAGCGCGGGCTGTTTGAGCTGCTCGGTCGCCGTCAGGTCGGTGAGCCGCATCGGGCCCCGGCGCGCGAGCGTGTGCAGCACGGACAGGGTCGAGAAGCTGAGCCTGCGGACCGACGGCAGGCGGATGAAGTGGGTGTTGAAGTCCTCGATCGCGGTGACGAGCGCGCCGAGATCGAGGGCCTCCGGTGAGGGTGCCACCCGGCATTTATATCAATGTTCGATGTAACCGCGCAGGGGGGTCGCCGGCCGGACGGCCCTCTGTCCGGCCGGCAGAGCGGGGCATACCCGGCGTCAGACCGGGGCGTACCCGGCCGGGCGGCTGGTGAAGGCGCCCCGGCCCTGGGTGCGGCTGCGCAGCCGGGTGGCGTACCCGAACAGCTCGGCCAGCGGCACCGTGGCGGTGACGACCGCCGTGCCGCCCCGCGCGGCCGAGCCGGTGACGCGGCCACGCCGGGCGGCCAGGTCGCCGAGCACGCCGCCGACCGCGTCGTCCGGGACGGTGACCGTGACCTCGGCCACCGGCTCCAGCAGCACCATCGCGCAGGCGCGCAGCGCCTGCCTGAGCGCCAGCGCCCCGGCAGTGCGGAAGGCCGCCTCGGAGGAGTCCTTCACGTGCGTCGCCCCGTCGGTGAGCGTGACCCGCAGCCCGGTGACCGGGTGCCCGCCGAGCGGCCCGGCGGCGAGGGCGTCGCGGCATCCGGCCTCGACCGCGCGGACGTACTCGCGCGGCACCCGCCCGCCGGTGACGGCGGAGCGGAACGCGAAGCCGGCCGCCGCGTCGAGCGGCTCCACGTCGAGCTGGACGTGCGCGAACTGCCCGGCGCCGCCGTCCTGCTTGACGTGCCGGTACAGCACGCCGGACACGCCGCGCGCCACCGTCTCGCGGTGGGCGACGCGCGGCCGCCCGGCGGCGACGTCCAGCCCCCGCTCGCGGCGGATCTTCTCCACGGCCACCTCCAGGTGCAGCTCCCCCATGCCGGACAGCACGGTCTGGCCCGTCTCCGGGTCGGCCCGCACCGACAGCGACGGGTCCTCCTCGGCCAGGCGGGCGAGCGCGGCGGCCAGCCGGCCCGCGTCCACGCTCCGCCCGGCCTCGACCGCCATCGAGACGACGGGCTCGGCGGCGGCGGGCGGTTCGAGGACGAGCGGCGCGTCCGGCGCGCACAGCGTGGCGCCGGGCCGGGCCGCCTTCAGCCCGGTGACGGCCACGATGTCGCCGGCCACGGCCCGGTCGACCTCGGTGTGCCGGTCGGCCCGCACACGCAGGACCCGCCCGGCGCGCTCGGTGCGCCCGGCGCCCGCGTCCAGCACGGCGTCCCCCTTCCGCAGCGTCCCGGCGTACAGGCGCAGGTACGTCAGCCGTCCGCCGCCGGTCGAGTGGACCTTGAACACCAGCGCGGCCAGCGGCTGGGCCGGGCCGGCGGCCCGGCCGGGCACGGCCGGGACGTCCAGCGGCGACGGCAGGTAGGCCACGACGGCGTCGAGCAGCGGCTCGATCCCCCGGTCCCGGTAGGCGGAGCCGCACAGCACGACGACGGCCCGGCGCTCCAGCGTCAGGTCGCGCAGCGCCGCCCGCAGCGTCGCCTCGCCGACCGGCGTCCCCGCGCAGAACTCCTCCAGCACGGCCGGGTGCAACTCGGCCACGGCCTCCTCCAGCAGCCCGCGCCGCCGCCGCGCCTCCTCCAGCAGCTCCGCGGGGACGGGACGCTCCTCGTACGCGCCGTCCCAGACCAGCGCCCGCATGCGCAGCAGGTCCACGACGCCGGTGAAGCCGTCCTCCCGCCCGATGGGCAGCTGGACGGCCAGCGGCGTGACGCGCAGGCGGTCGCGGATCGAGGCGACGGCGGCGTCGAGGTCGGCGCCGGCCCGGTCGAGCTTGTTGACGAAGGCGATGCGCGGCACGCCGTGGTGGTCGGCGCGCCGCCAGACGGCCTCGCTCTGCGGTTCGACGCCCGCGACGCCGTCGAACACGGCGATCGCGCCGTCGAGCACCCGCAGCGAGCGCTCGACCTCATCGGCGAAGTCGACGTGGCCGGGGGTGTCGATGAGGTTGACGCGGTGGCCGTCCCAGGCGCAGGTCACGGCGGCGGCGAAGATGGTGATGCCGCGTTCGCGCTCCTGGGCGTCGTAGTCGGTGACGGTGGTGCCGTCGTGCACCTCGCCGCGCTTGTGGGTGGCGCCGGTGGCGTACAGGACGCGTTCGGTGATGGTGGTCTTGCCGGCGTCGACGTGGGCAAGGATGCCCAGGTTGCGGACGAGGCCGAGCTGGTTGGTGTCACGCACGGTCCGTGGCCCTTTCGGGATCTCTCTGGACAGGACAGCGCGATTCGCCCGGTGGCCCCTCGTGTCAGGGGGCCGCCGGGGACGTCCGGCGCCGGCCGCGCAGCGGGCGCCGGGCGGACGGGGACACCAGGATCACCTCGTACCGTGACAGAAGCCGCGACAGGGGAACGGCGCTGCGGCGCATGGCGGTCCCCCTCACTGGTCTCGGCGGTCGTCGCCGACCCTACAGAGATCGGTACGGGACGGGCATCCGATTTGTTTCCTACCACGTGGTAAGTTCGGTTTTCCGGGCACCCGGGTGCCCTGGACAGCAGAAAGGCCGGTCGGTGACCGAACCCACCACACGCCGGGTGACCAAGGGCGAGCGCACCCAGGCGCGCATCCTGGACTCCGCCATGGAGCTGTTCTCCCGCTCCGGCTTCCACGCCGTGTCCCTGCGCGACATCGCCGCGCACGCCGGGCTCACGCACGCCGGGCTGCTGCACCACTTCCCGGGCAAGGACGCGCTGCTCATCGAGGTGCTCAAGCGCCGCGAGGTGCTCACCGCCGAGCTCGTGGCGGCCACCGGCCCCGGCCTGGACCCGGTGGAGATCATCAGGCGGCACGTCGACCAGCTCGCGGCCAGCATGCGGACGCCGGGACTCGTCGGGCTGTTCGTGAAGCTGTCGGCCGAGGCCACCGACCCCGGGCATCCGGCCCACGCCTACTTCGTCGAGCGCTACCGCCGGCTGCGCAAGGGCGCCGCCTGGGTGCTCGCCGAGCTGTTCGCGCAGGCCACGCCGCCGCTGCCCCACGACCCGGACGTCGTCGCCGGGCAACTCCTCGCCGTGGTCGACGGCCTGCAGACGCAGTGGCTGCTCGACCCCGACCGGGTCGACATGCGCGTCTCGGTCGCCGCCTTCCTCACCGAGCTGGGATTGGACATCAGTTGAAGGATCTGACACTCGCCGAGAAGGCCTCGCTCACCTCCGGGAGCGACACCTGGCACACCACCGCCGTCCGCGACGTCGTACGCGCCCTGACCCTGTCGGACGGGCCGCACGGCCTGCGGCGGCAGGACGAGAGCTCCGGCGACGCGCTCGGCCTGACCAGGAGCGTGCCCGCCACCTGCTTCCCGCCCGCGGTGGGGCTCGGCTCGTCCTGGGACCCGGAGCTGGCGCGGCTGGTCGGCGGGACGATCGCGCGTGAGGCCCGCGCGCAGGGCGTGGACGTGGTGCTGGGGCCCGGCGTGAACATCAAGCGCTCGCCGCTGTGCGGGCGCAACTTCGAGTATTTCTCCGAGGACCCGCGCCTGTCCGGGGTGATGGGCGCGGCCCTGGTCGACGGCATCCAGTCGCTGGGCGTCGGCGCGTGCGTCAAGCACTACGCGGTCAACAACCAGGAGACCGACCGGATGCGGATCAGCGCCGACGTGGACGAGCGGACGCTGCGCGAGATCTACCTGCCCGCCTTCGAGCACATCGTCCGCGAGGCCGCCCCGTACATGGTGATGTGCGCCTACAACAAGATCAACGGCGTGTACGCGAGCCAGAACCGGTGGCTGCTGACCGAGGTGCTGCGGGAGGAGTGGGGGTTCGACGGGCTCGTCGTGTCCGACTGGGGCGCGGTGGCCGACCGGGTGGCGGCGCTGGAGGCGGGGCTCGACCTGGAGATGCCGCCGACCGGCACCGACGCGGAGATCGCCGACGCGGTCCGCGACGGCAGGCTGCCCGAGGAGGTGCTGGACCGGGCCGTCGGGCGGCTGCTGCGGCTCGCCTCGCGGGTGCCCGCCGCCCCGGCCACGACCGGCTGGGACGCCGACGCGCACCACGAGGTCGCCCGGCAGGCGGCCCGCGCGTCCGCCGTGCTGCTGAAGAACGACGGCGACGTGCTGCCCATCGCCCCCGGCCGCAAGGTGGCCGTGCTCGGCGAGCTCGCCCGCACCCCGCGCTACCAGGGGCACGGCAGCTCGCACGTGGTGCCGACCCGGCTCGACTCGGCCTGGGAGTCGCTGGCGGCGGCGCTGGACGGCGCGGTGTTCGCGGCCGGCTACCGGCTCGACGGGCAGGCCGACCCCGAGCTGGAGCGGGAGGCGGTGGAGGCGGCGGCCGGGGCCGACGTGGCCGTGCTGTTCCTCGGGCTGCCCGACTCGGCAGAGTCCGAGGGCTTCGACCGCACCGGCATCGACCTGCCCGGCGACCAGACGACGCTGCTGCGCCGGGTGGCCGGGACGGGCGTGGACGTGGTCGTCGTGCTGTCCAACGGCGGCGTCGTGTCGGTGTCCGGCTGGCAGGACGCGGCCTCGGCGATCCTGGAGGGCTGGCTGCTCGGCCAGGCCGGTGGCTCCGCCCTGGCCGACCTGCTGCTCGGCACGCACAGCCCGTCCGGCCGCCTCACCGAGACGATCCCGCACCGGCTCGCCGACGTGCCCTCCCACCTGCACTTCCCCGGCGGCGACGGGCACGTGGTCTACGGCGAGGGCCGCTACGTCGGCTACCGCCACTACGACACGCTGGACGTGGACGTCGCCTACCCGTTCGGCCACGGCCTGTCCTACACCACGTTCGCCTACTCCGGCCTGGAGGCCCGCGAGACCGGCGCGAACGAGTGGCAGGTCGAGGTGACCGTCACCAACACCGGCAGCCGGTTCGCGCACGAGGTCGTCCAGCTTTACGTGGCCTTCGACGAGGAGCGCCCCACCCGGCCCCGGCGCGAGCTGCGCGGCTTCGCCAAGATCGGCCTGGAGCCGGGCGCGAGCGAGCGGGTCTCGTTCACGCTGACCGGCCGCGACCTGGCGTGGTGGTCGGCGTCGCGGGGCGGCTGGCGGATCGACCCGGGCGCGTTCACCGTCGAGGTGGGCGCCTCCTCGCGCGACATCCGGCAGCGGCTGGAGCTGAGCACGCCGGGCGACGGCTGGGCGCCGCCGCTGACCGCGATGTCGACGCTCGGCGAGTGGCTGGACCATCCCGTGGGGAGCCGGGTGCTGAAGGAGGCGTTCGGCGGGTCCGCGCTCGACCGGTTCAGCCCGGCGCTCATGGGGCTGGCCAGGGGGATTCCGCTGGCCAAGTTCCGGACGTTCGGCATCGGGCTGTCGCCTGAGGTGGTCGACCGGCTCGTCGCCGCCGTGGATGGGTGACGTTTCCGGGCGTATCTGGATATGTCGGGGGCTGGGGGTCATGGCCGGTGATTTCGATAGCCTTGCCTCATTCCACTCCCCCGACGGAAGGACGGGCACGTGCTCGACGATGCCGGCCTCCAGGCGCTCCGCGAGGCGGCGCGCCTGTCTCCGGACAATCTCCCCCTGCGGCGGCACCTCGCCGACCAGCTCCTGGCCAAGGGCTACCTGGCCGAGGCGGAGGCCGAGTTCCGGGCCGCACTCGTGCTCGCGCCCAAGGACGCGGACGTCTCGGCGGGGCTGGCGGAGGCGTTCGTCCGGCAGAGCTCCTACGGCGAGGCGCTGGCGGCGCTGGAGCCGTTCCTGGGCGAGCCCGGCTGCCCGCCCCGGCTCGGCGTGCTCGCCGCGCGGGCGCTGCTGGGCGAGGGTGACGTCGCGGCGGCGGCGCACCGCTACCACGACGCGGTCACCCGCGACCCGTCGCTCGCCGACCCCGCCCTCGCCGCCCGCCTCGCCGCCCCGCCCCAGGCCCTGGGAGGGCCGGCACCGTACGGCGGTGCGCCGTCGGGGCCGGCGTACGGGGGCGGGGCTTACGATGCGCCGTCGCCCGCCACGCCGGCGGCGGAGGCGAGCGCCGAGGTGGAGCGGTCCCGGTTCACGTTCGCGGACGTGGCGGGCATGGAGGCCGTGAAGGAGGCGCTGAAGGTCAAGCTGCTGCTGCCGATCCAGCAGCCGGAGCTGTTCGCCGCGTTCGGCAAGCGGGCGGGCGGCGGCGTGCTGCTGTACGGGCCGCCGGGCGCGGGCAAGACGCACCTGGCCAGGGCGGCGGCGGGCGAGCTCGGCGCGTCGTTCGTGAACGTCGGCCTGGCCGACATCCTCGACATGTACATCGGCTCCAGCGAGCGCAACCTGCGGGCCACGTTCGACCTGGCGCGGCGCAACCGGCCGTGCGTGCTGTTCTTCGACGAGGTGGACGCCTTGGCGGCGCGCCGCTCCGACATGCGGCAGGCGCACAACCGGCAGATCGTCAACCAGTTCCTGGCCGAGCTCGACGGCGTGGACCAGGACGCCAACGAGGGCGTCCTGGTGCTGGCGGCGACGAACGCGCCCTGGTACATCGACGTGGCGTTCCGCCGCCCTGGCCGGTTCGACCAGCTCGTGTTCGTGCCGCCGCCGGACGCCTCCGCGCGGGCGGCGATCCTGCGCATCCTGTGCCGGGACAAGCCGATCGCGGAGATGGACTACGACGCGGTGGCGCGGGTGACCGAGCACTTCGTCGGCGCCGATCTGAAGGGCGTGGTCGACCGGGCCGTGGAGGCGAAGCTGCAGCAGTCGATCAGCGCGGGCCGGGCGATCCCGCTGGCGACGCCCGACCTGCTGGCGGCGGCGAAGAGCGTGCGGCCCACGTCGGTGCGGGAGTGGATGGCGACGGCGCGCAACTACGTGCTGCACGCCAACGACTCGGGGGCGTGGGACGAGCTGATGCCGTGGATCAAGGCCAAGTGGTGAAGGCCAGCTCGTGAAGGTGCGATGGTGAAGGCCCGATGGTGAAGAAAGCCCGATGGTGAAGGCCGCCGGCCCGGTGCAGCGGGCGCGGGCGCTGCTGGAGATGCGCCGGCCCGCCGACGCCGAGCGGGAGCTGCGCGGCCTGCTGGCCGAGGAGCCGGAGCACGCGGTCGGGCACGCGCTGCTGGCGCTGGCGCTGGCCGAGCAGCGCCGGCCGGGCGAGGCGGTGGCGGAGGCGCACGAGGCGGTGCGGCTGGCGCCCGACTCGTGGTTCCCGCACTACGTCGCGGGCCAGGTGCACAACCGGGCGCGGCAGCCCGACCAGGCGATCGCCGCCGGGCGGGCCGCGCTCGCGCTGTCGCCGGAGTGGCCGCCGATCTGGGAGCTGCTGGCCCGCGCGCACGTGCTGAAGGGCGAGTGGCCGCTGGTGGCGGGCGCGGCGGAACGCGGGCTGGCGCTCGACCCGGAGTCGGCGGACCTGATGAGCCTGCTGTCGCTGGCGCAGACGGCGCTCGGGCAGACACGGGCGGCCACGGAGACGGCGGGGCGGGCCGTCGGGCTCGCGCCGGAGAGCGCCACGGCGCACCTGGTGTATGGGCGGGCGGCGCTGGCGTCCGGTGACGCGCGCGTGGCCGCCGGCGCGTTCCGCGAGGTGCTGCGGCTCGACCCGGGCTACGGGCAGGCCAGGGACCTGCTGGTGACGGCGCTGAAGGAGCGCAACCCGCTCCACCGGTGGCTGTCGCGGGTGCGGCGCAGGTTCCTGGGCGGCTGGTGGCTGGTGTTCCTGCTGCCGGCGCTGCCTCCGGTCATCGCGGTGTTCGTGGTCATCGCGCTGCTGCACTGGGCGGCGTGGGTGACGGAGGCGGTCACCGTGCTGCGGCTGGCCCGCGCGAAGGCGACCGGGCTGCTGTTCGACGGCGGCGAGTCGCGGGTGGCGCTGGCCTGCTGCGGCCTGCTCGTGGCGGGCGCGGCGACGCTGGTGGCGGGCGTCGTGCTCGGCAGCGACGTCCTCGGCACGGCGGGGGCCGCCGTCATGGCGCTGGTCACCGCCGTGCAGGAGGCCGCGCACACCGGCTCGCCGCGCGGCCGTGCCGTCCTGTACGGGTGGGCGGCCCTGCTGGGCCTGGCGGTGGTGGCGTCGCTGGTGTCGGGGGTGTGGCCGATCGCACTGCTGACCGTGTACGCGGCCCTGGCCACGATCTGGATCGCGGCAGGCGTACGACGGGTCTTTGGGCCTCTTGGAGATGCCCGCACTTATTGAGAATCTGGGAGGCGGGACCCCGGAGGAGGCGATCGATGAGCGGATCCGCAGGCCGCCATGAGATCCGGCGGATCCGGCTCGAAGGAGGCAACGACGGGGGCGCGATCCGGATCGGCGCGACCGTCAGGCGGGCGGCGCGGGCGTGGACGCCCGCCGTGCACGAGCTGCTGCGCCACCTGGAGCGCAAGGGCTTCGCCGGGGCGCCGCGGGCACTGGGCTACGACGAGCAGGGCCGGGAGGTGCTCACGTTCCTGGAGGGCGAGACGCTCGGCAACCGGCTGGTGTGGCCGGAGTGGACGCGGACGGAGGAGGCGCTGCGCCAGGTGGCCCGCTGGCTGCGGGACTACCACGCGGCCGTGGCCGACTTCACGCCGCCGCCCGACGCCCGCTGGCGGGTGGGCGGGCAGTGGTCGCCGGGGCAGATCATCGGGCACAACGACGCCAGCCCGTTCAACGCCGCCTGGCACGAGGGGCGGCTGTCGGGCTTCTTCGACTGGGACTTCGCCGGGCCGGTGGGCGCCGAGTCCGACCTGGCGTGGACCGCGCTGAGCTGGGTGCCGCTGCACGCGCGCCGGGTGGCGGAGCTGGAGGGGTTCCGGGCGTTCGACAGGCGGGCCGAGCGGCTGCGGACGTTCCTGGACGCGTACGGCTGGCACGGCGACCCGGCGGTGATCGTCCGGGAGATCCAGGCGCGGATGAGCGCGCGGGCCCGCGACATCCGCGCGGGCGCGGTCGGCGGCGACCCGCTGTATGCCAAGCTGCTGCGGCAGGGGCGGGCCGAGGACATGGACCGCGCGGTGCTGGAGCTGGAGGACTTCGCCTGGTGAACGGGGAGGGGCCCGGCGCGAGGCTGCGCTTCGGGGCCGGCGCCGAGGGGATCGAGCGGATGGCGGCGTCGCTGGTCGGCGAGGCGTTCGCGCCGCACCGGCACGACCGCTACGCGATCGGGATCACGCTGCGGGGCGTGCAGACGTTCCGCTACCGGGGCGAGGCGCGGCACTGCCTGCCGGGCGAGTGGCACATCCTGCACCCGGACGAGGTGCACGACGGCGCGCCGGGCACCGAGGAGGGGTTCGGCTACCGGATCTTCTACGTGGATCCGGCGCTGGTGGGCGAGGCGCTGGGCGGCGGGCCGCTGCCGTTCGTGCCGGACCCGGTGGTGCGGCGGATGCCGCCCGCGCTGGCCGCGTGCCTGCGGCGGCTGGACGAGCCGCTCGGCGAGCTCGAACGGGTGGAGGTCGCGCTGGCGATCGCCCGCTCGCTGGCGGCGCACGCGGGAGCGCGCCAGGCCGGGCGGGGCGCCGGGCGCGCGGCCGCGGCGGTGGAGGCGCTGGCCCGGGTGCGTGACCTGATCGCGGCCGACCCGGCGGTGCGGCATCCGGTGGCGGTGTTCGAGCGGGTGTCGGGGCTGGACCGGTGGACGATCGCCCGGCAGTTCCGGGCCGTGTTCGGCACCAGCCCGACCCGGTTCCGCACGATGCGGCAGCTCGACGTGGCGCGGCGGGCGTTGCGCGCCGGGCTCCCGCCGGCCGTCGCCGCGCAGGCGGCCGGGTTCGCCGACCAGAGCCATCTGACGCGCAGGTTCAAGGGCGCGTACGGCCTCACGCCCGCGCGCTGGCAGGCCGCCTGCGGTTCAGCCGGTCCTGGCCTCGATCGCCCGGATGACGGCGGCCATGTCGAGGCCGCCGTGCCCGAGCGCGAGCGTCTCGGCGAACAGCTCGTGGCAGGCGTCGAGGAGCGGTGAGGCGAGCCCGGCGGCGCGGGCGGCCTCGGCGATGAGCCGGTTGTTCTTGAGCACGTCGGCGACCGCCGCCTGCGGGGACAGCTCGCCCTCGACGAGCTTGGCGGCCTTGCCGCGCGACACGGCGCTGGCCATCGGGCCGGTGGCCAGCACCTCCTGGAAGCGGCGCAGGTCCAGCCCGTGCCCGGCGGCGAAGTGCGTCGCCTCGGCGAGCCCGGTGACCATCGTGATGAGGAACAGGTTGACCGCCAGCTTCATCAGCAGCGCCGACGGCGCCGGGCCGCAGACGACGCTCTTGTGGCACATCGGCCGCAGCAGCGGGCGCACGTCGGCGACGGCGCCGGGGTCCCCGGCGAGCATGGCGACGAGGCGTCCCTCCTCAGCGGGGCCGCGCGAGCCGGAGACGGGCGCCTCCACGTACCGGCCTCCGGCGGCGCGCACGTCGGCGTCCAGCCCGGCGGAGTAGGCGGGCGAGGTCGTGCCCATGTGCACCACGGTGCGCCCGGCGACGCGGGCGGCGAACTCCGGCGTGCCCCGGCGCAGCACGTCGTCGACGGCGGCCTCGTCGGCGAGCATGAGGAGAATCGTGCCGGCGCGGCCGAACACCTCGGCGGCGCTCGCCGCCACGTCGGCGCCGGCCGCGCGGACCGGCTCGGCGCGGGCGGGGGTGCGGTTCCAGACGACAAGGCCGCCCGCGCGGGCCAGGTTGACCGCCATGGGCCCGCCCATGAGGCCCAGGCCGATGAAGCCGATGTCCATCCCCTCGTTGTAGCCGCAGCGGGCGGGCGGGGTCTTGAACGGTTGTGCTCAGGGCGCGGGCGGCGGGAGCGTGAAGCGGGCGTGGACGCGCGCCTGTGCCGCGTGCCCGCGCAGCAGGACGATGCCGAGCGGGCGGCCGTTCGGGTTGCCGTCGGCGAGCGCCGCGTACGCCTCGAACCCGTCCGGGACGGTCAACTCCAGGGACGGCGCGCCGTCGGCGTCCCAGGCGCCGCGCAGCACCCCGGCATGCGCCCGCAGCCGGCGCACGTCGCGCAGCCAGGCGTGGCCGAGGTCGCCGGTGAGGAGGGCGGGCTCGCCGTCCGCCGTGAACGGGCCGTCGCCGTGGAAGGTCCACTCGATCGCGTCCGGCGCGGCGGGCGTCACCGTGAACTCGTCGGTCCAGCCGTCGCCGGTCACCGTCAGGGCGCGGCGCAGCGTGTGGCCGTCGAACGCGGACTCGGCCGTCAGGTGGCCGGGCGACGAGGCGACGAGGCGGCCGGTGTGCGGCGGCTGGGGGCGTCCGCCGATGGTGACGGTGTTGTGGGCGACCGGCGAGCGCAGCCACGCGGTGAAGCCGGAGCCGTAGCCGCTGGTGCCGAGGTCGAGGCTGGACCAGCCGGTGGCGGTGGCCACGTCCACGCCGAGCTTGTCGCGGTGGTCGTGCCAGCCGGCGTCGGGCCCGTACCGGAGGGCGGCGCGCACCCGGCCGGACCTGAGCAGCCCGATCCCGGCCCCCGGCCACACGAACGAGCGCGGCGGGTCCGGGGGCGGCGGCGGGAGGTCGCCGGGGCCGAAGACGAGGGCGGCGACCGACGAACGGCCGGTCAGCGGCGGCGCGACCCCGTCGGGGAGCTGCGCGCCGTACCAGAGGCGGACCGGGGCGGGGCGCGGGTGCGCGTAGTAGGGGGCCGGGCTGGGCGGCCGCTCGGGCAGGAGCGACCAGGCGGCCTCGGCGTGCGGGGCGAAGTCGGCGGTGAAGCACTCGGCCCAGCCGTCCCCGTACGCGGGCAGCCGCCCGTCGTCGTAGGCGAGCATCGGCGGCGCGGTGACCGCCCGGGCCAGGCGTTGCGCGGCCGTCGCCGACAGCCCGGCCGGGCCCGCCGCCTCGCGGTAGGACAGCAGGGCGGCGAGCGCGTAGTAGTGGTAGTGCGGGTTGACCTCGTACCACAGGCCCTCGTCGTGGAACCCGCGCCTGACCTGCGCCTCCGCACCGAACTCGGAGTCGTCGGCACCAGGCGAGCAGCGCGGTGTCGCCGAGCCGTACGGCGCATTCGGCGAGCGCGGCGAGCAGCCAGCACGGGATGTTGTGCACGGCGCCCGCCTGCGGGCGCAGCAGGGCGGCGACGTCGCGGGCCAGGCCGTCGAGGGCGGCCGAGGTGGCGGGGGTGAGGGCGTCGCCCGCCCAGCGCACGGCGCGCAGCAGCCCGATCGCCCACACGGCCTCGTCGAGCCCCTGCGGCTGGACGCGGCCGGTCCCGGCGGCCTGGCCGTGGGGCGCGTAGTCGCGGTAGCGGCGGGCGTAGCCGCCGACGACGCGTTCGAGCTCGTCGCGGGCGGGGCGCGAGCCGGTCAGGCGCAGCAGCAGGGCGGCGCGCTGGGCCTGCGCGGCGGCGGCGTTGTGCGTGATGGCGCGCCAGGCGCCGTCCCACGGCTCGCCCGAGTAGACCTTGCCGCAGCCGGTGCACGCGTGCCGGTCGGGCGTGGCGGGGTCGTGGCGCAGGGGCGCGCCGTCGGCGTCGCAGAAGTAGTGGTGGGTCCAGGCGGACGGCCGGTCCGGGCCGGGCAGCGGCAGGCCCGACCAGTACCCGAAGTCGGCCTCCAGGGCGCCGAGCACGCGGGCGGCCCACGGCGCGTCCGCGACCCGCCGCCGCACCGCCGCCCAGTCCGGCTCGTACGGGCCCGTCACGTGCACTTTCCGGCCAGCCAGCGGCGGTAGTCGGCCGGGTAGTCGGTCAGCACGCCGGCCGGGCCGCGCTTGAGGATCTTCGTCCAGCGGGGCACCTGGGCGCGCCAGCCGGGCGGCGGCTCGTCCCAGGGGACGCCGTCGGTCCAGCGGACGGCCTCGCCCCGCACCAGGCCGGGGTGCCGCGTGGCGAGCTCGCGCTGGATCCACGGGTCGGCCGAGTAGAGGAGGATGCGCTGGGCGTCCTGCCGTTCGAGGATCGGGCCGGACAGCTCCTGCCAGGCTTCCTCGGAGCGTCGCAGGATGGGTCTGGCCTGGCGTTTGATCTCCAGCAGCGCGATCAGCCCGGCGGCCGCGGCGTGGTCGAGCCAGGAGCCGAGCGTGTGGACGCGTTCGCCCGCGTAGGGGCCGCGCGAGACGCGGCGGGACCGCAGGCCGCCGTCGTCGTCGGCCCACCACAGGTCGGTGATCTCGCGGTTGGGCCCGGTCAGGCCGTTGGTGGTGGTGTTGTGCCACATCACCGCCTGGGTCCCGTCGCGGGTGAGCTGGACGTCGGCCTCCAGGCCGTCGGCGCCCTCGGCGCGCATGTGCTCGATGCCGGTGGGGTGGTTCGGCTGGCGGATCAGGTCCTTGGCGCTGGCTCCGGGGTTCTTCGGGTAGCCGCCGTGCCCGAACACCAGCGGGCAGCCGGGCAGCCGTCCGGCGGCGGCGGGCACGAGCGCGGTCGCGGCGAGCTCGGTCAATGCCACGGCCACCGCCAGCGGGATGGTCACTACGAGGCCCCCTCGTCGTAGGTCCGGCACGACGAGGCTATGGGCGGGGCCGGACCCGATCAAGCATCCGCTCCCGGCCTGTCACCAGGGCTTCCTCTACGGGCCGGCGGGCTCGCCGCCCGCGGGGCGCCGGTGGAGCAGGCCGAACTTGGTCCACATCCGCTCGGCCGTCTCGATGGCGGCGGCCGTGCGCGCCGGGTCGACGGCGGCGAGCTGGGCGACCAGTGCCTGGGCGACGGCCAGCCCGGCGGTCAGCGACGGGAAGAACGCGACCCCCTCCGCCGGGACCATCACGACCTCCTCGGCCGCGTCCGCCAGGGCGGGGCTGGCCGCGTCGGTGAGCGCGAACACCCGGGCGCCGCGCGCGCGGGCCTCGTGCGCGGCCAGGACCGTGCTCTCGTACAGCCGCCAGAAGCTGATGGCGATCAGCACGTCGCCGGGCCCGATCGCCGCGACGGTGTTGGACAGCTCGGAGTCGCCCGCCGTGACGGCCGCGACGGGGTAGCCCGCGATGCGGGCGTTGTGGGCGAGCGCCATGCCGACCGCCGCGTAGCTGCCGTCGGCGACGATCACCGTGCGGCGGGCGGCGGCGACGGCCTCGGCGACGGTCCGGATCACGCCCTCGTCCAGGCGGCGGTTGAGCAGGGCGAGGCTGTCGAGGTCGCGCCGGAGCGAGCGGGCGCTGGGCGAGCCCTCGCCGCTGTGCTCGGCGGCGACCTGCGGCGCGCTGAGCGACGAGAGGTAGCGGGCGCGCAGCTCCTGCTGGAGGGCGGGCCACCCGGCGAAGCCGAGCGCCTGCGCGATACGGGTGACGGTGGCCACGTTGACGCCCGCGAGCGCGGCGAGCTCGGCCGCCGAGCCGAACGACGCCCGGCGCGGCTGCGTGATGAGGATGTCCAGCACCGCCGCGGCCTTGGGGCGCAGCCCGCGTTCCGGCACGCGGTCGCGCAGCCACTCCTCGAAGCTGTCCGTCACGCGCCCCTCCCTCGCCGGGAGACATCGTACATTTTCCAAATATTGCAAGGACCATTGCATCTTGCCCGATTTGCACTATACGTTGCAATAACTCCCCCTCCCTGGCAGGGCCCCGTGCCCTAGGAAGGCTGTGCCATGACCTTGCTGGCCCGGCTGGACCGGCTCCCCCTGAGCCGTCCGCACTACCTCCTGCTCCTGATAGGCGGCCTCGGCTACACCTTCGACGGCATGGACTCGGCCGTCGTCGCGTTCCTGCTGCCGAGCGCCCAGGAGGCGTGGAACCTCAGCAACGGCCAGCTCGGCATCATCGGCTCCGCCTCGCCGTTCGGCTTCCTGTTCGGCGCGATCGCGGCGGGCCTGCTCGGCGACCGCATCGGCCGCAAGAAGGTCATGATGTACGCGCTCGCCTTCTACGCGGTGTTCTCCGTCGTGGCCGCGTTCGCGCCGAACTACGAGGTGTTCCTCGGCGCGCGGGTGCTGGCCGGGGCCGGGGCCGGCGCGGAGAGCGCGATCATCGCGCCGTTCCTGTCGGAGTTCGTGCCCGCCAAGCGGCGCGGCTGGTTCATCGGCGCGCTGGCCGGGTTCTTCTCCTTCGGGTTCGTCGGGGCCGCGCTCATCGGCCGGTTCGTGGTGCCCACGTTCGACGACGGCTGGCGGATCGCGCAGATCATCACCGCGGTGCCCATCCTGATGCTGCTGTGGTGGCGGCGCTCGCTGCCGGAGTCGCCGCGCTTCCTGCTGCAGCACGGCAGGACCGCCGAGGCCGAGGCCGTGGTCGCCGACATCGAACGGCGCGTCGAGCTCGCCACCGGCCGGCCCCTGCCCCCGGTGCCCGAGACCGCGGCCGCGCTGCCCGTCCGGGAGACGCCGAAGGTCACGCTGGTCAACGCCCTGCGGTTCCTGTGGAGCCGGGCGATGGCCAGGCGCACCGGCGTCATCTGGCTGATCTGGTTCGTGATCACGTTCTCGTACTACGGCTTCTTCTCCTGGATCCCCACCCTGCTGGTGGAGCGGGGCATCACGGTGACGAAGAGCTTCGAGTTCTCGCTGATCATCTACCTGGCGCAGATCCCCGGCTACTTCTCCGCCGCCTGGCTGTCGGAGCGGCTCGACCGCAAGAACACCATCGCGATCTACCTCGCCGGATCGGCCGTCAGCGCCTTCTGGCTGTCGCAGATGGACACGCCCGTGTCGATCACGGTCGCGGGCGCCGTGCTGTCGTTCTTCCTGAACGGCACCTACGCCGGCGTCTACTCCTACACCCCCGAGGTGTTCCCCACCTGGATCCGGGCCACCGGAACCGGCCTGTCGAGCGCGTTCGGCCGCGTCGGCAGCATCCTCGCTCCCACCATCATCGGCGTGTCGTACGCGAGCCTCGGCTTCGGCGGCGTGTTCGGCATGACCACCGCCGTGCTCGCGGCCGGCGTGATCTGCGTGATGGTGTTCGGCCTGGCGACCGCCGGGCGTTCCCTGGAAGACCTGACCGAGCGGGGCGAGCCCGCCGGCGCAGCTAAGGAGATGACGTCGTGACCGGGCTGCCGGAACTGCAGGAGAAGGTACGCGAGCAGGTGGGCGCGCGGTTGTTCACCGTGCTCGCCTGGATCCCCGAACGGCGCGCGCTGCGCCGCGTGCACAGCAGCCACCCCGAGCAGTACCCGGTGGGCGGCGAGAAGACGGTGGAGGTCGCGCAGGAGTGGCTCACCCGCTGCATCGAGCAGCGGCTGCCCTACCTGGGCCGCGACCGGGCCGCCGTACGCGAGATCTTCGCCGACCACGAGCTGATCGAGAGCCTCGGCTGCGGCGCCATCGTCAACGTGCCCGTCGTGGACGGCGGCACCGTGCTAGGCGCGCTCAACATCCTCGACGCCGAGGGCAGCTACGACGAGACGTCCGTGGCCGCCGCCCAGGCGCTCGCGCCGCTGGCCGTGCCCGCGCTGCGAGGCGCCCGATGAGCCTGCTGCTGCGCGACGCCCTGCTGCTCGACCCCGACACCGGCGACTTCACCGAGACCGACCTGCGCTGCGCGGACGGGCGCGTCGCCGAGACCGGCCGCGGCCTGACCGCCCCCGACGGCACGCGCGTGGTCGACCTGGCCGGCGCGGTCGTCGTCCCCGGCCTGATCGACGCGCACGTGCACGTCACCGCCGCCACCGCCGACCTGGGCGGGCTGACCTCCTGGTCGCCCTCGTACGTGGCCGCGCACAGCGCCCGCATCATGGGCGGCATGCTGGCGCGCGGTTTCACCACCGTCCGCGACGCCTCCGGCGCCGACTACGGGCTCGCCGACGCGCAGGCCGAAGGGCTGATCCGGGGGCCGAGGCTGCTGTTCTGCGGCCGGGCGCTCAGCCAGACCGGCGGCCACGGCGACTCGCGCGGCCGGGGCACCCGGGTGCACGACGACCACCCGTGCTGCGCCGGGCTCGGCCGGGTCGCCGACGGGGTCGACGCCGTGCGCGCCGCCGCCCGCGACGAGCTGCGCAAGGGCGCCCACCACATCAAGGTGATGGCCTCCGGCGGCGTCGCCTCCCCCACCGACCGCATCGACTCCACCCAGTACTCGATGGAGGAGCTGCGCGCCATCGTGGAGGAGGCCGAGGCGGCCAACCGCTACGTGGCCGCGCACGCGTACACCGCACGCGCGGTCAACCGGGCGCTGGAGGCGGGGATCCGCTCGATCGAGCACGGCAACCTGCTGGACGACCGGAGCGTGGAGCTGTTCCTGGAGCGTGACGCGTTCCTGGTGCCGACGCTGGTCACGTACTGGGCGCTGAAGGAGGAGGGCGTGGCCCACGGGCTGCCGGAGCCGAGCTGGCGCAAGGTCGACGCGGTGCTCGGCGCGGGCCTGGCGGCGCTGGAGCGCGCCGCCAGGGGCGGTGTGCGGCTGGTGTACGGCAGCGACCTGCTCGGCGGCATGCACCGGCACCAGAACCAGGAGTTCCGCCTGCGCGGCGAGGTGCAGAAGCCGCTGGACGTGCTCCGCGCCGCCACGGTGAACGCGGCCGAGCTGCTCGGCATGGCCGGCGAGATCGGCACCCTGGCCGTGGGCGCGCACGCCGACCTGCTGGTCCTCGACGGCGACCCGCTCGCCGACCTCGGCGTCCTGGCCGACCCCGGCCGCATCCGGCACGTCGTCCAGGCCGGGGAGCTCGTTTCCTGACCCACCACCGCCGTGGCGGCCCGTCCCGGGCCCGGCGTGGGGACGTCCTCCTCCGGGCCCTGGCAGGGTAAGACGGCCGGGCGCCGGTCTTCCACGACCGGAAGCGCCTGATCCATAATCAGGCGGTCGGCTGTCGATGAATTGCTGAGGCAATGACGGAAATTCCCCCATTACAGCGATCCGATCCCGCGGACCTCGGCGGGTTCGTCCTGCTGGGACGATTACGGCACGACGACCGCGGGCCCGTGTTCCTGGCCCGCGACGCCGGCGGCCGGCACGTCGAAGTCGCCTGGCTGCCCGGCGGGCCCGGCGCGGCGGACCGCGTGACCGCCCTGACGGAGCTCGACGCGCCGTCGCTGGCCCGCGTCCTGGCCGCCGGGGTCGCCGGCGGCCGGGCGTACGCGGTGACCGAGCACGTCCCCGGGCGGTCGCTCGCCGACGCCGTCGCCGCCGACGGCCCGATGACGGGCACCGCGCTGCACCGGCTCGCCATCGCGACGGCCTCCGCCCTCGTGGGGCTGCACCAGGGCGGCGTCACCCACGGCGATTTGCGCCCCGGCACCGTCGTCCTCGGGCCCGACGGCGTCCGCGTCACCGGCTACGGCCTGGCCTTCCCCCCGGCCCCCACCGGCGCTCCCGAGCAGGTCATGGGCCCGGCGGACGACGTGTTCGCCTGGGCCGCCACCATCCTGTACGCCGCCACCGGTTCGGCCGATCGCGGCCTCCGCCACGAGCCCGGCCTGGCCGCCCTCGAAGAGCACCTGCGCCCCGCCGTCGCCGCCGCCCTGGCCGAGGACCCGGCGGCGCGGCCCGACTCGGGCGACCTCCTGCTCCGCCTCATCGGCCACTCCACCCGTACGCTCATCCCCGACACCGCGCCCCACTCCCCCACGGACGAGTTCCGGGCGAGCCCGGAGGCGGACGGCCCGGCGAGTCCGGCGGGGGACGGCCCGGCTGTCCCTCGCCCGGCGTCGGAAGGCCACACCCCTGGGATGGCCGCACCGTCCCAGGCCGGAGCGGCAGGGCGTACCCCGGGAGGCGGCGCCGCAGCCTCGGGCGGGGTGGCGTGGCGGGGGTGGCCGGGGCTGGCGGCGGGGGCGCTGGCCGTGGCGGTGGTCTCCGCCGGGGCGGGCCATCTGATCGCCGACCGGGTGGGCGCGGCCTCCCGGCCCGTCCCGTCGCCGACGCTGTCGCTGCCCGACCTGTCGGTGACCGCCGCGGGCCCGCGCGCGCTCCCGTCCCCGCAGGCCACGATGCGGGCGGCCGGGATCGCACTCTCCCTGTACGAGCATCCCGGCGATCCCCAGCGCGTCGTCGCGTACCGGAACGAGCGCGGCACCTGGCTGCGCGCGGCCCAGTGGGACGGGTTCATCGAGGCCGGGGTGGCGGCGGACGACGTGGCCGCCTCGCCCGACGGCACCCGGGTGGCGTTCCAGGCGGGCCGTGACGTGACGGTCGCCGACCGCCGCTCCGGCGAGCGCTTCACCGTACGGGTGCCCGAGCGGGCCGCCTCCCCCGTGTGGGACCGGGCCTCGTCCCGGCTGCTCCTCACGGTGAGCGGCCCGAAGCGGAGGACGGCCGGATTCGCCGTCCTGGACACCGCCACCCGGCAGGCCCGAACCGTCCCCACGGAAGGCGACACGGGACCGTACGCCTGGACCCCCGGCGGCGACGGCGTCGTCGCCTCGCACGACAGCGGCGGCCACACCGGCCTGCGCTTCCGCGACCTGAACGGCCGGGAGGCGCGCACGATGCCGTGGACCGGGCCGAGCGTCGGCCGCGCCCTGTTCTCGCCGTCGGGCCGGCTCATGCTGACCGACTGCCCCAGCGGCGGATCCCATTGCGCGTGGGACGCCGCCACCGGCGTCCGCGTCGCCACCTACGTGAACACGATCAAGGGTGCGGAGATGTGGGGCTGGTACGACGACGACCACCTGATGATCCTGGACCCGGGCCGGACGCCGCACGAGTTCGTGGCGCTGGACTTCCGTGAGGGCACCCGGCGGCTGCTGGCCACCCTGGAGGCGGCCGACGACACCCCCGGCCTGCGCCTGGCCCGGGCGGCCCGGTGAACGCCCGCGCCGTGGGCGGCTACCGCCTCGCCGGCACCCTCCACACGGGCTGCTGCGGCGTCTCGCACCACCTGGCGACCTCCCCCTCGGGGCGCACGGTGGTCGTCCGCCACTACGGCAGGCCGGCCGAGCGCCGCCCCGACCTCGCCCGGCTCGCCCGTCTGCGCGAGGCCGCCCCCGTCGGCGCCGTGGCCGTCCTGGACGCGGGCCCTGACCACGTGGTCACCGAGTACGTCGAGGGCGGCTCCCTCCTGGCCCGCCTCACCCCGGCCGCCGCCGCCGGCGGTCCCGGTGAGAGCGGAGGCGGAGCGGCCCGTACCCGGCCGGACCCTGCCGCCGACGGGCCAGGTGATGCGGACAGTGATGCAGGCAGTGGGGCGGTTGAGGGGGCGGCGTTGCGGCGGCTGGCGATCGGGACGGTGACGGCCGTGGCGGCGGCACACCGGGCCGGGCTGGCTCCCGTGGGGATCCGGCCGAGCCGGGTGCTGCTCGGGCCGGACGGGCCGCGGCTGTTGTGCGCGGTGCCGGAGGTTCACGACGTGCTGAGCGGGGGGCACGACACGTCGCCGATCGATCTGGAGCCGGGTGACCTGTTCGCCCCTGAGCGGACGCGCGGCGGGGAGCTCGGGCCCGCGACGGACGTGTGGGCGTGGGCCGCGACGGTGGCGTACGCCGCCGCCGGGCGGGATCCGTTCGGCGGGGGCGGTTTCAGCGGGCGGCCGGCCCGGATGGCGGAGGGGGCGGCGAGCCTGGCCGCGCTCCCGCAGGGGCCGTTGCGTGAGCTGCTGGCCGACTGCCTGGCCGTCGACCCGGAGGTGAGGCCGACGGCGGAGCAGGCGCTGTTGCGTCTGATCGAGGAGACGGTCCTGGTCGTCCCGAGGCCCGTCCCGAGGCCCGTCCTTGGGCCCGTCCCGCAGTCGGCCGGCGCGAGCGCGGTGGAGGCTGCCGGGGCGGGGAGGAAGCGGCGGCGGGGGGTCGTGGCCGCGGCGGGGGTGGTGATCGCGCTGGTGGCCGGGGGTGTGTCGGCCGGAGTGACGCTGGCCGTGGGCGAGCCGGGAGCGGGGGCGGCGCGGGTGGCGCAGCAGGCGCGGCCCGGAGGGACGTGGACGCCGAGAGCGGTGGCCCCGGCGGACGGGCCTCCTGCGGAGGGGGCCGAGGTGCCGCTGCCGGGCGGGCTCGGGGTGGCGTACGAGCATCCCGGCGACCGGGTGCGGCTGACGTCGGTGCGGGTGGGCGAGAGCCGCCGCTACACGCGGGACCCGCGGACGGGCCGGTTCGGCGACGCCGGGCCGCACACCGTGGTGGCGGAGGCGTCGCCCGACGGGCGTTACACGGCGAGCTTCAACACGCTGTACGCGGCCGCCGGGGATCATCTGGCGGTATGGTTCGCCGACCATCTGACCGGTGAGCGGTTCAGCGTGCCGGTGCTGCGCCCGCCGTACCAGTCCGTCGGCCTGAGCTGGTCGCGGCGGGGTGACCGGCTGCTGCTGTCGGTGCAGCGGTTCGAGAAGGTCGGGGAGGAGAACCAGCCGTTCAGCGCCGGGTACGTGATCATCGACGTGGCGGCGCGGTCGGCCAGGTTCGTGCCGACGGGTGACGGGGCGGAGGTGCGGCAGGCGGCGCTGGCGACGGGCGGGAAGGTGAACCCGCTGAGCTTCTACGCCGAGTTCCGGTGGATGCCCGACGGGAGGTCGGTGATCAGCCGCTATCTGACGGCGGAGTGGGGGCAGGGCGTGCGCGTGCGGGACGCGGAGTCGGGCCGGGTGACGCGGATGATGCACTGGGTGGGGCATGTCGTGGGGGCGACGGACATGTTCTCGCCGAGCGGCGGCCGGTTCGTCACGAGCGGGTGCGCCAAGCGGTTCGCCGCCTGCGTGTGGACGGCGGCGGGCGGCGCCCGGGTGGCCACGGTGCCGACGCGGAAGGGGGCGGGCATGGTGGGCTGGTACGACGAGGAGCACCTGATCCAGGTCGTGCCCGGCGGCGGGGACCGCAGCGAGGTGGTGGTGACGGACTTCGCCGGTGAGGTGGTGCGGGTGCTGGCCGAGCTGCGCACGCCGGGTGAGCCGCTGGTGGACGTGCGCTACACGCGGGGCTGACCGGTGGCCGCCGCGGTGCGGCCCGGCGATCCGGCGCGGATCGGCGCGTACGTGGTGCGCGGGCGGCTGGGCGCGGGCGGGCAGGGCGTGGTCTATCTGGCGCAGGCGCCGGGCGGGCGGCCGGTGGCGGTCAAGGTGCTGCGGGCCGCCGACGAGGAGGCCGCCGCGCTGCTGCGCCGGGAGGCTGAGGTGCTGCCCAGGATGGCGGCGTTCTGCACGGCGCAGGTCCTGGAGGTCGGCGCGGCGGGGGCCGAGCCGTACGTGGTGAGCGAGTTCATCGAGGGGCCGACGTTGCAGCAGGCGGTGGCGGCGCGCGGCCCGTTGCGGGGGCGGGAGCTGCACCGGCTGGCGGTGGGGACCGCGACGGCGCTGGCGGCGATCCACCGGGCGGGGGTGGTGCACCGGGATTTCAAGCCGGGCAACGTGCTGCTGAGCCCGGAGGGGCCGAGGGTGATCGATTTCGGCATCGCCCGGCCGGTGGGGGACGCGGGGGCGGGTGACGAGGTGGCGGGGACGCCGCCGTACATGGCTCCGGAGCAGTTCAGGCCGGGGGCGGCGGGCGCGGCGGCGGACGTGTTCGCGTGGGGGGCGACCATGGTGTTCGCGGCGTCGGGGGCGCCGCCGTTCGGGGCGGGGCCGCTGCCCGCGCTCGTCCACCGGATCATGCGGGCCGAGCCGGATCTCGGCGGGCTGGACGGTGATCTGCGTGAGCTGGTGGCGGCGTGCCTGGCCAAGGATCCGGCGCGGCGTCCGGCGGCCCGGGCGGTGCTGCTGCGCCTGCTGGGGCGCACGCCGTCGGCCGTGTCGGACCCGCTGGCTGCGGGCAGCGCCGCCGCCCGGGCCGGGGGTCCTGCTCCCGAGGGCACCGCGCGGCTCGCCGCGCCGATCAAGG
>NZ_JBGNUU010000009.1:0-189545 GCF_041950485.1 Nonomuraea sp. ATR24
TTGGTGGGGGAGGGGAGGGCGTGGTGGACGGCCAGGGCGGCGGCGAGGGTGAGGGGGACGTTGATCCAGAAGATGGCGTGCCATCCGCCCACCTCGACGCCCAGCAGCGAGGCGGCGGGGACGCCGGCGAGGAGGCCGCCGTACACGGGCCCGAGGGCGCTGCCGAGCTCCTGGGCGGCGCCGACGGCGCCGAGGGCCAGGGGGCGCTCCCGCTCGCCCCACAGGTCGCCGATGAGCGCCATCGTGATCGGCAGCAGCGCGCCCCCGGCGACGCCCTGGACGGTGCGGCCGGCCACCACCATCACCTCCCCGGACGCCAGCGCCGTCAGCACGGAGCCGGCCGCGAAGGCCGCCAGGCAGGCGTGGATGAGCGGCCGCCGCCCGAACCGGTCGGACAGCCGCCCCAGCAGCGGCATCGCCGCCACGTACCCGAGCAGGAACCCGGTGACCACGGGCGTGACCCGTTCGAGCCGGTTGAGCGGGATGCCGATGTCGGCGGCGATGTCGATGAGGACGGTCACGACCACGTACGCGTCGAGGGCGGCGAGCAGCACCACCGCCCCGCCCACGCCGAGGACGACCCGGCGGGCGCTCCTCATCCGGCGGACGGCGCCGACGACGACGATGACGACGGCGGGGGCGTGATCGTCACCGGCGCGTCGTAGTCGGCGAACGAGACCGTCACCGTGCCCTCGCGCAGCTGCAGCAGCACCTTGGTGAGCCTGCTGCTGGCCCGGTCGACCCAGACGGTGCCGTTGACGCCCTCGGTGACGCCGGGCACCAGCGTGCTCAGCGCCTGCCCGGTGAAGGCGACGTCGACCCGGTAGGCACCGTCCTCCTCGGCCCGGACGAGCGGGTCGGCGGCGGTGGCGAGCAGCCCCGGGATGCCCTTGGCGGGGTCGAGGATGAGCGACGGGTCGTAGAGCTGGGCGAGCTGTTGCCGGGTCATCTCCTGGTAGCCGCCGGTCGGCCCCTTGAAGTGGACCTTGTCGCCGATGAGCATGAACGACACCTCCTGGAGGTTGCCGAACACCTCCAGCGTGATGGTCCCGTCGGCGTCGCCCTCGGCGGTGAGCCGCCCGTCGGCCTTCTTGACGGGCACGTTCGGCTTGCCCTCGGTGGCGATGGAGAACGCGGCGGATTTGACCGTCTTCATCGCCTCGGCGGCCTGGCGCATCAGGTCGGGCCCGGCGGGCAGCGCCGCGCCCTCGCCTGCGGAGGAGCAGGCCGCCAGGGCCACGACGGCCAGGGCCACCACGAGCAGCTTTCTCAACATGAGCGGATCGTAGCGAGCGGGACGGACACCCGGGCGGCCCCTGCGGTATCGACTGCGTGTCAGCGCAGTTTCTTCAGATGCTCCACGATGGGCCCGTAGGCGGCCTCCAGCTCCTTGAGCTGGTCGTCGGTGAGCCGGTCGACGAAGTGCTCGCGCACCCCGGCCACGTGGTCGGGCGCCACCCGCTGGATCGTCTCCCAGCCCTCGTCGGTCAGCACGGCGAACGTGCCCCGCCGGTCGTCGCGGCAGTCTTCGCGGGTGACCAGGCCCTTGGCCTCCATCCGGGAGATCTGGTGGGAGAGCCGGCTGCGGGACTGGATGGTCGCGTCGGCCAGGTCGCTCATCCGCATGCGCCGCGCGGGGCTCTCGGACAGGTTGACCAGGATCTCGTAGTCGTTGAGTGACAGGGCGTGTTCCTGAAGCTCCCGGTCCAGGCGGTGCATGAGCAGCTTGTGCAGGGCCAGGTGGGTTCGCCAGGCACGCTGCTCAGCGGGGGAAAGCCAGCGAGGCGCGCTCATGATCTCCAATCTAGCGCACGTAGAGTGACGAAGGTGGGGGAGAAGTCGGGAGAGAGCCTGGGCACCGTGCTGGTGGCCGGGGCGGCGAACCTCGCCATCGCGGTGGCCAAGCTGCTGGCGGGGATCGTCAGCGGGTCGGCGGCGATGCTGTCGGAGGCGGCGCACTCGGCGGCCGACACGGTGACGGAGGTGCTGCTGCTGGTCGCGGTCCGGCGTTCGGGCAAGCCGGCCGACCGGCGCCATCCGTTCGGATACGGCAAGGCGGGGTTCTTCTGGGCGATGATGGCGGCGTTCGCGACGCTGGCGGGCGGCGCCGGGTTCTCGATCACCCACGGCGTGCACGAGATCGTCCGCGGGGAGGAGCTGTCGGCGCTCACCCCGGCGTACGTGGTGCTGGCGGTCTCGTTCGTCATCGAGGGGGTGTCGTTCCTCAAGGCGTACGGGCAGCTGCGCGGCGAGGCGGGCCGGTGGCGGGTCAGCCCGCTGCGGCTGGCCAGGAAGACGTCCGACACGGCGCTCAAGGCGGTGCTGCTGGAGGACGGGGCGGCGCTGGCCGGGCTGGTGATCGCGGCGCTGGGGCTGCTCGGCTCGCAGCTCACCGGGTCGTCGCTGTGGGACGGCCTGGCGTCGGTCCTCATCGGCGTGCTGCTGCTGGTGGTCGCGCTCACGCTCATCCAGGCGAACCTGTCGCTGCTCATCGGCCAGGCGGCGCCGCGCCCGATCGAGACGGGGGTGCGCGCGGTGCTCCTCGTCCAGCCGGAGGTGGAGGACGTGGTCGAGCTGCTCACCATGGTCATCGGGCCGGGCCGGTTCCTGGTCGCGGCGAAGATCGACTTTCGGGACGAGGTGCGCGCCGGAGGTGTGGAGCGCGCCTGTGAGGAGGTGGACCGCAGGCTGCGCGAGCGCTTCCCCGGCATCGACCAGGTGTTCCTCGACCCCACCCCGCCCCGCCGCCGCTAGTCGAACGCCATGACGATCGCCACGCCGACGACGTGCATGACGACCACGGCGACGAGCAGCGACACGAACACGAACTTGGCCGGCCCGTGCTCGAACGTCCGGCCCTCTTCGAGGGGGCGCCGCTGGGTCATCCGGTCCGCGATGCGCTCCTCCAGGGGCTTCTTGTAGAACATGCGCCCACATTATCCGGACATCGGCAGGCGGGTGGCGGGCGAGTCGGTGATCACGGCCACCAGGACGTCCGGCTCCGCGTGCCATTCCAGCAGGTGGCGGCCCGTCCAGTCCGGTTCGGCCGTGGCCATCTCGGCGAGGGTCAGCTCGCCCCGCTTGATCAGCGCCTCCTTGCGCACCCAGTGGCGGATCAGGTCCTCGTTGCCGCGCGCCCCGGCCAGCTCGGCGGGGGTGAGCGCGATCGGGGCCAGCGTGCGGTCGAGCGGGCCTGGCGGCACCCGCTCGGCGTCCACGCCGACGCGGCCGGGGCCGGCCGCCGCGCACACGTAGCCGCGCGTGTGGCTGAGGCTCACGCCCAGTTCGGGGGCTTCGACCAGGTACGGCCTGCCGTGCCCCGGCCCGTGCACGTCGCAGTGCTGCGCCAGCGTCAGCTCGCCGGGATCGGCGCCCAGCACCCGGCCGGCGCAGAGCCGTACCAGCAGGTGGGCGGCGACGAACGCGATCCGGTCGGGGGCGAAGCGGAAGCGCGCGGCGCGATCGCGCTCGACGTCCGTCAGCCACTCCAGGGGTGCGCGCACCTCGTCGGGCGGGCAGCCCATCGCCGCCGCCAGGGCCGTCGCAGGAGTGATCGTCACTGGGTGGATCGTACCTCCCGCGCAGGGAATTTGAGGGGGATTTCACCGCCCGCCAACCCCTCCAAATACGGATAAATCCTAGGATTAAGTGATATTTCGGGATAAGTCGCGCACTGGGGGTGGCGGCATGGTCCAGCTCATCAAGCCGGAGCTCGACAGGCTCCGCGACCGCTGCGCCGGGCGGGTCGTCACCCGCCACGACACCGAGTACGACGTGCTGCGCTCGATCTGGAACGGCGCCATCGACCGCCGCCCCGCCGTGATCGTCCGGTGCAGCGGCCCCGAGGACGTCTCGGCGGGCGTGCGCTTCGCCCGCGAGGAAGGGCTGGAGATCTCCGTACGCGGCGGCGGCCACGGCTTCGGCGGCTCGGCCGTCACCGACGGCGGCCTCATGCTCGACCTCAGCCCGCTGCGCCTCGTCGACGTCGACCCCGCCACCCGCAGCGCGGTCTGCTGCGGCGGCGCCACCTGGGCCGACGTCGACGCCGCCACCCAGGCCCACGGGCTGGCCACGCCGGGCGGCACGATCAGCCACACCGGCATCGGCGGCCTGACGCTCGGCGGCGGGTTCGGCTGGCTGACCCACAGGCACGGCCTGACGATCGACAACCTCGAGGCGGCCGACCTGGTGCTGGCCGGGGGCGAGCAGGTGCACGCCTCCGCCCGGGACCACCCGGACCTGTTCTGGGCCCTCCGGGGCGGCGGCGGCAACTTCGGCGTCGTCACCGCGTTCACCTACCGGCTGCACCCCGTCGGCCCGGCCGTGCACGTCGCCGTGCTGTTCTGGGAGGCCGAACGCGGCAGGCAGGCCGCCGAGGTCATCGACGCCGCCGCCACGGGCCTGCCGGACGACGCCGCCGTGCTGATCGGCTTCGGGATGAGCGCCCCGCCCGCCCCGTTCGTGCCCGAGGAGCACCGGCTGCGCCCAGGCCACGCGCTGATCGTCGCCGGGTTCTCCACGGCCGAGCGGCACGAGGCGGTGCTGGCCTCCATCCGGCGGGAGCTGGAGCCGCTGTTCGAGTTCGTCGCGCCGATGCCGTACACGCAACTGCAGTCGCTGCTCGACGAGAGCGCGCCGTGGGGCATCTCCGCCTACGAGAAGGCGCTCGACCTGCCCGGCCTCACGCCCGAGGCGATGACGGCGATCTGCGAGCAGGCGGCGGGCAAGTCCTCGCCGCTGTCGTTCCTGCCGACCTTCCGGCTCGACGGCGCCTTCGCCGCCAGGGACGACGACGCCACCGCGTTCAGCGGCAGCCGCGCGCCGCACTACACGATGTCCATCGCCGCGATCACGCCCTCGGCGGACGAACTGCCCGCCGAGCGGGAGTGGGCGCGCTCCGCCTGGGAGGCGCTGCTCCCGTACGCCGGGGGCACGGGCTCGTACGTGAACTTCATCGCCGACCGGGACGAGGAGCGGGTGCGCGCCTCGTACGGGGCGAAGTACGACCGGCTGGCGGCCGTCAAGGCCGCCTACGATCCCGACAACGTCTTCCACCTGAACGCCAACGTCAGGCCCCGGCCGGGGCGGGAGGAACCGCCCCGGCCGTGACCGTCATCGGGTGAGGCGGTAGCCGGGCAGCCCGGGGATCGGGCCGGTCGGCGGCCGGTGACGCAGGGCGGACATCTCGGCCGGCGGCACGGCCTGGCACCGCAGGCCCCGCTCCGGCGGGTCGACGGAGACCAGGTAGGCGTCGATCGCCCGCGTCGGGCAGTCGCCGCGGCCGTAGATGCCGTGACCCCAGCCCTCGTAGGTGATCAGCCGGGCCTCACGGCCGATCTGCCGCGCCGCGCTCACCGCCCACGGGTAGCCCGTGGCCGGATCGTGCAGGGCGTTGCCCAGCAGCAGCGGGGGTGTGCCGTCGACGCGCAGCCGATGCTGCGGGTTGGGGATCGGCGCCTCGGTGCCCAGGCACGCCGCGGTGATCGGATGCGCCGCCGCGCTGACCAGCATGTCCGGCGCGATGCGCGCGGACCTGCGCAGGTGCTGCTCGTAGGCGCGGTAGTCGCGGATGGGCAGCAGGTAGTCCTGGCAGAAGACGCGCGTCGGATCGTTGATCGCCTGCTCGGCGGACGAGGCCGACGAGGCGGTGGAGGGCGGGGTCAGGATCGGGCGGGCGGTCGCCGCGCCGCTCTCCAGCGCCACCAGGAACTCGGCCAGCTCCTTGAACGCCGGGCCGTAGAACGCGCCGAACGCCTGCCCGATCAGGTCGAGCTTGCCCAGCTTGATCTCCGGGGAGCCCGGCAGGCTCAGCTCGCCGCGCTCCGCCCGCGCCAGCAGGTCCGCCCAGACGGTCCGCACGTCCCTGCCGTGCAGCGCGCACGTCCGGGTGCGCTCGCACCAGGCGACGAACTCGTCGAAGGAGTCCTGCGCGGTCCACGACTCGGTGTCGAGGAACGCCCGCGTGCCCAGGCTGTGGTCCATGTTGCTGTCGAGCGCCAGCGCGCGGATCCGGTGCGGGAACCGCTCGGCGTAGAGCTGGCCGATGAGCGTGCCGTAGGAGATGCCGTAGTAGGTGAGCTTGTCGTCGCCGAGCGCGGCGCGCAGGGCGTCGAGGTCGCGCACCACGCTGCCGGTGTCGACGTGGTCGAACAGCGGCCCGGTGCGGGCCCGGCAGTCGTCACGGTAGCGCCGGTTGTGCGCCAGCAGCGCGTCGAACCCGGCCTGGTCCCTGATCGACAGCGGGTCGGGCGCCTGGAGGGCCAGCTCCAGCGAGCACAGGACCGGATGGCTGCGCGCCACGCCGCGGGGGTCGAAGCCCACCACGTCGAAGCGGCTGGTGATCTCCGGGGTGAAGCCGAGGTAGCCGCCCACCACGGCGTCCACGCCGGAGCCGCCGGGGCCGCCCGGGTTGATGACGAGCGAGCCGATCCGGGCCGCCGGATCGCTCGCCTTGCGCCGGGCCAGCGCGAGCTCGAACGTCTCGCCGCGCGGCCTGCGCCAGTCGACGGGCACGGTCAGCGTGCCGCACTCGGCCGACGGGTCCTCGGCGCACGGAGCCCAGGAGATCGCGCCCGCGCTCGCCGTGGCCGGCGTCAGCGGCGCGATAAGGCTGAGGACGAGAGCGGGGAGGAGCGAGAGGATCAGGACAGGTCTTCGCACTGCGCGTCCAATCGTCGGGGATCCGATCATCGACCGGATCTCCCGACAAGACCATCCGACTGGAGGACGAAACGGATGTCATCCTCCAGGCCGACATCAGCGCAGCAGACCGGCCATCCAGTCCTCCACCTCGTCGGGGTGGCGGGGCAGCGCGCCGGACATCAGGCGGGCGCCGTCGGCCGTGATGACCAGGTCGTCCTCGATCCGCACGCCCAGGCCGCGGAACTCCTCCGGCAGGGTGAGATCGTCCGGCTGCAGGTACAGGCCGGGCTCGACGGTGAGCACCTGGCCCTCCTCCAGGACGCCGTCGAGATAGACCTCGGCGCGCGCCCTGGCGCAGTCGTGCACGTCCAGGCCGAGCATGTGGCCGCTGCTGCACAGCGTGTAGCGGCGGTACAGGCCCGTCTCCATGAGCGTGTCGGGCGACTCCTTGAGCAGGCCCCACTCGTTCAGCCCCTCGCAGATGACGCGCATGGCCGCCTGGTGGAAGTCGCGGAAGCGGGCGCCGGGCCGCAGCGTGGCGATCGCGGCTGCCTGCGCCTCGTACACCAGCTCGTACACCTGCCGCTGCACCGGCCCGAACCGGCCCGACAGCGGCAGCGTGCGGGTGACGTCGGCGGTGTAGAGCGTGTCGGACTCCACGCCCGCGTCGAGCAGCAGCAGGTGCGCCGGGTCGAGCGGGCCGTCGTTGCGGATCCAGTGCAGCACGCAGGCGTGCGCCCCCGAGGCCACGATGCTGTCGTAGCCGGTCGCGTTGCCCTCCAGCCGCGAGCGCAGCCCGAACACGCCCTCCAGATAGCGCTCGCCGCGCGGGTGGCCGAGCGCCGCGGGCAGGGCGCGCACCACGTCCTCGAAGCCGCGCGCGGTGGCGTCGACCGCCCCCTGCAGCTCGCCGACCTCCCACTCGTCCTTGATCAGCCGCATCTCCGACAGGAAGCCCTCGAACTCGGCGTCGCCGTCGCCGGGCGCCACCATCGCGTCCACCGCCGCGTCCACGCCGCGCAGCACCCGCGCCGAGCCCTTCAGGTCCAGCTCGCGGATGTGCGCGCAGTCCACCTGGTACAGCTCCGACGCCTCGGCCAGGTCCGGCCTGCGGCCCACCCAGAACTCGCCGTAGCGGCGGTCGCGGTAGAACTCCTCGCCCTCCTCGCGGGGCGAGCGCGGCCTGACGTACAGCCGCGCCTCGCCGGACGGCTCGATCACGAGCACGTCGTCGGGCTCGCCCGCGCCCGTCAGGTACGCGTACGCGCTGTGCGGGCGGAAGCGGTAGTCGCTGTCGTTGCTGCGGACCTTGAGCCGCCCCGACGGCACCACCAGCCGCTCCCCGGGGAACCGGCTCGCCAGCGCCGCCCGCCGCTTGGCCGCCCACGGCGCGACCGGCAGCGCCGTGACGTCCGTGCGCCGGGTGTCGGCCCACCCGGTCCGCATGAACGCGGCCAGCTCCCCGGTGATCGGCAGGTCGTGGCTCCCGGTGTTGAGCGGCTCGTTCATCAGGTGTCTCTCCGCAGGTGGATCGTGATTATCCCGGACTTTCGGTACGGCAGCTTACGTGACTCCTTGACGGGCTCCCACCCGGTTGCTTGCCTGGGACGACAAGCGCTTAACCGGGTGCCCGCCGGGGTAACTCAGAGCCGAGGTGGTGCAGATGCTCATCGGGACGATCCTGCGCGGCAAGGGAAGCGGCGTCACGACGGTGGCGCCGGAGGCCACCGTCCGCGACCTGCTGGACAAGCTCGCCGAGCACAACATCGGCGCCGTCGTGGTCTCCGCCGACGGCGTGACCATCGACGGCATCGTGTCCGAACGCGACGTGGTGCGCCGCCTGCACGACCGGGGCGCCGCCATCCTCGCCGAGCCGGTGTCGTCGATCATGACGGTCGAGGTGCGCACCGTCGCGCCCGGCGACCGGGTCGACGAGCTGCGCAAGATCATGACCACGCACCGGGTGCGGCACATGCCCGTGGTCGAGGACGGCCGCCTGGTCGGCATCGTCAGCATCGGCGACGTGGTCAAGAGCGCGATCGAGGAGCTGGAGACCGAGAAGGCGTCGCTGGTGGACTATCTTCACCGCTGACCGGGGTGGGACCCTGGTCGGGTGATGTACGGGCCTCCCGAATACCCTCGCGCGTCCAGCAGCCCGACGATCATCCTGCTGGTGTCGGGGATGACCGGTGTGCTGGGGTTCCTGATCGGCTTCTTCGCCGGGCTCGGCTCGGGGGAGACGGCCGCCCCGCCCGCGCCCCGGGTCACGGTGACGGTCGAGGGGCCGACGGCCGAGCCGGAGCCCGCCCCGACGGCCACCGGCCAGCCGCCGGGCACCGAGGCTCCCGGCACGGGCGCGCCCGACACCGGGACGCCCGACATCGGCACGCCCGACACCGGCGCGCAGCCCCCGGGCACCGGCACGCCGCCCGTGACCGCCGGGCCCGGCGGCGGCAACGCCACGCTCCGCACCCTGGTCGTGGGCGTCGACATCCAGCCCGGCACCTACCGCACCACCGGCCCCGTCACCGCCTCCCAGAGCTGCTACTGGGCCCGGATGAAGGGCACCACCGCCTCGATCGCCGACGTGATCGACGCCGGCATGCCGACCGGCCCCGCCACCGTCACCGTCCTCGCTACGGACAAGTCGTTCCAGACCGGCGGCTGCGCCGAGTGGACCAAGGCGTGAAGCAGGTGTTTGCGGAGGCCACACCGCACGTAGGAGGATTCCCTCAGCCCACCTAGGAGGATGACATGTCGGTGTTGCGGAGCTTCGTGGACAGCGTGCGGAACGGCTCGATCGAGGTGATCGACCTGACCGCGCCCCTCTCCTCGGACACGCCGATCCTCCAGCTCCCCGAGCCGTTCGGCAACACGATCCCGTTCCGCCTGGAGGAGATCAGCCGCTACGACGACCGCGGCCCCGCCTGGTACTGGAACGACATCCACACGGGTGAGCACACCGGCACCCACTTCGACGCCCCCGTCCACTGGGTCACCGCCCGCGACGGCCAGGACGTGTCCCAGGTGCCCGTGACGAGCCTGCTCGCCCCCGCCGTCGTCCTCGACTTCGCCGCCGAGGCCGCCAAGGACCCGGACTTCCTCCTCCAGGTCGACCACGTCAAGGAATGGGAACGCGCCAACGGCCCGCTCCCCGATGGCGGCTGGCTCCTCTACCGCACCGGCTGGGACTCCCGCTCCGGCGACCAGGCCGCGTTCCTCAACGCCGACGAGACCGGCCCGCACACACCCGGCATCTCCGTCGAGTGCGCCCGCTGGCTGGCCGAGGAGACGCCCGTGCTCGGGCTCGGCGTCGAGACCGTCGGCACCGACGCGGGCGCCGCCCACTCCTTCGACCCCGCCTTCCCGTGCCACTCCTACCTGCTCGGAGCCGGCAAGTACGGCCTCACCCAGCTCCGCAACCTCGACCGGCTCCCGGTGACCGGCGCCGTCGTCGTCGCGCCGCCGCTGCCCATCCTCGGCGGCTCCGGCAGCCCCGTACGCGTGCTCGCCCTCGTCGAGCGCGGCGGCGGCGAGGCCGGGCAGGCGCGGTGACCGTCGCCGAGGCCGTCGGGCGGGCTCTGGCCGCCGCCGGGGCCCGCGTCGCGTTCGGGGTGGTCGGCAGCGGCAACTTCCACGTCACCAACGCCCTCGTACGGCACGGCGCGCGTTTCGTCGCGGCCCGCCACGAAGGCGGCGCCGCCACCATGGCCGACGCCTACGCCCGCACGAGCGGCCACGTCGGCGTCGTCACCGTCCACCAGGGGCCCGGGCTCACCAACGCGGTCACCGGCATCGCCGAGGCCGCCAAGAGCCGCACCCCGCTCGTCGTGCTGGCCGGCGAGGCCACCGACGCGCGCTCCAACTTCCACATCGACCAGGACGCCCTGGCCCGCTCCGTGGGCGCCGTCGCCCTGCGCGTCACCTCCCCGGCCACGGCCGTCGCCGAGGCCCTGGAGGCGTTCCGCCTGGCCCGCGACGACCGCCGCACCGTCCTGCTCAACCTTCCCCTGGACCTCCAGACCGCCGACACCGCAGCCAGTACGGAGTCCACCCGCGTCGAAGGAGTCCCGGACCGTGGGGTGGCAGGGGGCGCCGCCCTTGAGGGGCCTGCCACCGGCCAGGGGGACCTTCGCGCGAGGGTGGAGGAGCTCGCGCGGTTGCTGCGGGAGGCGCGGCGGCCGGTGTTCGTGGCGGGGCGCGGGGCCAGGCGGGCGCGGGCCGAGGTGGAGGCGCTGGCCGGGCGGGCCGGGGCGCTGCTGGCGACGTCTGCGGTCGCCCGGGGCCTGTTCCGGGGCAGCCCGTGGGACCTGGACGTGAGCGGCGGGTTCGCCACGCCGCTGGCCGCCGAGCTGATCCGCGACGCCGACCTGGTGGTGGGCTGGGGGTGCGCGCTGAACATGTGGACCACCCGCCACGGCGCGCTCATCGGCCCGGACGCCACGGTCGTGCAGGTGGACCTGGAGCCCGAGGCCGTCGGCAGGCACGTCCGCGCGGACCTGGGGGTCGTCGGGGACGTGGCCGTGGTGGCGCGCGCGGCCGGGGACGCCCTCGCGGCCGGGCAGCCGTCCGCGGGCTACCGGTCGGCGGACGTGGCGCGGCGGATCCGGGAGGAGGGCCGGTGGCGGGACGTGCCGTACCGGGACGAGAGCGGCGACGGCCGGATCGACCCGAGGACGCTCAGCATCGGCCTGGACGACCTGCTGCCCGCCGAGCGCACCGTGGTCCCCGATTCCGGAAATTTCATGGGATATCCGGCGATGTTCATGGATGTCCCCGACGAGGCCGGGTTCTGCTTCACCCAGGCGTTCCAGGCCGTCGGGCTGGGCCTGGCCGGCGCGATCGGCGCGGCCGTGGCACGCCCGGACCGGCTGACGGTGGCGGCGCTCGGCGACGGCGGCGCCTGGATGGGCGCGTCCGAGCTGGAGACCGTCGTGCGGCTCGGCCTGCCGATGGTGGTCGTGGTGTACGACGACGAGGCCTACGGCGCGGAGGTGCACCACTTCGGGCCGGGCGGCGACCCGCTCGACACCGTGCGGTTCCCGCCGGCCGACCTGGCGGCGGTGGCGCGCGGGCACGGGTTCGCGGCGGTGACCGTGGGCGCGGCGGCGGACCTGGCCGGGGTGGCCGACTGGCTCAAGGGGCCGCGCGACCGGCCGCTGCTGGTGCACGCCCAGGTCACCCGGGAGCGCGCCTCCTGGTGGCTGGAGGAGGCGTTCCGGGGCCACTAGAGCTTGCGCTGGGTGCGGGCCTCCTCGGCGGCCGACAGCACGGTGGCCAGCGGCGCGCCGCCGCCCGCCGCGACGGCGGCGGCGATCGCGCCCTCCACGAACGGCACGTCGGCCAGCACCACCCGGCCCGGCTCCACCAGCAGCCTGGCGGTCAGCACCGAGCTGCCGAGGTCCGGGATGAGCACCACGCCGTCGCCCTCGTCGACCTGCTCGACGGCCTGGTCGATGAGGTCCACGCTGGTGCCGGTGCGGCCGTCGCCGGTGCCGCCGCACGCGGCGACCCGCACCCGGTCGCCGGCGATGCACCGGGCCAGCGAGGCCACCTCGGCGGCCAGCCCGGCGCTGTGCGAGATGAGGATGAGCCCGACCATCAGGACGCCACCGCCGCCAGCGCCGCCATGATGATCGCCGCCGAGGCCGCCCCGGGGTCCTCGTGGCCGACGCTGCGCTCGCCGAGATAGCTGGCGCGGCCCCGGCGGGCCCGCAGCGGGATCGTCGCCCGCGACCCCTCCTCGGCCGCGCGGGCCGCCCGCTCGAACGCCTCCCGCGCCGCGATCTCCTCCTGTACGGCCCGCGTCAGCTCCCGGGAGGCGGGCACCAGCGCGTCCAGCATCGTCTTGTCGCCCTGCGCCGCCTTGCCCAGCCGCTCCACCGCCCGCACCCCCGACTCGAACGCCGCGGCGAACACGGCCAGCGTGACCGGCGAGTCCATGCTCTTGCCCATCTGCCGGAACGCCGACCCGTACAGGGGACCCGAGGCCCCGCCGACGCGGCGGATCAGGGTCGTGCCGGCGGACACCAGCGCCTGCACGGGCGTGGCGGGCGGCCACTCGGCGAACGCCTGCCGCACCTCGGTGAAGCCGCGGTCGAGGTTCGCGCCGTGGTCGGCGTCGCCGATGGCGGCGTCGAGCGCGGTCAGCCGGTCGCGCTGCAGCCGCACCAGCCGGCCCGCGTCCTCGAACCAGGCCAGGAAGAACGCCGTGTCCATCCCCTCGCCCGTCCCGCGGTCCATCAGCTCGCCCATCCCGCCCATCAGCGCCCCCAGCGCAGCCCCGGAGTCTCGACCGGTGCGTCCCAAAGGCGCGTCAGGTCGTCGTCGAGCCGGCACACGGTCACCGAGAAGCCCTGCATGTCCAGGCTCGTCACGTAGTTACCCACCAGCGAGCGCGTCACCCGTGCCCCCTTGCCCCGCACGAACGACTCCACCTCGGCGAAGACCACGTACAGCTCCATCAGCGGGGTCGAGCCCATGCCGTTGACCATGACGAGCAGGTCGCCGCGCAGCGGCAGGTCGCCGTGGATCGCCTCCATCGCGATCGCGGCCAGCTCGCGCGCCGACACCAGCGGGACGCGGGCGCGGCCGGGCTCGCCGTGGATGCCGATGCCGAGCTCCACCTCGTCGCCGGGCAGGTCGAAGGTGGGCTTGCCGGCGGCGGGGGAGGTGCAGGAGGTGAGCGCGATCCCGAACGAACGGCTCCGCCCGTCCACGTCGGCGGCCACCCGGGCCACCTCGGCCAGCGGCGCGCCCTCCTCGGCCAGCGCCCCGGCGATCTTCTCCACGAACACCGTGGCCCCGGTGCCGCGCCGCCCGGCGGTGTAGAGGGAGTCCTGCACGGCCACGTCGTCGTCGACGATCACCTTCGCCACCTCGACGCCCGCGCACAGCTCGGCGGCCATCTCGAAGTTGAGCACGTCGCCGGTGTAGTTCTTGACGACGTGGAGCACCCCGGCGCCGCCGTCGACGGCCCTGGTGGCGTCGAGGATCTGGTCGGGCACCGGCGAGGTGAAGACGTCGCCGGGGCAGGCGGCGTCCAGCATGCCGTGGCCGACGAAGCCGGCGTGCAGCGGCTCGTGGCCGGAGCCGCCGCCGGAGACCAGCGCCACCTTCCCCGGCCTCGGCGCGTCGGCCCGGTAGACCACGCGGTCGCGCACCCGCAGGGACGGGTGGGCCGCGGCCAGGCCGTTCAGCGCGTCCTCAACCACGGACTCGGCCGTGTTGATGAGCTTCTTCATGGTGAGAACATCTGCCCGTTATGACGCCCTGGCAAGCACCCCGGCGTGGAGGGCCGGCCGGGTAGGCTACCGTCTGCACATGGCTGAGATCGTGTACCCGCCGGTGATCGCCGCCGCGCGGACCCTCTTTCGCGTGCTCGACTACCGCTTCCACTTGGAGGGCACCGACAACGTGCCGCGTTCCGGCGGCGCGGTGCTGGTGAGCAACCACATCAGCTATCTGGACTTCATCTTCGCCGGGTTCGGCGCGCTGCCGTCCAAGCGGCTGGTGCGGTTCATGGCCAAGCAGGACGTGTTCGACCACCGGATCTCCGGGCCGCTGATGCGCGGCATGCACCACATCCCGGTCGACCGGGGGGCGGGCGCGGGCTCCTACGCGACGGCGCTGCGCATGCTGAAGGCCGGCGAGGTGGTGGGCGTGTTCGCCGAGGCCACGATCAGCCGGTCGTTCACCGTCAAGGAGATCAAGAACGGCGCGATCCGGATGGCGCAGGCGACCAAGGTCCCGGTGATCCCGGTGGCGCTGTGGGGCAGCCAGCGGCTGTGGACCAAGGGCAGGAAGAAGCAGCTCCTCCAGCGGCACGTGCCGATCACGATCCTGGTGGGCGAGCCGATGCACCCCAAGCGCGGCGAGGACGTCAACGAGCACGCGGCCGACCTGCGCGAGCGGCTGACGGCGCTGGTCGACCGGGCGCAGCGCACCTACCCGGAGATCCCGCCGGGCGTGTGGTGGCAGCCGGCGCACCTGGGCGGCACCGCGCCGACCCCGGAGGAGGCCGCCGCGATGGACGCCGCCGAGGCCGAGGCCAGGGCCGCCAAGCGGGAGGACTAGATCGCCGCCTGATAGCTGCTGGCGCGCATGCCCGCCAGCAGCCCCGCGGTCTGCTCCGGGGTGAAGCGGCGCACGGGGTCGTGGTGCAGCAGGCCCTCGATGAGCGGGCGCATCACGCCGGCCCGGCGCGGCGGCGGGAACCGGCCGCTGCGGGCCATGCCGAGCACGGTCGCGGCGTCCTGCCCCGGGTAGGGCGGCTGGCCCTCGATGGCGCTGTAGAGGGTGGCGCCGAACGACCACATGTCGGCCTCCTTGCTGGCCGGGCCGCCGTAGAGCCGCTCGGGGGCCATGAACGCGGGGGTGCCGCGCAGCCGCCGCGAGGTCGTCATGCGGATGTCACCCTCGGCGGTCGCTATGCCGAAGTCGCTCAGCACGACCCGCTCGCCCGTCAGCATGACGTTGGCGGGCTTGACGTCACGGTGCAGCACGCCGGCCTGGTGCGCGGTGCGCAGCGCGGCGAGCAGGTGCTGGCCGATGGCCGCCACCGACTGCGCCGGCAGCGTGCCGACCTGCGACAGGAGCTGGTGCAGCGACAGCCCGTCGAGGTATTCCATCACGATCCAGAGCTTGCCGCCCTCTTCCATGAGGTCGTGGACCGTGACGATGTTGGGGTGGCTGAGCCGGGCCGCCATTCTCGCCTCGCGAAGGACACGACGGCGCACCATCTCGGCCTCGCCGGCGAGCGTCAGCTCCTTGAGCGCCACCTCACGGTGCAGAAGCTGATCGAACGCGCGCCAGACGACGCCCATGCCCCCACGACCGGCCTCCTCGTTCAGGAGGTACCGTCCGCCGATCTCCCGCCGCATACCATCCCCTCTTTGACAGGGGTAATCATGTCATCTCTGCGCGCAGCTTTGGGTGCCTAACGTGATCTGGATATGTCGGGAATCGTAGCTTGGCTGGTCAACGGCGCGGAAATTCGCCCGCGAACGACACGCCAGAGCAGGCCGACGGCCACGAGCGACAGCACGACGGACCCGCCGAACACCGCGGGCAGCCCGGCCGCCTCGCCCAGGACGCCGCCGAGCGCGGCCCCGACGGGCATCCCGCCCATGCCGATCAGCCGGTAGGCGGCGTTCACCCGGCCCAGCAGCTCGGTGGGGATCAGCCGCTGCCGGGTGGAGATGACGAGCACGTTGGACACCGCGCTGGAGATGCCCCACAGCAGCGCCGTCGGGTAGAGCAGCCAGGTGACGGGCACGAACAGCGGCACCAGGTGCAGCAGGGTGTTGAGCAGCCACATGCCGATCAGCGTCCGGCCCTCGCCGAGCAGCCCGGAGATCCGCTCCGACACCAGCGCCCCGGCCGCCGCCCCGGCGGCGAACACGGTCAGCATGAGCCCGTAGCCGCTCGGCTCCAGCCCGAACCGCGACTCCTCGCCGACCAGCCACAGCACGAACACCCCCCAGTAGGCGGCGGTGGCGAAGTTCAGCGTCCCGGCGGTCAGGGCCAGCGCCCGCAGGAACCGCTGCGACCACAGCCAGCGCAGCGCCTCGGCGATCTCCCCGGCCATGGGCCGCCGGGCGCCCGCCGGCTGGTAGGAGCCCCGCATGCCCAGCAGGAGCAGCCCGGCCGCGGCGTACAGGAGGCCGGGCCCGCCGAAGACGGCGGCGGGCAGGACGGTGACGAGGACGCCCGCGAGCGGGGAGCCGGCGAACTCGTTGCCGATCATCTGGGCGCTCTGCAGCCGCCCGTTGGCCCGCGTGAGGGCCTGGGGCTCGACCGCCATCGGCAGCACGGACTGCGCGGAGGTGTCGGCGAGCACCTCGGCCACGCTCGCCAGCAGCACGGCGGCCAGCATGACCCACAGGTTCATTAGCCCGAGCACGGCCAGCGCGCCGGCGGCCACGAGCACGCCCGCGCGCAGCGCGTTCGCCGTCACCATGATCCGCCGCCGGTCCAGCCGGTCGGCCAGCGCCCCGGCGGGCAGCGCGAACAGCAGCCACGGCAGCGTGGTGGCCGCGCCGACGAGCGCCACCTGCGCGGGGGAGCGGGTGAACGACACCGCCAGCAGCGGCGCGCCCACCTTGAGCACGCCGTCGGCCAGGTTCGACAGCGTGGCCGACGACAACAGGAAGCCGAACGATCGATTCACCGGGGCACTCCGATAGTGTGTAAGGAAAAGTGTGCAAATGAACCTTTGCAAAGATAGGTGTGCACAGTGATGTCCCGCAAGAGCCCTTCCGCGCGGAAACTCGACGCGAGCGCGCTCAAGTCCTTCGCCCATCCCCTCCGCCTGCGCCTGTACGAGCTGCTGGACGAGCACGGCCCCTCCACCGCCACCCGGCTCGCCGCCCTCGTGACGCAGAACACCGGCGCCACCAGCTACCACCTGCGCGAGCTGGCCAGGCACGGGATGATCGAGATCGCCCCCGAGCTGGGCCGAGGCAAGGAGAAGTACTGGCGGGTGGTGCCCGGCGGCTTCTCCTACGGCGACCCGCCCGGCGACCCCGAGACGGCCGGCGCGCTGGAGTTCCTCCTCGACGACCTCGTCCGGCGGCGCGGCGCCGAGCTGGCCCGATGGCGCGAGGAGGAGCCGCGCACCCCCAAGGAGTGGGTAGAGGCCAGCGTCCTCGGCCGCCGCTCCCTGCGCCTGACCCCCGACGAGACGCGCGACCTGCGCGACGAGGTGTTCGAGGTGATGGAACGCTACCGGGCCCGCTCCGACAGCCGCTCCCACGACGCCCCCGGCACCGGGCACGTCGTCATCCACTTCGACGTCCTGCCCACAGGCATGACGGACTCCTAGGGGCCGCCCTCATCACTTCCGCGCATACCGGTGAACGCGCCGGGGACGGCCTGCGTACCTCCTGCCGACCAGCGAGAACCGGAAGGGGATGAGGGCACGTGCGACCCCGACGCGGCCGTACCCTGCTCGCCGCCTGCTGTGCCGCCTGGTGTGCCGCCGCGCTGCTGACCGGCTGCGGCGGGCAGGCGGCCCTGCCCAGCGCCGACACGGCCCGGGTGGCGGACCTCCTGGAGACCGACATCCCGGAGGAGAGCCTGGCCCCGCCCGCCACCAGCCTCACCGACCCCACCGGCGCTCCCGCCCCCACCGGCGCCCCCACCGGCGCCCCCGCCGCCTCGCCCGCGCCCGGCCGGCGTGACGACCTCACCTGGCCCACCGAGTCCGGCCCGCTGTCGCCCGCCGACCGCGACCTGATCAAGAAGGTACGGCTGGCCACGCTCTGGGAGATGACGATCGCGCAGGAGGCCGTCCAGCGCGGCGCCAGCGGCAAGGTGCGCACGATCAGCGCCGAGATCGCCGAACAGCACCACGGGCTCGACGTCGAGGCCAGGGAGCTGGCCAAGCGGTTCGACATCCGGCTGCCGGTGGAGCCGACCGAGACGCAGCAGCGCTGGATGGCCGACATCTCCGGCAGGTCGGGCCGCGACTACGACGTCACGTTCGTGAAGTGGCTGCGGCTGGCGCACGGGCAGATCTTCGGGCTCATCGGCGCCGTACGCGGCAGCACCCAGAACACGCTCGTCCGCAAGTTCGCCGAGACCTGCAACGCGGCGGTGCTCAACCACCAGCGCCTGCTGGAGAGCACCGGACTGACCGGCCCCGAGTCCTTCCCCAGCCCCCCGCCCGTTTGAACGGCCACCGCCCGCTCGATTGTGAAAGTAGACTCTCAATTAAGAGACTGCACTCACAAGGAGCTGTCATGACTGATCTGCCCACCCGCCGCACCCCTGGATGCCCGTTCGACCCGCCCGCCGCCCTCTCCGACCGGCCCGCCGTCGGCCCCCTCACCTTCCCCGACGGCCACCGGGGCTGGCTGGTGACCGCGTACGAGCCCGCCCGCGCCGTCCTGGCCGACCCGCGCTTCAGCGTGCGCGCCGACCTCAGGCACTCGCCGCTGCCCCGCCCCAACGTCCGGCCCCGGAGCGCCGACGGCACCGCCCCGCCCGGCTGGTTCGGCGGCATGGACCCGCCCGCCCACAGCCGCTACCGGCGACTGCTCGCCGGCAGCTTCACCGTCCAGCGGATGCGGCGCCTGGAGCCGCGCGTCGCCGAGATCGCCGCCCGCCGCCTCGACGCCATGGCCGCCGAAGGCCCGCCCGCCGACCTCGTCCAGGCGTACGCGCTGCCGATCCCGTCCCTGGTCATCTGCGAGCTGCTCGGCGTCCCTTACGACGACCACGCCTTCTTCCAGGAGCACTCAGCCGTCGCCCTGGACCTGGCCAGCTCCGAGGAGCGGGCCACGGCGTCGGTCGGCGAGCTCGCCGGCTACCTGGCCGGGCTCGTCCGCCGCCACCGCGCCCGCCCCGGTGACGACCTGCTCGGCGAGCTCGTCACCCGGAGCGACCTGACCGACGAGGAGCTCACCAACATCGCCCTGACGCTCCTGGTCGCCGGGCACGAGACCACCGCCGGCATGCTCGCCCTCGGCGTCTTCGCCCTCCTGCGGCACCCCGACCGGCTCGACGCGTTCCGCCGCGACCCGTCGCTCACCGAGACCGCCGTCGAGGAGCTGCTGCGCTACCTGACCGTGGTCCACCTGGGTGCCCCCGGCCGGGTGGCCCTGGAGGACGCCGAGGTGGGCGGCCGGACGGTCCGCGCGGGCGAGACCGTCGTGCTCGCCCTGCCCGCCGTCAACCGCGACCCGGCCCGCTTCCCCGACCCCGCCGTCCCGCGCCTGGACCGCGCCGAGGCCCGCCACCACCTGGCCTTCGGGCACGGCGTCCACCAGTGCCTGGGCCAGCAGCTCGCCCGCATCGAGATGCGCATCGGCTTCCGCGCGCTGTTCGACCGCTTCCCGGGGCTGCGCCTCGCGGTCGCGCCGGACGAGGTGCCGATGCGGGACACGGCGCTGGTGTACGGGGTGCGGCGGCTCCCGGTCGCCTGGTAGCCGCCGCCGGCCGCGGGGGCGCGACCTGAGGATGACCCCGGCGCGACCTGGTGACGATGTGCGCGGGGGCGGCGGGGCGGCACTCTGGGCCGGTGAACACCTCTCAACCAGGACACCGGCGTTCCGCCGTGCCCCTCGTGATCGTCGCCGCCTGGTCGGTGAGCTACCTGGTCCTCGGCCTCCTCTGGGCGTCCGGCGGGCCGGGATACCCCTTCGACGCGGGCGGGGAGGGCGTGGGCAACACGCTGCTCGACCCCCTCCCGGCGGCGGCCGGGGGCGGCGCGCTGGCGGGGGCGGCGCTCGTGGCGGGCGTCGTCGCCGCGCTCGCCGCCCGGGGGCCGCTCGCCCGGCCCGCCGCCGTCGTGGCCGTCGTGGCGGGCGCCGCGCTGGCGGTGCTCCTGCCCGACGTGCGCATCATGATGACCGCCGGCTACCTGCCGGTGATGCTCGTGGCCGTGCTCGCCGGGCAGGCCGAGTTCTCGCTGATCGTGTCCATGCTGACCTGGCCGACGGTCAACCTGCTGATCCTGATGGCGGCCGGCGTCGCCCTGATGGCGCTGGGAACGCGCACCCTGCTCGCGGGGGCCCAGCGCGCCGGTGGCGCGGATGGGGCGCTGCGGGCCGGGCGGTGGGCCGTCACCGTCGCGGTCGCCGTCCCCGTCGTCTACGCGATCACCCGCGTCGGCTGGCTGCTCGGGATCCCCGTCGGCATCAGCGACGACTTCCTCGCGAGCATCGCCTCGATCACCCCGATCGGCGCGGGGCTCGCCACGCTCGGCCTGCTCGGCGCGGTCCTCACGCTCGGCCTGGTCCGGCCGTGGGGCGAGATCTGGCCGCGCTGGGTGCCGTTCCTGCGCGGCCGTCCGGTCCCGGCCCGCCTTCCCGCGTACGCGGCGCTGATCGTCGCCGTGCCCATCACGTCCGCCGGGCTGATGTACGTACGCAAGAAGCTCACGGGTGAGCAGGCCGGCCCGCCGGGAGCCGTCGACGAGCTGGGCGCCTGGCTGCCGGAGATGCTGTGGCCGCTGTGGGGCGCCGCCCTGGCCGTCGCCGGGCTCGCCTACCTGGCCCGGCGCCGCGACCCCGCCACCGCGATCCGGCCGCGCCGCCGACCATAATGGCGGGTGTGCGCGCGTCCCTGTCCCAGGCCGAGGCCGCGGTGGACTCGTTCCTCGGCCGGCACCGGCTGAGCGTCGACGCCGTGCTCGCCGTGCTGCTGGCCGTGCCGCTCGGCCTCGTCTCCTCCGGCCTGCTCCGGGCCTCCGACAGCCCGCTCTCCCTGCGCCTGCTGGCGGGCGCGGCGGTGCTGATGGTGCACGCGTGCGTGATCCCGCGCCGCGTCCGCCCGCTCGCCGCGTACGGCGTGGCCGCCGCGGCGATGCTGCTGCTGGGGCTGCTGCCGCCCCTGCACGACCCGGCCGGCGCCTACTACCCGGCGGTGATGCTGCCCAGCTCGCTCGTCTTCGGGCTGCTCCTCTACACGGCGTCGGCCCGGCTCGGCCTGCGGCTCGGGCTGGCCTGCCTGGGCGTCGCCCTGGCCGGGGTGGTCGTGGTCCTGGCGCGGGTGTGGGCCCCGGCCTCGTGGGGCGGCTCGTCGGGCGGCTACGGCCTGGCCGCCTGGCGGATCGGGCTGTCGGCGGGCCTGGCCGCCGTGACCGCGTGCCTGTGGTGGCTGGGCCGCCTCAGCCGCGTGCGCGCGCTGTACGTGGCCGAGCTCCGGGCCAAGGCCGAGCGCGCCGAGGCCGACCGCGCGCGGGAGCGGGCCGAGGCGGCACGGGCCGAACGCGACCGGATCAGCCGCGAGATGCACGACGTGGTGTCCCATTCGCTCGCCGTCATGGTCAGCCAGGCCGAGGGCGGCCGGCTGTCCGATCCGGGCTCGCCCGGGGCCGCCGTGTTCGCCACCATCGCCGGTGTCGGCCGCGATGCCCTGCGTGACATGCGCGGCCTGCTGGGCGTGCTGCGCGCCGACGGCGGCACCGCGCCGCAGCCCGGCCTCGGCGACCTGCCCGCCCTGCTCGACCACGTGCGCACGACCGGCGTACGGCTGTCCGTGGCGGAGAGCGGCGAGCCGCGCCCGCTGCGGCCCGCCGCCGACCTGACCGCCTACCGCGTCGTGCAGGAGGCGCTGACCAACGTCATCAAGCACGCCGGGCCCGAGGCCACGGCGGAGCTGGCGCTGGCGTGGAGCCCCGGCGCGCTGCGCATCACCGTCCGGAACGCCGGCGGCGGGCGGGACGGCGGATCGGGCGCCGGGCCGGGCGGCGGGCCGGGCGCCGGATCGGGCGCCGGGGAGCCGGACGGCGGGGAGCTGGGCGCCGGGCTGACCGGGATGCGCGAACGCCTCCGCATGGTCGGCGGCGCCCTGGAGACCGGCGCGCGGCCCGGCGGCGGCTTCGAGCTGTCGGCCGTCGTCCCCTACGAGCCGAGGAGCCTCCCATCATCCGCATCATGATCGTCGACGACCAGGAGCTGCTGCGCCACGGCGTCACCATGGTGGTGCGCTCCCAGCCCGACATGGAGGTGGTCGCCGAGGCGGCCGACGGCGCGGAAGCCCTGGAGAGGCTGAAGGCGCTGCGCGTCGACGTGGTGGTGATGGACATCCGGATGCCCCGCATGGACGGCGTCACCGCCACCCGGGAGATCCAGCGGCTGGCCGACCCGCCCAGGGTGCTGGCGCTGACCACGTTCGACCTCGACGAGCACGCGCTGGCCGCGCTGCGGGCGGGCGCGAGCGGGTTCATGCTGAAGGACGCCCCCGGCGAGGAGATCATCGCGGCCATCCGGCACGTGCACCGGGGCGACGCGATCATCGCGCCCGCCACGACCCGGCGCCTCGTCGGCAGGCTGGTCGCCCCGGGCGGCGGCGATCCCGAGGCCCTGCTGGGCGCCCTCACACAGCGCGAGCGCGAGGTCTTCCTCGGCCTGGCCAGGGGCGCCTCCAACGCCGAGATCGGCGCCGAGCTGTTCCTGTCGGAGGCCACGGTCAAGACGCACGTCGGCCGCATCCTGACGAAGTTCGGGCTGCGTGACCGGGTGCAGGCGGTGGTCCTGGCCTACGAGTCGGGCGTCGTCACCCCGGGCGACCGCCGCCCGTAGCCGCCCGTACCCGGGGAGCCGCCCGGGCACGGGGAGCCGTCGCGCCGGGGAGCGGCCGTGCCCGGGGGGAGCGGTCAGAAGCCGGTCAGCTCCGGGTGGTCCCTGACGGGCCGCAGGACGCCGGGCAGCACGGTGCGCAGCTCGTCGACCGTGGCGGGCGGCAGGTCGAGCCGGACCTCGTAGCCGGCCTCCGTGCCCAGGTCGTCGGCGGCCTCGGGGGTCAGCTCCAGCCGGAGGACGGCGCCGTCCAGCGTGATGGCGCGGACCCCGTCGCCGGTCGTGCCTTGGTCGGCGCGGCTCACGAACCACTCGGCGCCGCGCCGCAGCACCAGCAGATGCCCGGCCTTCCGGTCGCCCCCGCGCTCGCCCAGGTAGAGCAGGTGCTCGCCCACCCTCTGCCGGTGCTCCAACACGCGCGCGGTCAGGGCGGACGGCGGCCGGTAGGCCAGCTCCCCGCCGATCGGCAGCAGGGGCCCGGGCTCCTGCCCGCCTCGGTGGCTGTGGAGCCGGTCGTAGCGCTCGCCGTAGGTGACGGGCAGCCCGAGCGGTGCGGCCGTCGGCAGCGCGTCCAGCAGCCACCCGGGCGGCTCCGCGCGGGGGAACGCGGTCAGCTCCACCAGCGCGGCGGCGGGCGGCACGTCGGCGAACGGCGGCCCGGCGGCGTCGACGCGGCCGTGGTAGGCCCGGCTGCCGGGCGTGTACTCCAGCTCGCAGGTGAACCAGGTGCCGTCGCCCGCCCGGTAGGACAGCTCGCGCAGCCGCCGGAACGGCTCGTCCAGGCCCTCGGCGGCCAGCTCCCGCCCGTCGCACGTGAGCCGGGTCCGCGCGTGCGCGCCGACCTGGGCGTGGTGGACGGCCAGCCGCGACCAGCCGGGCGCGGCGGCGGCGCGGGCCAGCTCGCCGATCGTCAGGCACAGGTCGTGCCCCTCGTCGTAGCGGGTGTGCCGCCGGCCCCGGATCCGCTTCGTTCTCATGGTCATCCTTCCTGGGCGGTGAGCCGGTCGTGCAGGGCGCGGATCGCGCGGAGCAGGTCGCCGGCGCCCTTGCGGGCCGCCAGGTCGCGTACCTCGGGGATCTCGCCGCGAGCGCCGGACCAGCCGGCGGCGGCTCCGGCGAGCGCCACGAACGCGGCCAGGCCGTGGCGCGGGCGCTCGCCCGGCCTGGGCAGCAGCAGGGGCAGCGCGGCGGCGGCGATCCGCCACACGTGCGCGTGGGCGCCCTGCGAGGCGGCGGCGTCGAGCGCGGCGGTGAGGTCGGTCAGCCGGATCGTGCCCTGGGCCGCCATGAGCCCGGCCTGGCGGCCGATCCCGGCGGCGGGCAGCTCGTCCCGCGCGGCCGCCTCCAGCAGCACGCCGACGGACTCGGGCAGCTCCGGGTCGCCCAGGACGCGGGCGAGCACCGCCGCGCACGCCTCCCCGGCGGGCCCCTCGGCCCGGGCGAGCTGCCGGGCCTGCTCCGCCCCGACGTGGAGCGGCCCCCAGCCCCGGGTGAGCAGGTGCGGCATGAGGTGGGCGGCGGCGACCTCGCGGTGCGAGGGCAGCGTCGAGGGCCACCAGGCGCAGTGCTCGGCCTGCGAATGCGGCCAGGGGAGGCTGAGCATCGCGTCGACCAGCGGGAGCCCCGTGGCGGTCGCGTCGATCGAGACCACCGGGCGCAGGGTGTGGCCGTGGCGCCGGTGGCAGTCGTGGTCGCCGTTCGCGCTGCCGCACTCCCACGCCAGCCCGACCTCGGCCTCCGGGCAGGTCCACGCGGCCACCATCCGGCCGGCGGCCGACGTCAGGCGGGACGCCCGCTCCGCCGCGTCCGGGTCGGGGGTGCGGGGCAGGCGCAGCAGCGCCTGCTGCAGGTCGGCGGCCGGCGGCCGGGCCCCGGCCGCCTCCAGCACCTCCATGCGGCGGACCAGCTCGGCCGCCGCCACGTGCCCGGTGGTGTGCGTCGGCGTGGCCAGCAGCAGCGGCGGCAGCGTGTCGTCCTCGACGGCCCGCAGCACCTCGGCGCCGCGGTGGAGCAGCAGCAGGTGCGGCACGGCGACCCGCCGCGGCAGAAAGGCCTGCCAGACGCCCCGCGCCGGGGCGGTGCCCGAGAGGGAGCGGGCGGCGCCGAGCAGCCACTGGCCGGGCCGCGTCCACTCGCCCGAGCGGTAGTCGTCCACGGACGAGGAGAAGAGGCGGGGATACATCTCCGCCGCCACGCCCGCGCGGTCGTGGTAGGCGAGCGTGACGAACCCGGCGAGCAGCCGCTCCCACGCCTGCCAGGACCGCGGCGCGCCCGCCATGAGCAGCCGCCCGAGCTCCTCCACCGTCTCGATCGGAGGCTCGGCCTCCTGGGAGCGCGCGGGCGCGGACGGCAGCGGCGGCGGCGTGAACACGGGCTCGGCCTGCGCCACCTCCCCGCCGCCCACGGCCTCGGCCACCTGCCGTCCGAGGCCGGCGGGCAGCAGCCCGACCGCCTCGCGGACGGCGGCGCGCCCCTCCTCGTCCATGCCGCCCGCGCAGGCCAGGACGAGCTCGACGGCCTTCTCCCGCAGCTCGGCGGAGTCGGCGGCGAACGCGCGGGCCAGCGGCGCGGCGGCCACGGCGGCCAGCGACGGCTCCTGACGGACCGAGCGTTCGAGCCACGACAGCCCGCCGCGCACCAGCTTGCGCTCCGCCCTGAACAGCAGCGACTCCCACGCCTCGCCCAGGTCGTCGGCGGACAGGCCGGTGACCCGGCGCAGCCGCTTCATCGCCAGCTCGGCGACCGGGCCGGGCGCGGACGCCAGCAGGCACCGGTAGTCGCGGGCGTGCGGGGCCGTCTCGGCGGGAGCCGGGTCGAGCGCCTCGTGCAGGCGGACGAAGAACCGCAGGTCGACGGCCGAGCCGCCGAGCAGGAACCGGCGCACGCAGCCCTCGATCAGCGCCTCGCGCTTGATCCGCCCGGCCTCGGCCAGCGCCGTCAGCGCGCCCAGCCAGCCCGCGCCGGGCGTGCTGTCCCACTGGAGCGCCCGGCCCACGCCCGTGGCCTCGAACAGGCGCGGCAGCAGGTGGTCGAGCAGCGGGTCGTCCGCCAGGCCGTCGGCCCCGCGCGTCACCCAGGCGGTGACCAGCGGATCGTGGTGCGGCGGCTCGATGCCGGTCTCGCCCAGCACGGCGAGGGCGAGCGCGGCGCCGGCCTCGTCACCGGCGCGCACGCGCAGCGCCAGGCGCTCGGCCAGGTCGGCCCGCCAGGCGGCCGGCCGGTCGGCGAGCACCGCCAGGACCAGGCGCGTGCCGGGCTCCGCGCGGCCCCACCGGGGCGTGAAGTCGCGCCGGAGCAGCCAGGCCGCCACGGCTGCCGCGCCGCCGATCGTGGCCGCGCCCGCCACGCGCAGCGCCGCCGCGTAGCCGATCAGGCCGTCGTCCCAGCGGTCGAAGCGGCCGCGCAGCTCCTTCAGCAGCCCCGGCAGCCGCGCCGCCACGTCCTGGCGCGCCGCGCCGTCGAGCGCCGCGACCTTCTCGGCGACCCGGTCGGGCCGCCGCGCCTCGATCAGCTTCCTGACCTCGCCCCAGTGATCCATGTCGCGGACGGTAACGGGCCCCGCCGACAGTTTCCGCGCGGCCCGGTGAGCCGGATCCTCACCAGGCCAGGTCGCCCGTGGAGCCGTCGCCCCGCCACACGACGGAGGCGTGGAGCCCGAGGCCGGCGTCCCCTGCGGTGGTGCGCGGCAGTGCGCCGAGGTCGACGCGGATCAGCGCCCCCACGGTGCCGCACGCCTGCGCGGGGGAGGGCGGTGCTGGGGAGGGCGGCGCGGAGGAGGGCACACGGGAACGCCGGAAGATCGGCACGATCACGGAGCACAGCGTTGAAAACGCCCCCGGCTCCTGCTGGAACCGGGGGCGCTGCTCGCGGGGATCAGCCCATGTGCGGGTAGCGGTGATCCGTCGGCGGCACGAACGTCTCCTTGATCGTGCGGGAGTTCACCCACCGGATCAGGTTGAAGATCGAGCCCGCCTTGTCGTTGGTGCCGGAGGCGCGGGCGCCGCCGAACGGCTGCTGCCCGACCACGGCGCCGGTCGGCTTGTCGTTGACGTAGAAGTTGCCGGCCGCGAAGCGCAGCCGCTCCGACGCCGAGGCGATCGCGTAGCGGTCCTGGGCGATGATCGACCCGGTCAGCGCGTACGGGGCGATGCCCTCCATCTGGTCCAGGACGGCATCGAAGTCGGCGTCGTCGTAGACGTGCACGCCCAGGATCGGGCCGAAGTACTCCTTGACGAAGATCTCGTCGGCCGGGTCCGCGCACTCCAGGATGGTCGGCTTCACGAAGTATCCGGCGGAGTCGTCGTACGAGCCCGTCAGCACGTCGATGTTCGACGCGGCCCGCGCCCGGTCGATGGCCTCCTTGTGCTTGGCGAAGGCCCGCTCGTCGATGACGGCGCCCATGAACGTCGACAGGTCGGCCGTCACGTCGCCCACGGTCAGCGACTCGGCCACGCCCACGAGGTCGTCGCGCATCCGGCTCCACACCGAGCGCGGCACGTACGCCCGCGAGGCCGCCGAGCACTTCTGCCCCTGGTACTCGAACGCGCCCCGGACCAGGGCCGTGGCGAGCACGCCCGGGTCGGCCGACGGGTGGGCCAGCACGAAGTCCTTGCCGCCGGTCTCGCCGACGAGGCGCGGGTAGCTCCGGTAGCCGGCGATGTTGGCGCCCACCGTGCCCCACAGGTGCTGGAAGGTCGCCGTCGAGCCGGTGAAGTGGATGCCCGCGAGCTCCGGATGCGTCAGCGCCACCTCGGAGATCGCCTGGCCGTTGCCCGTCACCAGGTTGATGACGCCGGGAGGCAGCCCGGCCGCCTCCAGCAGGCGCATGGTGAAGTGCGCCGCGAACTGCTGCGTCGGCGACGGCTTCCACACCACGACGTTGCCCATGAGCGCGGCCGACGTCGGCAGGTTGCCGGCGATGGCGGTGAAGTTGAACGGCGTGATCGCCAGCACGAAGCCCTCGAGCGGCCGGTACTCCATCCGGTTCCACACGCCCGGCGAGGAGATCGGCTGGTCGGAGTAGAGCTGGCGGGCGTAGGAGACGTTGAAGCGCAGGAAGTCGATCAGCTCACAGGCGGCGTCGATCTCCGCCTGCTGCACCGACTTCGACTGGCCGAGCATCGTCGCCGCGTTGAGCGTCGCCCGCCACGGCCCCGCCAGCAGGTCGGCGGCCTTGAGGAAGATCGCCGCCCGCTCGTCGAAGGAGAGCGCCCGCCAGGCGGGGGCCGCCCGCAGCGCGCTCCCGATCGCGTCCTGCACGTCCTGGGCCGTAGCGTCGTTGGTACGCCCCAGGACGGCGGTCTTGTTGTGCGGCTGCACCACGTCGATGGGCGCGCCGCCGCCGAGCCGCTGCTCGCCGTCGATCGTCATCGTCAGGTCGATCGAGGCGCCGGCCAGCTCCTTGATCCGGTTCTCCAGGGCGGCGCGCTCGGCGCTGCCCGGCGCGTAGCCGTAGACCCGCTCGTTGGCGGGAACGGGCACGTTGCTGATGGCATCCATGTTCACTTACCCCCAAGGGCACGAAGGAAGAAGGCGACATTGGCGGGGCGCTCGGCCAGCCGGCGCATGAAGTAGCCGTACCAGTCGTCGCCGTAGGGGACGTAGACGCGCATCGTGTGACCGGCCCCGGCCAGGGCCTCCTGCCGGTCGGTGCGGATCCCGTACAGCATCTGATACTCGTAGTCGCCCCTGGAGCGCCCGAACCGGTCGGCGAGCAGCTCGGTGATGGAGATCAGGCGGTCGTCGTGGGTGGCCACCATGGGGTACCCCTTCCCCGCCATGAGGATGCGCAGGCATCGCACGTACGCCTTGTCCACGGCGGACTTGCCCTGGTGGGCCACGGAGGCGGGCTCCCGGTAGGCGCCCTTGACCAGCCGGACGCGCGAGCCCTCGCCGGACAGCGCGCGGCAGTCGTCCTCGCTGCGGAACAGGTACGCCTGGATGGCCACGCCGGTCGACGGGTAGTCCTCGCGCAGCGCGCGCAGGATGCCGAGCGTGGAGTCGACCGTGGTGTGGTCCTCCATGTCGAGCGTGACGGTGGCGCCGATGGCGTCGGCGGCGGCGCAGATCTCGCGCGCGTGCTCCAGCGCCATCGCGTCGTCGAGCTCCTGGCCGACGGCCGACAGCTTGACCGACACCTCGCCGCGGCGGCCCAGCTCCAGCGGGCGCAGCTGCTCCAGCAGCGTGATGTACGCCTTCGCGGTGGCGGCGGCGGCGCCGGCGTCGCGGGTCTCCTCGCCGAGATGGTCGACGGTCACCGCGAGCCCGGTGTCGCGCAGTCGTTCGATCGCGTCGCGGGCCTCCTGGACCGTCTCGCCGGCGACGAAGCGGTCGACCACCTTGCGCGTGAGCGGGAAGCCTGACACGGAGCGGCGCACGAGCGCGCTCCGGGATGTGGCGAGCAGCAGTTGACCCAACATGCTTCCAGCCTAAAACCGCAGCTCAAACGGGGCCATGAACGGGCGTAACGGCGGGTGTGGCAGGCTGTCATACAAATGCACAACACCACGGATCTGCAGGAGATCGTCGACGAGGTCGCGGGCCTGCTCGGCGCGTCGGCCACGCTGGAGGACCGCTCGTTCCGGCTGCTCGCCTACGGCGCGCAGCACGGCGACATCGACACCGTCCGCCAGGAGTCGATCCTGCGCCGCCGCGCCACCGGCGAGGTGCGCGACTACTTCGAACGCTACGGCATCGCCCGCGCGCACGGCCGGGTCCGCATCCCGGCCGACGCCGACCTGGGTGTGCTGGCCCGCGTGTGCTGGCCGCTGCGCCACGGCGAGGTCGTCTACGGCTACCTGTGGCTGCTCGACTCCGGCAGCCTCACCGACGCCGCCCTGGACCGGGTCGCGCCGCTGGTCGCCCGCGCCGCCGCCGCGCTCGCCCAGGAGGCCAGGAGCCGCCGCGACCTCGGCTACGGGCTGCGCGCGCTGCTGTCGGACGACCCGGAGGAGCGCGCCGGCGCCTCCATCGAGATGCCGGGACCGGTGACCGCGATCGCGGTGCGCGAGTCGCCGGAGCGCGTGGCCGCCCTGTGGACGCTGCCGCGCGGCGTGCTCGCCCGCGCCGGCTCGCCGGTGGCGCTGCTCGCCCCGGCGCACCTGGCCGCCGAGGTCGCGCAGACCGTCCTCGGCGCGTACGGGACGGCGGCGGGCGTCGGCGGCACCCGCGCCGATCCGGCCGACGCCTGGCAGAGCTGGCGCGAGGCCCGCCACGCGCTGCGCGTCGCCGAGCACTTCCCGCGCTTCGCGCCCGTCGCCCGCTGGGAGGACCTGGGCGCGCACCGGCTGCTGGCCAGGCTCGGCCAGGGCGACCTGCGCGAGCTCGCCGGCGAGGTCGCCGTGCTGGACCCCGAGCTGGCCCAGACCGTCGAGACGTACCTGGACCTGGGCGGCCACGCCCAGAAGGCCGCCGCCGCGCTCGGCATCCACCGCCAGACGCTCTACTACCGGCTGGGCAAGGCCGAACGGCTGACGCACCGCGACCTGACCGACGGCGACGACCGGCTCACCGTCCACCTGGGGCTGAAGGCCGCCCGGCTGCGCGCGTAGGGCGGGCCGGCGGGCTCAGGCCAGGTGGCGCAGGGCGCTCTCGTCGCCGGGGCCGCCCCGGCCGGCCAGGCCCTTGGCGACCTGGCCGCGCAGCGCCGCGTCCTTGTGGCCGTCGTACTTGAACTTGCCGCGGATCTCCTCCACCGCCAGCCGCAGCCCCTGGAGGCCGGACAGCAGCCGGGGCATCTCCGCCGGGTCGCCGTGGCCCGGCTCCAGGTCGCCGAGCTGGGCGCGCAGGATCTCCAGCTTGCCCGCCGCGTCGGCGACGATCTCGGCCCGGCAGGTCACCTGGACCGAGGAGTAGTAGGTGGTCGGCACGCCCAGCGACGGGTCCGTGCCGGGCTCGGCCCGCCAGGCTCCCGGGATGTACGACCACGGCCCGGCGACCGACAGCAGCACCTTCGGGTTCTCCTCGACGGCCGCCCAGATCGGGTTCGGCCTGGCCAGGTGCAGCCAGATCGTGCGCTCGTCCACGAGCAGGAACTGGGTGGGCACGACGACGGGCACCTCACGCCCCCTGCCCGAGGCGATGAGGTGCCCGAACGCGTTCTCCCGGAGATAGGCGAGCGACTGCTCGCCGGAGCCGGCATCCCAAGGGTGGATCAGCATGGGATGACGATATAGGGGGGTGTCTAGGCGCAGGCCGCCTCGTACACCCGCAGCAGCTCCTGGCTGACCCGCTCCCACGAGTAGCGGGAGCGCGCCCGGTCCGCGCCGGCGTAGCCGAGCGCGGTGCGCAGCGTCGGGTCGGTCAGCAGCTCCCTGGCCAGCCGCGCGGTCCTGGCGGGCCGGTCCGGCGGCACCAGCAGCCCGGTGACGCCGTCGATCACGGAGTCCAGGTGCGCGCCCACGGCCGAGGCGATCACCGGCACGCCGCAGGCCATCGCCTCCAGCGCGACGATGCCGCTCGTCGTCTCGCGCGGCACCGACACGACGGCGTCCGCGCCGCGCATCAGCTTGGGCACCGCCGCCCGCTTCACCTGGCCCAGCAGCGTCACCCGGTCGGCCACGCCGAGCTGCTCGGCCAGGGCGCGCAGCCGCCGCGCGTCCCTGTCGTCGCCGAGGTCCTCGGGGGCGGGGCCGCCGGCCACCACGAGCTCCACGTCCGCCAGCCCCGGCAGCGCCCGCACGATCGTGTGCGCGCCCCGGTCGGGGGAGAGCGGGCCGACGTGCAGCAGCCGCTTGCGGGTGCCGCGCGAGACGGCCATGCCCTGGCGGTGGAAGCGCTCGGTGTCGACGCCGTAGGGGACGATCGCGATGCTGGTGCGGGGGACGCCGATGCGGATCAGCGCCGACTCCTCGTCGCCCGAGCCCGCGATGACCGCGTTGGCCCGGCGGCCCAGCGCCCGCTCCAGCTTCACGTGCGCGGGGTCGACGGTGTGGAAGGTGTGCGTGACGGGCACGTCCAAGCCCTTGGCGCCGGAGACGGCGGCCAGGCCGCAGGTCCACGAGTGTGCGTGGATCACGTCCGGCCGCTCCTGCTGCCAGCGGCGCATCAGGTAGCCGCCCACGTCGTTCAGGTAGGGGGCGACGTCATCGGGGGTCAGGCTGCGGGCCGGGCCCACGTCGATGTACTCCACCGTGACGCCCGGGGCCACCCGCGTTTTGGGCTTGCCGTCGGCGCTCTCGCGGCGGGAGTAAATGGTGACGTGGTGGTCGCGGCCGAGTTCGCGCGCCACGGAGAGGATGTGGTGGCGCTTGCTGCCCGAGCCGGAAGCGACGATCGCGATATTCATGGCACACCTCAGCGTGAAAAAAGCCTTCAAGGTGTGCCTGCGTCTTAGGCACGATCTAACTACGGACGACCATACCCACTTTCCCGCGAATCGCAAACCATGCCTCATGAGTCAGGTGATCACACGCCGCGGAGCGCGAGGATCACGATCTCGTCCCACACCTGCCCGCCGGAGAAGGCGTTGCGGTCGGCCTCGATCGCCTTGACCACCGTCGAAGGGGCCTGACCTGCGGATCTGCCGAGCACGTCGGCCAGCCGCTCCTCGCCGTAGGGCTCGCCCACCTCGTTCCTGGAGGAGATGAGGCCCTCCGAATACAGCACCAGTGTCTCCCCGGCCGCCAGTGTGATCTCCTCGGTGCTGGTCTCCGCCTCCGGCGCGATGCCCAGCGGCACCCCGCCGCCCGCCGCGAAGCGCACGTGCCCGTCGGGCTGTACCAGCGCCGCCGGATGGTGCCCGGCCGACGACATGCGGATCCGCCGCCCCTTGACGAGCCCGGCCACGGCCATGACGAACATGCCGGTGCCCTGCTCCACCAGCGCCTCGTTCACCTTGCGCACCACCGCGTCCGGGTCGGACTCCCAGGTGCCGAGCACCCGCAGCCCGCCGCGTACCATCGCGCTGACCGAGGCGGCCTCCTCGCCCTTGCCGGCCGCGCCGCCCATCGCGAAGCCCCAGCCGCCCGCCATCGGGAACACGTCGTAGAACTCGGCGCCGACCGACGAGCCCGGATGGTAGATCGCCGCCGCCTCGTAGCCGGGCACGTCCGGCAGGCTGCGCGGGGCCACGCTCGCCGACAGCGCGTCGGCGGCCCGCGACCGGCTCTGGAAGCTCGTCTGCGCCCGCAGCGCCAGCCCGAGCTGCACCCCGACCTCCTCCATCACGCTCAGGTCGGCCAGCGTGAACGGCGGCCGGTCGTGCCCCCGCACCAGCGTCAGCGCCCCGTCACCGGCCCCGATCGGCACGCACAGCAGCGAGCCCGCGCCCATCGCCGTCAGCAGCGGCCCCTCCGGGCAGAAGCCGAGCAGCGTCTCGTCGTCGACCATCTCGTGCACCACGCCCGAGCCGCGCTCCAGCACCTGCGCCACCACCTGCGCGCCCGCCGGGTCGCTCGCCTCCACCTGGCGGACCAGGCCGCCGAGCGGCACGTTCTTCGGCGCCACCACCGCCGAGCGGCGCGGCAGCCCGTCACGCAGCTGGTCGGCCACCACCCAGTCGGCCCACCCGGCGGCCAGCAGCCGCGTCGCCCGAGGCAGCGCCACCGGCTGGCGCATCGCCTCCTCGTCCAGCAGCAGCGTCGCCATCCTGGCCAGCAGGTCCTGCCGCCGGGCCGCCGCCAGCAGCAGCGCGCCGTCGTCGTCCTGCGGCCCGCCGGTCCCCGGCTCCGGCAGCTGCGTCTCCGTCGGCAGCGCCACCACGGCCACCATCTGCTGCGGCTCGCCCGGCATCGTCAGCCTGGTCAGCGCGAGCTGCACCGTGTGCGTGCGGCCCTGGTGGGCCAGCCGCGTCTCGAACGCCGCCGGCTGCCCGGTCCGCAGCACCGCCGTCAGGTGCGAGCGGAACGCCGCCCGCCGCGACACGTCCACCAGCAGCGGGAACGAGCGTCCCACCAGGTAGCCGTCGGGGCTGCCCAGCACCCGGGAGGTCTCCGGGTTGATCCGCCGGACCACGCCGCCGCCGTCGAGCACGACGACCGGCACCGGGAACGCCCGGAACACCTGGCGCAGCAGCTTCAGCTCCCGCTGGGAGCCGTCCTTCTTGCCCGCCGCCCGCTTCGGCGACCTGCGCAACTGCTCGCGGGCCTCGGCCAGCAGCTCGGCGGCGGTGTCGAGCTCCGCCAGCGCGGCGTCGAGCGTCGGCGCGAGGTCGGCGGGGTAGGCCGCACGCGCCTCCCGCAACGACGAGACACGCCCGGCCAGTGCGTCGAGGGCGTGTTCGAGGTCCGGCATGGTCATCCTCCGACGCTACGCCACACGGGATAATGGCAGCCATAAGGGGTAGGGGCAGAATAGCTATGGAATCGACCGTGATGATCACTCCCGGGCTCGCCCGCAACCTGGCGGCACTGGGCAGGCTCGGCGAGGACACCTCGACCGAAAGCGTGCTGCGCGGCCTGACGACCGCGCTGGCCGACGGCGTGCCCGGCTGCTCGGGCGGCTCGGCCGAGCACTGGCACGAGCACCGCGTCCTGGTGTCGGGTTCGCACAGCGAGCTCATCATGCTCGTCGAGGGGGAGCGCGCGCTCGGCGAGGGCCCGTCGACCGAGGCCAGGAAGACCGGTGCCCGCATCGCCGTCGGCGACGTGCTCACCGACACCCGCTGGCCGCGTTACGCGGCGCTCGCCACCCGCAGCGGCGTCCGTTCGGTGCTCGCCGTCCCCATCCGCATCCCGCCGGCCCTGCTGGTCGTGGGCCTGTACTCGGTACGGCGCGGCGCGTTCTCCCCGCAGGGCTCGCACGCCCTGGCCGACATGCTGACCGAGCAGGTCGGCGTGGCCCTGGCCAACATGTGGGACTTCGAGGAGGTGCGCACCGACGCCGCGCAGCTCCAGGAGGCCCTGGCCGGCCGGGCGCTCATCGATCAGGCCAAGGGCATCATCATGCAGACCAGCGGCTGCACCGCCGAGGCGGCCTTCGAGGAGCTGCGCCGGATCTCCCAGCACCACCAGGTCAAGGTGGCCGACCTGGCCCGGCTCCTGGTCGAGGAACACCAGCGCAAGAACCGCCGCTAGCCGATCGCCGCCAGCGCTTCGTCGAGCGTGTCGTAGATGGGCAGGCGCTGGGCCAGCCCGGTGATCCACATCACCTTGGACTTGGAGTATTCGACCCCGATGAGGGCGAACTTCGCGCCCGCGCCGAGGCTCGTCTGCCAGTGGTGGACGATCAGCCCGAGCGCCCGCGAGTCCATGAACGTCACCCCGCCGAGGTCCAGGATGAGGTCCGGGCCGGCGAGCGCCAGGTAGTCGGCGAACTGCTCGCGGGTGGTGGCGTCGAGGACACCGTCGACCTTGATGACCGCGATGTCGTCCACGGTCGACGATGTCAGGCTGAGGGCCGCGACGGACCCGCTGCCGTTTTCGGGCATTGTCACGGGGCAACTTTACTGTCACTCAAGTGGAGAGGAATACTTCCACCGGAGTGGGGGATACTGGAGTCCGAAGTCCAGCAGAGGGCTTCCGTCTCGAACGAGCGAGGCGTGCCTCTGCATGGGCTTTTTCCATTGCGGAGGGCGCCTGCAACCCATATGAGGAGCAGCCATGGCTGTGCAGGACCTCGTCCTCGAAGACATGACCGCGGAAGAACTCCTGGCCGAGATGGTCCGCGAAGACACCCCCGACGGTCTGCGGGAACGGCTGCGCGAGCGCATCGTGGAGATGCACCGGCCGCTCGCCATGGAAATCGCCCGGCGCTACCGTTATCGGGGCGAACCGCTGGAGGACCTGCTCCAGGCCGCGTACGTTGGCCTCATGAAGGCGGTCAACGGTTTCGACCCGACCCTCGGCCACGCCTTCAGGGGCTACGCGGTGGTGACCATGACCGGTGAGGTCAAGCGCCACTTCCGCGACCGCACCTGGGCCATCCGGGTGCCGCGCCTCTACCAGGAGCGCCGTTCCGAGCTGAACCGGCTCGTCGCCGACCTCAGCCAGGACCTCGGCCGCTCGCCGACCGTGGCCGAGCTGGCGGCGAAGATGAACATCTCGGAGGAGGACGTGCTGCTCACGCTCGACGCCTCCGCCGCCTACAGCACGCTGTCTCTGGACGCGCCGCTGGGCACCGACGACGACGCCGCCTCGCTCGGGGACGTCATCCCCGAGGACGACGACACGCTGAGCACGATGGTCGACCGGGAGGCCGTCAAACCGCTCATCGACGCGCTCCCTTCGCGGGAGAAGCACATCCTCCTGCTGCGGTTCTTCGGCAACATGACGCAGGCCGAGATCGCGGCGGAGTTCGGCATATCGCAGATGCACGTGTCCAGGATTCTGCGTAAGGTACTCGACCAGCTCCGCGCAGAGCTGCTGGTCGGTTGAGAAGGCGGTCACCGGGTGATGACGGAGGACACAGATCCTCGGGCGGGCTCCACGGGCCCGCCACCCGGTGCGCCCGTGCGCAAGCTGCCGTTCCGGCTCGCGGACCTGCCGCGGGTCCGGGAGTTCGCCGAGTCCGAGGCCCGTGGCTTCGGCATGCCCGACGAGGCCGTCAACGACGTGGTCATCGCCGTGAACGAGGTCGCCACCAACGCGGTGACCCACGGCGACGACCACGCGCACGTGCGTGCCTGGCCCGACAGCGGCGACCTGGTCGTCGAGGTGCACGACGACGGCTCGTGGAAGCCCGGCCCGATGCCCGGCGCGGTGGGCGGCATGGGGCTGTGGGTGGCCCGGCTGCTGTCCAGCGATCTCACGCTGCGGATCGGGAGCGGGGGAAGCACGGTCATCATGCGCTTCCCGGGTAAGAACTGACGCGTCCGGCGCGCCCGGCGTGCTCGCCTTCGAGCACGCCGGGCGCGGTGTGCGCGCAGGTCACCGGCGGGTGCGTCCGCCGCGCCAGCCGCCGTAGCTCTTGATGCTCGCGGTGCCGATGCCGGCCTGGTGCAGCGCCAGCAGCGTCAGGCCGAGCAGCATGAACGTGGTGCCGGAGATGCCCGCGGCGATGCGGGCGTTCAGCAGGTCGAGCAGGAATCCGAGGCCGAAGACGATGGCCGCGACGATGGCGAGCATGTCACCTCACCTCGATCCGGAGCCGGTCAGGGCGAGCAGCTGCTCCAGCATGCCGCGGTACTCGCGCAGCGCCAGCCGGAGCTGTTCGGTGTCGCCGTCGCCGGCGCCCTTCCAGCGCTCGCGCAGCTCGCCGGTGCGGGCGTTGAGCGTGCTCGTCAGCGTCTCGACGACCTCGCCGACCAGCCCGTCGGCCCGCTGGACCGCCTCTCCGGGGTCGTCGACGAACGCCGTCTGCAGGTCGCGCCAGCGCGCCTGCACCTCGGCCGGGTCCTGGTCGAACAGGGCCCGCTCCTGCGGGGCCGCGTGCGCGGGCGGCTCGCCGGCCACCGCGGTCGCGGGCACCGGCTCGGGCGTCCCCTCGTGGCCCGGCACCCGCTCGTGCCCGGGCCGGTCGTGATCGGGCGTCTCGTGCCCGGGCGTCTCGTGTCCGGGCGTGCTGTGCGCGGGTGTCTCGTGCTCGGGCCTGTCGGGCGTCCGGCGGGCGGGCTCCGTCTCGGGGACGGGCCCGGCCACGTGGACGTCCTCCGGCCGGTGCGCCGGATCCGGGTCGGCGATCACGTCCTCGCCGGTCCTGGCGTACGGGTCGCGGTACGGCTCGTCGGCGAGCACGTCCGCCCCCTGGTCGGCGCGGCCATCGGCGTCCCGGTCGAGCGGGTCGTGGCCGAGAGGGTCCCGGTCGTGCGGGTCCCGGTCGTGCGTGTCGAGGTCGTGCGTGTCGCGGTCGTGGGTCTCGTGGTCCGTGGGGGAGCGGTCGTCGCCGGGCCGGTCGGCCCGCTGCGACGGCACCTTCAGCTCATCGCGGTTCATCTGTCGTCACCGTCCTCGGGATGTCTCGTGAAGCAGCTCCTCGAAGAGCGAGCGGTAGTGCACCATCGCCTGCCGCAGCTCCTCGGTGGACGCCTCCTTGCGGGCCGCCCGCCCGCTGATCTCGTGCGCCTTGCGGTAGTGGTCGAGCGTCGCCGCGTGCCCGACCGACAGGTCGGACAGCCGCTGCTCGAAGTTCTCCGTCGGGTAGCCGCGCTCGGCCATGACGGCGGTGACGAGCTGGTCAGCCTCCGTCACGGCGAAGCCGGGGGCGTCGACGAAGCGCTCCTGGACCTCCGTCCAGCGCGTGGCGTAGGTCTCGCGGGACTCCTCCGGCAGCGGCCGGATGTCGAGCTCGGCGTGCCGCTGCTCACGGGCGAGCAGCTCCTGCTCGACGTCCCGTTTGTTGTCGTGCTCGGCCATCATGCGCTCGTATTCGGGGCCGAAGCGCTCGCGGAGCCGGCCCCGGCGCTGCTGCTGCAGCGCGACATAGGCCACCGCGGCGAGCGCCACGACCGCGAGCACGACGACGGCCACCCAGATCCAGGTGGACATGATGTTCGCCTCCGGTCTTTTGTCGGGGACCGGCGACTGCCCTCGAACGGGCTCGCGAAACCCGTATGTCAGCGCTCTTCGAGGCCCTCCAGGGCCGCTGCCAGCACCGATGCGACGTGTGAGCCCTCAGGGGCGGCCGGGGTCTCCGCGAACCCGGTGGCCGGGTCGTAGGTCACGTCCAGCCCGGCGTCGACGAGCCTGTGCGCCCAGCGTAGCGCCGTGTTGAGCCGTTCGGCGGCCGGCGGCCTGCCCTGCGCGGCGGCCGACAGGTTGCGCAGGTTGGTGGCGGGGCCCGACTGGGCGTGTGCGCGGGCCAGCTTCCACGGCAGCGCGGCGCTGTGGTCGAGCATCGGCTTGGCCAGCCCTGCGGCCCGTTTGGCCTGGAGCACCCCGGACTCGCTCACTCCGAAGCGGGCGGCCAGCTCCTGCACGCTCAGCCCTTCGGCGACGAGCCTGGCCAGCTCCGCCCGGTCGATCGTCGGCCTGCGCCCCACCCGGCACCTCCCCGGACATGGAATCACCCGATCATCGCCAGGCGATGATCGGGTGAGAAAAGCGTCGGGACGACAGGATTTGAACCTGCGACCCCCTGACCCCCAGTCAGGTGCGCTACCAAGCTGCGCTACGTCCCGCCAGGCCGCTGAGCTGAACCTTTTGTGCCGGTCCTGCGTGGCCTTGCGGGGAAAACACTACCACGGGCGGCGCACCTCTCAGCGCCACCTTTACCGGGCCCGCCCGGGGGCGAACCGCACGGATTCCCCCGTACGCGCCCCGATCCGGTGACGGCCCCGCCGCCCTCGGGTGCCTCGCCGCGGGCGGCCGGAGGCCGGGCTCTAGGCTTGCCCCATGGGCATGGTCGGGACGGTCGGGCTGGTGCTGCACCCCAGGCGCGACTCCAAGCAGGCGATCGACACCATCCTGCGCTGGGCGGGCGCGCGTGACGCCACCGTGCTCGGGCTGCCCGACGAGGTGGGGCGGATCGACTGCAGCGCGGTCGCGGTCGACGCGGCGACGCTGGCCGGGCGGTCCGACCTGCTGGTGAGCCTCGGCGGCGACGGCACGATGCTGCGCACCATGCGGCTCATCGCCGGGCGCGACACCCCGGTGCTGGGGGTGAACCTGGGGCGGCTGGGCTTCCTGGCCGAGATCGACGTGGCCGAGCTGGCCGCGACGCTGTCGGCCATCGACGGCCACCACTACTCGGTCGAGCCGCGCATGGCGATCCGCACCCGGCTGGCGGGGGAGCCGGAGCTGACCGCGTTCAACGACATCGCGCTGGCCCGCATCCCGGGGGAGGGGCTGGCGGCGGTCACGGTCAAGCCGTCGGGTCACCCGTTCGTCAGCTACACCGCCGACGCGGTGATCGTGGCGACCTCCACCGGCTCGACCGCCTACAGCTTCTCGGCCGGCGGGCCGGTGGTCTCGCCCCGGGTGGAGGCCGTGCTGGTGGTGCCGGCGGCGGCGCACTCGGCGTTCAACCGGGCGCTCGTGCTGCCCGCCGACGAGGAGGTCACGCTGGAGGTGCTGCCCTCCAGCGGGCGGCTGGCCGTCGAGCTCGACGGCGCGGTGGTCGGCCACCTGTGCCCGGGTGACACCGTCACGGTGTCGGCGGTGCCCGGCGCGGCCAAGGTGGTGCGGCTCGGCACCACCTTCTACGAGCGCGCCCGGCGCAAGCTGCGCGTCGGCGGGAGCGCGGAGGCGCTCTGATCCGCCGCCCGGCGGTGCCGTGCCCGTGAGGGCGGCGGCGCGTGGCCGGGCGCGGGCGGGTGGTGGTGCGGGTCGCCGGGCGGCTCGTCGTGCTCGTGCGGGTCGCGGCGGCTGGAGACCAGCGCGGCCAGCGCCGTGGTGATCGGCACGGCGGCGATCAGGCCGAGCGTGCCGACCACGCTGCGGGCGATCTCCTGCGTGATGACGGGCGTCGTCAGCACCTCGCCGAGCGGCTGCTCGCCGACGCTGAACAGCAGCAGCAACGGCAGCGACGCGCCCGCGTACGCCAGGATGATCGTGTTGATGACGGAGGCGATGTGCGCCCGCCCCACCCGGCTGCCCGCCCGGTAGAGGCGGCGGAAGCCGTAGGAGGGGTTGGCGGCGGCCAGCTCCGCGACGGTGACGGCCTGCGTGACGGTCACGTCGTCGAGCACGCCGAGCGCGCCGATGATGATGCTGGCCAGCAGCAGCCCCTGCGTGTCGATCGACAGGCTCATGCCCAGCGTGAACGCGCTGTCGTCGGTGACGCCGTTGAGCCTGGCGAACCCGATCACCAGGTAGGACAGCACGCCGGTCAGGGTGAGGCTGGCCAGCGTGCCGAGCACCGCCATCGAGGTGGCGGCGGTGAAGCCGTGGGTCAGGTAGAGGACCGTCAGCATGATGGCCGCCGCGCCCGCGATGGCCACCAGCATGGGCGGCTTGCCCTCCAGGATGCCCGGGATCACGAACGTCAGCAGCAGCACGAACGTGATGCCCAGCCCGGCCAGCGCCGTCAGCCCGCGCCATCGGCCGAAGGCGATGACCGCCAGCGTGAACGCCACGCCCAGCAGCCACAGCGGGCTCGTCCTGTCGTGGTCGGACAGCTGGTAGGCGGGCGTGCCCGGCTCCGCCTCGGCGTGGTGCAGGAGCACGACCGCGTCGCCCGCCGCGAACCGCTGCGAGCCCGGCGCGCTCGGCAGCGCCATCGTCACGGTTTTGCCGTCGTCGAGCATCACGCTCGCCTTGCCGCAGGTCGCCGGGTCGGGCCGGGGTGCCTCGGGCGCGTCCTCCGGGCACGGCTCCAGCACGACGGCGGTGACCGTGCCGGTGAGCCGCTCGAAGCCCGCGTGCTGCTGGGCCGCCTCCTGCCGCCCCTCGGGCCACAGCCACACCAGCGCCACGAGCGTGGCCAGAGCCAGCGGCACCAGCACCGCCAGGGTCGCCACGACGGCCCGCCGCGACGTGCGCACCCGTGTGCCGTGCGCGTGGTCAGCGCCCATCCCCCAAGGCCTCCTCAGGACTCCGAAGTGCGACAGTACTGCACCCGCGCGGATGGGGTAGCCCGTGTGCATGGGCACGTTGGTGGGCACCTCCGGATGGCAGTATCGCGACTGGCGCGGCGTGCTCTACCCCGAGGGCGTCCCGCAGCGGCTGTGGCTGGAGACGTACGCTGCCGAGTTCGCCACCGTCGAGAGCAACAACGCCTTCTACCGGCTGCCGCCGCCGCGCACGTTCGCCGCTTGGCGCGAGCGGACCCCGGACGGCTTCGTGATGGCGGTCAAGGCCAGCCGGTTCCTCACCCACATCCGGCGGCTGGCCGAGCCGGAGGAGCCGGTCGCCCGGCTGATGGCGGCCGTCGCCGGGCTCGGCGGCAAGCTCGGGCCGATCCTGCTGCAGCTCCCGCCCACGCTGCGGGCCGACCTCGGCCGCCTGGACCGGTGCCTGCGCTGCTTCCCGGCCGGGACGCGGGTGGCGGTGGAGTTCCGGCACCCGTCCTGGTGGACGGACGGGACGCGCGCCGTCCTGGAGGCGCGCGGGGCGGCGCTGTGCTGGGCCGACCGGCTCGGCCGCCCGCGCAACCCGTTCTGGGACACCGCCGGCTGGGGCTACGTGCGGCTGCACGAGGGGCGGGCCGGTTTCGCGTACGGCGACACGTCCCTGAAGACGTGGGCCAGGCGGGTCCGCGAGTCCGGCTGGCGGGACGCGTACGTCTACTTCAACAACGATCCGGGCGGCGCGGCGGTGCGGAACGCCGCGCGGTTTGCCAGACTCCTTTGAATGCGCACCCGTCTGTACAGGAACGGCCGTCTGGTGAAGGAGGGCTTCCCCATCGCGGAGGTCTCCGACCACGTGGCCGACCGGGGCAACGTCGTCTGGTTCGACCTCTGCGCGCCGACGGAGGAGGAGGTCGCGGCGATCGGCGAGGAGCTCGGGCTGCACGAGCTGGCCGTCGAGGACGTGCTCCACGAGTACCAGCGCCCCAAGCTGGACATCTACGACAACCACCTGTTCATCACCGTGCACGCGGTGCACTTCGACGGCGGGCGGTTCGCGCCGGTCGAGATCGACGTGTTCATCACCCCGAACGCGCTGGTGACCGTCCGGCAGAGCGCCGCCTTCGACATCGGCGAGGTCGTCAGGCGCTGGGACAAGGCCGCCCACCTGGCCTCCCACGGCGTGGCGTTCCTGCTGCACGGGCTGCTCGACACCGTCGTCGACGGGCACTTCGCGCTCGTGCAGGAGCTCGACCAGCAGGCCGAGGACCTGGAGGACGAGCTGTTCGAGGAGCGGCTCGCCGACGGCCGCGAGCTCCAGCGCAGGATGTACGAGCTGCGCAAGACCACCGTCAGGTTCCGCAAGATCGCGGTGCCGATGCGGGAGATCGTCTCCACGCTGCTCCGCCGCGACCAGGAGCTGATCGCCGGCACCGGCATGGCCCCCTACTACGAGGACGTCTACGACCACGTGCTGCGCACCGCCGAATGGGTGGAGTCGCTGCGCGACCTGGTGGCCAACATGCGCGAGACGCGGCTGGCCCAGCAGGGCTTCCGGCTGAACGAGATCATGAAGCGGCTGACCGGCTGGGCCGCCATCATCGCCGTCCCCACCATGATCACCGGCTTCTACGGCCAGAACGTGCCCTACCCCGGCGAGGGCCAGCCGTGGGGCTTCTGGATGTCGCTGTTGCTGGTGGCGCTGGCCTCGGTGGCGCTGTACGCGGCGTTCAAGAAGAGGGACTGGTTGTAGGGCGGCGGGCACGGGCCGCCCCGCCCGGCCCTGGCGGCCCCCACCGCGACGCGCACCGCCCGCGCGCCCCGCTCCGGGTGCAGCGGCAGGCAGCGGCCCCCGGCCAGCAGCGTCCGCCGGCCGATCGGGGTGGCCAGCAGCGGCAGCTCCTCGTACGTGACGGGCTCGGCCAGGACCAGCAGCCACCCGCCGCCGGGCAGGCGGCGGCGCTCGCCCTCCAGCGCGTAGTAGTCGAGCACGCCGCCGCCGGTCGAGACGACCGCCTGCATGGTGAACCGGCGGCCCTCGGCCGTGAACACCTCGGCCGACGGCGCCCGGTAGACGCTGTGCACGTAGCCGAGCGCGAACACGCCGGAGGCGGGCAGCGGCAGCCCGTTGACCGCCGGGCGGCCGGCCCCGTCGCCGGAGCCGGCCGCCAGCACGAGCGCGGCGAGCGCGAGGGCCGCCCTGCTCAGCCCTTCTCCTTGTAGTAGCGGGCCGCGCCCGGGTGCAGCGCGACCGGCTCCACCTGCTGGGCCAGCGCCCGGTCGAGCTTCTCGGCCTCCGGGTGCACCTTGACCAGCTCGGCCTTCTTCTCGAACAGGGTTCGGGTGATGTCGTAGGCGAGCTGTTCGGGCATCGCGTCGGGCACCAGCAGCACGTTGGCGATGCCGACCGTCCTGACCGTGCCCTGGAGCTTGTAGACGCTCATGTCGATGTCGAGCCCCACGTACTGCTTGCCGTACTTGGCCTGCATCCCGGCCAGCACGTCGCTGGTGTCGAGCATCTTCATGTCGGGCTTGGTGGTGGCCAGGTCGACCACCCCGGCCGTGGGCAGGCCGCCGACCCACACGAACGCGTCGATGGTGCCGTCCTTGATCGCCTGCACCGACTCGTTGATCGACAGCTGCTGCTTGGTGATGTCGCTGTCGGGGTTCAGCCCGGCGGCCTCCAGCATGCGGCGGGCCACGACCTGGGTGCCGGAGTTCGGCGGGCCGAGCGAGACCGTCTTGCCCTTGAGGTCGGCGACCTTCTCCGCCGCGACGCCGGGCGCCACCACCACGTGCGAGTAGTTGTCGTAGATCCGGGCCAGCGCCTTGACCGGCTGCTTCCCGGTGAACGAGCCGGTGCCCGCGACCGCGTCGGCCGCCGTGTCGGACTGGGAGAAGCCGATGTCGGCCTTGCCGGTGGCCAGCAGCTTGATGTTCTCGATCGAGGCCGAGGTGACGGACGCGGTGGCCTGGGTGTTGGCGATGTTGTTCGACAGCTGCGCGGCCAGGCCGCCGCCGTAGACGTAGTAGACGCCCGTGGTGCCGCCGGTGGCGACGGACAGCCGGTTCCCCGAACCGCCGCAGCCCGCGATCAGGGCGAGCGCGGCGAGCACCGCAAAGATCCGCTTCACGCTGGGGTTCTCCTTCTCCTGATGAGGTGTACGGCAGCCGCGACCGCCAGGACGGCCAGGCCGGCCGCGATCGGGACGGGTTCGAGGAACAGCAGCAGCATGGCGGCGCAGGCGGCCAGCAGCCGCTCGGGCACGCCGCTCAGCCCGCCGGTGGCCATCGCCAGCGCGGCCACCGCGACCGCCGAGACCGCCGTCATCGCCAGCACCGTGCCGATCGGCCCCTGGCCGAGCAGGGCCTGCCCGTTGGGCGTCAGCACGAACGCGAACGGAACCAGGAACGCCGGCAGCGTGTAGCGCCAGGTCAGCAGCATCGTCCGGTACGTGTTGCCGCCCGTGATCGCCGACGCCGCCACCGCCGACAGCGCCGTCGGCGGGCTCACCTCCGACAGGACCGCGTAGTAGAAGACGAACATGTACGCCTCGGGCTCGGTCACGCCCAGCGTCATGAGCGCCGGGCTGATGATGACCGCGGCGATGATGAAGCTCGCGGTCACCGGCACGGCCAGGCCGAGCAGCATGACCGCCCCGGCCGCCAGCAGCGTGGTGAGCACCAGGCTGCCCGCGGCGAAGTCCACGATGATCTTGCTCAGGTTGAGTCCGAGCCCGGTCTGGGTGATGACGCCCACGATGATGCCCGCCGCCGCGCACACCGCCGTGACCGGCAGCACCTCCAGCGTGCCCTTGGCCAGCGCGTGCCAGACCCGCCGCGGGCCCATCCGGTGCGCCGGGTCCAGGAACGACAGCCCGAACGCCACCACCGTGGCGATCACCACCGACAGGAAGGCCGAGTAGTCCAGCGCCATCAGCACCACGATGATCAGCAGCGAGCTGAAGTGGTAGCCGAAGCGCAGCAGCAGCCTGCCGACGGGCGGGGCGTCCACCGGCACCGCGCGGGTCCCGAACCGGCGCGAGTCGATCTCGATGGCCAGGAAGATCCCCAGGTAGTACAGGATCGTCGGGACCGTCGCGTAGATCAGCACCTCCAGGTAGCCGACGTTGAGGCGCTCGGCGATGATGAACGCCGCCGCGCCCAGCGTCGGCGGCGACAGGATCGCGCCGATGCCGCTCGCCGCCAGGATCCCGGCCGCGGGCTCCCTCGGGTAGCCGGCCCGGCGCAGCACCGGCCAGGCGACGCTGCCGAGGCTCACGGTCGTCGCCACGCCCGAGCCCGACACGGTGCCGAGCAGGAAGCCCGCCGTGGTGACCGTCCGGCCGGGGGCGGCGCGCGACCTGCGGAAGGCGGCGAAGCTCAGGTCGATGAAGAACTTGCTGGCGCCGGAGAAGTCGAGGACGGCGCCGTAGACGGTGAAAAGGATGATGTAGCTGGCGGCGACCTGCAAAGGGACGCCGAAAAAGCCTTCGGTGCCCGTATAGAGCTGCGAGACGATCTGGGCCAGGTCGAATCCGCGGTGACCGATGGTCCAGTCAATGGGCAAATACACCCCGAAATAGGCATAAGCCAGGAAAAATGCGCATATGGCGGCCAGGGCCCAGCCGACGGTCCGCCGTACCGCCTCCAGCAGCAGCCCGGTCAGCGCCAGCCCCGCCACCACGTCCAGCCCGGTCAGCGCCGCCCCGGAGCCCCGGTCCCGGAAGGCGTCGATGTCGGCCAGCGGATAGACCAGCACCGCCACCGACAGCACCGCCAGCACCCAGTCGCCGACGGTCGGCCACTCCCGGCCCGCCTCCGATCCCGCGCCCGGCCCCGTGCCCGCTTCCGATCCCGCGCCCCCGCCGGACGCCGGCTCGTCCGGTGCGGCCGCCGTCGCCGCGGGGAGCGTTTCCGTGGGGGTGACCGTCTCCACGGTGGCGGCCGCGCCCGGGGCGGCGGCGGGCAGCTCGACGGTGGGGGCGACGGCAGGGGCGGTGGGGACCTCCACGGTGGCGTCGTCGGGCGCGGGGAACTCCGGGAGCGTCGGCGCCACCGCCCCATCCGGGGACGGCGACGGCCGGCGGCGGCGCAGGCGGTGGAGCGCGGGTCCCAGCCCGGAGCGGTAGGCCAGGAACACCAGCGGCAGCGCCACCGCCAGGAACGTCATCCGATGCTGCAACGCCTCGACCGGCCAGAAGACCACCGCGATCGAGTAGGCCGACAGCAGGGCTCCGACGATCCACACGGCGAGCCGCAGGATTCCGCCGAGCCGCCGGGCGGGCCGTTCTTGTTCGTGCGCCGAAACCAGGTCGGCCTCTCGGTCGCTCAGCTCGGTCACAACGATTCCTCCCGACACGGCACTGGGGGCAATTTACGAGGGGTTTACAGGCCGTGGGAAGACTCCGTTACCTTTATGGGATTATTGTCCGCCTGAAAACCGTGGCCTGGCCCGAGCGGCCAATTCGGCGAGCGGCACCGCGCCCGCCTGGCTGCCGTCCCGCAGCCGCACCGACGCCGCCCCGCTCGCCGCCTCACGCGGGCCCACCACGAGCTGGTACGGCACCAGCCGGTGGGCCCGGATGCGGGCGCCGAGGCTGCCCTTGGCCGCGGGGGCCAGCTCGGCCCGCAGCCCTTCGGCGACGGCCCGCCGTACCAGGTCCTCGGCGGCGGGCTGCTCGGCGTCCGACAGCGGCAGGACGACGGCCTGCACGGGCGCGAGCCAGGCGGGGAACGCGCCGGCGTGCACCTCGACGAGGTGGGCGAGCAGCCGTTCCAGGCCGCCGACGACGCTGCGGTGCACCATGACGGGACGCCCGCCGCCGGCGTAGGACAGCTCGAAGCGCTCCGGCTGGAAGTAGTCGACCTGCACGGTGGACAGGGTGGACTCGCGGCCGGCCGGGTCGGCGATCTGGATGTCGATCTTCGGCCCGTAGAAGGCGCCCTCGCCGCGTTCCTCGTCGTACGGGCGCCCGCGCCGCTGGAGCACCTCGCGCAGCACGGCCTCCGAGCGCGCCCACAGCTCCGGGTCGTCGACGAACTTGGCGCCGTCGCCGCGCAGCGACAGCCGGTAGCGGGCGGCCCGGATGCCGAGCTGGGCGTGCGCGGCCTCGATCAGGTCGAGCGCCGCCGACACCTCGCCGGCCGCCTGCTCGGGGCGGCAGAACACGTGCCCGTCGTTGAGCTGGATGGCGCGCACCCGGGTGAGGCCGCCGAGCACGCCCGACAGCTCGGCGCGGTACATGCCGCCGAGCTCGGCCAGGCGCAGCGGCAGGTCGCGGTGGCTGCGCTGGCGGGAGCGGTAGACGAGCGCGTGGTGCGGGCACAGGCTGGGCCGCAGCACGTACTCCTCACCGCCGACGCGCATCGCCGGGAACATGTCCTCGGCGTAGTGCGCCCAGTGCCCGGACCGCTCGTACAGCTCGCGTTTGCCGAGCACGGGCGAGTGGACGTGCTGGTAGCCGTTGCGGCGTTCGAGCTCGTGCACGTAGTCCTCGACGGCCTTGCGCACGGCGGCCCCGGCGGGCAGCAGGAACGGCAGCCCGGAGCCGATCAGCGGGTCGGTGTCGAAGATGCCCAGCTCGCGGCCGAGTCTGCGGTGGTCGTTCATGATCGTCCTTTGCGGTGAAAGGGCGAACGACCGATCCGATCCCGGGCATTCGCCCGGGAGACAGAAGTCAGCGCGCCGGGACTGGGTCCGGCGTCGTCGTGACGGAAGCGCGCTGCATACGGGCACCCTAACACCGGTGGCCTCGCCAAGGCCCTGCAAAAAACGGCAAATGATATAAAGAACCGTGGCCGAGATCACCCTGCCCGTGCGCCAGTTGCGGGCGTTCGCCGAGGTCGGCTACCAGGTCGCCGGGGGGAGCGGAGCGCACGGCGCGATGGCGGCGCTGCGCGAGGTCGTGCCGCTGGACGCCTACGAGTTCGTCGCCTTCGACCCCGCCACCGGCCGCCACCACAGCGTCGTCTCCGACGGCCACCGGCGCATCGACGGCGACGCGGCCGAGGAGTACGCGGCGCTGGAGGCGTACCGCAGGGCGATGGCCACCCGGGCGCCGGTCGCGATGCCCGAGCCGGGCACCGAGCGCTACTTCCGCCGCCACCTGGCCCCGTACGGCTGGCGGGCCGGGCTGACGGCGCCGCTGTTCCTGGCCGGGGGCCGCTACACCGGGCTGCTGCACCTGGCCACCCGCGACGCCTTCCCCGAGCTGACCGCCGCGCTGGTCGGCGCGGTGAGCCCCATGCTCGCGCACGTCACCGACCTCACCCGGTGCGTGATCGACCCGGTGGGGCTGCCGGGCGGGTTCCGGGCGGTGGCGTTCGACCGGCTCGGCGTCCGGCGCGGCGTGCCCGGCCTGGAGACCTCGCCGGAGCTGTGGGACGACCCGGCGATCGCCGCCTACGCGCGGGCGTTCATCGACTCGCGCGAGCTCAACCGGCACGGCCTCTGGCTCGACGGGCAGGGCCGCTGGCACGAGATGCGGCTGCTGCGGGCCGGGGTCGGCTTCCAGGGCGGACTGCAGGGCGCCGTGGTGGCCGAACGGCCCTGCGCGCTGCCGTACGAGCTGACCGGCCGCGAGGTGGACGTGCTCACCCGGGTCGCGGCCGGTGACTCCAACCCGCAGATCGCCGCCGCGCTGGTGCTCAGCGTCCGCACGGTCACCACGCACCTGGAGCACATCTTCGCCAAGCTGGGCTGCGACAGCCGCACCCGGCTCAGCACCAAGGCGCTGGCCGAGGGCCTGTGCCGGCTGGACGTCTGAACACCGCTCGTTGTTTCGGGGAAGTCCGCTGATCAGGACGGCGACCGTCGCCGTCCGGCACGAGACACCACGGAGGACATGATGACGACCACGCCGAGCGACCCGGCCGGGGCGCTGCCCGGCCGCCCGCCCGTCGTCGACCTGGCGACCTGGCAGGCGGCCAGGGACGAGCTGCTGGTCCGGGAGAAGGCCCACACCCGTGAGGGCGACGCCATCGCGGCGGCGCGCCGCCGGCTGCCGATGGTGGAGTTCGACGGGACGGCCGAGGTCGTCGGCGCCGACGGGCCGGTGCCGTTCCTGGACCTGTTCCAGGGGCGCGAGGAGCTCGTGGTCTACAAGCACATGTGGTACGACGGCGCGCCGCACCAGGGCCAGTGCGAGGGCTGCACCACGATGGCCTGGCATCTGAAGGACTCCGTCGTCTACCTCGGCACGCGGGGCGTCTCGTTCGCCGTGCTGACCCCGGGCCGCTGGGACGAGGTGGCCGCCTTCACCGCGTTCATGGGCTACACCCAGCCGTGGTACTCGGTGCGCGGCCTGGACGAGCCGCTCGGCGGCGGCATGGCCGCCCTCTCCTGCTTCCTGCGCGAGGGCGAGCGGGTGTTCCTGACCTACTCCACGACCGGCCGGGGCAACGAGCCGGCCAACGGCTGCTTCGGGCTGCTCGACATGACGCCGTACGGGCGCGGCGAGGCGTGGGAGGACAACCCGGAGGGCCGCCCGGAGGGCCGTCACCCGTGCTGGTACTGGCGCTCCGACGTGGACGGCGCCGCCACCTGGGGGCCGGACAGCCGCCCGGTGCCGCAGTGGACCCGCCCCGGCGCCACCCCCGAGAAGACCCTCGGCCGCGAGGGCTCCCACCACTGACGCGGGCGGCCCGGGGCTCAGCCGGTCCCGGTACGGCTCCGGGCGGTCCACCCGGCGGGCACGGTCACCAGCAGCAGCTCGAACCACACGCGGGTGGCGCCGTCGTGCCGGGTGAAGCCCCAGCGGTGGCTGAGCGCCTCCAGCAGCGGCAGCCCCCGCCCGCCCGTCGCGTACGGGTCGGCCCGGCACACGCACGGCGGCGCCTCCGAGCCGCCGTCCTCCACCCACACGCGCACCAGTTCCCCGCAGACCCGCACCGCCACCGTGAACGAGCCGCCGTCGCCCGAGCGCGAGTGCAGGATCGCGTTGGTGGCCAGCTCGCTGGTCAGCAGCGCGCAGTCGTCGTGCAGCGGATGGTCGCGGCCGAGCACGGCCGTCACCAGGCCGCGCGCCCCCGCGACCTGCGACGGCACCCCCGGGAATCGGAGCGCGAGATCGTGTTGCGAGTCCGGCGTGGCCACGGTGGAACCCCCCTGAATGCGGCGACGTCATGAGACGCGCCACGCCGGGGCGGAGGATGGTCGCGAAAAGGTGCGAATGCCCTTGCCCGCGCGGCACCAGGCCCGATGTCCTGCGGGACAGGCGGGGTAGCGCGTCCCCGGCAGGTCACGAGGCGCGAGCGCCTAGTACGCTGCGATCGACGAGTCGACTAGGAGGAGTGCCTGCGTGAGCAGCCTGGAGGCCGTCTGGGTGCAGCGGTACGACCACCCGGGGGCAGCGGTCGTGACCGGAGTCTTCGACATCCTGCACGTGGGCCACGTGCGCTACCTGGGCGCGGTGGCCGCGCGAGGGCTGCCGCTCGTCGTCGGCGTGGAGGACGACCCGCGGGTGCGCGCGTGGAAGGGCCCCTCGCGGCCGTTCAACCCGGCGGCCGAGCGCGCCGAGCTGCTGGCGGCGCTGCGGTTCGTGACGGGGGTGTTCATCGTGACGGGGCCGCCGGAGGCGCACGGGCCCGAGGACTACATCGACCTGCTCACCCCGATGCGGCCCGGCGCGCTCGCGCACACCGCGGGCGACCCGCACGCGGGCGGCCGGTGCGCGGCGGCGGCGCTGCTCGGCGCCGAGTGCTGGGAGCTGGAGGCCATCCCCGACCGGTCGACGACGCGCATCGTCAACGCCGCGGGCAAGGGCTGACGCGGCCCCGCTCCCATGATCGCGTAATCTTCCGTCACATGACGGCCGATCTCCTGGCGCGGAGGGTGACGGACCTGCTGGCGCCGCAGGTGCTGGTGATCGCCATGCCGCCCGCCGTGGGGCTCATCGCGGAGGGCTGGGCGGGGGCGGTGTGGGGGCTGGTGGCCTCCGTGCTGTGCGGCGGCGTGCCCGCCGCGGTGATCGCCGTGGGCGTGCGCTCGGGGCGGCTCGACTCCCACCACATCGTCGACCGGGCCCGCCGCACCGGCCCGCTGCTGGCCGCCGTCGGCGCGGTGCTGTTCGCGCTGCTGCTGCTGGGGGTGCTCGGCGCGCCGACGCTGCTGGTGGCGACGGTGACGGCGATGCTGGCCGCGCTGGCCGTGACGATCCCGGTGACGCTGCGCTGGAAGATCTCCTTCCACGCGGCGGTGTCGGCGGGCACGGTGGTGGTGCTGGCCCACGTGCTGCCCGCGGCGCCGACGCTGGCGGCGGGGGCGGCGGTGGTGGCGCTGGTGTGCTGGGCCCGGGTGCGGCTGACGCACCACACGTGGGCCCAGGTGGCCGCCGGGACGCTCGTCGGGACGCTCGTCACGTGGGGCACGCTGGCGGCGTTCGGCATCGGATAGCGGGCGCGTGACACCGGAATAGGGGAGCCTGCCGCGCGGTTGCGGCGGGCATGGACGCCACGAGCCGGGGCCGGGTGCGCGTCGAGCGCACGGCCAAGCGAGTCAGGACCTATCTGGGCGGCCGCGCGGTCGCCGACACCACCCGCGCCCTGATGGTGTGGGAGAGCCCGCACTACCCGACCTACTACTTCCCGCTGGAGGACGTCGAGCCGGACGCGCTCAAGCCCACGGGCGAGACCCGCCGCTCGCCGAGCCGGGGCGAGGCCGCCGTCCACACGCTCGCCCCGGGCGGCGGCGAGGCGCTCGTCTACGGCGACGACGTGCCCCTGGAGCCGGTACGGGGTCACGTCCGCTTCGACTGGGACGCGATGGACGCCTGGTTCGAGGAGGACGAGGAGGTGTACGTGCACGCGCGCGACCCGTACACGCGCGTCGACATCCTGCCCAGCTCGCGGCACGTGCGGGTGGAGGTCGACGGGGTGACGGTGGCCGACTCGCGCAACGCCCGGGTCCTGTTCGAGACCGGCCTGCGGCCCCGCTACTACCTGCCGAAGACCGACGTCCGGCTCGACCTGCTGGAGCCCACCGCCACGGTCACGCGCTGCCCGTACAAGGGCACGGCCGAATACTGGTCGGTCAACGGCCACGATGACCTGGCCTGGTCCTACCGCACGCCGCTGCCGGAGAGCGAGCGCGTCGCGGGCCTGATCGCCTTCTACAACGAGAAGCTCGACGTCTACGTCGACGGCGTGCTGGAGGACAGGGCCGGTTGACAGCCGCCACCCCGATCCACCACCCTTTCGCTATTCGAATAGTGAAAGGGTGGTTTCGTGATCGAGTTCCAGCTCGACCGGGGATCGGGGGTGGCGACCTACCTCCAGCTCGTCCACCAGGTCAAACAGGCGCTGCGGCTCGGCACGCTGCGGCCCGGCGACCAGCTGCCCACCGCGCGCGAGGTCGTCGAGAGCCTGGCCATCAACCCCAACACCGTGCTCAAGGCCTACCGGGAGCTGGAGCGCGAGGGCCTGGTGGCGGGCCGGCCGGGGCTGGGCACGTTCGTCGAGCAGGGGATCGCCGGGCCGACGCTGGCCGACCACCACCGGCTGCGGCGCGGGCTGGAGGAGTGGGTGCGCCAGGCGCGCGCCGCCGGGCTGGACGAGGAGGACCTGCGGGCGCTGTTCGGCGCGGTGCTGGCCGGCTCCGCGCGTGAGGGCGTCGCGTGAACGCGCTGGAGGTCACCGGGCTGGCCGTGCGCCGCCGCCGCTCCTGGGTGCTGCGCGACTGCTCGCTGGCCGTCCCGGCCGGGCGCGTGGCCGCGCTGGTCGGCCCCAACGGCGCCGGCAAGACCACGCTCATGCACGCCGCCGTCGGCCTGCTCGCCCCCGCCCGGGGCGGCGTCACGGTGCGCGGGCAGGCCGCGTTCGTGGCCCAGGACAAGCCGCTGTACGAGACGTTCACGGTCGCGGAGACGCTGCGCTTCGGCCGCCGCACCAACGACCGCTGGGACGAGGAGGCGGCCAGGAGACGGCTGGACCGGCTCGGCATCCCGCTCACCGGCAGGGTCGGCCGGCTGTCCGGCGGGCAGCGGGCGCAGGTCGCGCTGACCCTCGCGCTGGCCCGGCTGCCCGACCTGCTGGTGCTGGACGAGCCGCTGGCCAACCTCGACCCGGTCGCCCGGCACGACGTGATGCGCTCGATCATGGCCGAGGTGGCCGAGCGCGGGCTGACCGTGCTGCTGTCCTCGCACGTCGTCTCCGACCTGGAGGACACCTGCGACTGGCTGATCGTGCTCAACGGCGGGCGGCTCCAGGTCAGCGGCGACATCGAGGACCTGCTCGGCGGGCACAGCGTGCTGACCGGCCCGGCCGGCGCCTCCGCCGCCGGATGCGACGTCGTCGGGGAGAGCCGCACCGGCAGGCAGGTGAGCCTGCTCGTGCGCGGCGGGCCGCCGCCCGACCCGCGCTGGAACGCCCGGCGGCCGGGCCTGGACGAGCTCGTCATGGGCTACCTGCGCAGCCCCGCGTCGGCGGCGCTGCCCGCGCCCGCGGAGGTGGCCGGATGATCTGGGTCACCTGGCGCCAGCACCGGGCGCAGATCCTCGTCACCGCCGGCTTCCTGGCCGCGCTCGGCCTGCTGCTGCTCGGCTCCGCCCTCGAAGCACGGTCGTTCGTGGCCGCGCACGTGCCCGGCGGCTGCCCGGGGGGCACCGCGTTCTGCGGGTCGCTGGAGGCGGCCGTCGGCCTCGGGGAGCGCTACGACGCGGTCTACTCGGTGTTCGGCTGGATGCCGCTCGTGCTGCCCGCGCTGATCGGCGCGTTCTGGGGGGCGCCGCTGCTCGGCAGGGAGTACGAGCGCGGCACCCACCTGCTGGCCTGGACCCAGCGGGTGCCGGTGCGGCGGTGGCTGGCGGTCAAGCTGGCCGTGCTCGGCGGCGCGGTGGTGGCCGGCGGGCTGCTGCTGTCGCTGATGGTCAGCCTGTGGCGGCCGGTGTTCCGGGAGGGGATCGACTCCGGGTTCGGCAACATCGGGATCTTCAACATGACCGGGGTGGCCCCGGCCGCCTGGTGGCTGTACGCGTTCGCGCTGGGGACGCTGGCCGGGGCGGTGCTCAAGCGGACGCTCCCGGCGATGGCGCTGGTCGTGGCCGGGGTGGCGGCGACCATGTTCGCGCTGTTCGCGCTCAGCGACCACTACGCCACCCCGCAGCGCGCCGAGCTGACCGGCAGCGTGGTGCTCGCCGACCCCGACGCCCGGCTCGTCGGCGGCGGCGCCTGGGTGGACCCGGCCGGGCGCGAGGTCGGCACGGCGGACACGTCCGCGGCCTGCGAGCGGCGGCTGGACGCCGGGCGCGCCAGCCGCAACACCGACTCCTGGCACAAGTGCCTGTTCGACGCGGGCTACCGCTACGCGGTGACCTACCACCCGCCGTCGATGTTCTGGCGCTTCCAGTGGACCGAGGCGGGAATCCTCCTGCTGGCCTCAGCCGTCCTGGGCGGCCTGGCCGTGCGGCTCACGCTGCGCCGCACGGCGGGCGGCACTCCGCTACCGGGGGCTCACGACAGCAGCCGCGTCAGCACCCGGACGCCGAACTCCAGGCCCTCCACCGGCACCCGCTCGTCCTTGCCGTGGAACATCCCGAAGTAGTCCAGATCCGGCCGCAGCATGAGCGGCGCGAACCCGTACCCCTCGATGCCGATCCTGGCGAACGACTTGGCGTCCGTGCCGCCGCTCATCACGTACGGCACGGGCCTGGCCAGCGGGTCCTCGGCCACGAGGCTGGCGGCCAGCTCGTCGAAGAACGACGACGGGTACGGCGCGGCCGGGGCGTCCTCCAGGTTGACGAACTCCCGGGTGATCTTCGGCCCGAGCAGCTCGTCGATCGTCGCCAGGAACTCCTCCTGCAGCCCCGGCAGGTAGCGGCCGTCCACGTGCGCCTCGGCGGTCGAGGGCACCACGTTCACCTTGTAGCCGGCCTCCAGCATCGTCGGGTTGGCCGAGTTGCGGATCTGCCCCTCGAACAGCTTGCCGAGCGAGCCGAGCCGCCGCGCCTCGGCGTCCAGCCGGTCCAGGTCGATCGGCTGCCCGGTGATCTCCGACAGGCTGTCGAGAAGCGCCGCGACCGACGGCGTGACCCGTACCGGCCACTGGTAGGAGGCGATGCGCGACAGCGCGTGCACCAGCGTCGCGACCGGGTTGTCCACCGCGGGCCGGGAGCCGTGCCCGGCCACGCCGTGCGCGGTGAGCTTCATCCACGCGGTGCCGCGCTCGCCCACCGCCACCGGGTAGACGCGGTGGCCGCCGGAGTCGACGCTGAACCCGCCCGACTCGCTGATCGCCTGCGTGACCCCGTCGAACAGCTCCCGGTGCTCGGTCACCGCGTGCCGCGAGCCGAAGTCGCCGGTCGCCTCCTCGTCGGCCAGGAACGCCAGCACCACGTCCCGCCGGGGCCGCACGCCCAGCGCCCGCATGCCCAGCACCGCCGACAGGGTCATCGCGCACGAGCCCTTCATGTCGACCGCGCCCCTGCCGTAGACGCACCCGTCGACGATCTCGCCGGAGAACGGGTGCATCCGCCACTCGGCCGGGTCGGCCGGGACCACGTCCAGGTGCCCGTGCACCAGCAGCGCGTCCGGGGAGTCGCCCGCCATCCGCGCCACCACCGTGGTGCGGCGCGGCGCGGACTCGAACACCTCCGGCTCCAGCCCGGCGTCGGCCAGCAGCGTGGCCACGTACTCGGCGGCCGGCCGCTCCCCGGAGCCCGGATTGGTGGTGTCGAACCTGATCAGGTCCGAGCAGATCTCGGCGACGCTCTTCACTTCCTGCCCTCCAGCTTCAGCGGCGCCACCTCGGGCGTCTCGAACCCGAAGATCAGTCCGTAGAAGGCCAGCTCGGCCTCCAGCACCGCCACGATCGTCTCTTCCCTGCGCCAGCCGTGCTGCTCGCCCTCGAAGGTGAGCAGGGCCCACTCTTTGCCGTTCCTGTCCAGCTCCGCGACGAACCGCTCGGCCTGGCCGACGTCCACGATCGCGTCCTCCAGCCCGTGCAGCATCAGGCACGGCCCCGACGCCCGGTGCGCGTGCAGCAGCGGCGAGCGCTCGCTGTAGCGCTGCCGCGTCTCCGGCAGCGGGCCGATCAGGCCGTCGAGGTAGCGCGACTCGAAGTCGTGCGTCTCGGCCGCCCAGCTCTCCGGGTCGGTGATCGCGTAATGGGCGACGCCGCCCGCGAACACGTCGCTGTGCACCAGCGCCGCCACCGTCGTCCAGCCGCCCGCGCTGCCGCCCCGGATCGCGATCCGCGCCGCGTCGGCCCGGCCCAGCTCCACCAGCCCGCGCGCCACCTTGGCGCAGTCCTGCACGTCGACCACGCCCCACTGGTGCCGCAGCCGCTCGCGGTAGGCGCGGCCGTAGCCGGTGGAGCCGCCGTAGTTGACCACCGCCACGCCCAGCCCCCGGCTGGTGAAGTAGGCGATCTCCAGGTCCAGCATCACCGGGTGGTTGCCGGTCGGCCCGCCGTGCACGAAGATCACGTACGGGGCCGGGCCGCGCGTCCCCGCCGGCGGATACAGGTGCGCGTGCACGCCCTCGACCGTCACCGCCTCCGGCACCGGCAGCAGGTCCCGCTCCGGCAGCTCCTTGGGCGCCGACACCACCTCGTGCCCGCCGCCGTCGAGGTCGACGAGCATCACCTCCAGAGGCGTGTACGGGGTCGCCGACACCGCCGCGACCTTGCCCCCGGCCGCCGACACCGTCGAGGCCCAGTAGGTGGCCTCCCCGCCGATGTCGCGCAGCTCGCCGCCGCCCGGGTCCAGCACGGCCAGCCTGCGCCGGTCCGGCGTGCCGTACACGACCGCCAGCCGGTCACCGGCCACCGCCAGGCAGCCCGAGCCCGGTTTCCACGCCGCGTGGCCGAACTCCGCCTCGACCGGCGTCAGGTTGCGGATCCGCGTGCCGTCCCTGCCGATCAGGTGCACGTTCCACCAGCCCGTCGGGTCGGTGATCGCGTACAGCGTGTCGTCGTCGCGCCACTCCGCCTGCACCACCGACTCGTCCGGCCCGCCCGCGACCACCTCGTACGGCCCCGCCTGCCCGCCGGGGCCGAGCGGCGCCACGCACAGCTCGGTGGCGTCCCACGGCATCGCCGGATGGTCCCAGCCGATCCAGGCGACATGCCGCCCGTCGGGCGACAAACGCGGATTCATCAGGAAACGCTGCGCCTCGGCGATCACCGTCAGCGGCCCGCCGTCCAGCGGGATCGCCACCAGGTCGCGCACGTCCGCGCTCTCCCGCACCGCCCACACCTCGTCGCGGCCCGGCGGCAGGTAGAGGTCGGCGTAACGGGCCGGGCCCGCCGGCGTCAGCGCCACCGGGTCGCCGCCGCCGATCCGGTAGACGCGCTGGTCGGCCCAGTTCGTGAACACCAGGCCGCCACCGGGCAGCGGGCGCCACGACCGGCCGCCGTACTCGATCACCCGGTTGCGCGCGTTCCAGCCGTCCGGCAGGGCGTCCACCCGCTCGCCGCCCGGCAGGCGCCGCACCACGCAACGCCGGCCGCCCTCGTGCGGGCGCGGCTCGTCCCACCACACCTCGACGCCTTCCGGCGTGGCCACCGCCTCAACCCACTGGGGGCCGCCGTCGGTCCGGGCCACATCGATCGGTCGAATACTCATATTTCACCAATTGCCATTTGACGGGGGCAAGGACATCTCGGGTGGGTGCAGCACGTACGCGATCCCGCCGCTGCCGGAGCTCCGCAGCCACACCCGCTCGAACGCGGCACGCGGATAGACCCGGCGCACCTGCGCGTCGCCCGGCGCGGCCGGATCGTTGACCATGACGTCGCCCGCGGCCGTGAACCCCGTGACGACCATGATGTGCCCGCCCGTGGAATAGCCGGAGCCCGGGAGCTCGTGCTCCTTGAACGACTGCGACGTGATCACCGGGATCCCGGCGCGCACCAGCACTTCCAGCTCCGCCGCCGACCGCAGCCTCGTCACGAGACCGGCCAGCCCGTACGTGCCCGCGTACGCCACGTTGAACGGCCAGTTGCCGGTGCCCTGGTAGCTGGTGTCGTAGGCGCCGCGCGCCGCGTGGTCCACCGCCGGGCACGGGTCGCCCGCGCCCACCCAGCCCAGCTCGTCAGCCGCCGGGCCACGGCCCCAGTAGGCGAGCACCATGGCCACCGCCGCCGGGCCGCACCAGTTCGCGCCGCCGCCGTCCCACTGCGGGTGGTGCCCGGCGTGCTCGTGCTGCGAATGCGCCGGCACCACCAGATGGAAGGCCCCGCCCGGCCCCGGCGCGCTCGGCGCGGGCCGGGCCGGCAGCGCCGAGGCCATCACGCCCAGCCCGTGCACGCGCGCCCCCGCGCCGTGCGCCGTCACCCGCACCCGGAACGCCGTCACCGGCCGCCGCGCCACGAACGTGTCGACCGCCACGTCCCCGTCCTCGTCCCCCTGCCCCGGGACCGACGTGCGCGGCTCGCCGTGCTCCGACCAGCGGCCCATCACGTACCACCTGGTCCGCGAACCCGCCGCCGTCGTCGCCTGAAGCTCCACCTCGATCCACGAGCCCGGCGGCGTCCGCGCCGTCCACGAGGCCACGAGCTGCGTCGCCGCGAAGCCGATCGGGTGCTCGGCACTGGTCCACGACGCCTGGCCCGCCGGCACGGAGAAGCGGGCGAAACAGACACGGGCCAGGTCGACGGTGAGCACCAGGCTCATTGTGGAACCCTCTCCCGCCCCGCGCATCGGAGGTTTTACGTACCGGACCCGATTGTGTCGGTGGTGATCACTATCGTCCGGGCCATGACTCAAGCGGTGCAGGCGTACTCCTACGCCGGGCCCTCCGTGCTCGCCGACGGCCGGCTCGGCCTGTCCACCTCCGGCGGCACGGCCCTGTCGGGCCCCCAGACCCATCCCCGGTTCTTCAGCGGGCTCCTCACCCAGGCCGCCCCCGCCGCCGCCGGCCTGCTGGCCGTCGCCGACGTGGCCATGGCCCGCTACCACCAGCCCCGCCCCGGCTGGACCCGCGACCCGGTGGTGACCTGCGACGGCGACCGGCTCAGGTTCGAGTCGTTCTCCGCCTGCGGCGGCGTCTACGCCCGCCTCGACGTGCTCGCCCTCGACGGCGACGTGCTCGACCGGGGCACCACCAACGTCGACGTCAACGGGCCGCTGCGCGAGTCGCTCGCCCGCGTCGGCGGACGCGACCCCCTCCACCTCGGCGTCGGCCCCGACGAGCTCACCGTCACCACCCTCGACGGCGCCGTCGTCGAGAAGAAGGTGCCGCTGCCCAGCCGGTGGCTGCGCGGCTTCGCCGAGGTCCAGGTGATCGCCGCCGGCTTCGACCTGCGCGCCGAGCTCAAGGGGCCGCAGGCCGTCCGCTTCCTGCGCTCCCTGCCGCGCAAGGCGTCCGCCACCGTGTGGGCCGTTCCCGCCGGCGGCGACCTGCGCCTGGCCGCCGGGCCCGGCCGTGGCTCCGTCTGCCTGTCCGGCGCCGGCCGCGTCGCCACCCTCATGCCGCTGCTGCGCTTCGCCAAGGCCCTGCGCGTCTACGGTCCGCCCGCCGGCGCCGACGCCGGCCACCAGGCCAGCGCCTGGGAGCTCGAACTGCCCGGCATGCGCTACACGCTCGCCGTCTCGCCCCAGCCGTGGCGCGGCTTCTCCGGCGAAGGCGCCGTCCTCGACGACCTCGCCACCGACGAGGCCGCCGGCGACGCCGACGTGATCGGGATGCTGCTCAACTTCGAGCCCGCCGTCGAGATCGGCCTGCTCGCCGACCGCTCCGGGCTCCCCGCCGCCCGCGTACGCGCCGCGCTCACCCAGCTCGGCACCGCCGGGCGCGTCGGCTACGACCTGTACGAGGCGGGCCACTTCCACCGCGAGCTGCCCTACGACCGCGACCAGGTGGCGCAGCTCAACCCGCGCCTCACGGCCGCCCGGGCGCTCGTCGAAGCGGGCGCCGTCACCCTCGACGGCGACCACGCCCGCGTCACCACCTCCGGCGGCACCCGCCAGGTCGGCATCGCCGACGGGAGCTGCACGTGCGAGTGGTGGTTCGACCACCGCGGCTCCCGCGGCCCCTGCAAGCACGTCCTCGCCGCCCGCATCGCCTCCCGCCACACCGCGGACGCCCTCCTATGACCCCCACCCCACCCCCCACCCCCTGGCCCACCGACCCGGGCTCCCGGCCCGCCGACCCGGGCCCCTGGCCCATCGACCCGGGTGCCTGGCCCGCGGGCCCGGGCTCCCGGCGGGCCGACCCGGGCGTCCGGTCCACCGCCTCCGTCCACGCTCCCGCCCCCGCCCGTGGGGCAGGACCCGACGGCGGCCCGGACCGGATGCCCGGCGGCGGCCCCTCCCGGCCATCCGGCAACGGTCCCGTACGGGCGGCGGACGGCCCCGTACGGGTGGTCGGCGGAGGCCCTGGCCGGTTGCCCGGCGAAGGTTCCGGGCGGACGTCTGCCGATGCCCGGGAGCGGACGCCCACCGAGCGCGCCGTCGTCCCGCGCGCCTCCGGTGGCGGCCCCTCCGTCGCGTCCGACGCCCGCGACAGCGCCGCCCCGGCATCAGGCGGCACTTCCGCACGGCAGCCTCCCGGTCGGTCGTCCACAGGAGCGTCGGGTGGGCCCGGCAGCGGCGCAGGGGCCTCCAGGGGGACTCCCGAACGAGGGGATGGTGTGGGGGAGGGGACTGCCTGGGCGGAGGTCGAGGCGGCGATCGACGCGGGGGACGAGCTCCGGGTGGCCGAGCTGGTGCTCGCCCTGGACGAGGCGGGGCGGCGCGAGGTGGCCGCCGCCCTGCCCGGCCACATCCCCGTGGCACGCAACCGGGCGTGGGACCGGGAGCGACGCCGCCGCCAGGCCCGCCGCACGCAGGAGCGCGTGACACCCACCGGCAGCACAGCCGCCCAGGTCGACACCAACGCCCCAGGCGGTGCCGAGAGCCAAGGTGGCGCCGGCGGTCACGGTGGCGGCGGCCGCTACGGGGTGGCGGCGGGCGGCGGCCAGGAGGGCGGCCCGGGGTGGGAGCATGCGCGGGTCGACGCGTGGGTGGGGCCGATGCGGGTGGCGGGCGCGGGCACGATCGGCGGCGCCGCGGCGGTGGTGGCCTGGCTGCACCGGCGCGACTTCCAGGGCTGGGGCGGCCTCGACCACACCGGGCTCGTCGAACGCGTCCTCGCCGCCCGGCCGCACCGCTGGCAGGTGGACTTCGCCGTACGCGCCGCCCTGCGCCTGCGCACGCAGCGCGACGCCCGCGTCTCCGGCGCCCTGGCCCTGGCCATGCTGCGCCGCACCGGCGCGACCCCGCCCGGCCACGACCCGCTGACCGTCGCCTGGGCCGCAGGATCGCCTGCGGGCCTGGGCGGCGACCCGCTGCTCGACCATCTGCTCCCGCGCCTGTTCGAGGCGGACGGCGTCGGCCGCGTCCTCCGCCACGAGCAGCCCCCGGACGGCGGCCGTGCCGGGCACGAGCCCCGGCCGCCGACCTGGCTCGCCGCCCTGAAGGATCTCGCCGACACCGGGCGGGTGTCGCGCGACCTGCTGCTCGACGGGTGCGTACGCCGGTTCCTGCGCGGCGGCTCCGGCCCTGACCTGCGCTTCTTCGTACGCCTGCACGACCTGCTCGACCCTGCCGACGCCGAGTCCGCCCGGCGGGCCGCCGACTACCTGAGGCTGCTCCCGGCCGCGCCCACCTCGGTGGCCGACCTGGCGCTGCGCCACCTGCGCCGAGCGGGCCGGCTCGGCCACGACGACCTGGTGGAAGGGCTGCACGCCGCCCTGTTCCGGCCGGAGCGCAAGCTCGTCGACGGCGGGCTCGGCTGGCTCGACCAGGCGGTACGGGGGCGGCGCGGCCCTCTGGACGAGTTCGCGCCGGCGCTCGCCCAGGCCTTCTCCTGCCGGTCGTACGACGTCCAGGCCCGTGCCGTACGCCTCGCCCTGCGCCACGCCGACCGCTTCGGCGCGGCAGGCGCGACGACCCTGAGGGAGGCCGCCGCACAGCTTCCCCCGGACCTCGCCGCCCGCCTCAACACGGCCTTCCCGGGCCCGACGACCTCCACGGGCGGGACCGCGTACCAGGGCGGGGAGACGGACGTGGCCCGCGCGCCGGTGCCCGCCGGCGCTGGGGAGGCGGAAGCGGTCCATACGGCGGCGACCCCTGCGGGACCTGGGACGGCCGGGCTGGATCCGGTGGCGGGCGCCCATGGTGCCAGTTCGAGGGGACTCGGACGTGTGACCGTGACCTCCGGGCCTGAGACGCCGGGGGCCGCCTCCGTGGTTGGCGTGGCGGTGGGCGTGTCCGGGTCTGGGACGCCGGGGGACACCTCCGAAGCTGGGGCGGGGCGTGCTGGGGGCGTCTCCGCGTCTGGGGCGGGCTCGGAGCTCAGGCAGGGGGACGGGTTCGTGCGCCGGGCGTTGCCTCGGGTAGCGCGGGCGGGGGCGTTGCCGCCGCCGGTCGGTGCGCCCGGTGAGTTGACCGCGTTGCCCCACCGGGTCGGGTGGCAGGAGCTGGAGCGGTGGCTGGACGGCGTGGTGCGGCTGCACGCGGAGGATCCTGAGGCGCTCCGGGTGGTGCTCAAGTCGCTGACCGGGGAGCCGTCGCGGCTGTACAAGGAGCGCGAGTGGGAGCATCCGGGCCAGTGGGCCGAGGCGATCGCGCGGCGGCTCGTCGACCCGGGGGCCGAGCCGCCGCCCCGGCCGGGGCCCGCTCTGCTTCCCGCCGCTCTCGGGGTGCTTCCCGTTCTCGGGGGCGCGTCGGTCGAGCCCGCGCCCGCATCCGGGCCAGCGTCTGGACCCGCATTCGGGCCGGTGCTCGGGGCTGAGCAGCATGGGCGGCGGCGGGGGCGGTTGCCGGACGCGTCGCGGGTGACGGCGCCGCACTGGATGCTGCTGCGCCGGCTGGCCGAGGTGCATGCCGCCGCCGGGTCCGGGGCGCTGCCGCCGTACCTGCTGGCCACGCCCACCACCGGCGACGGCGGGGTCGGCGCGGCCGAGCTGGTGGAGAGGGTGGCGGGGTACGAGCGGGCCGGGGCCGAGGCGCTGGACGCAGATCTGCAGCAGGCGCTGCTCCGGCTGCCGCGCGCCATCGAACCCGAGGTGGTGGCGCGGGCGGCGCGGCTGCGTTCCGGGGCGGGCGCGACCGTTGCGGCGTGGATGCGCGACAGGCCCTCGATCAGCACCGGGATCGACTGGATCGACGGCGGGGTCCCGTACGCGAGCGACCGCGCGGCCCCCGGAGCGGAGGCCGCGTCCGGGGCGCGGAAGGCGAGCGGAGGGACGGGGGAGGGGCGGGAGCCGTCGCTGGTTCCGCGGATCCGGGGGGAGGCGACCGGGCTGGAGCTGGTCGACCGGCTGCTGTCCGATCCGCGGGCGTCGCGCTGGCAGGCCGACGGCGACGATCCCGTCGACTGGCCCGCCGTGCTGCCGCACGACCGGGAGGTCGCGGCGCTGCACCTGCTGCCGCGGCTGCTCTGCCGCACCCACGGGTCGCACGTGCGGCTGGCCGAGGTGCAGGCGGTGGCGTCGGCCGGCGGGCCCCCGGGGGAGGCGGTGGCGCTGCTGGTGGCGTACTTCCTGCTGCACCGCGAGTGGTGGCGGCGCGACGACGGGGTGCGTCCGCTGCTGGAGCTGGCCGCGCGGGGGGAGCTGCCCGCCGAGGAGACCGGGCGGCAGCTCGGGCTCCTGCTGCGGCGCACCTGGCATCAGCCGGCGGCCATGCGGGAGGCGCTGGAGACGGCGGCCCGGCGCGGCGCCCACGCGGAGGTGTGGCGGGTGCTGACCGGGTTCCTGCCCGTCTACCTGCCGGGGCCGGGTGAGCGGGCGCACTCGGGGCACACGCAGATGCTGACGTTCGCGGTCCGGGCGGCGGGATGGGCGCGGGCCGGGGGCGAGCTGCCGTGCGTGGCGCGGATCGCGGCCAGGAAGGCGACGAGCGGCTTCGTCCGTGAGGCCCGCCGCCTGCACGCCCTCCTCACCTGAGCCCTGGCGGCCGGGGCGCCCCCGGCCGCCAGGGTGATCGTCATGCGTGACGACGCCTACCACTGCAACCAGGCCCGCTGGGAGGCGCTCGTCGAGGCGTGGGTGTACGAGCGGCGGCCCGGCCGGGAGATCAGCGGGCCCCGCGAATACCGGCAGACGATGAGCCGGATCGTCAACGGCCTGACCGGGGCGGGGTTCCTGCTGGAGCGCCTGGCCGAGGTGCGCAGCGACCGGCCCGGCCTGGAGCCGGGGAACTGGGAGCACTTCACGTCGGTGGCGCCGCCGTGGCTGGAGTTCGTCTGGCGCTACCGCCCTGGCGTCCTCGGCGGGTGAGGGCCTACAGGTAGAGGCCCGTCCCCTCGGTGCTCGCCGTGCGGGTCAGCGACCGCCCGGCGCGGAGCGCGTACAGCTCGGCCAGCGTCGCCCCCGACGGGCCGACGCCCTGGGGCGAGCCGAGCCAGGCGACCGCCTCGTCCCGCGACAGCGGGCCGACCTCCAGCTGCGCCAGGCAGCGGCCGGGCCGGACGACGGCCGGGTGCAGGCGGGCCAGGTCCTCGTTCGTGGTGATCGCGACCAGCACGTCACGGCCCTGGCCGAGCAGGCCGTCGGTCAGGTTGAGCAGCCTGGACAGGCCCTGGCCGGCCTGCGACTTGGCCGAGGCGCTGATCAGCTCGTCGCAGTCCTCCAGCACGAGCAGCCGCCAGCGCTGCTGCTCGTCCTCGTCGTGGTCGTAGCCGACCGCCACCTCCATGAGGTAGCCGGGCTCGTCGAACAGCCGCTCCGGGTCGAGCACGCAGTCGACCTGGCACCAGTCCTGCCACTGCTTGGCCAGCGAGCGCAGCAGCGTCGTCTTGCCGGTGCCGGGCGGGCCGTGCAGCAGGATGAGACGGCCGTTCACGTCGGCCGGGGTGACGGCCATCAGGGAGTCGAGCGAGCGGCGCGCCTCCGCCGAGTAGTTGCCGCTGATCTCGGGCCACGGCTGCGCGGTGATCGGCTTCTCCGAACGGGTGCCGCCGTGCGAGCCGCGCCACCAGAAGCCCATGTCGACGTGATCCGTCTCCGGCTCGGGCTCCTCGGCGCCGTCGACGGTCTCCTTCAGCACCGACCGGGCCAGCTCCTCGCTGGTGGCCGTCACGCTGACCGTCGCCGACCGGTTGCGATGCCGGATCACCCGCAGCGTCCAGCCGTCGCCGCAGATCAGCCGCGACTCCGAACCGTCCTCCACCTGCGCCGTCCGCACGACGCTGCCGTGCGCCGGGCGCAGCGGGGCGTCGGGGCGTACGCGCTCCAGGTTGACCAGGCGCGACCACGGCTGCACCCCCGTGGCGAACGGCGACAGCGCCAGCGCGTCGATCACGTCGACGGCGGAGTCGGAGTCGTCGATCCAGATGTTCATGGGGAGCTCGGTGGCATCCTGGCTGGGGAACGGCACCTCCCTGATCACAGACATGGCTCCAATGATCACAGTTTGCGGGGCGGGTTGTCGAAGGGTTTGCGTTTTCAGCCGGTCTTCGTCAGCTCGCCCTCGCTCCTTCCCACGGGCATCGTGAGCTCGTAGTCGGCCTGGTCGTCGTCCTTGAGCTCCAGGGTGACCTTGACGCTGCCGGTGCCGCCCAGGTACGCGCACACGCCGCCGAGGTCGGCGAGCGTGAGGTGCAGGGTGGAGTCCTTGACCTCGGTCGCGTACAGGGTGCCCTTGCCGCAGCCGGGGTCGCTCTGCCCGTCGCTTGGGGAGTCCCAGACGCCCGTGGGCTCGCCCGCGCGCAGGATCAGGGTGACCGGCTCGTTCTCGAACTGCTTGCCTGCGGCCTCGCCGTCGACCGTGCCGGTCCAGGTGCCCGCGAACTCGGCGGGGACGTCGACGGTGTCGCTGGGCCTGCCGGTGCCCACGGGCAGCTCGGGGAGGAGTTCCGTGAGGCCCGCGCCCGGGTCCCCGGGAGAGACGGGGGAGGCGGGGGAGACGGAGGCGGTCGAGGTGGTGGGCGTGCGCCGGTCCAGGGCGGACGGGGCGCCGCCGTTCAGCCACAGCAGCGCGCCGCCGCCCGCGACCAGCGCGACCGCGGCGGCCGCCGCGCCGACGAGCAGGCCCCGCCGCCGCCGTCCCGGCCGCGTGGTGACGGCGGGCCCCGGCGGTCCCGTACGGTGCCCCGCGCCTTGTCCCGCGCCGTGTCCCGCGCCGTGCCCGGGCCCGCTCGCAGGCGCGCCACCCCCGCCGGGTGCGGCCGGGAGGGGGTGTTGGGGTTGACGAGGTGGACCATCAGGTCGCGGGCCGTGGGCCGGGCGGCGGGGTCCTTGGCGAGGCAGGAGGCGAGCACGCCCCGCAGCCGCGGCGGCAGCGGCGTCAGGTCGGGCTCGGCGTGGAGGACGCGGTGCAGCACCGCCGGGACCGTGTCGGCGCCGAACGGGCTGACCCCGCCCGCCGCGAACACCATCGTGGCCGCCCACGAGAACACGTCGGACGCCGGGGACGCCGGGGTGCCGGCGATCTGCTCGGGCGCCAGGTAGGCGGGCGTGCCGATCAGCCCGGAGGTCAGGGTGGCCGCGCCCTCGGCGCGCGCGATGCCGAAGTCGACCACGCGCGGCCCGTCGGGCCCGAGCAGCACGTTGGCGGGCTTGAAGTCGCGGTGCACGACCCCGGCCGCGTGGATGGCGGCCAGCGCCGTGGCCGTGCCGACGACGACGCGCTCCAGCTCGCCGCCCGCCAGCGGCCCCCGGTCGCGGACGCGGTCGGCCAGCGACGGCCCGTCGATGTACTCGCTGATCACGTACGGGCGCGGCCCCTCCGTGGAGGCGGCCAGGACGCGCGCCGTGCAGAAGCACGCGATGCTCTCCAGCGCCTCCAGCTCACGCGCGAGCCGGGCGCGGGTCTCGCGGTCGCCGGTGCTCAGCAGCTTGATGGCGACCGGTTCGCCCGCCTCGGTGTGGGCCAGGTAGACGACGCCCTGGCCGCCTTCGCCGAGGCGCCCCGCCAGCCGATGTCCGCCCAGTTCGGGCGGATCGTCCGGCGTCAGAGGGGTCACCATGGCCGATACGTTACAGGTCATCCTGCGGTGACATAGATCACCCGCTACTTTATGACGTTGATCAAATGACCTGAACGCGGAGGTACGGGGTGTCTGGTGTGAAGTTCCGCGAGCGGGCGCGCTACTGGTTCGACAACACGATGTCCAAGGGGACGGTCTCGCTCGTCGGCTGGCTGGCCGTCGTGTCGATGGGCCTGGTCGTGGTCGTCGCCGGGTTACTGATGTGGGTGGCGCCTAATGAGCCGCAGGGCGTCGGGGGCCCGGGGCACGTCCTGTGGATCGCGCTCATGCACGCGCTGTCGCCCGACGAGCTGGCGGCCGACAGCGGATCGGTGCCGTACATGGCCGTCATGCTGGTGGGCTCGCTCGGCGGGCTGTTCATCGTCAGCATGCTCGTCGGCCTGCTGGCCAACGGCTTCGAGCAGAAGGTGGACCGGCTGCGCAGGGGGCGCTCGCGCATCGTGGAATCCGGCCACACGGTGGTGCTGGGCTGGTCGGACCAGGTGTTCACGATCGTGGCCGAGCTGGTCAAGGCGCACGCCAGCGAGTCGGGCTCGGTCGTGGCGGTGCTGGCCGACCGGGACAAGCTGGCGATGGAGGAGGACATCCGCGAGCGCGTCGACCTGGGCCGCACGCGGCTGGTGTGCCGCACCGGCTCGGCCACCGAGCCGCACGACCTCGACCTGATGAACCTGGCCGCCGCCAGGTCGGTCGTCGTGCTGTCGCCCGAGGGCGAGGACCCGGACGCGCACGTGTTCAAGATCCTGCTCGCGCTGGAGAAGCGGGACGGGCCGCACCCGCCGGTGGTGGCCGCCATCGCCGCCAGCCGCAACGTGGCCGCCGCCCGCCTGGCCGGGGGCGCGGACGTGCACCTGGTGGACTCCGACGACACCGCCTCGCGGCTGATCGTGCAGTCCTCCCGCCAGTCGGGCATGTCGGTCGTCTGCATGGACCTGCTCAACTTCGACGGCGGCGAGATCTACCTGCGGCCGGGCGCGGAGGTCGCGGGCCGGACGTACGGCGAGACGCTGCACGCGTACGGGACGGCCACGGTGATCGGCCTGCGCAGGCCGTCGGGCGTGGTGCTCAACCCGGCCATGGACACCGCGGTGACCGAGGCGGACGAGGTCATCGTGATCGCGCACGACGACTCCCGCATCGAGCTGGCCGAGGGCGCGCCCGCCGTGGACGAGGCCGCGATCGTCACCGCCCGGCCCGCCGACCCGGAGCCGGAGCGCACGCTGCTGCTCAACTGGAACAGCCGGGCGCACCACATCATCCGCTACCTCGACGGCTACGTGGCCCCCGGCTCGGTGCTGGAGATCGCCACCGACCATCCGAAGGCGGGCACGGGCCTGGAGGGGCTGCGCAACCTCACCGTCAACGTCAAGGACTGCGACACCACCGACAGGTACGCGCTGGAGGCGCTCGGCCCCGGCCTGTTCCAGCACGTCATCGTGCTGTCGGACGACCGGTTCACGCTGCACCACGCCGACACCCGCACGCTCATGACGCTGCTGCAGCTGCGCGACATGCAGAGCGCGATGAACGAGCACTACTCGATCGTCAGCGAGATGCACGACGAGAACAACCGGGCCCTGGCCGAGGTCACGGAGGCCGACGACATCGTCATCAGCGACACCGTCATCGGCCTGCTGCTCGCCCAGCTCGCCGAGAACCGGCACCTGGCGGACGTGTTCGGCTTCCTGTTCGACTCGCGCGGCTCCGAGATCTACCCGCGCCCGGCCGGCTCGTACGTGACCACCGGGACGGAGGTGAGCTTCGCGACGGTCATCGAGGCGGCGCGCCGCAGAGGGGAGACCGCGATCGGCTACCGGGACGCCGCCGGGCGCAACGTCCCGCCCCACTACGGCATCGTGCTGAACCCGCCCAAGCCGGACCTCGTCCGCCTGTCCGAGCGCGATTCGGTCATCGTGCTGGCGGAGGACTGAGTCTGGGTTAGCGTGTGCGGCGTGAGGACCATCGACTGGGTGGACGGAGCCGTCGAGCTCATCGACCAGACCCGGCTGCCCGCCGAGTGCGTGACGCTGCGCCTGCACACCGTGGACGAGCTCGTCGAGGCCATCCGCCGGCTCGCGGTGCGGGGCGCGCCCGCGCTCGGCGTGGCCGGGGCGCTCGGCGTAGTGCTGGCCAGGGGTGACCAGGAGGCCGTCGCCCGGCTGCGCGCCGCCCGCCCCACCGCCGTGAACCTGGCCTGGGGCGTCGACCGGGCCGCCGCCCACCTGGCCGAGGGGCAGGAAGCCGTGCTGCGCGCCGCCCTGCGCATCAGGGACGACGACATCGCCGCCTGCCTGGCCATGGGCGAGCGCGGCGCCGACCTGCTCCAAGGCGACCGGCTGCGGATCATGACCGTGTGCAACACGGGCGCCCTGGCGGCCGTCGAGCGCGGCACGGCGCTCGGCGTCGTCCAGACGCTGCACGAGCGCGGCAGGCTCGCCGAGGTGCTCGCCCTGGAGACCCGGCCCCTGCTCCAGGGCGCCAGGCTCACCGCCTGGGAGCTGGCCCGCATGGGCGCCCCGCACCGCCTGGTCGCCGACTCCGCCGGGCCGTACCTGCTGGCGCGGGGCGGCGTGGACGCGGTGCTCATCGGCGCCGACCGGATCGCCGCCAACGGCGACACCGCCAACAAGATCGGCTCGTACGCGCTCGCGCTCGGCGCGGAGCGGGCCGGGGTGCCGTTCATCGTCGTCGCGCCGGAGAGCACGATCGACGCGGCCACCCCGTCGGGCGACCACATCGAGATCGAGGACCGGGGCGCCGAGGAGATCGTCAGCGTGGCGGGCGTGCGGGTGGCCCCGGAGGGCACGAAAGCGCTGAATCCCGCTTTCGACGTGACACCGCACGACCTGATCACCGCGATCGTGACGGACACCCGTGTAATCCACCCGTAGGTTAAAATTATCCCGAACTCGTGACCAGTTCGCGCATCTAGCGTTACGCTCTGTTGTGTAATGACGCTACTTTCCGGAGCGTATCGTGGCCATTGACCTGATCAAGCGGGCGGATTGGGATGCGCGTTCTCCCCGCGGCGCCTACACACAGCTCGATTCCACCAAAGGGGTGAAAGTCCACTACACCGGTGGACGGGTCGATCCCGGAATCGTCGACGACCACGCTGGATGCGTGAAATTGGTGAAATCCATCCAAGGGTCACATATGGATGGAAATGGCTGGATCGACATCGGATATTCCTTTGTCGCCTGCCCGCACCGCAAGGTGTTCGAGGGGCGGGGGCTGCACCACCTGCCCGCCGCCAACGGCGCCGGCCTCAACCGCGGCCACTACGCCGTGCTCGGGCTCGTCGGCAACGCCGGGCTGGTCCAGCCGCCCGACGACCTGCTCCACGCCATCCTCGACGCCGTCGAGCACGTCCGCGACCGGGGCCGGGCCGGCAAGGAGATCAAGGGACACCGCGACGGCTACTCCACGAGCTGCCCCGGCGACGCCCTCTACGCGTGGGTCCGGCGCGGCGCGCCCCGGCCCGGCAACGACAACGGCACCCCCGAGTCGCCCCCGCCTCCCGGGCGGTTATTGAGATACCCGCCCGTCACCCGCGGCGACGACGTACGGACCTGGCAGGCCAAGATGCGCGAGCGCGGCTGGGAGATCGACGTCGACGGCGCCTACGGACCCGCGTCCAAGGACGTGTGCCGGCGGTTCCAGCGCCAGCAGGGCATCGAGGACGACGGCATCGTCGGCCCCGTCACCTGGCGCCTCACCTGGGAAGCCCCCTGACCTGACCCCTGTCACAGCCCCGCGTGCACGTTCCGTGACGTGTTGCGCTTACGATCCCAAGCATGGATCTGGCAGCGGGTTTCCCCGCCACCACCCGGGACGGCTGGCGTGCGCTGGCGCTCGCGGTCCTGCGCAAGTCCGGCGTCGAGGCCGCCACCCCCGAGCAGGCGCTCGGCGCGCTCACCTACGACGGAGTGCCGATCGCGCCGCTCTACGACGCCTCCGACCTGCCCCCCGTGCCGCCGTTCGACCGGGGGAGCGCCCGCGCCGGCTGGGACGTCAGGCAGCGGCACGCCGTCCCCGACCCCGAAGCGGTGCTGACCGACCTGGAGAACGGCGTCACCTCGCTCTGGCTGGTGGCCGGAAACGGCGCGATCCCCGTGGTGGAGCTGCCCCGGGTGCTCAAGGACGTCCTTCTCGACCTCGCCCCGATCGTCCTGGACGCCGGGCCGCACACCCGGGAGGCCGCCGAGGCGCTGTTCGCGCTGGCCGGCGACACGCCGCTCAGCGGAAACCTCGGCGCCTCCGCGCTCGACGACTCCGGCGTGGAGCTGGCGGCCCGGTGCGTGACCGGTCACCCCGGGCTGCGCGCGATCACCGTCGACGCCACGCCCTACCACGACGCCGGCGCCTCCGACGGGGAGGAGCTGGGCTGCTCGATCGCGCTCGGCGTGGCCGCGCTGCGGGCGCTGACCGGGGCCGGGCTGAGCGTCGAGCAGGCGTTCGGGCAGCTCGAGTTCCGCTACTCGGCCACCGACGACCAATTCGCCACCATCGCCAAGCTGCGCGCCGCCCGCAAGCTGTGGGCGCGCGTCGCCGAGGTGTGCGGCGGCGGGTCCCAGGACGCGTACGCGCAGGTCCAGCACGTCGTGACCAGCTCCGCCATGATGACGGCTCGCGACCCGTGGGTGAACATGCTGCGCACCACCGTCGCCTGCTTCGCCGCCGGGATCGGCGGCGCCGACGCGGTCACCGTCCAGCCGTTCGACGCGGCCGTGCGTCCGCCCGACGCCTTCTCCCGGCGCATCGCCCGCAACACCCAGGCGCTGCTGCTGGAGGAGGCGGGCGCCGGGCGGGTGGCCGACCCGGCGGGCGGCTCCTGGTACGTCGAGCGCCGCACCGCCGACCTGGCCGCGCGTGCCTGGGAGTGGTTCCAGGAGATCGAGGCGGCGGGCGGCATCCGCGCCGCCGCCGGGAAGGTGGCCGGCCGTGTCGCCGCCACCCGCGCCCGTCGCGCCGCCGACATCGCCCACCGCCGCCTCCCGATCACCGGCGTGAGCGAGTTCCCCGACCCCGCCGAGAGGCCCCTCCGCCGCCCCGCCGCCCCGAAGCCGCCCGCCGGCGCGACGACCTCCGTCCAGCCGCCCGGCACGGCCGCGGAGCGGGGGACCGGGCTGCCGGTGGTGCGCTACGCCGCCGAGTTCGAGGCGCTGCGCGACCTGGCCGACGCCCAGCCGGAGCGGCCCAAGGTGTTCCTGGCCACGATCGGCCCCGCCGCCGCCCACACCGCGCGGGCGGCGTTCGCGGCGAACCTGTTCCAGGCCGGCGGGCTGGCCGTGGAGAGCGCGGGCCCGGGCGCCGACGCCGAGCGGATCGCCGCCGCGTTCGCCGCCAGCGGGGCCGCGGTCGCCTGCCTGTGCTCCACCGACAAGCTGTACGCCGAGCACGCCGAGGAGGTGGCCGCCGCGCTGCGCCGGGCGGGCGCCCGCCGGGTGTGGCTGGCCGGCAAGGGCAGCCACCCGGGCGTCGACGCCTGCCTGTTCGCCGGGTGCGACGCCCTCGACGTGCTCCGCACGACCTTCCGCGACCTGGAGGTGACCGCATGATCCCCGACTTCACCGGCGTCCCCCTGGACGGCGCGCCTCCGGCGGCGGCCGCCGGGGAGCCCGCCGCCCCGGGCCCGGTCTGGGAGACCCCCGAGGGCATCGCGGTCAAACCGCTCTACACCGCACGCGACCTGGACGGCCTGGACTTCCTGTCCACCTACCCGGGCGCCGCCCCCTACCTGCGGGGCCCGTACCCGACCATGTACGTCAACCAGCCGTGGACCGTCCGCCAGTACGCGGGCTTCTCCACGGCCGAGGACAGCAACGCCTTCTACCGCCGCAACCTGGCCGCCGGGCAGAAGGGCCTGTCGGTGGCCTTCGACCTGGCCACGCACCGGGGCTACGACTCCGACCACCCGAGGGTGGCGGGCGACGTGGGCATGGCCGGGGTGGCGATCGACTCCATCTACGACATGCGCCGCCTGTTCGACGGCATCCCGCTGGACCGCATGTCGGTGTCGATGACGATGAACGGCGCCGTGCTGCCGATCCTGGCCCTCTACATCGTGGCCGCCGAGGAGCAGGGGGTGGCGCCGGAGCAGCTCGCCGGGACCATCCAGAACGACATTCTCAAAGAGTTCATGGTACGGAACACGTACATCTACCCGCCGGGCCCCTCGATGCGGATAATTTCGGATATTTTCGCATATACCAGTGAAAAGATGCCGAAATTCAACTCCATCAGCATTTCTGGTTACCACATCCAGGAAGCGGGGGCGACGTGCGACCTGGAGCTCGCCTACACGCTCGCCGACGGGGTCGAATACCTGCGTGCCGGAATCGCCGCCGGAATGGACGTCGACCGGTTCGCGCCGCGCTTGTCGTTCTTCTGGTGCATCGGCATGAACTTCTTCATGGAGGTCGCCAAACTCCGCGCCGCGCGGCTGCTCTGGGCCAACCTGGTGTCCGGTTTCAATGCGAAAAATCCGAAATCGCTGAGCCTGCGGACCCACTCCCAGACCTCCGGCTGGTCCCTCACCGCCCAGGACGTCTACAACAACGTGGCCCGCACCTGCGTCGAGGCGATGGCCGCCACCCAGGGCCACACCCAGTCGCTGCACACCAACGCCCTCGACGAGGCCCTGGCGCTGCCCACCGACTTCTCCGCGCGCATCGCCCGCAACACCCAGCTCCTGCTCCAGCAGGAGTCCGGCACCACCCAGGTGATCGACCCGTGGGGCGGCTCCTACTACGTCGAACGCCTCACCCACGACCTGGCCGAACGCGCCTCCGCGCACATCCACGAGGTCGAGGCCGCCGGAGGCATGGCCAAGGCCATCGAGGCCGGGCTGCCCAAGCTGCGCATCGAGGAGGCGGCCGCCCGCACCCAGGCCCGCATCGACTCCGGCCGCCAGCCGGTCATCGGCGTCAACAAGTACCGGGCCGCCGCCGACGAGCCCATCGAGGTCCTCAAGGTCGACAACAGCGCCGTACGCGCCCAGCAGCTCGCCAAGCTGGCCGCGCTGCGCGCCGAACGCGACGAGGACGCCGTCCGCCGCGCGCTCGCCGCGCTCACCGACGCCGCCGCCGACCCCGCGCCCGGCCTCGACGGCAACCTGCTCAAGCTGTCCGTCGACGCCGCCCGCGCCAAGGCCACGGTGGGCGAGATCTCCGCCGCGCTGGAGCGGGTCTTCGGCCGGCACGCCGAGCAGGTCCGTACGATTTCCGGCGTGTACCGCGACGAGGCCGGACCGGCCGCCGACATCGAACGCGCCCGGCAGGCGTGCGCCGACTTCGCCCGCGCCGAGGGCCGCCGCCCGCGCATCCTGGTGGCAAAGATGGGACAGGACGGCCACGACCGCGGCCAGAAGGTGATCGCCACCGCCTTCGCCGACCTGGGCTTCGACGTCGACGTCGGCCCGCTCTTCCAGACGCCGGAAGAGGTGGCCAGGCAGGCGGTCGAGGCCGACGTGCACATCGTCGGCGTCTCCACGCTCGCCGCCGGGCACCTCACGCTGGTGCCCGCCCTCCGCCAGGCGCTCGCCGACCTGGACGCCGCCGACATCATGATCGTCGTGGGCGGCGTGATCCCGCCGGGCGACTTCGACGAGCTCCGCGCCGCCGGGGCCTCGGCGATCTTCCCGCCCGGCACGGTCATCGCCGAGGCGGCCCTCGGCCTGCTCGACGAGCTGCGCGAGCGTCAGAAGTAGTCCTCGCACATGGTGAACGACACCCGGCGCCGCGGCCGGGTCCGGCCCTGGCGCGCGGTGCACCGCGCCGCCGGGCCTGCTGGAGCGAGGGCCCGTCCACGTGCTTATGGTCAAGTGATTCGTTCGCCAGGGCCGTCAGTGGGTTCGAGGCCGGGAGACAGGAGGGCGCGGTGCGCTCGCTGGAGGACTACGTCCGGGGCGTCAAGGCGGGTTCGCGCACGTGGATCGCACGGGCGATCACGCTGGTCGAGTCCACCCGGCAGGACCACAGGGCGCTGGCCCAGCGGCTGCTGATCGAGCTGACGCCGCTGGCGGGCCGGGCCCGCCGGGTGGGCGTGTCGGGGGTGCCGGGCGTGGGCAAGTCCACGTTCGTCGACGCGCTCGGCACGCGGCTGACCGGCGTCGGGCACCGGGTGGCGGTGCTGGCCGTGGACCCGTCCTCCACCAGGACCGGCGGCAGCATCCTGGGGGACAAGACCCGCATGGCCCGGCTGTCGGCCGATCCGGCGGCGTTCATCCGGCCCTCGCCCACCTCCGGCACGCTGGGCGGGGTCGCCAAGGCCACGCGGGAGGCGATGGTCGTGGTGGAGGCCGCCGGGTTCGACGTGGTGCTGGTGGAGACCGTGGGCGTCGGCCAGTCGGAGACGGCGGTGGCCGACATGGTCGACACGTTCCTGCTGCTGACCCTGGCCCGCACCGGCGACCAGCTCCAGGGCATCAAGAAGGGCGTGCTGGAGCTGGCCGACGTGATCGCGGTCAACAAGGCCGACGGTGAACACGCCCTGGCGGCCCGCAAGGCGGCCCGCGAGCTCGCCGGGGCGCTGCGCATGCTGCGGTCCGGGGGCGCGCCGCCGCCGGTGCTCACGTGCAGCGGGCTCACCGGCGACGGCCTGGAGGAGCTGTGGCGGCAGGTCCTGGCCCATCAGGAGGGGCTCGACCTGGCGGCCAAGCGCCGCGAGCAGCAGGTCGGCTGGACGTGGACGCTGGTGCGCGAACGCCTGCTGGCCGAGCTGCTCGACGACCCGGACGTGACGGCGATCGCCGGGGACGTCGAGCGGGAGGTGCTGGCGGGGGAGCTGACCCCGTCGCTGGCGGCGGACCGGCTCCTGGAGGCCTTCAAGCGCCGCTGATCCACCCGCCCCATTAACGCCGCTGATCCACTCGCCCCCAGTTATACGAACGATCGGTCGCTCATATATTGTGAGGCCCATGACCGAACAGGAGACCGACGGGCGCAGGGCCCGGGGGCGGCGCAGCCGGGAGGCGATCCTGGAGCACGCCGTGTCCCTGGCCTCGGTGCACGGGCTGGGCGGGCTGAGCCTGGGGCGGCTGGCGGACGCGGCCGGCGTGAGCAAGTCCGGATTTTTCGCCCACTGGCGCGACAAGGAGGAGCTCCAGCTCGACGCCGTGGAGTGGGCGAGCCGCCAGTGGGTCGAGCGGATCGTCAAGCCCGCCCTCGAGGCCCCGCCCGGCGTCCGGCGGATCTTCGCCCTGCACGAGGCCCGGATGCGCTTCTACGCCGACGGGGTGCTGCCCGGCGGCTGCTTCTTCTTCATGGCGCAGGTCGAGTTCGACGACCAGCCCGGCCGGGTGCGCGAGCGCGTCGCCCGGGCGCTGGCCGAGTGGCTCGGCCTGATCGAACGGCTCGTGCGCGAGGCCGTGGCCCTGGGCGAGCTGCCCGGCGACGTCGACGCGGGGCAGCTCGCGTACGAGATCGAAGCGCTGGGGGAGGCCGCGGTCACGCACGCGCGGCTGCTGGACCCCGACGAGGCCCACCGGCGCAGCCGCCGTGCCGTGCTGCTGCGCCTGCGTGACCTGACCACCACCCCCGAACTCCTTCCGGAGGACCGCACGTGAGCGTGACCCGCACCGTCCAGATCCATTTCGACGACCTCGACGCGATGGGGCTGCTGCACAACTCCCGCTACGCCCTGCTCGTCGAGCGTGCCGTCGGCGCGTTCTGGGCCGAGCAGGGATGGAACTTCGACCCCGGCGTGTCCCGGTTCCGCGACGTCTACATGGCGGTCCGCGAGTTCAAGATCACCTACAACGCGCCGATCTCGGGGGCCGGGGAGGTGGCGGTGGAGTTCTGGCTGGACCGGATGGGCCGCACCAGCGGCGTCTACGGCTTCCGGGTGCTGTCGGCCGACCGCTCGATCGTGCACGCCGAGGGCTACCGGGTCAACGTCAACCTCGATCCGGCCACGTTCCGCCCGGCCCCGTTCAGCCAGGAGCTGCGGGACGCGGCGGCGCCGCTGATGCTGGAGGGCCTGACCGCCGTGCAGTGACGCGGGGGAGGAGGGCGCCGGTCATGAGACCGGCGCCCTTTTGCGTTCCATCACTCTGGCCGGGTGTGTTAAATTTTGGCCATGCGGTCAGAAAATGAGCCCAGCGGCCAGAAGGGCCGGTCGTTCATCGAGGAGGCCAGGCGTGCCCAGATCATCGCCTCGGCCGTCGAGGTGATCGCCGAGCAGGGGTTCGCCCGCGCCTCCCTGGCCCGGATCGCCCAGCACGCGGGCATCAGCAAGGGCGTCATCTCCTACCACTTCGACGGCAAGGACGAGCTGATGGAGGAGGTCGTCGTCCGGGTCTACACGGCCATCAGCGAGCACGTGCTCGCCCGGATGGAGGGCCTGAGCACGGCCACCGAGCTGCTGCGCACCCAGATCCTCGGCGTCGCCGAGCACATGCGCGCCCAGCGCACCCAGCTCAGGGCCCTCGGCGAGATCTTCGCCAACCTGCGCGACGCCGACGGCAAGCTCCGCTTCGGCGTCAACGCCGGCGAGGAGATCTACCAGGCGCTGGAGCAGATCTACCGCCTCGGCCAGAAGACCGGCGAGTTCCGCGCGTTCGACGTCCGGGTGATGGCGCTCACCCAGTCCGCGGCCGTCGACGCCATGTTCGCCTACTGGATCAACAATCCCGGCCACGACCTCGACGCGCACGCCCGGGAGCTCGCCGACCTGTTCGAGAGGGCCGTCCGATGAAGACCGAGCCACGCGCCGCGACCCGGCTGCACGCCGTCGACAACCTGCGGGTCCTGCTGACCGTGCTGGTCGTCCTGCACCACGTCGCGCTCACGTACGGCAACATCCCGATGTGGTACTACACCGAGCCCGCCGCCGACCCCTCCGGCCTGGCCCTGGACATCCTCGTCGTGATGAACCAGGCGTTCTTCATGGGCTTGTTCTTCCTCATCTCCGGCTTCTTCACGCCCGGCTCCCACGACCGCAAGGGCGGCCGGGCGTTCGCCCGCGACCGGCTGGTCCGGCTCGGCGTGCCGCTGCTGGTGTTCCTGGTCCTGCTGCGGCCGCTCGTGACGCTGCCCGACTACCTGACCGGGGAGCCGTTCTGGCAGGTCTACCTGCGCACCTGGGACCCGGGGCCGATGTGGTTCGCCGAGGTGCTGCTCGTCCTCGGCCTGGCGTACGCGCTGTGCCGCCGCCGGGGGAGCACCGCGCAGGCTGCGCCCACGGTGCCGAAGGCGCGCTGGATCGTGCTGTTCACCGTGGGCCTGGCGGCGGTGACCGTCCTGTGGCGGATCCCGGTGCCGGTCGGGACGTACGTGCCGGTCCTCGGGCTGCCCACGCCCTACTTCCTGCCGCAGTACGTGAGCATGTTCGCGGCCGGGCTGGTGGCGTTCCGGCGCGGCTGGTTCGAGACGCTGCCCCGCCGGGCCGGGCGGCTCGGGTTCGTCGTCGCCGGCGCGTCCACGGCCGTGTGCCTGCCGGTCATGGGCACGACCTCCGGGGCGGTGACGGACGCGATCACCGCCACCTGGGAGATCGTCTTCGCCGTCGGCATGATCCTCGGGCTGGTGGTGCTCTTCCGCGAGCGGTTCGCCGGGCAGGGGCCGCGCGGCCGGTTCCTGTCGGAGCACGCCTACACCGTCTACGTCGTCCACCCGCTGGTGGTGGTCGCCGCCGGCTACGCGCTCAGCGGGATCCAGGCGGCGGCGATCGTCAAGTTCGCGCTCGCCGCCGCCCTCTGCCTGCCGCTGTGCTGGGGCCTGGCCTACCTGGTGCGCTCGCTGCCCGGGGCCAGGAGGGTGCTGTGACCCGGGGCTACTCGGCGTAGAAGGCGTCGAGGGTGCTTCCGTGGCGCTCCTCGACGGCCTTGCGCTTGACCTTGAGGCTGGCGGTCAGCTCGCCGCCCTCGACCGTGAAGTCCTCCGCCAGGATCGCGAACTTCTTGATCGTGGCGTAGCTGGCCTGGTCGGCGTTGACCTGGTCGATGCCCTTCTGCACCTCGGCGAGCATCCGCGGGTGCCCGCGCAGCTCCTCCGGGTCCGTCGGCAGTCCCTCGGCCTCCGCCCACGGCCTGGTCACGTCCATGTCCAGGGTGACCAGCGCCGTGCAGTAGTTGCGCCGGTCGCCGTGCACGAACACGTGCGACAGATACGGGCAGGCCGCCTTGATCCGGCCCTCCAGGTGGGTCGGCGCGACGTACTTGCCGCCGGAGGTCTTGATCAGCTCCTTCTTGCGGTCGGTGATGCGCAGCCGGCCCGCCTCGTCCAGTTCGCCGATGTCGCCGGTGCGCAGCCAGCCGTCGTCCAGCGCCTCGGCCGTCTCCTCCGGCAGGCCGTGATAGCCGCGCATGATGCCGCGCCCGCCGATCAGCACCTCGCCGTCCTCGGCGATGCGCACCTCGGTGCCCGGCAGCGGCAGCCCCACCGTGCCGAACCTGACGCTGTCGGGCCGGTTGAGGAAGCTGCCCGCCGACGACTCGGTCAGGCCGTAGCCCTCCAGGATCGTCAGCCCGGCCGCGTCGAAGAACTCGGCGATGTCCTGCGACAGCGGCGCCGCCCCCGAGATGAAGAAGCGGATCCGGCCGCCGAACCTGGCCCGCAGCTTGCCGAACACCAGCCGGTCGGCCAGCGCGTACTCCAGCCGGGTCGTCAGCGGGATGGACGCGCCGCGCTGGCGGGCCCGCACCACGCGGACGCCCGTCGCCTTGGCCCAGTTGAAGATCTTGAGCTTGACGCCGCCCTCGCGCTGCTGGGTGGCGGCGACCGTGTTGTGGATCTTCTCGAAGATGCGCGGGGCCGCCGCCATGAACGTCGGCCGCAGCGCGCCCAGGTTGTCGGCGATCCGGTCGAGGCGGCCGTCGATCGCGGTCGGCACGCCCTCGCCGAGCATCACGACCTCCAGCAGCTTGCCGAACGAGTGCGACAGCGGCAGCCACAGGAAGTGCAGGTCCGCGCCCGACAGCAGGTCGATCTCGCGGACCGCGCCCGCCGCGTACAGCCAGTTGTCGTGGGTGAGCACCACGCCCTTGGGCCGGCCGGTGGTGCCGGAGGTGTAGATGAGCGTGGCCACGTCCTCGGCTCCGATCGCCGCCACCATCGCGTCGTAGTCGCCTTCACTCTCGCTGCCGGCGGCGCGTACGGAGTCGAGCGTGACCACCCAGCCGTCGTCGCCGGCCTCGCCGTCGATCACCACCACGTGGGTGACGTCCGGCAGCTCCTTGCGCACCGACCGGAGCTTGGCCACCTGCTCGTCGTTCTCCGCGATGACGATCGTGCTGCCGGAGTCGGTGATGACGAACGCCGACTCCGCCGCCGTGTTGGACGGGTAGATCGTCGTCGTCGCCGCGCCCGTCGACAGCACCGCCAGGTCGCACAGGATCCACTCCACCCGGGTCGAGCAGAGGATCGAGACCCGGGCGCCCGGCCCCGCGCCCAGCTTCGCCAGGCCGAGCGCCAGCTCCCGCACCCGGTCACCGGTCTGTCGCCAGGTCATCGACGTCCAGCCGTCACCCGAGGGGTAACGGTACGCCTCGGCGTCGGGGGTGGCCGCGATCCGGTCGAGCAGCAGGGCGGGGATGCTGGACATTGCCTGGACCTCCTGTGGGGGATGTGAGGCAGACTCTAGGCCGGTTGCCCCGTTCCAGTCGATAACACAATTGACGTCCCGGGAGGAAGCGGGCGATAGTGTGGCAGGTGGCTGCCCCCCGGATGATCACGTGCGTTCTCGCGCTGGCGACCCTCACGCTCGGCGCGTGCACCTCCGCGCCCTCCCTGAGCGGCGGCTCGCCGCGGTTGAGCGGCACCGCGGGCGGCCCCGGCGGCGCCGGCTCGCCCAGCCCCAGTCTCGCCGCGCTCACCGCCGACGCCTACAAGGGCGAGCTCGGCACCCGGCACGACGCGCTGAGCGACGCGATCAAGTCCGTGGCCTCCGCGCGCGGCCTCAAGAGCCTGCGCGAGCGGGTGGGCAAGGCGGAGGAGAAGATGCTCGGCGCCGCCGAGGAGCTCGCCGCCCTCCAGCCGCCCGCCGAGGTCCGCGCCCAGCACGACGCGTACGTGACCAGCATGCGCGACCTGGCCGCCGGGCTCGGCGGCGCGACCGGGAAGGTCGGCTCGGACCTGTGCACCTCCTCGGCCGTGCTCACCGACGTCCGCGGCGCGCTCGGCGCCCTCGACGAGGCCGGCGAGACCCTGCAGGAGGCCGGCGGCTATCCGGCGGACGTGGTGTCGGTCAAGGCCGCCGGGAAGAAGACCAGGCGGCTCGGCAACGGCCACTACCTGCGCAAGAGCGGCCTCGGCGGGCGCAGCTCGCTGCAGATCCACAACGGCACCCGGCGCGACGCCGTCGTCAACGTGCTGCGCGGCAAGTCCAAGGTCATCAGCGTCTACGTGCGCAAGAAGTCCAAGTTCAAGATCCCCGGCATGCGTGACGGCACGTACCGGATCTACTTCACGCACGGCGTCGACTGGGACGGCAAGAGCCGGGCCTTCACCCGCGACTGCAGCTTCTCGCGCTTCCAGAAGTCGGTGAAGTTCAAGACCACCTACACCTCGACGCAGATCCTCTGGCACGACTGGCGCATCACGCTGCACTCCATCTCCGGCGGCAACGCCAGGACGAGCCAGGTCGACCCCGACGACTTCCCCGGCTAGAACCCGGCCGCATGCGGCCGGAAACGCGAGGGCCGCGCGCCGGAGCGCGCGGCCCTGTGCCGGCGAGGTCGCGCCGGTAAGCTGGAGGCCGGTCAGCTGGAGAACAGCATCCCCACCCAGCTGCGCTGGCGGTGGTGACCGTAGTGGCCGCCCGGGTGGCCGCCACGCGGCGGGGCGCCCCACGCGGGGCCGCCGGGCGCGGGAGGCGGGGGAGCGGCGTGGTAGGCCGACTCCATCTGCGTCAGAGTCTCGAGCTCGCCGTAGTCCAGGAAGATCCCACGGCAGTTGTCGCACTGCTCGATGTGGACGCCGTTGCGCTCATATGTCCGCATGTTGCCGCGGCACTTCGGGCACTGCATCTAGTCGCTCTCCTTGGCCTCGTGGTTCTGAGCAAAACCTACCGCGCGCAACGCCCTCGCGCTGTGACGATTCTGTTGCACGACTCGACCAACGAATGCTCGACCTCATCCAGTTCCCGGCCGTCCCTGGCGGCGTTGACGACCGCCACGGCGGCCAGCTGGACGGTGACCGCGCGGGCGGGCAGGTCCAGGCGCCGCCACGGGTCCTCGCCGCCGCCCAGCGCCGGTCCGCCCGAGCCGAGGTACGCGCCCAGGAACCGATCCCAGACGACAGGATCCAGTAACCCTGCGGCATACCAGGCGGCCGGTCTGGCCAGGTCCCACGCCGGGTCGCCGACCCCCAGGTCGTCCACGTCGATGAGCAGCCAGCGGTCGCGGCGCACGAGCTGGCCCAGATGCCAGTCGCCGTGCGTCAGCAGGCCGGGCCCCGGCTCCGGCTCCGGCAGCTCCGCGAACGCCCGCCGCACCAGGCTCTCCACCGGCCCGTCGCCGGTCATCCGCCGCACCGCGCGCGCCGCCCGCGCGGGACCTCCGGCCGGCGGCAGCGCCGGCACCACCGTGAGGGGCACGGCGTGCAGCCGGGCCAGCAGCCTGGCCCCCTCCTCCCACGGCGCGGACTCCGTCTCGTCCTGGCCGATCGGGCGGCCCGCCGGCCACACCGACACCGCGCGGCCCGCCACCGTCAGCACCTCCGGCTCCAGCGGCGCCAGCATCACCCCGGTCAGCGCCGCCGACGCCGTCGCCCGCAGCCGGGGCCGCAGCGCCTCCACGTCGTCCCGCGCGGAGTGCGCCTTCACCACGACCTCACCGCGGCGTAACACCACCACGTCGGTCCGCGTCGGGTGCAGCACGGGCTCGCCCGTCCCCCCGTACGCGCCCGCGACAACCGCCAGCTCAGCCTCCAGACCCATCCGTACAGCCTAGGACCTTCCGCCCACGCCTCCCCCGGCCCGTCCGGCCGCCGGGCCCGTCCGCCTGCCCGCCCTGCAAGCCCGCCGGGCGCGGGCCTCTACGCTGCTCCGCAGGGGTTCTGATTCCTGTCCGCCCGCCTCGGAGGTCGTCCATGAGAACCGGTTTCGCCGTGCCGCAGTCCGGAGCCTGGGCCACGCCCGCGAACATGCGCCGCGTCGCCGTCCGGGCCGAGGAGCTCGGCTACCACGAGCTGTGGACGTTCCAGCGGGTGCTCTACCCGGTCGGGCACCCGATGGGCGCGACCTACCGCAGCGTCCACGACCCGCTCGTGACGCTCGCCTACCTGGCCGGGATCACCCGGACCGTCCGGCTCGGCGTCGCCGTCGTCAACGCCTTCCTGCAGCCCGTCGCGCTGGCCAAGCAGCTCGCCACCCTCCAGGCCGTCTCCGGCGGGCGGCTCACCGCGGGGCTCGGGCTCGGCTGGGTGCCGGAGGAGTTCGAGTCCGCGGGCGTCGGCTTCGAAGGGCGCGGGCGGCGCGGGGAGGAGTTCGTCGAGGTGCTGCGCAAGGCGTGGACCGACGACGTGGTGGCGCACCAGGGCGAGTTCTACCGCGTCCCGCCCTCGCACGTCGACCCCAAGCCGTCGCCCGTCCCGCCGCTGCTGCTCGGCGGCACCGCCGACGTGGCGCTGCGGCGGGCCGGGCGGCTCGCCGACGGCTGGGTCAGCTCCAGCCGGGAGAACCTGTCGGAGATCGGGTCGCGCGTGGCCGTCGTCAAGGAGGCCGCCGAGCGGGCCGGCCGGGACCCGGCCGCGCTGCGGTTCGTCTGCCGGGGCGTCACCCGCGTCCGCGCCGGGGCCGGGCCAGACCGGCGGCTCCTCACCGGCACCTTCGAGCAGATCCGCGCCGACGTCGCCGCCCTGGAGGCCGAGGGCGTCACGGACGTCTTCCACGACCTCAACTTCGACACCGCCCACGTCGAGCTGGACGCCGGAGAGGCGATGCGGCGCGCCGAGGAGGCCCTGGAGGCGCTCGCCCCGCACCGGTAGGCGCGGGGGTCAGCCTCCGTAGGGGACGGTGATGATCTCCAGGTTGTGGCCGTTCGGGTCGAGCCAGTAGAGGCCGCGGCCGCCGTCGTTGGTGTTGATGCGGCCCGCGTGCCGGTGGTACGGGTCGGCCCAGTAGGTGAGGCCGCGGTCCTTGATCCGGGCCCAGATCTCGTCGAACTCCGCCTCGCTCACGAGGAAGGCGTAGTGCTGCGGGTGCACGTCGCCGTCCGCCTGGATGACGTCGAGGGAGACGCCGTTGGCGAGCTCGACGACGCGGAACGGGCCAAACTCGCCGGCGGGCTGCAGTCCGAGGACGTCCACCAGGAAGCGGGCGGTGGCGTCGCGGTCGCGGGCCTCCACGATGGTGTGGTTGAGCTGTACGGGCATGGGCGCCCCTCCTTTCGCCGTCCGTCCCAGGCTACGTCCGGCCCGCGACGGGCGGGCCGGGCAGCGGGCCCGGGCAGCGGGCCCGGGCAGCGAGGCCGGGCAGCGGGCCCGGGCAGCGAGGCGGGTCAGCCGGCGAGGCGGAGGGCTTCGGCGGCCACGGCGTGGCGCAGGGCGCGGATGCCGTCGCGCCCGCGCACCGGGTGGACGGCGTTGGTGAGCAGCACCACCGTCAGCCCGTGCGGCGGCGAGACGACCAGCGAGGTCCCGGTGAACCCGGAGTGCCCGAACGCGCCCGCCAGCGGCCCGACGATGCCCGGGTCGCCGATCCGCACGCCGAGACCGTGCCGGAACGGCGCCCCTTCCGCGCCCTGGTCGCGCAGCATCTCGGCCACGCTCTCCCGCCGCAGCAGCGGCCGCCCGCCGGGGGAGGCGCCGCCGAGGCGCAGGGACTCGCCGAGCGCGAGCACGTCGTCGGCGGTGCCGAAGACGCCGGCGTGGCCCGCGACGCCGCCGAGCGCGTAGGAGGTCTCGTCGTGCACCTCGCCGCGCACGCAGCCGGGACCCGGGCGTTCCGGCTTCCACTCGGTGGCGGCGACGCGGTGGAGCTCGGCGGGCCGGTAGCCGGTGTCGGCCAGGCCCAGGACGCCGGTGACGCGGGCGGCGACCAGCGCGTCGAGCGGGGCGCCGCCGGCCACCTCGGCGACCCGGCCCGCCATGATCATGCCCACGTCCGTGTACAGGTACGGGCCGCCCACCGGCGCGGTGACGGGCGTGTCGATCATGGCCGCCATGCGGGTGCCGGGGCTGGCGTCGGGCAGCTCCAGGTCGATGCGGCGGATCGGCTGCAGGCCCGCCGTGTGGGTCAGCAGCCGGCGCAGGGTGATCCGCGCGTCGCGGCCCGGCAGCCAGGTCGCCACCGGTTCGTCGAGGTCCAGCAGGCCGTCCTCGGCCAGCGACAGGATGGCCGCCGTGGTGAACAGCTTGCTGATCGACGCCAGGTCGAAGATCGAGTCACGGCGGGCCGGCGGCCTGTCGCCGGCGAGCGTGAAGTCCGCGTCGCTGTAGCGGACGAGCTCCCCGGCGGCGGCGGACGCCACGACCGCGCCGTCCACGGCGATGAGCGCGACCGCGGCCGGGCACACGCCCGGCACCCCCTCCGCGAGGATCGCCTCCAGCCGGTCGGACATCTCCTCACACCTCCCCGTATGTGATGGCCCGTACGTGATGGCCCGTGTGGTGCTTCGGTCAGCTCAGCGCGTCGCTGAGGCGCTCGCCGTGCGACTCCAGCAGCGCACGGGCGCCGTCGGCGTCCAGCCCGTGCTTGAGCATGACGACGGCGATCTTCGCGTGCCCGCCCGCCGCGTCCAGCGCCTTGCCCGCCGCGTCGTGGTCGGCGCCGGTGATGTCGCTCACCATGCGCACCGCCCGGCCGGCGAGCTTGCTGTTCATGGCCGACATCTCGATCATCTTGTTCCCGTACGTGCGTCCGAGGCGCACCATCGAGATGGTCGAGATCATGTTGAGCACCAGCTTCTGCGCGGTGCCCGCCTTGAGCCGGGTCGAGCCGGTCACCACCTCGGGGCCGACGACGACCTCGATGGCGTGCTCGGCGGCGGCCGACAGCGGCGCGCCGTCGTTGCACGACAGGGCGGCGGTGAGCGCGCCCCGGCGGGCGGCCTCGGCCAGCGCGCCGAGCACGAACGGGGCACGCCCGCTGGCCGACACGCCCACCACGGAGTCGAGCTCGCCCACTTCCAGCTCGGCGAGCGCGGCGGCGCCCGCCGCGGCGTCGTCCTCGGCGCCCTCGATGGAGCGGGTCAGGGCGTCGGGGCCTCCGGCGATGATCCCCACCACGAGCTCGGGGTCGGTGCCGAAGGTCGGCGGGCACTCGGAGGCGTCGAGCACGGCGAGCCTGCCGGACGTGCCCGCGCCCACGTACAGGAGCCTGCCGCCCTTGGCCATCCGCGCGGAGATCGCGTCGATGGCGTCGGAGATGGCCGGGATGGCCACCGCGACGGCGGCGGGCACGGCCGCGTCGGCCTGGTTCATCAGCCTGGCGAGCTGCGCCGTCGGCAGCCGGTCGATCTGGCTGTAACGGGGGTCGCTCTGCTCGGTGGACAGCTCGGGTAGCGGATCAATCATGACGCTAATTTCCACCCTTTACTTCTCTCTTGTAAATATCTTTCAGACAATGGGTTCATGTCATACGTACGCACCGGAGCTGAACGGCTGGCCGCGGATCCTTCGCTGGCGGCCGGAGCACGCCTCGGCCTGATCACCAACCCCACCGGGGTTCTGCCCGACCTGACCCCCACCGCCGACGCCCTGCTGGCCGCCGGCACGCCGCTGACGGCGCTGTTCGGCCCCGAGCACGGCATCAGGGGCACCGCCCAGGCGGACGGGAGCGAGCAGGACCCCGTCGACCTGCGGACCGGCCTGCCGCTGTTCGACACGCACAAGGCGTCCGGCGAGGCGCTGGACGAGATCGTCGCCCGCTCCGGCGTGGACACGCTCGTGTTCGACATCGCCGACGTCGGAGCCCGCTTCTACACCTACGTCTGGACGATGTACGACCTGATGGCCTCGGCCAGCAGGCTGGGCCTGCGGTTCGTCGTCCTCGACCGGCCGAACCCGCTCGGCGGAACCATCACCGAGGGCCCGCTGCTCGACCCGGCCTTCGCCAGCTTCGTCGGCCGCTTCCCGCTGCCGGTGCGGCACGGCAGGACCGCCGGGGAACTGGCCACGCTGTTCGGCTTCGACCTGGACCTGCGGGTCGTCACGATGGAGGGCTGGCGGCGGGAGATGTCCCACGCCGACACGGGCCTGCCCTGGGTGATGCCGTCGGTCAACATGCCCACCCCCGACACCGCCCTCGTCTACCCCGGCACCGGGCTGTTCGAGGGCACCGGGTTCTCCGAGGGGCGCGGCACCACCCGGCCCTTCGAGCTGGTCGGCGCGCCGTACGTGGACGAGCGCTTCCAGCCCGCGCTGGCGGCGCTGGACCTGCCCGGCGTACGGTTCAGGGACACCTGGTTCACGCCGACCTTCCACAAGCACGCGGGCACCGCCGTACGCGGCGTCCAGCTCCACGTGCACGACCGGGAGGCGTTCCGGCCGGTGCTGACGGGGCTGTCGATGCTGCACGTGGCCCGCACGCTCTACCCGGACGACCTGGTCTGGTGGGGGCCCGAGCTGTTCATGGACCACCTGTGGGGCTCCGACTCGCTGACCAGGTGCCTTGAGGAGGGGCGGGACCCGCGTGAGCTCTGCCCCGACCCCGCACCCCCCGGCGGGCCACTGCTCTACGGGTGACCTCACGCCAGTTCGCGCCCGTACAGCCAGAAGACCCTCTCGGCCCGGGCGCCGACGGCGCGCGAGTAGAACCGCAGCGGACCGACCCAGCCGATCTGGGCGGTCCGCTGACCGGCGGCGCGCTGGTCGGCCAGGCAGCGGCGCAGCAGCACCCCGCCCACGCCCAGGCCGCGCGCCTCCGGCGCGGTGCCCATGGGGCCGAACCATGCCGGGCGGGCGCCCCAGGCGGCGAACCCGAGGACGCGGCCGTCACGCTCGGCGTGGTGCACGCCGGCGGCGTTGGCCACCTCCCAGGCCCAGTTCTCGTTCCAGTGCTCGCGGGCGAAGGCCACGACCCGCTCGCGGCCGTCGCCGGTGGCGTGCACGCTCACGCCCTGCCCGGCCAGGCGGCGCACGTCGTCGCCGGTGGACAGGTCGGCCGACAGGTCGGCGGTCATGTTCCAGGCGACGCGGGACTGCTCGTAGCCGAGGCTCTCGGCCAGGCAGGCGGCGGCGGTGTAGCGCACGTCGATGCCGGGCCAGGCGTAGCAGGGCGGGTTGCCGGCGAAGACGGCGCGCCGGGCGCCCTGCCCGCGCAGCCAGTCCTCCGCCGCGCGTGCCAGGGCCCGGCCGCGCCCCTCGCCCTGGCGGTCCGGGTGCACGGCCAGCAGGTCGATGTGGCCGACGCCCGGGTCCCTGCCCGACACGGAGGCCAGCGCGACGCCGCCGTCGGTCAGCAGCGCGGTCCAGCGGCGGCCCGCGGGCGGGGCCGCCAGCCGGCGGACCAGGGCGGGCGCCTCCCCGGCGTCGAGCGTCAGGGCCGCGCGCGCCACCTCCCCGGCCGCGGCGAGCTCCGCGTCGCCGGGATCCGCCACCACGCGCACGTCCGGCAGCGGCCGGGACGTGTCAGGGGAGGGCACGGTCACACCTCGCTCAGCGGGCGGGCGATGACGCTGCGGCGCTCGGGGTAGAAGCAGGCGTGCTCCTGCGGGAAGCCCTCGCTGACCTGCAGCAGCGGGCGCTCGCCGCAGCGCTCGCCGCGGAACGGGCACCGGCTCGCGAACAGGCAGCCGGTGTCGTCGCCGGTCGCGTCCAGCGACGACAGCGGGACGACCGGCTGCTCGCCCGGCCGCTCCAGGCCGTGCAGCACCGGGATCGCCGACAGCAGCGACTGCGTGTACGGGTGGACGGGATCGGCGATCACGGTGTCCACGGCGCCGCGCTCGACGACCTGGCCCCGGTAGATCACGTACAGCTCGCCGTCGTCGCCGATGTACCGCGCGGTGGCCACGTCGTGGGTGATGAACAGGACGCTCACCCCGAGCCGCTCGCGCAGGTCCTTCAGCAGCGCCAGGATGCCCAGCCGGAGCGAGACGTCGATCATGGAGACGGCCTCGTCGGCGACGAGCATCTCCGGGTCGACGGTCAGCGCGCGGGCGATGACGACCCGCTGGCGCATGCCGCCCGACAACTGGTGCGGGTAGCGGGCCAGCACGCTGCCCGGGTCGAGGCCGACCAGCGACAGCACCTCGGCGGCCCGCTCCTCGATCCACCCCTTCGACCGGCCGGTCTGCTTGGCGCGCAGGCTCAGCGGCGCGAACAGCGTCTGGTGGACGGTGCGGGTGGGGTTCAGCGCCGAGTACGGGTCCTGGTGGATCATCTGGATCTTGCGGAAGTGCGGCTGGCGCTGCTTGGGCTTCAGGCCGGACATCGCCGTGCCGTCGATGACCACCTCGCCCTCGTCGTAGGACTCCAGCCCGGCGATGATCCGGCCCAGCGTGGTCTTGCCGCAGCCGGACTCGCCGATGAACGAGGCGGCGCCTCCTTTGGGGATGGCGAAGTCGACGCCGCGCAGCGCCCGCACCTCCCGCCCGGCGAGCACGTTGCCGCGCTGCTTGAAGGTCTTGACGATGCCGGTCCCGGTAATCACGCGTGCTCCTTCACGGTCACCGCATGGCAGGCGACGATCCTCGGGCCGTGCGCGACGGCCTCGGGGTCGACGGTGTCACAGACGTCCATCCGCAGCGCGCACCGCTCCCGGAACACGCAGCCCTGCTTGGGCACGGTGGCCAGCGTCGGCGGGCGGCCGGGCAGCGCCCGCGCCTCGTCGATGTCGCCGACCAGCCGGGGGATGGCGTTGATCAGGCCCTTGGTGTAGGGGTGGCTCGGCCTGCCCAGCACCTCGCGGGTGGGGCCCTGCTCGACCAGCCGCCCGCCGTACATGACGGCGAGCCGGTCGGCGACCTCGGCCACCACGCCGATGTCGTGGGTGATCACCAGCGTGGTCAGGCCGCGCTCGGCGTGCACCTCACGGACGATCTTGAGGATGTTGGCCTGCGTGATCATGTCGAGCGCGGTCGTCGGCTCGTCCAGCACCACCAGGTGGGCGTTGAGCACCAGCGCCAGCATGATGCCGACGCGCTGGCGCATGCCGCCCGACAGCTCGTGCTGGTGCGAGTCGAGCACCCGGGCGCCGTCCAGGCCCATCCGGCCCAGCAGCTCCTTGGCGTCGCGCACCAGGCCGCGCAGGTCCTCCACGCCGTGCGAGCGGCCCAGGTCGAGCAACTGCTTGCCGACCGTCTTGAGCGGGTTGAGGGAGTTCTGCGCCGCCTGGAAGACGTAGCCGATGTGGCGGCCCCTGGCCTTGCGGAGCTCCTCGCCCTTGAGGGCGGCCACGTCGCCGAGCCCGTCGATCTCCACCGAGCCGGCGGAGATCCGGCCGGGCGGCTGCACCGCGTTCAGCAGGGACAGGGCCAGCGTCGACTTGCCGGACCCGGACTCGCCGACGATGCCGGTGATCGAGCCGGGCTCCAGGGTCAGGCTGACGTCCCGCACGGCGGGCAGCTCGCCCGCCGGCGTCTTGTAGACGACCGTGAGGCCGCCGATGCGCACTCCCGGCGCTTGTTCCGCCACTGCTACTCCTCACGCAGCCGGGGGTTGAAGATCTCGTCCATGGCGTCGACCACGAGCACGATGCCGAGCGTGAGCAGCAGGATCGCCAGCAGCGGCGCCAGCAGGTAGCCGAGCGCGTTCGGCTGGATCATGGCGCCCGCCTGGAACACGGCCAGGTTGAGCATCACGCCCCAGTTGTCCGACTCGTACGGCAGGACGCCGAGGAAGAACAGGCCCACCTGGGCGTAGACGGCTCCGGTCACCGAGATGAGCATGTTCATCGCGATGTACGGGGCCATGCTGGGCAGCAGTTCCTTGCTCACGATGTGCGTCGTGGACAGGCCCAGCCCGCGCGCCGCCTCGATGAAGCCGCGCTCACGCAGCGACAGCGTCTGCGCGCGCACCGCCCGGGCCACGCCGCCCCAGCCGAGCAGGCCGAGCACCAGGCCCATCTGCATCGGGCTGCCGAACTTCCACACGGTCGCCAGGACCAGCAGCAGCGGCAGGCCGGGGATGGTGAGCTTCATGTCGGTGATCCGCATGAGCACGGTGTCCCAGCGGCCCCGCTTGAAGCCGGAGAACAGCCCGATCGCGGTGCCGGCGACGACCGTGATGACCGCGGTCACCGCCGCGCACAGCAGCACGTACCGCGAGCCGGTGATGACCAGCGCGAGCACGTCGCGGCCCTGCGGGTCGGTGCCGAACCAGTGCTCCCAGCTCGGCGGCTTGGTGATCTGGTTGATGTCGCCCGGCAGGTGGTCGGGGTAGAACATCGGCCCGAACACGCCCATGAAGGCGAAGCCGACGACGATGACCACCCCGGCCATCCGGCTCGGCTTGCGCTTCATCACCCGCCACACGCCGCGCCAGAAGTTGCGGCGCATGGTCCCGGCGGCCGACGCCGACTCCGGGATGAGCGTGGCGCTCATGCCGCCTCCTCTCCGCCGCGCACCCGCGGGTCGATGACCGTGTAGAACAGGTCGGCCACGATGTTGGCGATGATGACCGCGACCGTGATGAGCAGGAACGCGCCGCCCATCGTGGCGTAGTCGCGCTCGTTGACGCTGTCGATGAGCAGCAGCCCGAGCCCCGGGTAGTTGAAGATCTTCTCGATGAAGACCGCGCCGCCCATGAGCAGGCCGAGCGAGAGCGCCAGGATCGTGAACAGCGGCAGGATCGCGTTGCGCGCGATGTAGCGGAAGACGATCGAGCGCTTCATCCCGCGCAGCTCACTGGCCAGGATGAAGTCGTCGCCGAGCACGGTGACCACGCTGGACTTCATCGCCAGGATCCAGCCGCCGTAGGCCGACAGCGCGTAGGTGACGACCGGCAGCACCGCGTGCTCGACGAGCGAGCCGATGTAGCCGGCGTTGAAGCCCGGCTCGAACAGGATGTCCACGGGCCCGTCGGCGGGGAACAGCGGGATCAGCGTGGAGAAGATGACCACGAGCAGCATGGCGAGCACGTACTGCGGGATGCCGTGCAGGAGCGAGCCGGAGATGGCCAGCGCGTCGCCGAGCTTGCCGGTGCGCTTGATGGCCGCGTAGACGCCGAGGATGATGCCGACGAGGAAGCTCAGCAGCGTCCCGGCCAGCACCGGTAGAACGGTCCACTTGGCCTTCTCGCCGAGGACGTCCAGCACCGGGGTGCCCGGCCTGGTGACGGACTCGCCGAGGTCGAGGCGGAGCAGCCCGCTCATGTAGTCGACGTACTGCTGCCACATCGTGCCGTCGGGCTGGAAGCCGTACAGCACCTTGACCGCCTGCGCCGCCGCCTCCGGCGACATGCCCTGCTCGACGAGCTTCTCGAAGCGGGCCGCCAGGGGGTCGCCGGGGATGTTGTTGATGATGAAGAAGCTGATCGTGGCGACGACGAGGATCATGACGAACCCGCGGGCCAGGTGGCCCGCGAGTCGGCGTGCGATGACCGTCATGGATTACTTCTTCGACTTGATCATGCCAGCCTGGATCCACACACCGGAGGCGAGCACACCGGTGCCCAGGCGGAGGATCTCGTCATCGTGCGGCCAGCCGGTGAAGCGGCTGTTGTTGACGAACTGGGTGTTGACGTAGTCCCAGAGCTGGATGACGGGCAGGTCCTGGTTGGCGGCCTTGGCCAGCTTGGCCATGATCGGCTTGGCCTCCTCGGCGGTGGCCGAGTTGAGCTCGCCGGTCAGCTCACCGGGGTTGATCTTCTCGCCGTCGACCTCGATCTCCTCGGGGCCGCCCATCCAGTTGCCGTTCTTGCCGGGCGCGGAGTGCGACACCTTGCCCTGGACGTTCGTCCAGCCGTTGGAGGCGCCGTAGAGGCGCTGGAAGATGTCGTACGGCGCGGGGCCGAGCGCCATCAGCCAGAAGCCCGCGTCGTACTTGCCGGCGGCCAGCTCCTCCAGGTAGAGCGGGTAGTCGGTGGTCGTGACGACCTCGGCGTCGACGCCGCCCTTGATGAGCTGGCTCTTGATGTTCTCCTGCGCCGACAGCCAGTCGGAGAAGCCGGACGGCGCGTGCATGGAGACCTTCCACGGCGTGCCGTCGGCCAGGGCCCACTTGCCGTCCTTCTTCTGCAGGCCGGCCTTCTTGAACTCCTCCTCGGCCTTGGCCAGGTCGGGAGCGTAGGGCTCGAGCTGCGGGACGGTCTCGGGGATCCAGGCCTGGGCGGCCTTCTGGTGGATGCCGCTGGTCGTGGTGGCCGCGGTGCCGCCCTCGGGCGAGGCGACCTTCGTGACCTCCTCGCGGTTGATCAGGTGGGCCAGGCCGCGGCGCACGTGCACGTTGTCGTACGGCTTCTTGCTCTGGTTGAACGCCAGGCCGACGGCGACCGGCGAGTAGCCCTTGATGACCTCGCTGCCCGGCGCCGCCTTGATGCGGTTCATCACGTCGGTGGGGGCGGCGACGAAGCCGGAGTGGTCGAGCTTGCCGGAGGTCAGGTAGTTCCAGATCTGCTCGTTGCCGGTGTAGTTGAGGAACTTCACCTGGTCGGGCGCGACGTTGGCGGCGTTGAAGAAGTTCTTGTTCTTGACCAGCAGCGCCTCGCCGGGGTTGACCCGCTCCAGCACGAACGGGCCGGCCGAGACGTCCTTCTGCGGCGCGAACGCGAGCACCTTCTCGCCCAGGCCGGTGATCTCCTCGCGGGCCTTCTCGGCGTCGGCGCCCTCGCCGCGGGCGGTCTTGATCTTGTCCCAGAAGTCGGCGGGCAGGACGCTGCTCCACACGTGCGCGGGCACGACCGTGGTGTCGAGGACGCCGCGCGCGAACTTCGGACTGGGGTTGTCCATGTTCTGGGTGATCTTCAGCGTCTTGTCGTCGACCACGGTGACCTCACCGGCCGCGCCCGCCGCGCCGGGCGTCACGGCGAAGGCCGTGCTGCCGACGGTGTAGGCGATGCCGATGGAGAGCTGCACGTCCTGCGCGGTGACCGGCTTGCCGTCGGACCACTTGGCGTTGGGCTGGAGCTTCAGCGTGATGGAGGAGTTGTCCGGGGCGATCTCCCAGCTCGCGGCCAGGCCCGGCAGCGCCACGTTCGGGTCCGTCAGGTGGTTCTTGACCCAGCCGAGCTTCATCGAGTTGAAGGCGGAGAACGAGTTGCCCTTGGGGGCGTACGGGTTGGGCGGGGCCGACGGCTCCAGGCCGGGCCGGTTCACGTCGATCGTGGTGAACAGGCCGCCACCGCCGCCGGACGAACCTGACGTGTTGGTGGTGCCTTCGCCGCCGCTGCACGCTGTGGCGGTGGCAAGACCCAGCAACGCCACTACCGCTGCTAGTCGCTTCATCTGCCGCTCCGGGGGTGTCGAACCTGTTGAGGATCTGTAGGGGTTGTCCGGACCCTACGATCGCGCCGGGGGCGCGTCAATAATCTCCAGATGTTGTGAGGCTAATGTAACTTTCCTTCATCACCCGCTCGGATGGCGCTCGTCTCCACCCGGGGGCCATCAGCCTATGCGGAGCACGGCAGCACCGCTGACCTGCCCGGTTGCCAGATCGGCGAGCGCCCGGTCCGCCTCCTCGAAGGCGTACGGGACGGTTTTCACGACCGGCGGGCGCTCGGCCGCCAGCGCCAGATACGCCCGCCCGTCCGCGCGGGTGTTGGCCGTGACGCTGCGCAGCGTGCGCTCCTGGAACAGGTGCCGCTCGTAGTCCAGCGGCGGGACGTCCGTCAGGTGGATGCCGGCGACGGCCAGCGTGCCGCCCCGCTCCAGCGCCTCCAGCGCCACCGGCACCAGGTCTCCGCTGGGCGCGAACAGGATGGCCGAGTCCAGCGGCTCGGGCGGCCGGTCGCCGGCCGAGGCCGCGCCCAGCTCCAGCGCCAGCGCGCGGGCCGCCGGCGAGCGGGTCACCACGTGCACCACCGCCCCGCGCGCGATCGCGGCCTGGGCGGTCAGGTGCGCCGACGCGCCGAACCCGTACACGCCCAGCCTGCCGCCCTCGGGCAGGTCGCAGCGCAGCAGCGCCCGGTAGCCGACGATGCCGGCGCACAGCAGCGGCGCCAGCGTCTCGGCGGGCGCGTCCTCCGGCAGCGGGTACACGTACGCGGCCGGAGCGGTCAGGTACTCGGCGAACCCGCCGTCGGCGTCCCACCCCGTGTAGGCGGACTCCGGGCACAGGTTCTCCAGGCCGCGCGCGCACTGGCGGCAGCGCCCGCACGTCGAGCGCAGCCACGCCACCCCGACCCGCCCGCCGTCGCCGCCTCCCGGCCGCACCACCCGGCCGACCGCCTGGTGGCCCGGCGCCGTCAGCGGCCGCCTCGGCCGCAGGTCGCCCTCGGCCAGGTGCAGGTCCGTGCGGCACACCCCGCACGCCTCCACGCGCACCAGCACCTCGCCCGGCCCGGCCACCGGAACCGGCCGCTCGACCAGCGCGAGCGGCCGGGACCTCATCGGCCCGGGCCGGTCAACCGCCCAGGCCCGCATCGGCCGCGGCGGCCGGGTCCGCGGCGGCCAGGGCCAGCCGCTCGTGGGCCAGCGAGGCGTACAGCGCCGCCCCGTCGGGCAGCACCGCGTCGTCGAACAGCGCCTCCGGCGAGTGGTTGTAGGCCGCCGTCGCCGGGTCCAGCCCCGGCGGGCACGCCCCCAGGAACACGAACGCCCCCGGCACCGCCTCCAGCACGTACGAGAAGTCCTCCGACCCCATCACCGGCTGCGGCGGGACGAAGAAACGGCCGGGCCCGAACAGCCCGTCGGCCGTGCGCCCGGCGAACCCGGCCTCCACCGGGTCGTTCACCGTCACCGGGTAGCCCATGCCGAAAGAGGTCTCCACGCCCAGCGCGTGCGCCGCCGCCACGCCCTCGACGACCTCCACCAGCCGCCGCTTCACCAGCGTCCGGTTGCCCGGGCTGAACGTGCGCACCGTCGCCTGGAAGACCGCCTCGTCCGGGATCACGTTGTCGGCCGAGCCGCCGTGGAAGCTGCCCACCGTCACCACCACCGGGTCGAACACGTCGAACGTGCGCGTCACCATCGACTGGATCGCCGCCACCATCTCGCAGCCCGCCTGGATCGGGTCCAGCGCCCGGTGCGGGCTGGAGCCGTGCCCGCCGCGCCCCTTGACCGTCACCTGGAACACGTCCGCCGCCGCCATGATCGGCCCCGGCCGCGACGCGAACAGCCCCAGCGGCAGCATCGAGGAGACGACATGCATCCCGTACGCCGCCACCGGCCGCTCGCCCGCCGCGTCGAGCACGCCCTCCTCGATCATGTGCTTGGCGCCCTCGTGCCCCTCCTCGCCCGGCTGGAACATGAAGATCACGTCCCCGGCGAGCTCCTCCCGGCGGGCGCTCAGCAGGTGCGCCGCCCCGGCGAGCATCGCGGTGTGCAGGTCGTGGCCGCACGCGTGCATCTGGCCGGCGATCTGCGAGCGGTAGGGCAGGTCGTTGCGCTCGGCGACCGGCAGCGCGTCCATGTCACCGCGCAGCAGGACGGCCGGGCCCGGCCGCCCGCCCCGCAGCACCGCCGTGACGGAGCTGAGCCGGGTGCCGAGGGTGATCTCCAGCGGCAGCCCGTCGAGCGCCGCCAGCACCTTCTCCTGGGTGCGCGGCAGCATGAGCCCCAGCTCCGGCGTGGTGTGCAGCGAGTGACGGAGGCGGACGAGTTCGTCCCGCATGTCCTGCGCGGATTCAGTGAACGACATGAAGAACATTGTTCACGTACCGGGGGGAAAGTCGATGAGCCGCGCTCGGTACGATGGCCGCGTGACCGAGCGTAAGCGGATCGACTTCTGGCTGTCCGACATGGACGGCGTCCTGGTCCACGAGGGGCGGCCGGTGCCCGGCGCCGACGACTTCATCAAGCGGCTCGGCGAGTCGGGCAAACGCTTCCGGGTGCTGACCAACAACTCCATCTACACCCAGCGCGACCTGTCGGTCCGGCTGGCCGGGGCCGGGCTCGACGTGCCCGCCGACTCGATCTACACCTCGGCGCTGGCCACCGCCCAGTTCCTGGACGACCAGCGGCCCGGCGGCTCCGCGTACGTGATCGGCGAGGCCGGGCTGACCACCGCGCTGCACGCCGCCGGCTACGTGCTCACCGACCTCGACCCCGACTACGTGGTGCTCGGCGAGACCCGCACCTACAGCTTCACCCAGATCACCCGGGCCGTCCGCCTCATTGAGGCCGGAGCGCGCTTCATCGCCACCAACCCCGACCCGATCGGCCCCTCCACCGAGGGCTCGCTGCCCGCGTGCGGCGCCGTCGCCGCCATGATCACCCGCGCCACCGGCGTCGAGCCGTACTTCGTCGGCAAGCCCAACCCGCGCATGATGCGCAGCGCGCTCAACGAGATCGGCGGCCACAGCGAGACCACCGCCATGATCGGCGACCGGATGGACACCGACATCGTCTGCGGCATGGAGGCGGGCCTGTTCACCATCCTCGTCCTCACCGGCGTCACCCAGCGCCACGAGGTCGACCGCTTCCCCTACCGGCCGTCGCTGATCGTCGACTCCGTGGCCGACCTCGTCGACCTGATCGAGCCCGCCGGGAGCTGAAGGCGGCGTCGGCCGGGGGTCAGCGGGGGCCGGCGATGAGCCGGGGCAGCGCCGTGATGTGCGCCGACAGGTAGTCGGCCACCGCCTCGGGGATGAGGTGGCGGGAGGTGATCTCCGCCTCCCGCAGCGGCACCCGCTCCACCTCGTACACCCCGCGCGCCGGGTCCTCGAACTCCGGCCCGTGCCGCAGCGCCGGGTCCATCGACAGCAGGCGGCACCCGTACACGTGCTGGGTCTTGACCCCGCCCTGCCACGGATAGCTGACCGTCGTCAGCGGCGTGACGGAGGAGACGGTGGCGCCGAGCTCCTCCAGCAGCTCGCGGTGGAGGGTGTGCTCCAGGGTCGCGTCTCCGGGCTCCACGTGGCCGCCCGGCACCGACCAGTAGACCTCCCGGCCCGGCACCGTACGCCGGAAGATCACCAGGCGCTCGTCGTCGTCGAGCAGGACACCTCGCACGCTCGGCCGCATACGCCCCACCTTATTTGACCTGTATGTCCTTCCGGTAATCTAACCTACGGTGCCGTAACCTTGAGGGAGAGGATCCTTGCATGGCGATGACCCAGACGCAGCTGCTGCACGAGCTGGAGCCGGTGGTGGCCGGCGAGCTCGACCGCCACGAGAAAGTGGCCAAGGAGTGGTTCCCGCACGAGTACATCCCGTGGAGCGAGGGGCGCGACTTCGACGGGCCCTACGGCGGCCAGGCCTGGCAGGAGGGCGACTCCAAACTGCCGGAACCCGCCCGTGTTTCGCTCATCGTCAACCTCCTCACCGAGGACAACCTGCCCAGCTACCACCACGAGATCGCCAGCACGTTCGGGCGTGACGGCGCGTGGGGCACCTGGGTGCACCGCTGGACCGCCGAGGAGGACCGCCACGGCACCGCGATCCGCGACTACCTGACCGTCACCCGCGCGGTCGACCCCGTCGCGCTGGAGCGGGCCCGCATGTCGCACATGCAGAGCGGCTTCGTCACCGAGTACGGCACGATGCTGCAGCAGCTCGCCTACGTCTCCTTCCAGGAGCTGGCCACCCGCATCGCGCACCGCAACACCGGCAGGGCCTCCGGCGAGGAGGGCTGCGAGCGGCTGCTGGCCCGCATCGCCGCCGACGAGAACCTGCACATGCTCTTCTACCGCAACCTGCTCAAGGCCGCCTTCGAGCTGGACCCGGACCAGACCATGCGGGCCGTCACCGACGTCGTCACCACCTTCCAGATGCCCGGCTCCAACATCGCCGGCTTCACCCGGATGGCCATGACGATCGCCCACGAGGGCATCTACGACCTGCGCCTGCACCTCGACGACGTACTCATGCCGGTGCTGCGCCAGTGGAGCGTGTTCGACAAGGGCGGGCTCGGCCCCGAGGGCGAGCAGGCGCGCGAGGAGCTGGCCGCGTTCCTGGCCAAGGCCGAGACCACGGCCGCCCGGTTCGTCGCCCGCCGCGAGGAGCGCAAGGCCCGCGCCCGGGGCTGACCCGGCATGGGAGGATCTGTCCCTATGGATCTCCCCCTGAGCCTGTTCTTCTCGTTCTTCGCGCTGCTGATGATCATCGCGCTGGCGGTGGTGGCGCAGCGGCTGCTGGACGTCAGGTTCGGCGCGATCCGCACCTTCCTGGCCGGCCTGGCGGCCTTCACGCTCGCCCAGCCGCTGCTGTCGCCGATCCTCGCGTCGTTCGGCGAGCGGCCGCCCGGCGGCGGCCCGACGGCGGCCGAGGACCCGGGGATCGGCGCCCTGTGGGTGCTGTTCCTCGTCGTGATGTGCGTCGTGCTCATCCCGATGGTCATCCTGGTGCTGGCCGAGGCGCTGATCCCGCCCGGGTCCATCCCCGGGCCGCTGGAGTTCTTCCGGTCGCTGCGCGGCCGGATCTCCCGGGGCCGCCGCTACTCGCAGATCACCAGGATCGCCGTGCGCCACGGCCTCGGCCCCTACCTGCGCGGCCGGGGCGACCGCCTCGACGACCGCACCGGCAAGGTCCGGCTGGCACGCTCGCTGCGCGCCGCCCTGGAGGACGGCGGCGTCACGTTCGTCAAGCTCGGCCAGGTGCTGTCCACCCGGCGCGACCTGCTGCCGGCCGAGTTCACCGACGAGCTCGGCCGCCTTCAGGACCAGGTCGCGCCCGCCCCCTGGGAGCAGATCGAGCCGGTGCTGGCCGCCGAGCTCGGCGGGCCGGTCGACACCGTGTTCGCCGCCTTCGACCGCACGCCGCTCGCCGCCGCCTCCATCGGCCAGGCCCACACCGCCCGCCTGCACAGCGGCGAGAGCGTCGTGGTCAAGGTGCAGCGGCCCGGCATCGGCCGGACCGTGGCCGGCGACCTCGACATCGTCCGGCGGCTGGCCGCCACCCTGGAGTCACGCACCCGCTGGGGCCGCTCGCTCGGCATGCGCGACCTGGCCGAGGGGTTCGCCGCCGCCATCCGCGAGGAGCTCGACTTCCGCGTCGAGGCGGCGAACATGGCGGCCGTCGCCGCCTCCAACGGCGGCGGCGTCACCTACCCGGCCCCCGTCGCCGCCATGTGCACCGAACGCGTGCTGGTCATGCAGCGCCTCCACGGCAGGCCGGTCACCACCGCCACCCCCGAACAGGCCCCCGCGCTCGCCCGCGACCTGCTCGACTGCCTGCTCCGCCAGATCCTCGTCGAGGGCGTCTTCCACGCCGACCCGCACCCCGGCAACCTCATGCTGCTCGACGACGGCACGCTCGGCCTGCTCGACTTCGGCAGCGTCGGCCGCCTCGACGGCTCCATCCGCTCGGCGCTGCAGCGCTTCCTGCTCGCCCTCAACCGCCAGGACCCGCTCGGCGTCACCGACGCCCTGCTGGAGGTCGTCCCGCGTCCCGAGGACATCGACGAGGCCGCCCTGGAGCGGGCGCTCGGCCAGTTCATGGCCAAGCACCTGGCGCCCGGCCTCGACAGCGCCCAGATGTTCACCGACCTGTTCAAGATCGTCTCCGCGTACGGGCTGTCCATCCCGCCCGAGGTCGCCGCCGTCTTCCGCGCGCTGGCCACCCTGGAGGGCACGCTCGTACGGCTCTCGCCCGGCTTCAACCTCATCGGCGAGGCCCGCGCCTTCGCCGGCCGCTACCTGGCCGAGAAGCTCGACGGCGGCACGCTCAAGGAAGCCGCCACCCAGGAGATCGCCGCCCTGCTGCCCATGCTGCGCCGCCTGCCGCGCCGCGTCGAGCGCATCGCCAGCGCCGCCGAGCACGGCCGCCTCGGGCTCAACGTGCGCCTGCTCGCCGACGAGCGCGACCGCCGCTTCGTCACCGGGCTGCTGCACCAGGTGCTGCTCACCGTGCTCGGCGCCACCGCCGGGCTGATGGCGGTGCTGCTGATCGGCACCGAGGGCGGGCCCGTCGTCAGCGCCCAGCTCGACCTGGGACTGTTCGAGCTGATCGGCTACAACCTGCTGGTCATCTGCGCCATCCTCGTGCTCCGCGTGCTCGTGCTGATCTTCCGGCGGCCGCGCGACACCCTCTGACGACGGAAGCGACAACCCGGGCATCCTCTTGACCTGGGGATGGTCTTGGACAACCACGGCATCGGGCAGGTTTCCGACTACCGGCCCTACACCAAGACCGCCTGGGGAGTAGTGGGTGAAAGTCATCGGGATCGCCGCCAGCCTCCACGCGGGTTCGTACATCAACAGGCTGCTGGAAGCGGTGCGCGGCGAGCTGCCGCCCGGCGCCCGCTTCGAGGCCTGGCCGGGGCTGGGGGAGACGCCCCCCTGCACCGGCGGGCCCGCCCCGCGCGCCGTGCGCGAGCTGCTCGCGCTCGTCGAGGAGGCCGACGCGGTGGTCATCACCGCGCCCGAGCACAGCCTGCTGCCCGCCGAGCTGGAGTACGCGCTGGCCTGGCTGTCGGAGAGCGGGGCGCTCGCGGGCAAGCACGTGGCCGTCATGTGCGCCAGCGCCCGCGCGTGCGGCGCGATGTGGGCCCAGGCCGAGCTGTACAAGGAGCTGATGGCCGCCGGGGCCGTGGTCATGGGGGCCGAGCTGGTCATCTCGCCGGTCTGCCCGCACTTCGACGACGACGGGCGGCTGTGGGCCCGCGACCTGCGCGCCCAGGTGCGCGAGGTGGTCGCCCAGCTCTGCCCGGCCGTCCAGCTCACCGTCAGGCTCAGGGAGCCGGTCCTCACCCCGGGCTAGCCGTATTGACCCTGGCTCGTCAGATGTCGCGGCGCAGGCGCTTGACGTCGGAGCGGTGCTTCTTGGCCGCGATGCGGCGCTCGACCGAACCCCGGCTGGGCTTCGTCGGGCGGCGGCGCTTGGGCGGCGGCGCGATGGCCTCCCGGATGCGCTGGGCGAGCCGCTGCTCGGCGGCCTCACGGTTGCGCAGCTGGGAACGGTGCTCGGAGGCGGCGATCGTGATCGTCGGCGCGCCGAGGCGGTCCAGCGCGCGGGCGCGCAGCGGCTCGGAGAACGCGGTGGACGCGGCCACGTCGAAGGTCAGCTCCACCCGGCTGTCGGTGGTGTTGACGCCCTGGCCGCCCGGGCCCGAGGAACGCGAGAAGCGCCAGACGAGCTCGGCGTCGGGGATGACGACCGCGTCGTTGACGACCAGGGGGCCCGGCATGAGCGCTTCCTCCTTCCTCGTTCCGTCTCGCTACGGAACACCACCGTATCCGCCCGCCCCCCGCGCGCGGCAAGCGCATTTCCCGTCACCGGTTGACTGGCCCGGCGCGGACGGCGTATGCCAGAGTCGCGCGAGAGCAACGGGGCGAGGGGAGCGGCTGTGGCGGGCATCGTCGGTGTGCACGGCATCGGCAAGTACAACTACTACGTCGACGCGGGGCATTCCGCGGCGGGCGCGGCCGAGGCGATGCGCGCCAAATGGGACCGCTACCTGCACGCCGCGTGCGGCGGCGGGCCGGAGCGCCGCTACTTCAGCGAGGTCGCCTACTTCTCCCACCTGCTGCACGAGGGGCCGCCCGGCAGCCCGCGCGAGGCCGCGGCGGTGGCCGAGGCCCGGGAGCGGGTCCTCGCCGGGTGGGCCCGCAACCTGGGGCTCGGCGAGCACCTGACCGGCGCGCTGAAGTCGTTCACCGGCTGGCTGCTCGACAAGCTCGACGGCCGCTCGGCCGCGTTCGCCGAGCTGTTCGCGCCCGAGGTGGCCACCTACCTGACCGACGCCGCCAAGCGGCGCGAGACCCAGCGCGTGGTGGCCCAGACGATCCGGAAGAACCAGCCGGACGTGGTGATCGCCCACTCGCTCGGCAGCGTCGTCGCCTACGAGACCTTCTGGGCCAACCCCGACCTGCGGACCGATCTGCTCATCACGCTCGGCAGCCCGCTCGGCATGCGCCACGTCGTCTTCGAGCGGCTGCTGCCCGCGCCCATCAACGGCCGGGGCAGCCGCCCCGAGGGCGTGGCCCGCTGGGTGAACATCGCCGACAAGGACGACATCGCCGCCATCCCGCCCGACCTCGCCGGCAGCTTCACCGGCATCGACGTCGAGGAGCTGGTCAACCTCGACTGGATCGACTTCCACACGGCCGAGAAATACCTGGGCTGCCCGGCGATCCATCCGCATCTGCGACCATTTCTCGTATGAAGTGGATCATCTTTGACTACGGCAACGTCCTGTCCCTGGCCCAGCCCGAGGCCGAGGTCGACGCGATGGCGGCCGCCGCCGGAGCCGACCCGGCGGCCTTCCGCCTCGGCTACTGGAAGCACCGCCTCGACTTCGACCGGGGCGTGCTGACCGCCCCCGCCTACTGGTCGGCGGTGCTCGGCCGCGACGTGCCCGGCGAGGAGTCGGCGCGGCTCGTCGCGATGGACGTGGCGAGCTGGTCCCACCCCGACGCCGGCGCGGTCGCGCTGCTCGGCGAGCTGCTGGCCGCCGGGCGCGGCGTGGCGCTGCTGTCGAACGCGCCCGCCGAGACCGCCGACGGCATCGACCGGCTGCCCTGGATCGCCGCCATCCCGCACCGCTTCTACAGCGCCAGGATGGGCCTGGTCAAACCCGGCCGGGAGATCTACGACGAGGTCGCCCGCGCGCTCGGCGCCGACCCGGCCGAAGCCGTCTTCGTCGACGACCGGCCCGACAACGTGGCGGGCGCCGAGGCGGCCGGCATGACCGGAGTCCTCTACACCGGCGCGGCCGGCCTGCGGGAGCTGCTGGCCTAAACCCGGGGCGGAATGTCGGTTATGTGATCTATGGTGTGCCGCGTGGACAACGCCTTCCAAGTGGACCTGCGCGGCGTGGTCGATCTCCTCAGCCGCCACCTGTACTCGAGCCCCCGCGTCTACGTGCGCGAACTCCTGCAGAACGCGGCCGACGCGATCACCGCCCGGCGCGCCGCCGACCCCGACGCGCCCGCCACCGTCACCATCGAGGCGACCGGCGGGCTCATCAGCGTCCGCGACACCGGCATCGGCCTGACCGAGGACGAGGTCCACGCCCTGCTGGCCACCATCGGCCGCTCCTCCAAGCGTGACGAGCTCGGCTTCGCCCGGCACGAGTTCCTCGGCCAGTTCGGCATCGGCCTGCTGTCCGGCTTCCTCGTCGCCGACGAGATCTCCGTCGAGACCCGGTCGGCCAAGGGCGGCCCCACCGTGCTGTGGACCGGCCGCTCCGACGGCCGCTACCGCGTCGAGCTCGCCCCCGCCGACCGCGCCGAACCCGGCACCACCGTCACCCTGCGCACCCGCCACGACGCCGCCGAATGGGCCGCCCCCCGCACCGTCGCCGAACTCGCCGAACTCTACGGCTCCCTGCTGCCCGTCGACGTCACCGTCAACGGCCGCCGCACCACCCTCGGCACCCCGCCCTGGCGGGCCGCCCACCCCTCGCCCGACGCCCGCCGCCGCGCCCTGCAGGCGCACTGCGAGGAACTGTTCGGCTTCGTCCCGCTCGACGTCGTCGACCTCGACGTGCCCGAAGCCGGGCTCACCGGCGTCGCCTACATCCTGCCCGCCCCCGCCAACCCCGCCGTGCGCGGCACCCACCGCGTCTACCTCAAGCGCATGCTGCTCACCGAGACGGCCGACGGGCTGCTGCCCGACTGGGCGTTCTTCGCCCGCTGCGTCGTCGACGCCGCCGAACTGCGCCCCACCGCCAGCCGCGAAGCCCTCTACGAGGACGACCTGCTCGACCACACCCGCGAGGAGCTCGGCCGCCGCCTGCGCGCCTGGCTGGTGCGCCTGGCCGAGACCGACCCCGCCGGGCTGCGCGCCTTCCTCAACCTGCACCACCTCGGCGTCAAGGCGCTCGCCCTGCACGACGACGACATGCTGCGCCTGGTCGACCAGTGGCTGGAGTACGAGACCAGCTCCGGGCCGATGACCCTCGCCCAGTTCCGCCTGCGCCACCCCGGCGGGCGCTACACCACCAGCGTCGACGAGTTCCGCCAGCTCGCCGCCGTCTCCGGCGCCCAGGGCGTCGGCCTCGTCAACGGCGGCTACGTCTACGACAGCGAGATCCTCGCCCGGCTGCGCCGCATCGACCCCGGCGCCGTCCTCGACCGCCTCGAACCCGCCGAGCTCGCCACCCACCTCGGCCCCGCCGACCCCGACGCCGAACTGCGCGCCCGCCCCTTCCTGGCCGCCGCCGCCCGCGCCCTCGACCCGCTCGGGTGCGAGGTCGTGCTGCGCGACTTCGACCCCGCCTCGCTGCCCGCCCTCTACCTCACCAGCCGCGCCGCCCAGCACCACGCCGACCTGCGCGAGGCCCGCGACACCGGCGACGCGCTGTGGGCCGACGTCCTCGGCGCCCTCGAACGCAGCGTCGCCGCCGACCGGCCCAGGCTCGTGCTCAACCACCGCAACCCCCTCGTCCGCCGCGTCACCGGCCTGCCCGACCTCACCCTCGCCGCCACGGCCGTCGAAGCGCTGTACGGCATGGCGCTCCTGCACGGGCACCACCCGCTGCGCCCCGCCGACACCGCCACGCTCAACCGCTCGTTCCTCGGCCTGCTCGACTGGGCCGTCCAGGGAGGCACCCATGACTGAGGACGTCCAGGCGCTGCTCAGCGAGGCCGGCGCGATGCCGTACGGAGAAGCCAGGACCGTCCTCGCCGAACGCGCGCTGCGCGAGGCCGAGGCGCGGCGCGAGCACGCCCTCATCGTGCGCGCCCGGCTCGACCTCACCCAGGCCTACCAGTACGGCGGCGAGCCCGTGAAGGCGTTCACCGTCTTCTCCCGCAACCTCGCCGACCACGACGCCGAACCCGGCCGCTGGGGCCACTGGGAGACCCGCGAACTGCTCTGGCACTTCAAGTGGATCATCGCCGACATGCGGCGCTTCCCCGAGATCCCGCTGCGCCGCGCCCTCGACGCCATCGACGACATGGAACGCCGCTACCGCCAGGCCGGCGACCTGCTGCACGCCGTGCACGCCAAGCGCTGCTTCATCGCCCTGCACCTCGGCGACGACGAGGCCACCCGCGAATGGTTCCACCGCTGGCGCACCACGCCCCGCGACAGCCTGTCCGACTGCGAGGCGTGCGACACCGACTCCACCGCCGCCGCCCTCGTCCACCTCGGCCGTGACGAGGACGCCATCGCCGCCGCCCAGCCCATCCTTCAGGGCGAGACCACTTGCGAGGTGCAGCCCCAGGGCATCCTCACCACGCTGATGCTGCCCTACGTGCGCACCGGCCGCCACCGCGAGGCCGTCCAGGCGCACCGGCGCGCCTACCGGCTCGTCCAGGGCAACATCGCCTACCTGGACGACTTCGGCGACCACATGGAGTTCTGCGCGCTCACCGGCAACGAGGCGCGCGGGCTGGAGATCCTGCAACGCGAACTCCCGCTGCTGGAGCGGCCGCCGTCCCCCTCCGACGCGCGGCGCTTCATGGGCTGCGCCGCGCTGCTGCTGCGCCGTCTGGAGGAGACCGGCCACGGCCACCTCACCGTCCACCGCGCCGGCCGCGACGTCCCCGTCCCCGAACTGCGCGCCACGATGGAGGCCGGAGCCCGCGAGATCGCCGCCCGCTTCGACGCCCGCAACGGCAACGACACCTCCACCCGGCGCCTGGAGGCCCTGCTCGCCGCCACCCCGCTGGTCGGCCACCTCCCCCTCGTCGCCCACCACCGCCCCGTCACCACCGGCTCCCCGCACACCCACTGGCGCCGGGGCGCCGCCCTCCTCCCCACCCCCACCGCCTTCTCCACCTCCACCCCACCCACGGAAACCGCCCCCTCGGAGGAAGCACCCGCCCCGGAGGGTGAGCCGTCCCCGGAGAGCGGCGCGTCCGTGAGCGAAGCGGCACCGTCCCCGGAGGGCGCCGTCCGTGCGGTGGGTGGCTCGGCTCCGGGGTTGGAGGCGGCCGTGGGGGAGCTGGCGGAGGCGGTCGCGGGGTTCGCGGGGCTGGGGGACCGGGGGCGGGCGGCGCTGGCCAGGGTGGACCTGGCGCGGGCGTACCTGCTCACGGGCCGGGTGCTGGACGCGGCGGAGACGGCCGAGGAGGCCGTGGCGGCGCTCCCGGACGGCGAGCAGCGGGACGCGGCCCGCAGGACGCTGGCCGCGGCGCTGCGCGAGCTGGGGGAGGCCGAGCGGGAGCTGGAGACGCTGAAGCTGCTGCGCGACCCGGCGTCGCTGACGGAGCTGGCCGACCGCCTGGCCGAGCGGGACGACGACCGGGAGGCGGCCCGCGCCTACGCCGAGGCGGCGGCGCTGCACCGGGCGGCGGGCGATTCGCTGGAGGCGGGCCGGTCGCTGGCGAGGGCCGCGAAGTGCGTCTACTACTCGACCAGCGACCTCGCCACCTCGCTGCGCGCGTACGCCGAGGCCCGGGAGGCGCTGTCGGCCGCCGATCCGGCGGAGGCCGCCCGCGACCTGGCCGAGCTGGCGTACGACGAGGCGACGGTCCTGGACTGGTACGAGGACGCGGCCCGCGCCGCGGAGCTGTGCGAGGAGGCCGCCCGGCGTTTCGCCGAGCTGGAGGACGAGGACGGCGTGGAGCGGGCCCGCGACCTGCTCGAATCGCTGTCCGACTGACCGGCGCTGTTCACCTGCCCGTGACGCCGCTGTCACGGCGGGGTCAGCGTTGCCGGACATACCTGGATCGTGGACCGCAGATCCTTCCTCGCGGCGGTGCCCGCGACCTTCCTCGCATCTCCCTCCAGAACTCTCAAAGCCGACCCGTTCACGCTCGGCGTCGCGTCCGGTGACCCGGGCGCGGACGGGTTCGTGCTGTGGACCCGCCTGGCTCTCGACCCGCTCGGCGGCGCCGGGCTGGGCGGCATGCCCGCGCGGGACGTGGACGTCGACTGGCAGGTGGCCGCCGACGAGCGGTTCACCCGGATCGTCCGCTCCGGCACCGCCACGGCCCGCCGGTCGGCCGCCCACAGCGTGCACGTCGAGCTGACCGGCCTGGAACCGGGGCGCGAGTACTTCTACCGGTTCCGCAGCGAGGGCAGGCTGTCGCCCGAGGGCCGCACCAGGACCACGCCCGCCGAGGGCGCGGAGACGCCGCTCGCGTTCGCGGTGGCGGCGTGCGCCCACTACGAGCACGGCTACTACACCGCCTACCGCCGCCTGGCCGAGCAGGAGCCCGACCTGGTGCTGTTCCTCGGCGACTACCTGTACGAGTACGGTCCCAGCGGCTACACGGCGCCGGCCGGGCGGGTCCGCTCGCACACGCCGGGCAAGTGCGCCACGCTCGCCGACTACCGGCTGCGGCACGCCCAGTACAAGAGCGACCGCGACCTGCAGGCCGCCCACGCGGCCGCGCCGTGGCTGGTGGCCTTCGACGACCACGAGGTGGAGAACAACTGGGCAGGGCCGGTCTCCAGCACCGGCGCCCCGGCCTTCGCCCGCCGCCGCGCCGACGCCTTCCGCGCCTACTACGAGAACATGCCGCTGCGCCGCGCCAGCCTCGACGGCGCCCGCCTGCGCGTCAACCGCCGCGTCTCCTGGGGCCGCCTGGCCCGCTTCCACCTGCTCGACACCCGGCAGTTCCGTGACGACCAGGCGTGCCAGGACGGCGTACGGGCCGGCTGCGACGAGCGGCTGTCGCCGGAGCGCACCCTGCTCGGCGACGGCCAGTGGCGCTGGCTGGAGGAGGGGCTGCGCGGCTCGCCCGCCCGCTGGAACCTGCTCGGCCAGCAGATCCTCATGACCCACCGCGACTACCGGACGGGCCCCGGCCGTGAGGTGAACCTGGACTCCTGGGACGGCTACGCCCCCGAGCGCACCCGCCTGCTGACCTCGCTCGCCCGCACGTCCAACCCGGTCGTCCTGACCGGTGACGCCCACATGCACCACCTGGCCGACCTCAAGACCGACTTCGACGACCCCGACTCGCCCGTCGTCGCCCGCGAACTCGTCACGACCTCGATCGCCAGCGACGGCGACGGCTACCGCGACTCCGCGTGGATCGCCGAGTCGCTGGCCGAGAACCCGCACATCGCCTACATCGACCAGCGGCGCGGCTACATCATGGCCCGCCTCACCCGCGACGGCCTCGACGCCGACTTCCGCACGCTCGACCGGGTCTCGCGCCGGGGGGCCCGCGCCCGTACCTCTCATCAGGTCACGATCCCGGCGGACCCCGGCGCCTGAACGTCCGCTGTCAACGCCCCGAACCGTGGGAAAACGGGAGAAAGGGACGGTATGCCTGGGTGACATGGACGGTCCCCTAGCCACGGTCACCCCCACCCCCAGGGCCGGCGTCGCGCGCCCGCCGCGGGGATGAGGCGGCACCTGGCCCGCGCCCCGCTGTGGCTGCGGCTCGTCTCCGTCACGCTGCTCCTGGTCACGGTGGCCGTCACGGCGACGGGACTGTTCGCGGTCCGGCTGCTGCGCGGCTACCTGGTCGAGCGGGTGGACCACCAGCTGCGCGCGGCCGGAGGCGCGTGGCGGGCGATGCCGCCGGCGCCCGACCCGCAGCCGCAGGTACGGCCGCAGCGCTTCTACGGACTGTTCCACCAGGTGCTCGTCGACCCCGGCGGCACGGTCACGCGCACGCTCGCCGAGTCGACCGGGAGCCACCTGCCCAACCTGCCGCCGCTCACCACGGCCGAGGTCGCCCGCCGGGCGGGCCGCCCGTTCACCGTCCGGTCGCGCGGCGCGGACGGCCCCGACTGGCGGGTGGTGGCCGTGCCCCGGCGCGACGGCGGCGGCCGGGTGATCGCGATCAGCCTGGGCGACGTGGACGCCACCGTCTCGCAGCTCGGCGTCATCGTCGCGGCGGGCGGCGGCGGGACGCTGCTGGTGCTCGGGTTCGCCTGCCACTGGCCGGTGCGCCGCAGCCTGCGCCCGCTCGGCGAGATCGAGCGTACGGCCGGCGACATCGCGGGCGGCGACCTGTCGCGCCGGGTGCCGCAGTGGGCCGGCACCACCGAGGTCGGCAAGCTAGGCCGGGCGCTCAACGGCATGCTCGGCCAGATCGAGCGCGCCGCCCGCGAGCGCGAGGCCGCCGCCGAGGTGTTCGAGCGCTTCTACCGCGCCGACCCGGCGCGCAGCAGCGGCGGCTCCGGGCTGGGCCTGGCGATCGCGGCCACGCTGGTGGAGGCGCACGGCGGCACGATCACGGCGGCGGGGGAGCCGGGCAAGGGCGCCGTCTTCACGGTCACGCTGCCCCACCGGCCGGACCGGCAGCCCGGGTCTCAGCCGATCGCGTAACCGTACAGGCCCTCGCCGGAGCCCAGCTCGCGCGCCCGGCCCGGGCGCAGGCCGCGCTCGCGCGCGCCCGGCACGTACGTCACCACGCCCCGGTCGGGCGCGGCCACCACCAGCCCGTCCAGCGGCGGGCGATCGGACAGGGCGCGCAGCCCGCCGGTGGCCGGCAGCGCCGACACCGACCAGCCCTTCCCCTTGATCAGCACGTCGCCGTGCCGGGCGAGGCCCCCGCGTGGCCCCCCGGCCAGCACCTGCACCGCGTTCTCGCCCGGCACGCCGACGGCCAGCTCGTCGTCCCCATCACCGTCGAAGTCCCCGGCAGCCAGCGACGCGCCGAACCGGTCGAAGTAGCGCGGCGTGCCCTTGAGCAGCGTCTGCGTCCACATCTCCGACCTGGCGCCCCGCAGCCCGGCGCGCGTCCCGTACAGCACGTGCAGCGCGCCGTCGCCGTAGTCCATCGCCCGCTGGTTCGCCGTCAGCCCCTCGCCCGGCACGCCCACCGCCAGGTCGGCGCGGCCGTCGGCGTCGAAGTCGCCCGTCGCCAGCGCCGCCCCGAACCCGTCCCACTTCTCCGCGCCCCCCTTGATCCCCGGCGAGCTCTGCGTGATCCGCAGCGCCCGCTGCCGCCGCACGTCCAGCACCGTCACCGACCCCTGCCCGTCCCGGGTCACGCTGTCGGACGGCGCGCCGGCCACCAGCTCGTCGCGGCCGTCGCCGTCGAAGTCGCCCGTCGCCAGCGACTCGCCCCACTGGTCGGTCGCGCGCACCGCCTGCCGCACCCACCCCGTCCGCTGACTGATCAGGTACGGTTCGCGGCCCTTCATCCAGTACACGGTGACGCCGCCCCCGCCACGCAGGCCCGGAGCACCCACCGCCAGCTCGTCGCGCCCGTCCCCGTCCAGGTCCCCGGCGGCCAGCGACGCCCCGAACCGGTCGCTCGACGGCCGGGCCGGGGCCAGCTCCTCGCCGGGCCGCAGCCCGCCGGGGGAGCCGTGATAGAGCTGCACGACGCCGTTGCCGTCGGCGCCGGGCACCCGCTCGCCCGCGAACTCCTCCGACACCCCCACCGCCAGGTCCGCGCACCCGTCGCCGTCGAAGTCGCCCGTCGCCAGCGCCGACCCGAACGCGTCACCCGGCTCCGCGCCGTCCTGGACGAGCTTCACCCGCTCGCCCGACCCGTACAGGATCGTCACGGAACCGGCCCTGCGGTCGTCGTACGGGGCCGCCACCGCCACGTCCGGGCGGCCGTCGGCGTCGAAGTCCGACGGCGTCCCGGAACACCGCGCCACCTGGGCGGGGGCCGTACCGGCGGCGAGGGGGAGGAGCAGGCAGGCGGCCAGCAGAGCGTTCATACCTCTAGGAATGTCCGCACCAGCCGAACCCGGTCTTAACTCCACGGGAACGTGCCAGGATAGGCATGTGGACATCGACCTCGCCGATCTCGACTTCTGGCGCAAGCCACTCAAAGAACGACACGAGGCGTTCGCCCGGCTCCGCGATCTGGACCGGCCGGTGTTCTTCCCGGAGAAGAAGGTGCCGTTCCTGCGGTCCGGCAAGGGCTTCTACGCCCTGGTGCGCCACGCCGACGTGGTCGAGGCCAGCCGCAACGCCAAGCTGTTCTCCAGCGAGCCGGCCGTGACCAACCCCGAGCCGCCCGGCTGGGTCAAGCAGGTGTTCGGCGAGTCCATGGTCAACATGGACGACCCCCGGCACGCCCGGCTGCGCCGCATCGTCACCCGGTCGTTCAGCCCGCGCATGCTCGCCGGGCTGCAGTCCGGCATCGAGGCCGCGTGCGCCCGCATCGTCGACGACGCCGTCAAGGAGGGGCCGCGCGACTTCGTCTCCCAGATCGCAGCCCGGCTCCCCATCCACGTCATCTGCGACATGCTCGACATCCCCGCCGAGCTGCGGGCCAAGGTCCACCAGCACGTCGACGTGTCCACCGCCTACACCGGCGTCCGGCCCAGCCTGGCCCGCAGCGTCCAGCTCGCCGGGCAGAACATGCTGGCCCTGCTCGCCCTCCAGCGCATGGTGATCAAGCTCGGGCACGAGCGCGCCGCCGACCCCAAGGGCGACCTGATCTCCCTGCTCGTCACCGCCAACCCCGACGGTGAGAAGCTCACCGACCGCGAGCTCGGCTCGTTCTTCGCGCTCCTGCTCGTGGCCGGCAACGAGACCGCACGCAACACCATGGCCCACGGCATCAAGCTCCTCACCGACAACCCGGCCCAGCGCGAGCTGCTGATGAGCGACTTCGACGCGCACATCGCCGGCGCCGTCGAGGAGATGGTCCGCTACGTCTCACCGATCATGCAGTTCCGCCGCACCGTCACCGAGGACTGCGCGCTGCGCGACCTGGAGCTGAAGAAGGGCGACAAGGTCGTGCTCTTCTACGGCTCCGCCAACCGGGACGAGTCGGTCTTCCCGGATGCCGACCGGTTCGACATCACCCGCGACACCAAGCCGCACGTCGGCTTCGGCGGCCCCGGCCCGCACTTCTGCCTCGGCGCCAACCTGGCCCGCCAGGAGATGCGCACGATGTTCCGCGAGCTGCTGACCCGGCTGCCGGAGATCCGCTCCGTCGGCGAGCCCGAGCTGCTGGTGTCCAACTTCGACAACAGCGTCCGCAGGCAGGCGTTCACGTTCTGAGCACGTTCTCCCGGATCGAGACCGCGGTGATCAGCGCGGCCACCGCCATCATCCCCGCGCTGATCAGCATCGCCTGCCGGAACCCGGCGTCGAACACCGGCGCGTTCTGGAACGCGTCGCCGACCAGGCCCACCAGCGGCGGCACCGCCGCCACCGCGAGCAGCCCGCCGGTGCGCGCCACCGCGTTGTTGATCCCGCTCGCCGTGCCCGCGTAGCGGTCGTCGACCGTGGCCAGTACGGTCGCCGTCAGCGGCGCCACCGCCGCCGACAGGCCGAGCCCGAACACGGTGACCGCCGGCAGCACCTGAAGCACGTACGAGGCCCCGGGGCCGATCGTGCTCATCCACACGAACCCCACGCCCGCCAGCGCGATGCCGCACGTCATCGGCAGCCGCGGCCCGACGCGCTTGGCCAGGTCGCCCGCCCGCGGCGACAGCACCAGCATCAGCACCGTGACCGGCAGCAGCGCCGAGGCCGCCGCCACCGGAGTGAACCCCGACACCACGATGAGCTGCACCGCCAGCAGGAAGAACACCACACCCATCGCGCCGTACATGATCAGCGTCACGACGTTCACCGCGCTGAACACCCGGCTGCGGAACAGCCCCACCGGCACCAGCGCGTCAGGCGACCTGCGCCGCTCCAGCCACACGAACGCCACGCCCAGCGCCACGCCCGCGCCAAGCACCACCGGCGCGCCCAGCTCGATCAGCCCGTACGTGATCCCCGCCAGCGCGAGCGCGGCCAGCGCCGCCCCCAGCACGTCGAAACGGCCCGTGGCGGACTCGTCGCGGCTCTCGGGCACGTGCCGCGCCGTCACCAGCACCACCAGCGCCGCGAACGGCAGATTGATCAGGAACGCCCACCGCCAGCCCACGGTCTGCACCATCAGCCCGCCCAGCAGCGGCCCCACCGCGCTCGCCACCCCGCCGAGCCCCGACCAGACACCGATCGCGCGCGGCCGGTCGGCGCGGTCGAACGACGCCTGGATGATCGCCAGCGAGCCCGGCGTGAGCAGCGCCCCGCCCACCCCCTGCAACGCGCGGGCCGCCACCAGGAACTCGATGTTCGGCGCCAGCCCGCACAGCGCCGACGCCAGCGCGAACCAGACCGTGCCGACGAGGAACACCCGCCGCCGGCCGTAACGGTCGCCCAGCGAGCCGCCCAGCAGGATCAGCCCCGCCAGCGTCAGCGTGTAGGCGTTGACCGTCCACTGCAGCCCCGCCATGCCCGTGCGCAGCTCCGCGCCCAGATACGGCAGCGCCACGTTGACCACCGTGCTGTCGAGCATCGCCAGGCCCGAGCCGAGCACCGTGGCGGCGAGCACCCAGCGGCCCTGCGCCGACCTGATCGCCAGATGGCTCATCGCGAGGCCGCGAGCGCGCGCAGCACGAACCCGGAGACCACCTCGGCCGCCTGGTCCACCGTGACCGCGCCGCTGATCAGCGGAACCCGCTCGGCGCCGACCACCGCGAGGATCATGCGGCTCGTCGCCGCCCGGTCGGCCACCTGGAAGTCACCCGAGGCGACGCCGCCGTCAAGGATGTCCAGCAGCACCCGCTGCATCGGCGCCACGTGCTCGGCCAGCCGCTGGTAGGCGTCCGGCCCCAGCGCCGCGCCCAGATCGGCCGCCCCCGGATGCGGGTGCGCCAGCAGCCCCTCGAGCTGCAGCCGCACGAACGCCCGCAGCCGGTCGGCCGGCGAGGCGTCCTCCGGCAGGCCGCGCTCGTAGCTGTCGATGAAGTAACTCGTCACCCGCTCGGCGAACGCCAGCAGCAGCGCCGCCTTGTCCGGGTAGTAGTTGTAGAGCACGGTGCGGGTGATGCCGGCCTCGCCCGCCACGTCCGTCATCGAGATGGCGTCGATGCCCTGCACCCTCGACAGGCGCGAGACGGCCTGCAGGATCCGGTCGCGCGTCTGGGCACGGTGCTCGCCGATGGTGGCGGCGGAGATGCGGGGCATAGGGCCATCGTAGGCTTTCGCTCAGGCGGCGGCCCGTAGCGTGTGCATGAGTTCGGCCAGGACCTCGGTGTTGAGCTGGTACGCCAGCCGCACCTCGCGGATGATCCGCTGCCGCTCCCGCTCGTCGAGCTCCAGCGCGTCCAGCCGCGCCCGATACTCGTCCTTGAACCGGGGCAGGCTGCCCACCTCGTCGAACACGTAGAAGTCGGCACCCCCGCCGCCCCTGCGGTAGCCGTAGATCTTCTCCAGCTCCATCCGGATGAACTGCCCGCCGGACAGGTCGCCGAGATAGCGGGTGTAGTGGTGGGCGATGTAGCCGCCCGGCCAGTCGGCCACCTGCTCGATCCGCGCGACCAGCGTCCGCGTCGCCTTCGACGGCGCGATCCGCTCCCGCCAGCCCGGCCCGTACACCGTCGCCAGATCCCGCTCCAGCGCCGCCTCCCGGTAGAGCTCCGGGAAGACGAACCGGCCCGCCACCGGGTGCCCGCTCAGCCCGCGCGACACCGAGTCGAGGGCGACGTAGGCGAAGTAGTGCTGGGCGACCATCTCGCCGTACTCGGGCTCGCTCAGGCGGCCGCCCATCAGCTCCTTGAGATAGCTCTCCCCCTCGGCCGACTCGTGGTCGCCCCAGGTGGCGGCTCTCAGGGTCTCGGAGAACGAGGTCACGGCTCACCCCAACATGTGCACGGCTCTTTCATGACACAGTGTCACAAACCTTGGGTGTGGCGGTCAAGTGGATGACGACACCATGTCACCAACCGTACGTACCCACCGTCACCACCCCCGACCCCCACCCAATACCCCCACCACCCCAACCCCCCACCTACACCAGCCCCGACCCCGAACTCCGACCCGCCCCAGCCCCCAGCCCTCAGGCCCCTGGCGCCGCCCCGAGGCCCCCTGCCCCCGGCCCCCGGGCCCCCGGCCTCCGGGCCCCCGGCCTCCGGGCCTCCGGGCCTCCCGGCCTCCGGGCCTCCCGGCCTCCGGGCCTCCGGGCCTCCGGGCCTCCGGGCCTCCGGGCCTCCGGGCCCCCGGCCTCCCAGCCTCCGGGCCCCCGGCCTCCCAGCCTCCGGGCCCCCGGCCTCCCGGCCTCCGGGCCCCCGGGCCTCTGGGCCTCTGGACCCGGCCGCCCCGGACCCCGAGGTGCCCGGCCCCCTGGCACCCGGCCCCGGACCCTGGGCCCATTGGCTCCTACCCCCCGGGCACCCGGACCCCGCCTCCTGGCTCGCGACCCCGGCCCCCCAGGCCCCGGGCCCCGGCCCTGGTCAGGGCCGTCCGTGCTGGGGCCGGGCGCTCGTGTGGTCGCCCGCCACTCCCTACGGTGGCGGGGTGGGCGCGGGTGCGCGGGTGCATCGGCGCATCGGCGGGCCGGCGGGGCGGCGAGGCGGAGGAACCTCCGGCGTTTCGGCGGCCCTGCAGGGCGCCCCCGGGCGTGTCGGCAAGGTGGGCAGGCTGCGCGGTGCATCGGCCCTACGGCGGGCCAGGCGTCCCAGGTGTGTCGGTGTCGTGCGGTGCGCGGCTACTCGCCCGGGCGTACGAGGCCGGTTTCGTAGGCGTAGACGATGGCCTGGGCCCGGTCGCGGAGGCCGAGCTTCATCAGGACGCGCCCCACGTGGGTCTTGACCGTCTGCTCCGCCAGCACGAGCTTGTCGGCGATCTCCTGGTTGGACAGCGCCTGGGCGATGAGCGTGAGGACCTCGGTCTCGCGGTCGGTGAGCTCGCCGAGGCGGCTGTCGGCGGGGGAGGAGGCGCGGGGGCGGGGCAGTTTGGCGAACTCGTGGATGAGCCGCCGGGTGATCGCCGGGGCGATGAGGGCGTCGCCGGCGGCGACGATGCGCACGGCTTCGGCGAGCTGGGCGGCGGAGGCGTCCTTGAGGAGGAACCCGCTGGCCCCGGCCCGCAGGGCCTCGTAGACGTAGTCGTCGAGGTCGAACGTCGTCAGGATGAGCACCTTGGACCGCGCGCCGGAGGCCAGCAGGCGGCGGGTGGCCTCCAGGCCGTCCATGACGGGCATGCGCACGTCCATGAGCACCACGTCGGGGGCCAGCTCGGCGGCGCGCTCGATCGCCTCGCGGCCGTCGGCGGCCTCGCCCACGACCTGGATGTCCGGTTGCGCGCTCAGGAACACGGTGAACCCCGTGCGCACCATGCCCTGGTCGTCGGCGATCAGCACCCGGATCACCCGGCCCCCCGTTCGTCGATCGGCAGTGTCGCGGTCACCTGGAAACCTCCCACGGGCACCGGGCCGGCGTCGAGCGTGCCGCCGAGCAGGGCGGCCCGTTCGCGCATGCCGACGAGGCCCTGCCCGGCGCCGGGCTCGCCGGCGGGGGAGGAGCCGGGCCCGTTGGTGACGTGCAGCCGCAGCCCGGTGTCGTCGCGGCCGATGTCGAGCATGACGGTGGCGCCGGGGGCGTGGCGCATGGCGTTGCTGAGCGACTCCTGGATGATCCGGTAGGCCGACAGGCCCACCGCCGGCGGCAGCCCGTCGACCGATTCGGGCCGTTTGACCAGCACGGACAGCCCGGTGGCGCGGGCGTTGGCGACGAGCTCGTCGATGCGGTCGAGGCCGGGCTGGGGCGCGGTGTCGGTGCGGCCCTCCTGGTCGCGCAGCACGCCGAGCACCTGGCGCAGCTGGGCGATCGCCTCCAGGGACAGGCCGCGGATCTCGGCCAGGCCGGCTTCCAGCTGGGCCGGATCGCCCGCCGCCCGCAGCGGCACGGCCTCGGCCTGGATGGCGATCACCGACATGTGGTGCGCGACGACGTCGTGCAGCTCGCGGGCGATGCGGGCGCGCTCCTCCAGCACGGCCTGGGCGCCCTCGGCCTCCTGGGTGCGCCGCTCCTCGGCGAGCAGCCGGGCGGTGGCGTTGCGTCGCACCCGCACGTTGTAGCCGAACAGGACGGCGATCGTCACCATGGTGAGCGCGATGGCCACTGAGTCGGGATGGAAGAGCCAGGTCGCCAGCGCGGTCAGCGCCCAGACCGCGACCGTGATCCGCCGGTCGCAGCGCACCGCGACCGCGTAGGTCACCAGCAGGTAGCAGATGATCGCCGGCGCCGTGTAGGGCAGCGTGTCGTCGGAGGGACGCTCGCGCATCCAGATCGTGAGGGGGATCAGCCCGGCGGCGATCCGCCAGGCGACCAGCGGGTGGCGTCCGCGCAGCGCCAGGGGCAGGGAGAAGGCGAAGGCCGCCACGTACGGCAGGAACTGGCCCAGGGCGCCGCCCCCGCGCAGGCCCGCCCGCTCGGAGGCCGTGGTGACGAAGAAGAGGGCGGCCAGCGCCAGATCGCCGGCCTGCACGAGGTCGATCCGGCGGAACGGCAGCAGGCCGAGCCAGCGCGGCACGCGCACGGTGAGGCGGCGGGGCGGCGGCGGGTCGGCGTCGCCCCGATAGAGCGCGAGCCTGAGCGGCTCCAGCACTGCCGAGAACACCCCCGAAGCCTACGAGCCGCGAGGTCCTGGCCGCGTCGGACCAAGGGTTGATCCGCCCTCACCCTCAGGTATGGCTTACAACATTACGATCGCTGTGAGCGAACATCGGCAGAGAAGGGAACAACGATAGGCTCCAATGAATTGAGTCGATGTAACTCAACCCTTTGGAGTTCGCATGAGTGAGAGCTTGATCCTCCCGGTCCTGCCGCTGGACGACGAGGTCGTCCTGCCGGGCATGGTGGTTCCGCTGGACCTGTCCGACTCCGAGGTGCGCTCCGCCATAGACGCGGCACAGGCATCCGGTGGCAACAAGCCACGGGTCCTGCTCGTTCCCCGGATCGACGGCCGTTACGGCGCCGTGGGCGTACAGGCCGTGGTCGAGCAGGTCGGGAGGCTGCCAGGCGGCGAGCCCGCCGCCGTCGTCCGCGGTGTCAACCGGGTGCGGGTGGGCACCGGCACGACCGGCCCCGGCGCTGCGCTGTGGGTCGAGGCCATCACGATCGACACGGTCGCCGCCGGCGAGCGCGCCCAGGAGCTGGCCAAGGAGTACAAGGCCCTGGCCACCACGATCCTGCAGAAGCGCGGCGCCTGGCAGGTCGTCGACCAGGTCAACCAGATCGACGACCCGTCGGTGCTGGCCGACAGCTCCGGCTACACGCCCTGGCTGACCACCGCCCAGAAGGTCGAGCTGCTGGAGGCGGCCGACCCCGCCGACCGGCTGGCCAAGCTCGTCGAGTGGTCCCGCGAGCACCTCGCCGAGCTGGACGTGGCCGAGACGATCCGCAAGGACGTCCAGGAGGGAATGGAGAAGCAGCAGCGCGAGTTCCTGCTGCGCCAGCAGCTCGCCGCCGTCCGCAAGGAGCTCAAGGAGCTCAACGGCGACTCGGCCGAGACCGAGGAGGAGGACTACCGCGCCCGCGTCGAGGCTGCCGACCTGCCGCAGAAGGTGCGCGAGGCCGCGCTCAAGGAGGTCGACAAGCTGGAGCGGACCTCCGAGCAGTCCCCGGAGACCGGCTGGATCCGCACCTGGCTCGACACCGTCCTCGACATCCCGTGGAACGAGCGCACCGAGGACAACTACGACATCACCGGCGCCCGCGCCGTGCTGGACGCCGACCACACCGGCCTGGCCGACGTCAAGGATCGCATCATCGAGCACCTGGCCGTGCGCAAGCGCCGTCAGGACAAGGGGCTCGGCGTCGTGAGCGGCCGCCGCAGCGGCGCCGTCCTCGCCCTGTCGGGCCCGCCCGGGGTCGGCAAGACCTCGCTCGGCGAGTCCGTGGCCCGCGCGATGGGCCGCAAGTTCGTCCGCGTGGCGCTCGGCGGCGTCCGCGACGAGGCGGAGATCCGCGGCCACCGGCGCACCTACGTCGGCGCGCTGCCCGGCCGCATCGTCCGCGCGATCCGCGAGGCCGGCTCGATGAACCCGGTCGTCCTGCTCGACGAGATCGACAAGGTCGGCGCCGACTACCGGGGCGACCCCACGGCCGCGCTGCTGGAGGTGCTCGACCCGGCGCAGAACCACACGTTCCGCGACCACTACCTGGAGGTCGAGCTCGACCTGAGCGACGTGCTGTTCCTGGCCACGGCCAACGTCCTGGAGGCGATCCCCGGGCCGCTGCTCGACCGCATGGAGGTCGTCACGCTCGACGGCTACACCGAGGACGAGAAGGTCGCGATCGCCCGCGACCACCTGCTGCCCCGCCAGCTCGACCTGGCCGGCCTGACCGCCGACGAGGTCACCGTCCAGGACGACGCGCTGCGCAGGCTCGCCGCCGAGTACACCCGCGAGGCCGGCGTCCGCTCCCTGGAGCGCTCGGTCGCCCGCATCCTGCGCAAGGTCGCGGCCAACGACGAGCTGCCCGTCACGGTCGGCGCCGACGACCTGGTCGGCTACCTGGGACGGCCCCGGTTCGTGCCGGAGTCGTCGCTGCCGGAGGCCACCCAGCGCACCTCGGTGCCCGGCGTCGCCACGGGCCTGGCCGTCACCGGCGCGGGCGGCGACGTCCTGTACGTGGAGGCGTCGCTGGCCGACCCCGAGACCGGCGAGACCGGCCTCACGCTGACCGGCCAGCTCGGCGACGTGATGAAGGAGTCGGCCCGCATCGCGATGTCCTACCTGCGCTCCCACGGCGCGGAGCTGGAGCTGCCGGTCACCGCGCTGAAGGACCGCTCGGTGCACGTCCACTTCCCGGCGGGCGCCGTGCCCAAGGACGGCCCCTCCGCGGGCGTGACGCTGACGACCGCGCTGGCCTCGCTGCTGTCGGGCCGCCTGGTCCGCGGCGACGTGGCCATGACCGGTGAGATCTCGCTGACCGGGCGGGTCCTGCCGATCGGCGGCGTCAAGCAGAAGCTGCTCGCGGCGCACCGGGCGGGCATCACGACCGTCCTGATCCCGGCCCGCAACGAGCCGGACCTGGACGACGTGCCCCAGGAGGTGCGCGACGAGCTCACCATCCACGCGGTGAGCGACGTGCGCGAGGTTCTCGACATCGCCCTCGCCCCGGCCCAGGTCGCCACCACGGTCGCGGCCTGACGCCCGACCGCCCCCCGCCCCGCCGTGTCTGGACACGGCGGGGCGTCGGCATTTCGTACGGCGGGGTGTCGGGAATAGATGGATAAATCATCCCGCCGTTTGACTGAATGATTCGTGCATGCTTGCCTGACCTCATGCTGTACGACACGCCCGCGTTGGAGCCGGAGGACAAGGCCGTCCTCCAAGAGGTCGAGGAGATGCGGCGGGATCTCAAGTACCGGCTCGCCGAGACCCACCGCTGGGACGGCCAGCTCCGCCGCCAGCTCCAGGCCAGAGCCATTCAGGGGTCCAACTCCATCGAGGGCTACCGGGCCAGCGTGGAGGACATCGAGTCCATCATGGAGGGGGAGGAGCCGCTGGAGGCGTCCGCCTCGGTCACCCGGGAGATCGCCGGCTACCAGCTGGCGCTCACCTACATCCAGCACCTGTCACGGGCCCCGAAGTTCCGCTACGACGCGGGCTTGCTCAACGCGCTCAACTTCATGATGATCGGGCATCACCGCGACAAGGGGCCGGGGGTGGTGCGACCCGGCGGCATCTACATCCGCAACTCGGAGACGGGTGAGGTGGTCTACGAAGGGCCTGACGCCGAATTGGTGCCTGGCCTGCTGGGTGAGCTGGTCCATTGGCTCAATGAGGGCGATCTGGATGCTCCCAGCTATGTCCGGGCAGCCATGGCGCACCTCAATCTGGTGAAGATCCACCCGTGGCGGGACGGCAACGGGCGGATGTCGAGGGCGCTGCAGACGCTCGTCCTCGGACGGGACCGGATCACCACCCCGGAGTTCTCGTCAATCGAGGAATGGCTGGGGCAACACCGGGCCACACTGGACTACTACGACGTTCTCGGTGAGGTCGGTGGGCGCCGATGGGGCCCGCACGGCGACACCCTGCCCTGGGTGCGGTTCTGTCTGCGGGCTCATCACATGCAGGCGCAGCGGGTCGGGCAGCGGCTGGCGCAGGCGGGGGAGATCTGGATGCTCCTCGAGGAAGAGGTGGACCGTGAAGGGCTCAACGTCCGTTGCGTGGCCGCCCTCTACGAAGTGTTCGTGAACCGGAGGGTCCGCCGCAGCCGTTATCAGGCGGATGAGGGGCTGAGTCAGGGGCAGGCGGCGCGGGATCTGCGGGATCTGGCCGCGCGCAAGTGGTTGCAGCCGTACGGGGAGACGAAGGGGCGCTTCTACGAGCCGGGCCCTCGGATGCTGGCGATCAGGGCGGAGTTCGCGGGGCGGGTGCGGCCGTTGCGGGACCCGTACCGGTAAGTGACGCAGATCACCCGGCAAGTCCGGAATACCGGGCGGCACGCAGGCCGTTGACCACGGCGTGAACGAGGCATACGCGGACCGCCGGAGCGCCATGGGCCCCCGGTGTTGTCGCATGTGTACGGGGCGAATGCCTACCCCCCGCACCCGCTGACGATCCGCCGTCTCCTCGAAGGTCACCATGATCACTCCGCACTTCGTGCTGCGCAGGCTGAGCCACCTGCCCTACCACCCCGGCACCGCGTAGCCCCCACCTTTCGCGTACCGACGTTTGTTCGTTCCAGATCTGTGGGGAATTGTTGTGATCCAGGCTTCCGGCCTGCGCAAGTCGTACGGCGGCACCGTCGCGCTGGACGGCGTCGACCTGCACGTGCGCCAGGGTGAGATCTACGGCGTGGTGGGCCAGAGCGGCGCGGGCAAGAGCACGCTGCTGCGCTGCGTCAACCTGCTCGAACGCCCTGACGCGGGCACCGTCACGGTCGACGGGCAGGAGCTAACCGCGCTGAGCGGCAAGGAGCTGAACCTGGCCCGCCGCCGCATCGGCATGATCCACCAGCATTTCGCGCTGCTGTCCTCGCGCACCGTCGCGGGGAACGTGGCCTTCCCCCTGGAGGTCATGGGCGTCCCGGCGGCCGAGCGCCGCCGCCGCGTCGGCGAGCTGCTGGAGCTGGTCGGGCTCGGCGGGCGTGGCGGCGACCGGCCGAACCAGCTCTCCGGCGGGCAGAAGCAGCGCGTGGGCATCGCCCGCGCGCTGGCCGGCAACCCGTCGGTGCTGCTGTCGGACGAGGCCACGTCCGCGCTGGACCCGGCCACCACGCAGTCGATCCTGGCCCTGCTCAAGCGGCTCAACACCGAGCTCGGCCTGACGATCCTGCTCATCACCCACGAGATGGACGTGATCAAGAGCGTCTGCGACTCGGCCGCCATCATGGCCGGCGGCCGGATCGAGGAGTCCGGCGCCATCGCGGACCTGATCAGGACGCCCGGGTCGCGGCTGACCCGGGAGATCTTCCCGCTGCCCGAGCCCGCGCCCGCGGGGTCGGTCACGCTCACCTTCACCGGCGACCCGCGCCAGCCGGTGGTGTCGGAGGTCGTGCGGAAGTTCGACGTGGACCTGAGCATCCTGGGCGGCTCCATCGAGGAGCTGACGGCCGGCCCGGTCGGCCGCCTGCGCGTCGCCCTCACGGGCGACGAGGCCGCCCCCGCGCTGGACTACCTGCGCGAGCGCGGCCTGCTGGTGGAGACGGCGTGAGCACGGGCGTCAGTACGCGTGCGAGTGCGCGGAGGGGGAAGCGATGACCTGGGACGAGATGGTTCCGCTGCTGGGCGAGGCCACCTGGCAGACGGCGCTGATGGTGGCCTGGTCGACGCTGTTCACGGTGCTGCTCGGGCTGCCGCTCGGAGTGGCGCTGGTGGTGTTCGACCGGGGCGGGCTGCGGCCGATGCCGGTGCTCAAGTCGGCGCTCGGCATGGTCGTGAACGTCGGGCGGTCGCTGCCGTTCATCGTGCTGATGATCGCCATCATCCCGTTCACCCGGCTGGTCGTGGGCACCACGATCGGCACGGCGGCGGTGGTCGTGCCGCTCACGGTGGGCGCGGTGCCGTTCTTCGCCCGGCTGGTCGAGACGGCGCTGCGCGAGGTCGACCGGGACGTGGTGCAGGCCGCGCAGGCGATGGGCGCCGGGCGGACCACGATCGTGCGCAAGGTGCTGCTGCCGGAGGCGCTGCCGGGGATCGTCGCGGGTGTGACCGTGACCGTGGTGGCGCTCATCGGCTACACGGCCATGGCGGGCACGATCGGCGGCGGCGGCCTGGGCGACCTGGCGGTGCGCTACGGATACATGCGCTTCGAGACCGAAATCATGATCGCGACGGTGGTGGTGCTCGTCGTGATCGTGCAGATCATGCAAAGCCTGGGCGATCTCGTCGCTCGGCGTCTTTCACATAAATAAAGGAAAAATCATGAAAATTCGTAGCATCGTAGGCGCGGCCGCCCTCTCCCTGTTGCTCACCGCATGCGGCTCGACACAGTCCGCCACCACGGACGCCGGCGCGGCCGGCCCGGCCGAGTCGGCCGACACCGTGCTGAAGGTGGGCGCCAGCCCCGTCCCGCACGGCGAGATCCTCGCCTACGTGAAGGACAACCTGGCCCCGGCCGCCGGCCTGAAGCTGGAGATCGTGGAGTTCACCGACTACGTCCAGCCGAACATCCAGCTCAGCGAGGGCCAGCTGGCCGCCAACTTCTTCCAGCACAAGCCGTACCTGGACGACTTCAACGCCTCCAAGGGCACCGAGCTGAGCTTCGTCACCCCGGTGCACCTGGAGCCGCTCGGCCTGTACTCGAAGAAGGCGACGGACCTGGCCGCGCTGCCCTCCGGCGCCACGGTCGCCGTGCCGAACGACGCCACCAACCTGGGCCGCGCCCTCAAGCTGCTGGCCGACAACGGCACGATCACCCTCAAGGAGGGCGCCGGCACCGCCGCCACCGAGCGCGACGTCACCGGCAACCCGAAGAACCTGCAGTTCAAGCCGCTGGAGGCGGCACAGCTCCCGCGCTCGCTCGACGACGTGGACGCGGCGGTCATCAACGGCAACTACGCGATCGAGGCCGGGCTCAAGCCCGCCACCGAGGCCCTGGTGCTGGAGAAGACCGAGGGGAACCCGTACGTGAACGGCCTGGTCGTGGCCAAGGGCCACGAGAAGGACGCGAGCATCGTCACGCTCGGCAAGCTCCTCCAGGACCAGAAGGTCAAGGACTTCATCGCGCAGAAGTACCAGGGCTCGGTCATCGCGGCCGGCTGAAGAACGACCGGCTGAGAAATCCGGCTGAAACGAAATTGCTGGACCGTTTCAAGCCGGATGAAAGCCGCGGGCAATGGGGGCGGCGTACGAATACGGGGACAGAAGAACTCACCTCTCCCGAGGAGTCCCCGAATGCGATTCGTCAGCCGGATCCTGATCGGCGTCGCCGCCGCCACCGCGGTCGCGATCGCCGCCCCCGCCGCGGCCTCGGCCACCACGCCGGCCTCCTACGAGGCCGGCTGGGGAGCCTATTTCTCCACCGACCACGACGCCAAGGCCCAGGGCCACGTGAGCGTGGACCAGAAGAAGTACAAGGACTGGTACTGGAAGACGTACTGGGTGAAGAAGCGCGTCTGCTGGAAGGACGCCGACGGCCACAAGAAGTGCAAGTGGGTCACCCAGAAGGTCAAGAAGCACAAGTGGGAGTGGAAGTACGAGGACGTCTTCACCGTGCGCAGCAAGCTCACCAACGACAAGTGGTGGGGCAGGAACAGGTGCGCGTGGGAGGTCTTCAAGGTCGTGACCGGCGAGGGCGACACGTACGTCAAGCGGTTCAAGAACTGCGGCGAGTCCCCGAAGCACTTCTCCTTCTCCGGTACGGACGCCGCCCACATCTACGTGGACGTCAGCCGGGGCCGCGCCTGGGGCCCCACCGGCAAGCACTCGGGCTGGAAGGACGTCTACCACGCCGCGTGACCCACGCCGAGCCGCGGTTCCCGGGAGGGGGGGCCGCGGCTCCGCCGTGTCCGGGTCCTGGCGCGGGACGAATCGGCAGAATAGTGTTCGGTCCATGCACCCGGGAGCCATCGCAGCCGTCACCCCCGACAAGCCCGCTGTGATCATGGCGGGCTCCGGAGAGGTCGTCACCTACCGCCGGCTCGACGAGGAGTCGAACCGCCTGGCCCACCTGTTCCGCGCCGCCGGCCTCCAGCCGGGGGACCACGTCGCCTTCATGCTCTCCAACCACCCGCTCTTCCTGGCCGTCGCCTGGGCGGCGCACCGCTCCGGCCTCTACTACACGGCGATCAGCTCGCGGCTGCAGAGCGACGAGCTCGCCTACATCGTCGGCAACTGCGGCGCCCGGGTGTTCATCGCGAGCGCCGACCTGGCCGCCGTCGCCACCTCCGTCACCGACGCCACCCCCGGCGTGGAGCTGCGCCTGATGCTCGACGGCGTCGCCGAGGGCTTCACCTCGTACGAGGAGGCCGTGGCGGCGCATCCGGCCACCCCGATCCCCGACGAGTGCCAGGGCGCCGACATGCTCTACTCCTCGGGCACCACCGGCAGGCCCAAGGGCGTCAAGCCCGCCCTGTCCAAGGCGCCGCTGGCCGAGCCGAACGTGCTGCTCAAGCTCATCGAGGGCCTGTTCGCGCCCACGGCCGACAGCGTCTACCTGTCGCCGGCGCCGCTCTACCACGCCGCGCCGCTGCGCTACTGCATGTCCTTCCAGCGGCTCGGCGCGACCGTCGTCGTCATGGAGCGCTTCGACCCCGAGCAGTACCTGGCCCTGGTGGAGAAGCACCGGGTCACGCACTCGCAGCTCGTGCCGACGATGTTCGTCAAGATGCTCAAGCTGCCCGAGGAGACGCGCAACCGCTACGACCTGTCGTCGCTGACGTGCGCCGTCCACGCCGCCGCGCCCTGCCCGGTCCCGGTCAAGGAGCGGATGATCGAGTGGTGGGGGCCCATCGTGCACGAGTACTACGCGGGCACCGAGGGCAACGGCTTCCTGTACGCGAACGCGCACGACTGGCTGGAGCACCGGGGCACGGTGGGGCGTTCGCTGCTCGGCCCCGTGCACGTGTGCGATGAGGAGGGCGAGGAGCTGCCGCCGGGCGAGCACGGCACGGTCTACTTCGAGAGCGCCGCGTTCGAGTATCACGGCGACCCGGACAAGACCCGGTCCGTGCAGGACCCGAAGGGCAGGGGCTGGACGACCCTCGGCGACATCGGCTACCTGGACGACGACGGGTTCCTCTACCTCACCGACCGCCGCTCGTACATGATCATCTCTGGCGGGGTGAACATCTACCCGCAGGAGGCCGAGAACGTGCTGTGCCTGCACCCGCGCGTCGCCGACGTGGCCGTGCTCGGCGTGCCGGACGAGGAGATGGGCGAGCAGGTCAAGGCCGTGGTCGAGCCGGTGTCGATGGACGAGGCCGGGCCGGAGCTGGAGGCGGAGCTGATCGCGTACTGCCGCGAGCGGCTGGCGCACTACAAGTGCCCCAAGTCGGTCGACTTCCGCGCGGAGCTGCCGAGGCACCCGACGGGGAAGCTGTACAAACGCCTGCTGAAGGACGAGTACCGGGCCCGCTACCAGCAGTGACAGGCGCCTCCCGGGCTCCGGCCGAACCGCGGGCAGCTCCTAGTCGCCCGGGCGGTCGGCGTCCGTGCCGAAGCCGTCGTGCGACGCGCGCTCCTCAAGGGTGCTCAACTCCTGGAAGACCGTGATGTGCAGGCCGCCGGGCGCGTCGAGCCGGGCGTTCAGCGACTCCCACGGGGTGACCGTGGGCGGCGCCACCTCGTCCGCGCCCGCGGCGACCAGCCGCGCGGTGGTCGCGCGAGCGTCGTCCACCTCGAACGCCACCCGGAACTTGGGCGCCACCTGCCGTCCGACCTCGACCTCGTCGATCATCTTCTTCTGCGCCGGGTTGGCGATCTCGAGCGTGGCCCGCCCGGCGTCCAGGATCGCCACCCGCGCCCCGTCGCCGCCGCTGAAGGCCGCCTGCTCGGGCAGGCCGAGAACGTCGCGGTAGAAGGCCACGGCGGCCTCGTAGTCCTCCGCCTCCACCACCAGCCTGAGCTGGCGGACGGCCGGGCTGCTCTCCTGGGGGGCGCTCATGGGGGCTCCTTCGGGTACGCGGGGTTCTGTGTCCCTGTGCCCAACCCTCGGCCGCTCCTGTTCATTCCGATCGTCGCGGAACGGCGCGGCATCGATTTCCGCGCGATCTGAGCTGCGTAATCGGGCCCCCACCAGCAGTGATAAGCGCCACGTCAGCGCTCTCAGGCTTCTCTGATCAATGCCTTAACCGGCGCTTACGCTGCTCTTGGCACCCTTGAGTCATCGGGACTTGAGGAGATGTGAGATGAACGCGAACGAGCCTCACGAGCAGGGCGCCGGAGGGTGGAGCCAGTTCGGTGACACGCCGCCCTCCGCCGGGGGCTTCCCCCGGCGCGACGACACCCGGGCGATGGCCCAGCCGGTGCCGCCGCCCCCGCCGCCACCGGCGGGGAAGCCGGGCTTCTCCGCCCGGCAGAAGGCGGTCGCCGGGCTGGCGATGGCGGCCATGGCCCTCGTCGGCGGCGTCGTGGGCGGCGCGGTCGTCACCTCCTTCCAGCAGCCGTCCGTCGCCGCGGTGAGCGCGCCGAGCCCGACGTTCAAGCAGGCCTCCAACCCGCTCTCCGTGGCCGAGGTCGCCCGGCGCACGCAGCCGTCCGTGGTGATGATCCAGGGCGCCTCCGGCGAGGGCTCGGGTGTCGTGCTGTCGGCCGACGGGCTGATCCTCACCAACAACCACGTCGTGGTCGGCGCCGCGCAGGGCGGCCAGATGTCGGTCAAGTTCAGTGACGGCAAGACGGCCAAGGCCACCGTGGTCGGCACCGACCCGGCCACCGACCTGGCCGTCATCAGGGCCGAGGGCGTCTCCGGCCTCACCGCGGCGCAGCTCGGCGACAGCGGCCGGCTCCAGGTCGGCGACTCGGTGCTGGCGATGGGCAGCCCGCTCGGCCTCGACGGCTCGGTCACCATGGGCATCATCAGCGCCCTGGACCGCACGCTGACGGTCGGCGGCGGCGGGCAGGAGCAGCTTCCCCCGGGCTGGGGGCGCGAGCAGGGCCAGTCGGGCCAGCCGACGACGATCGGCGGCGCCATCCAGACCGACGCCGCCATCAACCCCGGCAACTCGGGCGGCGCGCTCGTCAACGCCTCCGGCCAGGTCGTCGGCATCAACACCGCGATCGCCACGGCCGGCAGCAACGGCAGCATCGGCGTCGGCTTCGCGATCCCGATCAACACCGCCAAGCACGTGTCCGAGCAGCTCATCAGCACCGGCAAGGTCAGGCACGCGTTCCTCGGCGTGAGCGTCACCGACGCCACCGGCGACGTGGCCGGCGCCCTGGTCAGCCAGGTGAACGCCGGAAGCCCGGCGGAGAAGGCCGGGCTGAAGCAGGGAGACCTGATCACCAAGATCGGCGACAAGCCGGTCGACGGCTCCGAGAACGTTGTCGGGCAGGTCAGAGGTTTCAAACCGGGCCAACAGGTTCAGATCACTTATATGAGGGACGGTCGCCAGAGCACCGCCACCGTGACCCTCGAAGAGAAGAAATAACAGAAGCCCCCTCCCGGACGGGTGTGCCGTTGAGATCGCTGCGGACTCGGCGGCACACCCCCCGTACGCGGGGCCCGTACGTCAGGAGTAGCGGCGGCCCTCGTCGCGCCGGTACGCCCACGCCGCGACCGCCCCGGCCACGACCGTCCACACCGCCAGCGTCACCAGCGGCAGCACGCCGGGCTCGACGCCCGTGGTCGCCCACCACACCAGCTCGCCCGCGCCCCGGCTGGGCACGAACTGCGCGACCGTCCGCACCAGCTCCGGCATCATCTCCAGCGGCAGCATCAGCCCGCCCAGGATGGCGAACGGGAAGAACAGCAGCTGCGACACGCCGATCGCCGCCTTCGACGGCAGCAGGAAGCCCAGCACCAGGCCGATCAGCATGAACGGCACCGACGAGACGATCACCGCGCCCACCCCGAGCAGCAGCCGCAGCGGCGTCACCGTCGCCTCGGTGAACAGCGCCGCGATCAGCAGCACCGGGACCATCGACACCAGCATCACCGCCGTCGTGGTGATGATGCGGCCCGCGAAGCGCGGCAGCGGCCCGGCGGGCAGCGTGCGCAGGTAGGGGTCCCAGGGCTGCTCCCGGTCCTGCGCCACCGTGATCGACAACCCCATCAGCGCCGCCGACATGGCCCCGACCAGCGTCATCGACCCGGTCGACACCGTCGAGGACAGCGGGTCGTCGCCGACGAACGGCACCGCGAACGCCAGCATCGCGATGGCCGGGAACAGGCTGCTGGCCAGCAGGCCGATCGGCACCCGGATCTGCTCCAGCATCTGGTGCCGGGTGTGGGCCAGGACGAGGCTAGACATGCGCGCTCTCCTTCTCGGTGATGGCGAGGAAGGCCTCCTCGAGCGAACTGGGCCGGATCTCCAGGCCGGAGAACGGCACCCCGCTGCGCACCAGCTCGACGACCAGCTCGTCGGAGTCGGACGTCAGCAGGTGGAAGCGGCCGTCCTCACGGTCGCTGGAGATGAGCCCGGGCAGCTCCGGCAGCCGGTCGGCGACGAGCGAGACCCGTCGCACGCCCACCATGTCGCGCACGGCGCGGACCGTGTCGTCGGCGAGCACCCGGCCCCGGCCGACGACCACGACCCGCTCCGCCAGGGCCTCGATCTCCTCCAGGTAGTGGCTGGTCAGCAGGACGGTGCCGCCGGACTCGTGGTAGGCCTTGACGCCGTCCCACAGCGTGCGCCTGGCCTCGACGTCGAGCCCGGTGGTCGGCTCGTCCAGGAACACCATCCGCGGGTTGCCCGCGAACGCCAGCGCCACGGCCAGCCGCCGCTTCTGCCCGCCGGACAGCCCGCCGACCTGCCGCTTGGCCAGGTCCTCCAGCCCGAACTTGGCCAGCAGCTCCGCCTTGCCCGCCGCGTCGGGGTAGTGCGCCGACACCAGGTCCACGATCTCGCCCACCCGCAGCGCCTCGGGCAGGCCGGTCTCCTGCGGCGTGACGCCGATGCCGCGCCGCACCAGCGGGTCGGCGGGGGAGCCGCCGAGCAGCTCCACCAGCCCCGACGACGGGCGGCGCAGCCCCACGAACAGGTTGATCAGCGTCGACTTGCCGGCCCCGTTGGGACCCAGGAGGCCGACGATCTCGCCCGCGCGGATCTCCAGCGACACCCGGTCGAGCGCCACCACCTCGCCGTAGCGGCGTGTGGCCTCGACGGCTCTGGCCAGGACGGTCATGCGGTGCCTCCCGCGGTGTCGAGCAGGGCGCGGATCGCCCTGGTGTAGTCCTCCAGGGCCGCCCGGCCCCGTTTCGTCATGGCGACGTACGTGACGGGCGTGCGGCCCTTGTGGGTCTTGACGATGCGCACGTACTCCGCCTCTTCCAGTTTGGACAGGTGCACGGACAGGTTCCCGGCGGTCATGCCGAGCAGGTCCTTGAGGGACGGGAAGGCCATCTCGTCGCCTTCCGGCAGCGTGTTGAGCGTGACCATCACCCGCAGCCGGGCCTGGGCGTGGATGACCGGGTCGAGCTCCGGGGCGGCGTCGGTCACGAGCGCCGCCACAGCCACAGCCCCACGGCGATCTGGCCGCCGCCGAGCAGGACCGCCGTCAGCAGCGCGTGCCAGCCCGCCCCGACCAGCACGCCGACCCCGTTGACGGCGGCGATCCAGACGCCGAGGAAGAACATCGGCCACTGCAGCCAGAGCGCGCCGCCCGCCATGTAGAGGATCGCCACCACGGTCAGCATGCCGCCCGCCCACAGCAGGCCGGACAGCTCCGGAGGCAGCAGCGGCGACACGCGCATCGCGATCAGGATCATCAGCACCATGCCGGCGAACCACGTGTAGCCGTACATGGTGCCCCTGGCCTGGTTGTCGCCGCGCGTGTGGCCGCTCATCCGGACGATCTCGTACGCCGCCACCGACCCGGCCACGATCTGGGCGACCATCAGCACGGTCAGCGCCTGCATCTGGCCGATCGGCGCGTACGACTCGCCGTGCAGGCCGTAGTGCAGGAAGAACGCGGTGAAGCCGACGAGCCAGGCCACGCCCCACGGCACGTACATCCGCAGCGGGTTGGGCTGCAGCGCCCGCGCCGTGGCGGCGCGCTGCTGCTCGATGACCCGCAGCGTCTCCTCGGGGCTCGGGATCCGCTCGCCGTCTTCTGTCATCCCAACTCCTCTTGGCCTCAAACTGGTTTGTACTTTAAACCAGCTTGCCACGCCAACGCAAGGTGAGGGGATTCCGGCGCCTCACCGCCGGGTCAGGACCTCCGACTCCCACAGGTCGCGGTAGTAGCCGGGCGAGCGCACCAGCTCGTCATGGCGGCCCCGCTGCGTCACGCGGCCCTCCTCCAGCACCACGATCTCGTCGACCGACTCCAGGCCCCGCAGCCGGTGCGTGACCAGCAGCGTCGTACGGCCGCGCGTCACGTCCAGCAGGTCGGCCATCAGCGCGTCGGCCGTCTCCTCGTCCAGCGCCTCCGCGGGCTCGTCCAGCAGCATCACCGGCGGGTCGTGCAGCAGCGCCCTGGCCAGGGCCAGCCGCTGCAACTGGCCGCCCGACACCGTCCGGCCGTCCTCGCCCAGCTCGGCGTCCCACCCCGTGCGATCGGCCCACTCCTCCAGCCGCGCGTCCCGTACGGCCCGCCGCAGCTCCTCCTCGCCCGCCTCCGGCCCCGCCAGCCGCAGGTTGTCGCGGAACGTCGTCTGGAAGATGTACGGGTCCTGCGTCAGGCCCGTCATCATCGCCCGCACGTCATCGGAGTCCATCGCGCGGACGTCGGTCCCGTTCACCGTCACGCCGCCCGACTCCGGCTCCACCAGCCGCATCAGCGCCGACAGCACCGTGCTCTTCCCGGCGCCGCTCGGCCCCACCAGCGCCACCCGCCTGCCCGGCGTCAGCGTCAGCGACACCCCGTCCACGGCCGGCCGGTCCGCGCCCGGATGGCGTACCACCAGATCGGCGACCTCCACCGTCAGCGGCGCCGACGGCCGCGCCACCGGCGCGACCGGGTCCGTCACGGCCGGGGGAGCGTCACGCACGGCGCGCAGCCGGCGCAGCGCCGCCAGCACGCCCGCCAGCCGCTCACCCGCCGCCGCCAGCGGCAGCACCGGCTCGAACGACACCAGCGCCGTCAGCGCCAGCACCGCCGTCGCCACCGTGCCCGCGCCCGCCCCCTGCGCGATCAGCACGATCGCCGCCACCGTCAGCCCCTGCACCAGCGTGCCCCCGGCCAGCGCCGCCGCGTGCACCCGCGCCTGACGCCGCTCCAGCGACGCCAGAGCCTCGTCCGCCGCCCGCGCGTCGCCCAGCGCCCGCCCCGCAGCGCCGTACGCGGCCAGGTCCGCCGAACCGTGCACCAGATCCGCCACCCGGCCCGCCAGCTCCGCCCGGGCCGGCGCGATCCTGGCCGCCCAGCGCCGCGCCGCCGCCGCCGTGCCCGCCGGCAGCAGCACCCCCGCCACCACCAGGCCCGCCACCAGCACCAGCGCCGTCACCGGCAGCACGAACAGGCCCACCGTCACCGCCGCCAGCCCCGCCAGCGCCGCCGCCGCGGCCGGCAGCAGGCAGCGCACCAGCAGATCCTGCACCGCCTCCGTGTCGTCCACCATCCGGCTCAGCAGATCCGCGCCGCCCAGCCCGTCACGGCGCGGCGGGATCAGCGACTCGTACAGCCGCTCCCGCGTCCCCGCCTGCGCCCGCAACGCCACGTCGTGACCCGTCAGCCGCTCGGCGTAACGGAACACGCCCCGGCTCGTCGCGAACGCCCGCGTCGCCACGATGGCCACGCTCAACGCCGCCAGCGGCGGCTGCTCGGCCGCCCTCGTGATGAGCCACGCGGCGGCCGCGATCAGGCCCACGCCGGCCAGATCGGCCGCCCCGCCGGCCAGCACCGCCCCGGCCAGCCGCCACCCCATCCGCCGCCTCACAACGCCCCCTCGACCCGAGCCGCGAACCCCTGACCAGAACCCGCCCCACCAGCGGCCACCCCACCGGGAGACGCCGTACCGGTGGGCACCCCACCGCCGGGTGGCGCACCGCCGTAGGCGCCCCTCTCTCCGCCAGTGGGCCCTTCCCCGTCACCGACCCCCGAGCCACCGACGGCCCCGTCGTCGTCCCCAGAGGACGCGCGGGCCGTCCCGCCACCAGAGGTGGCCTCGCCGTCCCCGAAGGGCGCGCCGCTACGGGGCGTCCCGCTGTTGGGCGACGTCCCGCCACCCGAGGGGGCGCCGCCATCCCCGAAGGGCGCGCCACTGCGGGGTGGCTCGCCGCCGTACGGGGCGTCGCCGTCCACGGGAGGGGGGTCGGGGAGGAGGTGGCCGTCGTGCAGGCGGATGACCCGGTCGGCGAGGTCGATCATGGCGGGCCGGTGGGCGACGACGATGGCGGTGCGGTCCTGGCAGAGGGCGGCGGTGGCGGCCACGACGGCGGCCTCGCTGCGCCCGTCGAGGCGGGCCGTGGGCTCGTCCAGCAGGAGCACCGACGCCGAGGGGCGGCAGAAGGCGCGGGCGAGGGCGACGCGCTGGCGCTGCCCGGCCGACAGGTTGGCGCCCCGCTCGCCGACCGGCGTCTCGTAGCCCTGGGGGAGCGCGTCGATGAACGCGTCGGCCTGGGCGGCCCGGGCGGCGCGGCGTACGTCGTCGAGAGACGCGGAGGGGTCCCCGAGACGGATGTTGTCGGCGACAGAGGTGGTGAACAGGTGGGGCCGCTGCGGGACGAAGGCCAGCCGGGCCCGCCACGCCTCCAGGTCGAGCTCGCGCAGGTCGGTGCCGTCGACGAGCACCCGGCCCGCGGCCGGCTGGACGAAGCCGAGCACGAGCCCGAGCACGGTGCTCTTGCCGCCTCCGCTCTCGCCGACGAGGGCGACCCGTTCGCCGGGCTCGATGGTGAGGGTGACGTCGCGCAGGGCGGGGTCGTCGCGGCCGGGGTAGCGCACGGTGACGTTCTCGAGCTGGATCCGCGGGGCGGCGCCGCCGACGGGGGGCGCGGTGCGGGCGCCGGGGGCGGGCCGTTCGCCGGGCTCCTGGTCGAGGACGGCGAAGGCGGCGTCGGCGGCGGCGACGCCCTCCATCGAGGCGTGGAAGCGGGTGCCCATGGCGCGCAGCGGCAGGTACGCCTCGGGCGCGAGCAGCAGCACCAGCAGCGCGGTCGTCAGGTCGAGGCTGCCGCCGAGCAGGCGCAGCCCGATGGGCACGGCGACGAGGGCCAGCGAGAGCGACGCGCACAGCTCCAGCACGAGCGACGACAGGAAGGCCACGCGCAGCGTGCGCATGGTGGCGGCGCGGTGGGCGTCGGCGACCTGCCGGATGACGGTGGCCTGGTAGCGGGCGCGGCCGAAGGCGCGCAGGGTGGGCAGGCCGCGCACCACGTCGAGGAAGTGGCCGCCGAGCCGCGACAGGGCGTGGAACTGCTTCTCGGTGACGGCCTTGGTGGTCAGCCCGACCAGCGCCCCGAAGATCGGGATGAGCGGCAGCGTGACGAGCACGATGACGGCGCTGGCCAGGTCGGCGGCGAGCAGCCGGACGAGCACGGCGACGGGCACGACGGCGGCGACGGCGATGGAGGGCAGGTAGCCGGTCAGGTAGGCGTCGAGGCCGTCGAGCCCGCGCCCGGTGAGGGTGACGAGCTCGCCGGAGCGGTGGCCGGTGAGGCGGGCCGGCCCGAGCTCCTGCAGCCGGGCCAGCAGCCGGTGGCGCAGCGCCGACTTGACGCCGGTGGCGGTGCGCCCGGCGAACACGCCCTGCGTCCAGCCGAGCAGCGCCCGCAGGGCGACCACGGCCGCCACCCCGGCCAGCGCCACGGCGGTGAACCGGCCGGACAGCACGCCGGCCAGCAGCTCGGCCTGGACCAGGACGAGCAGCCCGGCGACCGTGGCCGCGGCGAAGGTGACGGCGAGGTGGCGGCGGACAGCCCGCTCGGCCCGCATGAGCCGCAGAAGATCTTTGTGCACGGTGCCTCGGAGGTGCCTCAGAAGAACGACGGAATCCGGTCGGCGCCCTTGCCCGGCCGGAAAGTGCGCCATACCCATACTTGCGCGGCGACCATGAGGGGTGCGAACGGGAGCACCATGAGACTGAGCACATTCAGCGTGGCCGGGGGCGCGCTGTGGTCGAGCAGGTAGCCCATGGCGCCCGCGAGCAGGCCGAGCGCGGGCAGCGCGGCGACCGTCCCGGTGAGGACGAGCATGCGTCCCGGCCGGGCGGCGCCGGTGAGCGCGGGGTCGCGCCAGCCGAGGAACGTCCAGCCGTGGAAGGCGAACAGCAGCGTGACCACGACGCCCAGCAGCAGCCCCACGGGGTGCATGGGGGACGAGGTGAACCCGGTGGCGGCCCCGTACAGGGCCATGCCCCAGCCGGCCGACAGCCACAGCGAGCCGAGCGCGATAAGGGCGTCCCAGAAGCGGCGCCAGCCGGGGCCGCCCACGCGGCGGCGGAACCACAGCCCGGCGTCGCGCACGACCCACGCCAGCAGCATGGCCACGACCAGCGGGTAGAGCCCGAACAGCACCTCGCCTTCGAGCATCGGGTAGACGCCGAACAGCGTCCCGGCGACGGCGACCAGCCACACCTCGTTGGCGAGCACGAACGGCGCGATGGCGGCGACCATCCGGTCACGGCGTTCGACGGTCCGGCCGAGGACGGGCAGCAGCAGCCCCACGCCCAGGTCGAACCCCTCAAGGGCGAAATATCCGGCAAGCAGCACGGCGAAGAGGGCGAACCACAGCAGTTCCATGTGCGACTCCCTAGTACGTCAGCGCGGGGGCGCGCCGCTCGCCGGCGGCGCCGAGGGACAGGTCGTCGCCGGGCCCGCGCCGGATGATCCGGGCGATGAGCACGTAGTCGACGACCGCGAGCAGCCCGAGCACCGCGGTGAACCCGGCGAGCGAGGCGGTGACCATGCCCGAGGTGAGCCCGGGCGTCAGGGCGTCGGCGACGGTGAGCCGCTCCCAGATCATCCACGGCTGCCGCCCGATCTCCCTGGCCAGCCAGCCGAGAACGGCCAGCACGAACGGCAGCGGCGTCAGCGCGATCAGCAGCGGGTGCGCCCACCGCCAGCGGGGCAGCAGGCGGATGCACGGCAGCATGAAGAACAGCACGATCAGCGAGAACAGGTGCCCGCCCTCGACCATGAAGCCGAGCGGCACGGCGGCGGCCGCGTTGCCGGAGAACTTCCCGGGCTGGACGCCGGCGGCGAACTGCGCGTAGCCGAACATCACGGTCACCGTGATGCCGATCGCGGCGGTGATCACGCCGGTCTTCATCGACCGGGTGAAGAACTCCACCTCGGCGGTGCGGCGCCGCAACTGGTAGGCGCTGGCGCCGACGAGCACCATCCCCCCGGTGAACAGCCCGGCGCCCAGCACGTGCGGGAACGCGTACACCAGGGCGTCGTTGGTGAGCAGCGCGCCGAAGTCGGTCAGCTCCAGCCGCCCGCCGGACAGCACCGCGCCCGCCGGGTTCTGCAGGAACGCGTTCGCGGTCAGGATGAAGAACGCGCTGCCGTACGCGGTGGCGGTGACCATCCAGATGCACGCCACGTGCGCCCACTTGGGCAGCCGTCCCCAGCCGAAGATCCACAGTCCGAGGAAGGTGGATTCGAGGAAGAACGCCACCAGGGTCTCCATGGCCAGCGGCGCGCCGAACACGTCGCCCGCGTAGTGCGACAGCCCGCTCCACGCCAGCCCGAACTGGAACTCCATCACCAGACCGGTCACGATGCCGAGGGCGTAGTTGATCAGGTAGATCTGCCCCCAGAAGCGCGTCATCCGCTCGTGCAGCGGCAGGCCGGTGCGCGCCCAGCGGGTGTGCATGATCGCCACCAGCGGCGCGAGCCCCAGGGTGAGCAGCACGAACAGGAAGTGCAGGCTTCCCGTCGCGGCGAACTGGGTGCGCGCCAGGTCGAGTACGTCCAAGGTTCCGCTCCGTCGTTGTGTCTGTCTACATATAGAGAGCCTACATGTAGGCTGGCTACATGAAGAACGGATGCCTAGGATCGATGACATGAATCCCGACGCGCTCCGCGGCCACATGGACGCGCTGCTGCTGTCCGTGCTGGAGCGCGAGCCCCTGCACGGCTACGCCATCATCGAGGCCCTGCAGGAGCGCAGCGAGGGCGCGCTCTCCGTGCCGACCGGCACGGTCTACCCGGCGCTGCGCCGGCTGGAGCGCACCGGCTGCCTGGCCAGTGAGTGGGCCACGGTCGGCGGGCGCAGGCGGCGCACCTACCGGCTGACCGACGCGGGGCGCAAGCAGCTCGCCGCGGAGCGGTCGGCCTGGCGCGAGTTCGCCGGCGTGATCGGCAGCGTGCTCAGGCCCGACCCCGGACCGGCCGGCTGACCCGCAGGCACCGGGTGGCGCAGTAGAGCTGCATGCCCCAGAACGCCCAGGTCACCAGGTTGGCCAGCACCGCGGGCAGGAAGAGCGCGACCCCGGCGGGGGAGGTCTGCGCGAGCACCAGGCTCAGCACCCCGGTGACCGGCAGCATCACCCACACGATCACGCCCAGCGACCGGGTGACCAGGCCGGGCCGCACCAGGCCCCGGGCCAGGGCCAGCAGTGCGGCCCCGCCGTACAGGCCGGTGCCGAGCTGGAGCATGTCGAGCAGCCGCGAGGCGAACACGTGCCAGTCGGCGCGCGGCCCGTAGCCCGCGAAGGAGCCCGGGTGGAAGCGCCAGACCACCGACCACATGACCACGGTCACCGGCACGCTGACGAACAGCAGCAGCCCCAGCCGCCGCCCCGCGACCGCGGTGAGCTCCGACTGGAAGCCGGGCGCGATGTCGCGGACCGGGCCGAACTCCTCGATCGCCAGCCGCTCGGCCTCCTCCCGCCCGGCCCCGCCCGCCTCGTAGGCGTCGGCGGCGTCGACCAGGCTGTCGCGGGCCTCGACGACCATGTCCCGCTTCGGCCCGGACGGCCCGGACAGGGCGCGGCCGAGGTCGGTGACGTAGTCGTCGATGCGCATGCGCACCAGTGTACGAACGGTCCCGCCGGGAGCCCATCAGGGTTTTCCCTGATTCGGGTTGTTACGTAGGAAAAAACCTACGTATAGTGGCTGACATGCTCATCTCGCACATCGTGACCGTGACCGTGCCCGTCTCCGACCAGGACGCCGCGCACGCCTTCTACACCGGCGTCCTCGGCTTCGAGGTCCGCACCGACAACCCGTTCCCGATGGGCCGCTGGCTCACCGTCGCGCCCAAGGGGGCCGAGAGCACGCTGCTGCTCGCCTCCTGGTTCCCGTCGATGGCGCCGATCGGCGGCCTGGTCCTCTCCTCGCCCGGCGTCGACGCCCTCGCCGAGCGGCTGCGCGAGCACGGCGTGGCCGCCGAAGGGCCCACCGACGAGCCGTGGGGCAAGCAGCTGCTGTTCTCCGACCCGTTCGGCAACGGCTTCGTGGTCAGCCAGGAATGACCGCCGACCACGTCTTCACCGCGCTGGCCAGCCCGGCCAGGCGCGAACTGCTGAGGCTGCTGCGCGAGGAGGGCTCGCAGCCCGCCGGCCGGCTGGCCGACCGCTTCGACATGAGCCGGCCCAGCGTCTCCGAGCACCTCAAGGTGCTCAGGGACGCCGGGCTGGTGGCCGAGACCCGCAAGGGCCGCGAGAGGCACTACCGGCTGGAGGCGGCGCCGCTCATGGAGATCCGCGACTGGCTGACCCCGTACGAGCGCTTCTGGCGCCAGAAGCTGACCGATCTCACCGACCTGCTGGACGACCTGGAGGACGACGATGCCTGACGACAGGAGGGCGATCCGGCTGGACCAGTTCATCGGCCACCCGCCCGCCAAGGTGTGGCGGGCGCTCACCGACCCCGGCCTGGTGACCCGCTGGCTCATGCCCGGCGACTACCGGGCCGAGGTGGGGCACCGGTTCACCTTCACCACGACGCCCAGGCCCGACGTCGGCTTCGACGGCGTGGTGCCCTGCGAGGTGCTGGAGGTCGAGCCGGAGAAACTGGTCAAGCTGGCCTGGGGCCGCGAAGGCTGGATCGTCACCTGGCGGCTCGAACCCGAGGGCCACGGCACCCGGTTCTTCCTCGACCACGAGGGCTTCGACCCGGACGACCCGGCCCAGCAGCTGTCGCGCCGGATCATGGGCGGCGGCTGGCCGCGCATCGTCACCCTGATCGGGCGGATCGCCGGCGAGCTGTGAGCCAGCGCAGCATCGGCCAGAGCGTCCCGCGCCGGCCGAGCGCCAGCGTGCACTCCGTGAGCCGCAGCCCCGACGGGTGGGCCAGCCCGGCGAACCGGCAGGACGACAGGTCCAGCCCGGCCAGCGCCAGGCTGGCCGCGTCCACCTGGCGCAGCGACGTCAGCGTGGCCCGGCCGCGCCCGGTCACCGTCGCCGGGCCGCGCAGCACCGCACCCTCCAGGTCGGCCTGCGAATCGGTCAGCCGCAGCGTGGTCGCGCCCGCCACCCGCACCTGGCGCAGGTCCACCCCGCAGCCGCGCACGGCCACGTCCAGCGTCGCGTCGGCCCGCGCGCGGGCGGCCGACAGCCGGCCGGTCGCCGACAGGTAGGCGTCGGCGGCGAAGTGCGCGGCGTCGAACCCGGCGCTGCCGGCCACCTTGCGGAACGACAGCGTGCGCCCGAACCGCGCGCCCCGGAAGCACGCCGCCTCGCCCAGCCGGGCGCCGTCGAACGTCGCGTACCCGTCGAACCTGGCGCTCTCGCACGACAGCCCGTGCTCGAAGACGGCCTGGCTGAACAGCGCGTCGCGCGACATCACCGCCCGGTCCAGCGACACGTGCCCGCGCGCCCGCACCCCGTGGAAGGACAGCTCCCTGGCGAACCAGGCCCCGGCCAGCGACACGTTGCCGTCGAAGCGGGCGCCGAAGAACGACGCCAGGCGCTCGAACCTGGCCCCGTCGAGCGACACGTCCCCCTGGAAGGCCACGCCCGACAGCCGCACGTCGCCGGTGAACCTGGCCCGGTCCAGCCGCGCCCGGCCCGGCCGGTCGCCCGCCGCCGCCAGCACCCGGCGCAGCAGGTCGCCGCCCACGGTGGTGCCGCGCAGGTCCAGCAGGCGGCCCGGGGCCAGGGCGGCGAGGGCGGCCGACAGCTCCTCGTGGGGCAGATGGGCCAGGCAGCGCCCGGACGGCGGGCGGGCGACTCCGGTGCAGGCGGCCGAGTGCGCGCAGGTGACCCAGTCCATGCAGGGGTCATACCCGGGGCGGGTCCATGTCAAGGTTCGGAGATTTCATGTTCCAGCCTTGTCCATGGAGGAAGATACGGCGGGGACTGCCTCTAAAGTGCGGATTATGCGTGCTTTACCGCTTGCCGCGCTCACCGTGGCAGCCACCCTCACCGCCACCCTCACTGCCGGGGCCGTACCCGCCTCCGCGGCCCCTGCCGGGCCCTGTGACACCCCGGCGGACCGGCAGGTCGCCGAGGTCCAGGGCCGCGGCGCCGCCACCCCGCTCGCCGGGCAGACCGTCCGGGTGGAGGGCGTCGTCACCGGCGACTTCCAGCGCGGCGACCAGCTCAGCGGCTTCTTCCTCCAGGACCCGACGCCGGACGGCGACCCGGCCACCTCCGACGGCCTGTTCGCCTTCGCCCGCGACACCTTCAAGGACGTCAAGGTCGGCGACCGCGTCCTGGTGACGGGCCGGGCGATCGAGTACAACGGCTGGACCGAGCTGTCACCGGTCACCGCCGTCGACGTGTGCGGCACCGGCTCCGTCGCGCCCCTGCGCCAGAGCCTGCCCGCCGACGGGCTGGAGTCCGTGGAGAACGTGCTGCTCACCTTCCCGCAGCCGCTGACCGTCAGCGACCACTACGACCTGGGCCGCTTCGGCGAGGTGACGCTCTCCTCCGGCGGCCGGCTGTTCCAGCCGACCGACCGGCCCGGCGTCGACCCGGCGCTCAACCAGCAGCGCTCCCTGCTGCTCGACGACGGCTCCTCCCGCCAGAACCCCGCCACCCTCCCGCCCCTGGCCCGCGCCGGCGACACCGTCACCGGCCTCACCGGCGTCCTCGGGTACGGGTTCGGCGCCTACCGCCTGCAGCCCACCGAGCCCGTCGCCTACCGAGCGGCCAACCCGCGCCCGGCCAGGCCCGCCCGGGTGGGCGGCAACGTCAAGGTGGCCTCGTTCAACACGCTCAACTGGTTCACCACGCTCGGCTCGCGCGGCGCCACCGACGCCGCCGAGCAGCAGCGGCAGCTCGCCAAGCTGGTGGCCGCGCTCAAGGGCCTCGACGCCGACGCCGTCGGCCTCATGGAGGTCGAGAACAACGGCCGGACCGCACTCCAGGCGCTGGTCGACGCCGTCAACGCCGAGGTGGGCGCGGGCACGTACGCCGCCCTGACCCACCCGTACCCGGGCACCGACGCCATCCAGGTCGGCCTCATCTACAAGCCCGCCAAGCTCAAGCCGGTCGGCGAGCCCGCGGCGTCGCGCGACCCGGTCTTCAGCCGGCCGCCGCTCGTCCAGACGTTCCGCCGCACCGGCGGCGGCCAGCCGTTCACCATGATCGTCAACCATCTCAAGTCCAAGGGCTCCTGCCCCGACGACGGCCCCGACGCCGACCAGGGCGACGGCCAGGGCTGCTGGAACGCCACCCGCGTCAAGCAGGCACAGGCGCTGCTCGGCCTGACCGCGGACCTGCCCAACCCGATCGTGCTCGGCGACCTCAACGCCTACGGCGAGGAGGACCCCATCGGCACGCTCGAAGCCGGCGGCCTCACCAGCGTCACCAAGAAGCACGTGCCCGCCTCCCAGCGCTACAGCTACGTCTTCGAGGGCCTGGCCGGGGAGCTCGACCACATGCTGGTCGGCAGGCAGCTCCTCAAGCGCGTCACCGGCGCCGCCATCTGGCACGTGAACGCCGACGAGCCTCGCATCCTCGACTACAACACCGAGTTCAACCCGCCCGGCCTCTACCGGCCGGACGCCTACCGCTCCTCCGACCACGACCCGCTCGTCGTCGGGCTCGCCCTGCCGGGAGGCCGCGGCTGAGGGCTGGAATGCCCGCGCGAGGGTAGGGGTTCTTCCTGTGTAGAGATGTTGACGTACACACGCTGACGGACGAATGCGAGGAGCCACTTGTGGCGACCATCGAAGTAACCGAGAAGAACTTCAACGACATCGCCGACAAGGGGATCGTCCTGCTCGACTTCTGGGCGGACTGGTGCGGCCCCTGCAAGATGTTCGGGCCGATCTTCGAGAAGGCTTCCGAGGAGCACCAGGACATCACGTTCGGCAAGATCGACACCGATCAGGAGCAGGCGCTCTCGCAGGGCTTCGAGATCCGGTCCATCCCGACGCTGATGGCGATCCGCGACGGCATCGTGGTGTTCTCGCAGCCGGGCGCCATCCCGGCCCCGGCCCTGGCCGACCTCATCCGCCAGGTCCGCGCCCTGGACATGGACGAGATCCGCGCCGAGCTCGACAAGGAGCTCAAGGACGCGCAGCGGCAGCAGTGAGACGACAGGGCAGCCCCGCTCGCGGCGGGGCTGCCGTGTTTTCAGTGACGCCCGGTGAGGCTCAGGGGCCGGTCTTGCGGCCCACGCCCGCGTAGCCGATGGCGGTGCCGCCGCCGTAGGTCTCCCCGCCGTCGGGCCGCCAGTCCTTCGGGAAGACCAGACCCGGCTCCAGCAGCTCGTAGCCGTCGAAGAAGCGGACGATCTCCTCGTGTGTGCGCAGGTTCAGCCCGGCCGTGGCCTGGTTGTAGACCTCGATCGCCTGCGGCGTGGTGTCCGGCTTGGCGTCGATCGCGTGGCTGATCACCAGATGGCTGCCGGGCACGCTCACGTCACGCAGCTTGCCGACGATCCCGTACGCGTCGTCGTCCGGGATGAAGTGCAGGATGGCCAGCATCATGAACGCCACCGGCTGCCCGAAGTCCACCATCCCGTCGAGGCGTTCGAGCACCTCGTCCGGCTTCCTCGCGTCGGCCTGCAAGAAGTCCACCTTCTCGCCCCTGGCCAGCAGGGCACGCCCGTGCGTGCACACCACGGGGTCGTAGTCCACGTACACCACGCGCGCCTCGGGCGCGATCTCGTGCGTGTTGCCCTGGGTGGGCAGGCCCGCCCCCAGGTCGATGATCTGCCGGACGCCGCCCGCGACCACCTCGCGCACGGCCCGGCGCAGGAACGCCCGGTTCTCCCTGGCGGCGTCCTTGGTGACCGGGAAGATCTTCATGATCCGCTCGGCCGCTTCACGGTCGGCCGCGAAGTTGTCCTTGCCGTCGAGGTAGTAGTCGTACATCCTCGCGACGTTGGGCACGTTGGGGTCGACGCCCTCCGGAGCACTATCCACCAAAACTCCTGATATTTCGCCCTTTACAGCGCGATCCTAGGAGATCACGGGGGTCACCGTGACCGATGACCCCCGGTGTGAGGTGGATCACTCAGCCGCGGTAGAGCTCCGCCACCCGGAACGCCAGATCCAGCGACTGACCACGGTTGAGCCGCGGGTCGCAGGCCGTCTCGTAGCGCGTGGCCAGGTCGCCCTCGGCGATCTCGTGGCCGCCGCCCACGCACTCCGTCACGTCGTCGCCGGTGAACTCGATGTGGATGCCGCCCGGGTGCGTGCCGAGCGAACGGTGCACCTCGAAGAAGCCCGCCACCTCGTTGAGCACGTCGTCGAGCCGCCGCGTCTTGTGGCCGCTCGGCGCCTCGAACGTGTTGCCGTGCATCGGGTCGCAGATCCAGGCGATCTGCGCGCCCGAGGCGGTGACCTCCTTGACCAGCCGCGGCAGGTGCTCGCGGATCTTGGAGGCGCCCATCCGGGTGATGAACGTCAGCCGGCCCGGCACGTTGTCCGGGTTGAGCTTGTCGATCAGCGCCAGCGCCTCGTCCGGCGTGGTCGTCGGGCCCAGCTTGACGCCGATCGGGTTGCGGATGCGGGAGAAGAACTCCACGTGCGCCCCGTCGAGCTGCCGGGTCCGCTCGCCGATCCAGACCATGTGCGCCGACACGTCGTAGGGCAGCCCCGTACGCGAGTCGATGCGGGTGAGCGCCTGGTCGTAGTCGAGGATCAGCGCCTCGTGCGAGGAGTAGAACTCCACCGAGTGGAACTCCTCCGGGTCGGCCCCGCACGCCCGCATGAACGCCAGCGCCTGGTCGATCTCCCGGGCGAGCTGGTCGTAGCGGCGCCCGGCGGGCGACTCGGCCACGAAGTCCTGGTTCCATGCGTGGACCTGCCGCAGGTCGGCATAGCCGCCCTTGGTGAACGCCCGCGCCAGGTTGAGCGTAACGGCCGAGGAGTGGTAGGCCTTCAGCAGCCGCCACGGGTCGGGGCGGCGCGACTCGGCGGTGAAGTCGAAGCCGTTGACCATGTCGCCCCTGTAGGCGGGCAGCTCGACGCCCTCGCGGGTCTCGGTGCCCTTCGAGCGCGGCTTGGCGAACTGCCCCGCCAGCCGGCCGATCTTCACGACCGGCACCTTGCCCGCGTAGGTGAGCACGATCGCCATCTGCAGCAGCGTCTTGAGCTTGTTGCGGACGTTGTCGGCGGTCGCCGCCGCGAACGTCTCGGCGCAGTCGCCGCCCTGCAGCACGAAGGCCTCGCCCCGCGCCACGGCGGCGAGCTCGTCCTTGAGCTGGTCGCACTCTCCGGCGAAGACCAGCGGGGGGAGGCCGCCGAGCTCGGCGACGACCTTCTTGAGCTCGCCGTGATCGGGCCAGTCGGGTTGCTGGGCCGCGGGGAGGGCTCGCCACGAATCGAGATTCAGCGAATTGGTCAGTGCGCTCACGACATACGAGGGTATTCCACCGGGTCCTCCCCACCGACCGCCGTGTCCACGTTGTGAGAAGACGGTGTCAAAATAGGGGTCGCCCGCACGTGCTCGGGGCGCACCCCGAGACCGACGAAGCGGCGGACCAGCCGGTTGAGCACCGGCACCCGCGCCAGGTCCGGGCGCACCCGCGGCGGCCCGAATTTCCTGGTCAGCGCCGGTTTGATGAGCTGGTTCTGCACCAGCCGCTGCACCGCCTGCGTCACCAGGGTCGGCGGCATGCGCCGCCGCTGCACCCGGCGCAGCGCCGCCTCCGGGACCGGCCCGCGCCCGGGGGAGCGCAGCGCGCCCGCCAGCAGGCCGGCCGTGGCGACCGCGTCCTGCACCGCCAGGTTGATGCCGACGCCGAACACCGGCGACATCGCGTGCGCCGCGTCGCCGATGCACAGGAACCCCGGCCGGTGCCAGCGGCGCAGCCGGTTGAGCCGCACCGTCAGCATGCTCACGTCGTCGAAGCCGCCGATCACGCCCAGCCGCCCGGCCGCGAACGGCAGCATCCGCGCCACCGGCTCGCGCAGCGCCTCGATGCCCCGGCCTGCCAGCTCCTCGTAGCCGCCCTTGCGGATCACGTACGCGAGCTGCCAGTAGGTCTCGCGGTTGATCGCGACGACCACGTGGCCGCTGGAGACCCGCAGGAACGGCTGGTCCGGGTCGGACTCCTCGCGTGGCACCCGGAACCACAGCACGTCCATCGGCGCGCCCAGCTCCTGCGGCGCCAGCCCGGCCCGCCCGCGCAGCACCGAGCCGCGCCCGTCGGCGGCGACCGTCAGCGCCGCCCGGACCTCGTGCTCGCCCGACGGGTCGCGGTAGCGCAGCCCGCGCACCGCCCCGCCCTCGCGGATCAGGTCGTACGCCTCGGCCCGCATCAGCAGGCGGAAGTTCGGGTAGCGGGCCGCCTCGGACGTGATGAGGTCCAGGAAGTCCCACTGCGGGACGAACGCGATGTAGTCGTAGCGGCCGGGCAGCCCCCGCAGGCTCGCCAGCCGGATCGGCCCGCTGTCGGTCACGACGCTCAGCTCGTGGGCCTTGCGGTGCGGCAGCGCCAGGAAGCGGCCGGCCAGCCCCAGCTCGTCGAGCACCTGCAGCGTGGACGGATGGATGGTGTCGCCGCGGAAGTCGCGCAGGAAGTCGGCGTGCTTCTCCAGCAGCGTCACCTCGACGCCGGTCCGGGCCAGCAGCAGGGCGAGCATCGCGCCCGCCGGGCCGCCGCCCGCGATCACACAGCTCATAATTCATCACCTGATGAGATTGTCTCACGGGCCGGGAAAGGGAGCAATACCCGCATCCGGAAAGGCGGAAGGACCGAATCAGGTGATGCAGCCGCCTCTCCCGGGAGTGGACATGAACGACGACCTCCACCTCCTCACCGGCGCCTACGCCGTGCACGCGCTGCCCGCCGCCGACCTGGCCCCCTTCGAACGCCACCTGACCCGCTGCCCCTCCTGCCGGGCCGAGGTCCGCCGCCTGCGCGAGACCGCCGCCCGCCTCGCCGCCCCCGTCCCGCCGCCGCCCGCCCTGCGCACCCGCCTGCTCGGCTCCCTCCACCCCCACGGCGGAGCCCTGCGGGAGCAGGAAGAGGAGCCCCCCGGCGAGCCGGCCCCGCCCCCGCCCCCCGCCCGCCGAGGCCGCGGCCCCCCACCCCTGCTGCGGGGCCCGCATCCCTCCCGGGGAAGGCCCCCGCCGTGACGGCGCGGACGGGCCCCGGCGCCCGCGGGCCGGGTGGCGGGTCAGGGCTGGCGGGTGAGCCAGGTGGTGTACGGGGGGCGGCGGGCGGCGACGGCGGCGTGGGCGGCGCGGGCGCTGTCCAGCAGGGCCGGTACGTGGGCCGCGAACCCCGGGCGCCACACGAGCACCTGTCGCATCCACAGCGGGTTGCCCGCCAGCGGCCGCACGACGACGCCGGGCCCGGGGTCGTGCAGCGCCTGGCAGGCGGAGACCGCGTGCCCGGCGCCGATGAGCTCGCCGCGTACCCCGGCCCCGATGAGCTGGTAGCGGGCGCGGGGCGTGAAGCCGGCGCGCCCGCACGCGTCCAGCAGGTGCTCGGGCCACCCGAGCCCGTCCGGCGGCGGCAGCACCCACGGCTCGCCGGCCAGGTCGGCGAGCTCGACCTCCTCCCGCGAGGCGAGCGGGTGGGCGGCGGGCAGGGCGACGAACACCGGCTCGACGGCCACGGCCTCCAGCCCGAGCGAGGGCTGGGGGCGCAGTTCGTGCCCCGGGTAGTCGGCGACGAGGGCGACGTCGAGCCGGCCGTTGGCGACCATGTCGACCAGGACGCGGACGAAGTGCTCGGTCTGCAGGGTGATGCGCGCCTCGGGGAAGGCGCGCATCAGGTTGGCGACGAGCGGCACGACGACGGGGTGCTCGAAGCTGCCGACGCGCACGGCCTGCCCGGCGAGCTCGTACGGCCCGGCGGCGAGCAGGTCGTCCACGCCGGCGAGCACCACCCGGGCCCTGGCCAGCACGAACTCGCCGAACGGGGTGGCGGTGACGCCGCGGTGGTCGCGGGCGAAGACGGGCCCGCCGAGCACCCCCTCGATGCGGCGGAGCTGGGCGGTGAGCGCGGGCTGGGAGACGCCGAGCGCGGCGGCGGCCCTGGTGACGCTGCCTTGGTCGGCGATGGTCCGGAGCGTCTCCAGATGCCGCAGCTCCAGCTTCATCCGGCAGAAGGTATCACGCCGGGGTTATGCCCTTATGGGATGAGACGTCCGGCGTGGCCGGGCCGATAGTGCTGGGCATGCGCACAATCGCGGCCCTCGTGCTGGCCGCCGCAGTCGTGTACGTCCCCTCCCAGGCTGTCGCCACCACCGCCACGGTGGCGGCCACGGTGTCCGCCGCCGAGCCCGGCGCCGCCACCGTCGTGCCCGTGCAGGTCACCGGCGCGCCGGAGAAGCGTTTCAACCTGATCGTCATGGGCGACGGCTACACCGAGTCAGAGCAGGCGAAGTTCGGCCAGGACGTCGACCGTCACCTCAACGTGATGTGGTCGATCGAGCCGTTCAAGTCCTACCGCAACTACATCAACGTCTACCGGGTCGACATCGTGTCCGGCGAATCGGGCATCAGCTGTGACCCCGACCTGACCTCGCCGCGCAGGACGACCCCGCTGAGCATGGGCTTCTGGGGCCGCTGCAACCCCGGCAGCGTGCAGCGGCTCATCACCATGGACAACGGCGCCGCCAACCGCTACGCCAACCTGGTCGCCGGCACCACGTCCGGCAACCGGCAGATCCTCGCCCTGGGCAACAGCGGCACGTACGGCGGCGCGGGCGGCTCGTACGCCACCGCGTCGGGCAGCAACGCCATGTCCGCCCTGATCAGCCCGCACGAGCTGGGCCACTCACTGGGCGGGCTGCAGGACGAGTACGACTACTACCAGCGCGGCGAACCCGGCGGCGCCTACAGCGGCGGCGAGCCGTCGTCGGCGCACCACACGCTGCTGACCGAGCAGCAGATGCGCGAGCAGCAGCGCAAGTGGTGGCGCTGGCTCGGCGAGCCCAGCGAGTCGGGCGGCCCGATCGCCCGCTACGAGGGCGGCCTGTACGCCACGACGGGCGTGTGGCGGCCGAGTCAGCACTCGATGATGAAGACCCTCGGCTACTACTTCGACCAGGTCAGCCGCGAGGTCATGGTCCGGCGCATCACCGCGAAGACCGCGGTCGTGCAGGACGCCACCCCGTCCGGGCAGCCGGTCGGCGCGGACCGCGTGCTGTGGGTCGAGCCGATGCGCCCGGTCAGCCACAGCCTGACCACCACCTGGAACGTCGACGGCAAGGACCTGCCGGGTGACGCCGACACGCTCGACCTGCGCACGCTCGGCCTCAGCCCCGGCACCCACACGGTCAAGGCCACGGTGACCGACCCGACGGAGTTCGTCCGCGACCCGGCCGTGCGCGCCGCGCTGACGGCGAGCAGGACGTGGACCGTCGACACGACGCTCACCACCCCGCCCGACGGCGTCGAGCCGGGCTTCACCTCCTCCACCCCGACCGGCCGCCCGGCGGGCGCCGAGGACGTCATATACGTTGAGACCACGCACCCGGCGCACACCGTGCCGAAGGTCGCCTGGGAGCTCGACGGCGAGCGCGTCGGCGACGGCGGCACCGACCTCGACCTGGGCGAGCTTGACCTGAGCCCCGGCACGCACCAGCTCACCGCGAGCCTCGGCGGCGACACGCTGACCTGGACGGTCGACGCCGTCGCCCCCGCGACCGGCTACGAGCTGTCGGAGCCGCTGGTCAGGTCCGGCGACACCTACGTCTACAACGGCCCGTTCTCGATGCGGCTGACCGGCGACGACGACCGCGACGGGTACGTGGTCTCGGAGTCGCGGGTCGACGGCGACGGCTGGTTCAACTACTTCGGCTGGCCGACCTCCTCGGAGCTGCCGTGGACGTTCACCGAGGAGGGCACGGTCATCGACCACCTCGTGTACGGCAAGCTGCCCCGGGGCCGGCACACGGTCGAGTACCGCTCGATCGACGCGGCGGGCAACGCGGGCAAGGCGAAGTCGTTCACCGTCACGACGATCGCGCCGCCCCCCGCCTGCACCCGCACGGTCACCGGCGCCCACCGCGGCCCGCTCACCGTGACCGGCGGCGTGACCTGCCTCGACGGCGCCACCGTCACCGGGCCGGTCCAGGTGCGGGCCGGGGCGTCGCTGGTGGCCGACGGCGGCCGGATCTCCGGCACGCTCACCGCCTCCGGCGCCGCCGAGCTGCACCTGCTGGGCACCCGCGTGGACGGCGCGCTGACCGCCGACCGGACCGGGACGCTCACCGTCGTGGGCGCCGAGCTGCGCGGCGCGGCCTCGCTGACCCGCAACACGGCCCCGGCCGTGTCCGGCACCACGGTCAAGGGCGCGCTCTCCTGCACCGGCAACACCCCCGCCCCGGCGGACCTGGGCGTGCCGAACCGGGTCACCGGCGCGGGCGGCGGCCAGTGCCGCGACCTACGCGAGGGCCCCAGGGGCGGGAGCTACGAGGCGATCCAGCAGCTCGCCCAGTGAGCTGAACGCCGCGTCGCGGATCCGGGCGTACTCCTCCTCGGGGTACTGCCTGGGTCCGTTCTCCACCAGCAGGATCAGCGACAGGTAGGCGCGGTAGAGGTCGAGCCGGGTACGCGCGGACGCGGTGAGCTCCAGCGGGCGCACCTCGCGGTACCCGGCCAGCATCGGATCGTCCTCGCGCAGCTCCCCGAAGATCGTCGGGGTGACGAACTCGGCCAGCGGATCGCCCCAGAACGCCCGCTCGTGGTCGATGATCGCCTGGATGCGCGGCGTGCCCGACACGTCGAGGAACACGTTCCCCTTCCAGATGTCGAAGTGCACCAGCCGCGGCGTCGTCACCTCGTCCAGCACCGGCGAGGCCGCCTCCAGCACCTCCATGATCCCGCCGGGCGGCGCGGGCAGCGGCGTCGGGTAGCGCCCGGTGTCGCCGAGCAGCGCCCCCGCCATCGCCAGGAACGCCTCCCGCCAGGTCGCGCCGGTGATCCCGGCGTGCGGGTAGCCGAACACCTCGCCGGTCACCGAGTTGAAGCGGGCCATCAGCCGGCCCAGCTCGCGCCGCAGCTCGTCCTCGTTGCCCGGCCGCGCGTCGTTCCACGACACGCCGTCGAGCGCGGACAGCATCAGGTAGTCGCCGCCCAGCACCGGATCGTCGAAGCCGGCCCGCAGCAGCGCCGCCACCGGCACCCCGGCCGCCGCCACCAGCTCGTACGCGGCCGCCTCCATGCGCAGCAGGTTGCGTTCGTAGCTGAGCTGGTCGAGCTCGGGCGGCGGCGCCAGCTTGCACACCACCTCGCGGCCGTCGTCCAGCCGCAGCCGCCACACGGCGTTGGCGTAGCCGTCGGTCAGCTCGGTGTGCCCCACGACCCCGGCGCCCAGCGCGCGGCGGGCCAGGGCGTCGAGCTCGGCGGGGGATAAGCGGCGTTTCGTCCTGCTGTCCACGCGAGCAAGTGTGGCCTCAGGCCGCGCCGATCGTCCAGCGCGCCTCGTGCTCGCCGCCCGGCTTCAGCACCACCAGGTCGGTGCCCGAGTTGAACGCGTCGGGCGGGCACGTCATCGGCTCCACAGCCACGCCCTCGTAGCCGAGCTGACGGCTGGTGCACACCTGCACCCACGGCAGCACCGCCGGGTCCCACGTCAGCCGCACCCCGCCGACCCGCACCTCGCCCCGCGCCAGGCCGGTGAACGCGTGGTCGACCACCGCGCCGTCCACCGCCCGGACGCGCGTGAAGTCGTACGGGGTGCCGGAGACGTCCGCCAGCTCGCGGGGGAGCAGCGCGTCGTCGGGCAGCAGCACCTTGGCCGCCGGCACCTCCAGCTCGTCGCCGAGCAGCCACGGGTGCGGCCCGCACCCGTAGGGCGCGTCGTGCTCGCCCGCGTTGCGGGCCAGCACCGTCGTGGTCAGCCCCCGCTCGCCCAGCTCGTGCGTCACCGCCAGCTCCAGCGTGAACGGATAGCCGGGCGCGCCGTCGATCCGGTACGTGAGCCGCACCCGGGAGCCGTCCGCCTCGGCGATCTCCCAGTCGTCACGCGCCACCAGCCCGTGGATGGCGTGGCCGCGCTCCGGCTCGGTCACCGCCAGCTCGTGCGTGCGGCCCTCGAAGGTGTAGCGGGCGCCGCCCACCCGGTTGGGCCACGGCGCCAGGATCGTGCCCGCGAAGTAGGGCACCGGCCCGCCCTCGGGCCACGAGGTGACCAGGTCGCGCTCGCCGTGCCTGAGTGTCCTGAGCGCGGCTCCGCGGCGGCTCACCTGAGCGGTGTAGCCCCCGCCGACAAGCTGAGGCACGACAGACGTCCTCTCGACTGGTGTAAACGGTTTCGGAAATGATATCGGCAGGTCAGGCGGATTCGCGGCGCACCAGGTGAGTGTCGAGGATGACGACCGGCTGGCGCAGCTCCTCGCCGTTGATGCGGGCCACCAGCAGCAGCGCCATCTGCCGGCCCATCGCCTCCATCGGCTGGTGCACGGTGGTCAGCGGCGGGTCGGCGTGCAGCGCGGCCTTGGAGTCGTCGAACCCGATCACCGCCACGTCCTCCGGGATCGCCCGGCCCGCCGCCTTGAGCACCCGCATCGCGCCCAGCGCCATCGGGTCGGAGGCGGCGAACACCGCGTCGACGTCGGGATGGGCGGCCAGCAGCTCGGCCATGGCCGACTCGCCGCTCTCCTCGGAGAAGTCGCCGTAGGCCACCAGCTCCGGCAGGCCCGTCGGCAGCACCGCGTCGCGGTAGCCCGACAGACGGTCGACGCCCACGCCCATGTCCTGCGGCCCGGCGATGGTGGCGATCCGGCCGCGGCCGAGGCCCAGCAGGTGCTTGACCGCCTGCCGGGCCCCCGCCCTGTTGTCCATGTCGACGTAGCTGTAGGGGGTCGCAGGACCGACCGGCCGGCCGCCCAGCACGGTCGGCACGCCCATCGCCTCCAGGCGGCCCGGCAGCGGGTCGTCGCCGTGCAGCGACAGCAGCAGCACGCCGTCGACGTGCTGGCCGGTCAGGTAGTGCTCCAGCCGGGCGTGCTCCTGCCGCGAGCGGGCCATCGCCAGGATGAGCTGCAGCCCCGTCTCGGTCAGCGCCGAGCCGATGCCCCGGATGGTGCCGGCGAAGTAGGGCTCGTCGAACACCCGGAACTCCGACTCCGACACCACCAGGGCCACCGTGTCGGTGCGCCGCGTCACCAGCGCGCGGGCCGCCCGGTTGGGCACGTAACCCAGCTCCTGGATGGCCTGCTGGACCGCCTCGCGGGCCTTCTCGCTGACGTTGGGTGAGCCGTTGATGACTCTCGACACGGTGCCCCGGCCGACGCCGGCCCGAGCTGCGACTGCCTCAAGAGTCGGTCGGTTCATGGGCCCTATTCTGCCGGATGATCTCGGCATACCAGATCGCGCTGTCCTTCAGCACCCGCTGCTGCGTCTCGTAGTCGACGCGGACCAGCCCGAACCGCTTGCCGTACCCCCAGGCCCACTCGAAGTTGTCCATCAGCGACCAGGCGAAGTAGCCCTCGAGCGGCACGCCGGAGTCGATCGCCGTGCGGCAGGCGCGCAGGTGCGCCTCGATGTAGTCACGGCGCTCGGTGTCGCGCACCCGGCCGTCCTCCAGCACGTCGTCGAAGGCCGCGCCGTTCTCCGAGACCACCAGCGGAACCGGCGGATAGTCGCGCGCCACCCGCTGCAGCACCTCGACCAGGCCGTCCTCGTCGATCTCCCAGCCCATCGAGGTGACGGGCCGGCCGCCGTTGACGAACGACACGTGCTCGCTGCCGATCCACGGCGAGCCCGTCTCGGTCGGCGCGGCCGAGGCCGACGCCTTCCCGCCGGCCTCACCGGAGACGGTGAAGCGGCTGTAGTAGTTGACCAGCAGCACGTCGATGGGCGCGTTGATGGTCTTGAGGTCGCCGTCCTCGATGAAGGACAGGTCCATCCCCAGGTCGTCCAGGACGTCCTGGGGATAGCGGCCCGTCAGCAGCGCGTCGAGGAAGAACCGGTTCTGCAGCCCGTCGATGCGGCGGGCGGCGTCCTGGTCAGCCTCACTGGCCGTGGCCGGGGTGATCGCGTACAGGTTGACGCAACCCCCCACCCGCCTGGCGCCCATGGCCTGGACCCCTAGTCCATGGGCGAGGTTGAGGTGGTGCGCGGCCCGGATCGCGTTCTCGGGCTCGCGGCGTCCCGGAGCGTGCTCGCCCGAGGCGTAACCCAGGAAGGCCGCGCACCACGGCTCGTTGACGGTGCTCCACGTGTGCACGTGATCCTTCAGCGCGTCGTGCACCGCCGCCGCGTACTCGGCGAAGCGCAGCGCGGTGTCGCGCTCCGGCCAGCCGCCCTTGTCCTCCAGGGCCTGGGGCAGGTCCCAGTGGTAGAGCGTCAGCCAGGGATCGATGCCGTGCGAGCGGAGCTCGTCCGTCAGTCGCTTGTAGAAGTCGAGACCCTTGTGGTTGACGGGTCCCGAACCGTACGGCTGGACGCGCGGCCACGACACGGAGAACCTGTAGGAGCTCAGCCCCAGGTCCGCCATGATCCGCACGTCGTCGCGGTAACGGTGGTAATGGTCGATGGCCACGTCCGCGTGCTGGCCGCCGACCACCCTGCCCGGCGTCCTGGTGAACGTGTCCCAGATGGAGACGCCGCGGCCGTCGGCCGTCACCGCGCCCTCGATCTGGTAGGCAGAGGTGGCCGCACCCCACGCGAACCCGGTGGGGAATCGCAGCTCGGAGCGGGTCTGCTCCTCCTGAGTCGTCACGCCTTGACCGCACCTTCCATCAGGCCGCCGACGATCTGCCGGCCGAACAGCACGAAAACCACGAAGAGAGGGAGGACCGAGGCCGCGGTGCCGGCGAACAGCATCACGTAGTCGGTGCCGTGCGCCTGGTTGAGCGCCGCGATCGAGGTCTGCACCACCGGGTTCTCCGGCAGCAGCACGATGAGCGGCCACATGAACTCGTTCCACGTCTGCATGAAGACCAGCAGCGCGAGCACCGCCATGCCCGGCCGCAGCGCCGGCAGGATGACCTTGCGGTAGATGCCCATCGTGGACGCCCCGTCGACCCGCGCCGCCTCGACCAGCTCGTCGGGCACCGCCTGGGAGGCGTACTGCGTCATCATGAACACGCCGAACCCGTTCACCAGGAACGGCAGGATCACCGCCTGGAGCTTGCCGGTCCAGCCGAGCGTCACCATGAGCTCGTAGAGCGGGACGATGCCCATCTGCTGCAGCGGCACCATCATCGTCGCCAGGATCACGCCGAGCAGCACCTTCGAGCCGCGGAAGCGCAGCTTGGAGAAGGCGAACCCGGCCAGCGTCGAGATGAGCACCACCGACACCGTGACGGTCGTGGCCACGATCGCCGAGTTGACCAGGCCGGTGATGAAGTACGCGTCCTCGGTGGTGAGCAGGCGTTCGACGTTCTCGCCCAGGTGGCCGCCGGGCAGGAGCGGCGGCGGCACGTCGAGCGCGTCGTCGTTCGTCCGCGTCGCCATGATGAACATGTAGTAGATGGGGAAGGCGGACAGCAGCAGCGCCACGGCCAGCACGACCTTGGTGAGAGCCCCCGCTTCCCACAGGCGGCCGGTCGGTTGTCCGGCGGTCATCGCGCACCCCCGATGCGGCGAGTGAAGAAGTAGTTGATCATCGTGCCGATGAGGATCAGCACGAACAGCAGCCAGGCCGCCGCGGAGGCGTAGCCGATCTCGAAGCTGCCCCGGAAGGCCTGCTCCACGATGAACATCGCCACCGTCTGGTACTGGCCGGTGGTGCCGCCGGTCATCATCTGCTCGCCCTCGAACGTCACCGGCTCGGTGAACAGCGTCAGGCCGCCGATGGTGGAGATGAAGACCACGAACACGATCGTCGGGCGCAGCATCGGCAGCGTGATCTGCCAGAACTGCCGCCGGGCCGACGCGCCGTCGATGGCGGCGGCCTCGTACAGGTCCTTGGGGATCGTCTGCATCGCGGCGAGCAGGATGATCGCGTTGTAGCCGGTCCAGCGCCAGTCGACCATCGTGGCGATGGCGATCCAGGACGACCACTTCTCGTTCTGCCAGGCGATCGGCTCGATGCCCACCAGGCCGAGGGCCCAGTTGAACAGGCCGTAGTCACGGCTGTAGAGCTGGCTGAAGATGACGGCCACCGCGACCACCGAGGTGATCATCGGCAACAGCACGCCGAGGCGCAGCAGCAGCCGGCCGCGCAGCCTCTTGTTCAGCGCGTTGGCCAGCACCAGCGACAGGATCAGCTGCGGGACGGTGGCCAGCACGAACATGCCGACCGTGTTGAACACCGCGTTCCAGAACTCGGCGTCGGCGATCAGCTCGGCGTAGTTGCCGAGGCCGGCGAAGGTCCGGTCCCCGGCCAGCTCGGCGTCGTGCAGCGACAGCCAGAGCGTGTAGACCAGGGGGAAGATCCCGAATATGGCGAAGAGCAGGAAGTAAGGGGACACCAGGAGATACGGCATCCCCTTGATGTCGAAGCGGGCCATACGCCGCCTGGGCGCCGCCCGCCTGCCGGACGCGTGCCGCGGCGGCGCGAGTTGGAGAGTCATGAAGGGCCTTTCGAGCCGGGGCGGGAGTGAGGTGGCGTCCGCCGCGGGGGAGGACGCCACCCGTTTCCTTCAGGCGAGCCGTCAGCCGGCTGCCTTGACGCCCGCTTCGACGAACTTGGTCCAGGCCTCGTCGTAGCCGATGGCGCCCTGGTCCATGCCCTCGAGCACCTTCTCCACCGAGGTCTTGACCTGGGCGTGCTTCTCGCCGAGGAACACCGGCTGCAGGTCCTTGACCGAGGCCGCGAAGATCTCGCCCGTCGGCACGTCGTTGAAGTACTCGTTCTTCAGGCCCGCCACCTCAGGGTCCTGCTGGGCCGGGATGGAGCTCGGGAACGCGCCCGCCTCCTTGAAGGCCGCCACGTGGCCCTCCTTGCCCGTCAGGTAGTTGAGCACCTGCGCGGCTTCCTTCGGGTGCTTGGTCTGCTTGGGGATGGCCAGCCAGGAGCCGCCCCAGTTGCCCGACCCGCCCGGCACGGCCGCGACGTCCCAGTTGCCCTTGTTCTCGTCACCGGCCGCGCCGGAGATCACGCCGAGCATCCACGACGGGCAGCCCATGGTGGCGAAGTCGCCGCCCTTGATGGCCTTGTTCCACGGCGGGCTGAACGCCTGCAGCTTGGCCGTCAGGCCCTGCTGGCTGAACTTCTGCACCCAGTCGAAGGACGTCTTGACCGCCGGGTTCGTCTCCAGCACGAGCTGGTTGCTCTTGTCGAAGTAGGAGACGTTGCCGTTCTTCGGCGCCTCCTGCGACAGGATCACGTTGTAGATGGTGTTCGGGCCGTCCATCCACTTGGCGTCCTTGTTGGCGGCCTGGAACTTCTTGCCGGCCTCCAGGTACGCGTCCCAGGTCGGCCAGAGCTTGGCGACCTCCTCGCGGTCGGTCGGCAGCCCCGCCTTCTCGAACAGGTCCTTGCGGTAGCACATGGTCATGCCGCCGATGTCGGTGCCGAGCGCGAACAGCTTGCCGTCGGCGTTGACGCCCGCCTCCCACTTGGCCGCCGGGAAGTCGGCCTTGCGGTCCTGCAGCCCGTGCTCGCCCAGGTCGGTGAAGAACTGCGGCCGGGCGGCCATCAGGCCCATCGCGCCCTCGTCGATGCCGACGATGTCGCCGGCGCCGCTGCCCGCCTGCAGGCGCTGGAGCAGCTGCGGCAGGTAGACGTCCTCGAACCGGTCGGTCAGGTTCGTGTACTTGATCTGGATGTTCGGGTGCTCGGCGTTCCACTTCTCGACGGCGGCGTCGTAACCGAAGTTCTCGCCACCGCCGAAGGTGTGCACATTGATCGTGACAGGCTCTGCCGCCGCCGTCGTCTCACCGGCCCCGGCCGGCGTCGTCGTGCCGCCGCCGCCACACGCGGCCGTCGCGACGGCCAGCGCCGCGACCATGACACCGGAAACAGCAAAGCGCTTGTGGTTCGTCATTCCGTACCCCTTTTGGGTGTGGATCGTGGGAGGTGCATCGCGGGGTGAGCCGCGAGAGGAAGGTCTTTGGGAGCGCTCCCACAAAGAGTGCCCGTACGGCGTGCGGACGTCAACGTCCCGAAACTCAACCGTTACCTATGGGGTGTTTCGGGCCACTAGAAGCGGATTTTTCACCTTAAAGGGCTCATATAGCCCTTTGGGAGCGCTCCCATCTCATGCGCACCTATTCCACACCACTCCGGGCAGCCCACCCCGGCGGCGGCGCGGATCAGCCGCAGGCCAGGGCACGCTCCTCCAGCAGCCGCCGCTCCCGGCCGTTGCGCGTCAGCCCCGCCGCCCGCACGAACTCCGCCCGCGCCTCCGCCAGCCGGCCCAGCCGGAACAGCAGATCCCCGCGCACGCTCGGCAGCAGGTGGTAGCCGCGCATCGCGGGCTCCCCGGCGATCTGGTCCACCAGCTCCAGCCCCACCGCCGGGCCGTACGCCATCGCCAGCGCCACCGCCCGGTTCAGCTCCACCACCGGCGAGCGCGACAGGCGCGCCAGCTCCTCGTACAGCGCCGCGATCCGCGCCCAGTCGGTCTCCTCCGCCGTCAGCGCGCGCGCGTGACAGGCGGCGATCGCCGCCTGCAACGTGTACGGCCCCATCCCCCCGCCCGCATCCCCGCCCGCATCCCCGCCCGCATCCCCGCCCAGGTCCCCGCCCCGGTCCCCGCTCAGCTCCTCGGCCCGCGCCAGCGCCGCCAGGCCGCGGCCGATGAGCAGCCGGTCCCAGCGCGCCCGGTTCTGCTCCAGCAGCAGCACCGGCTCGCCCGACGGCCCCACCCGCGCCGCCGCCCGCGACGCCTGGATCTCCATCAGCGCCACCAGCCCGTGCACCTCCGCCTCCTTCGGCATCAGCCCGGCCAGCACCCGCCCCAGCCGCAGCGCGTCCTCGCACAGCCCCGGCCGCATCCAGTCGTCACCCGCCGTAGCCGAGTAGCCCTCGTTGAAGATCAGGTAGATGACCTCCAGCACCGACGACAGCCGATCCGCCAGCTCAGCGCCCCCCGGCACCTCGAACGGCACCCCGCGCTCCGCCAGCGTCCGCTTGGCCCGCACCACCCGCTGCGCCATCGTCGACTCCGGCACCAGGAACGCCCGCGCGATCTCGTCCGTCGACAGCCCGCCCAGCACCCGCAACGTCAGCGCCACCCGCGCCTCCGTCGACAGCACCGGATGGCACGCCGTGAACACCAGCCGCAGCAGGTCGTCCTCGATCTCCTCGACGCCCGGCAGCTCCGTCTCGTCGTCCAGCTCCCGGCCCAGCTCGACCAGCTTGCGCTCGAACCGCTCCCGCCGCCGGATCATGTCCACCGCCCGGCGCTTGCCCACGGTCATCAGCCAGGCGCCCGGATTGCGCGGCACCCCCTCCCGCGGCCACTGCTCCAGCGCCGCCACCAGCGCGTCCTGCGCCAGCTCCTCCGCCAGGCCGACGTCACGCACCATCCCGGCCAGCCCGGCGATCACCCGGGCCGCCTCGATCCGCCACACCGCCTCAATGGCCCGATGAGTCTCCGACGCCGTCACCCGCCCATGACAACAGCCCCACCCGCTTACTCGCAACCCAAGCGCTCTCTCGTGGGACGCACCCCTTCCACCACACGGCCCCTGCCGCTCCGTGGGGGCACGCCTCCCTGAGGCGGCGGCTTCCCACGAGGCGGCGGCTGCGCCGCACCACGCGGCCCGCAACCCACCAGCACCGCCCAGCCCAGCAGCCGGGTCGGACCGTCCGGGGTACGGGCGGCCGGTGGGGCCGCACCCCCGGGAGCCGGGCACCGGAGGGGCTGGGTCCGGCCTGCCGGTGGGGCCGGGCTGTCCGGGGCGCGCGCCGCCGGTGGGGCCGCGCCCCTGGGGAGCCCGACCGGGATCGCCGGTGGGGTGGGGCCGCCTCGGCGGAGGCCGCCAGAGGGCCGGATTGCCTGGGGCACCGGTGGGTTGGGCCGTCCGGGGCGTGGCTGCCAGTGCGGTCGGGCCGCTCCGCCGGGGGTCGCCGGTGGGGTGGGGCCGCCCCGGCGGAGGCCGCCAGAGGGCCGGACTGCCCGAGGCGCCCCTTCCGGGGGCCCGCCCCCTCCCGGGGTTGCCGCCATCCTGGGGCTTTCCGCCTGCCCCGGCGGGGGTGTGGCCTCCCCGGGAGGGGCCGCCGCAGCGGGCCGCCTCCCGCGGGGGCGCCTCCCTCGGGGGCGTCGCTCTCGGACGGTCAGGGCTCAGGTGGGGAGTCGAGAGCGGCGCGGATGACGGCGTGGCGTTGGGCGGTTTCGGGGGTCAGGGAGGTCTCGGGCATGTCCGAGGGGTCGAAGACCTGCCAGACGTCCAGGCCGACGCCGTCGTGGCCGGGCGGGACGGGGACGCGCAGGGCCCATTCGAGCGCCTCCTCCCGCGACTTGACCTGGATGAGCCAGAAGCCTGCGATGAGCTCCTTGGCCTCGGCGAACGGCCCGTCGATGACGCGGGCCTTGCCGCCGCTGTAGGCGATGCGGGCGCCGCGCGAGCTGGGGTGGAGCCCTTCGGCGGCGAGCAGGACGCCCGCTTTCACGAGCGACTCGTTGAAGGCCGTCATGTTGTCGACGAGCTCCTGGCTCGGCAGGGCGCCGGCCTCGGTCTCCTCGCTGGCCTTGCCGACGATCAGGAATTTCACGGTGCGTTCTCCTCGTCCAGGCGGTGAAGCGGGCTCCCGGCGAGCCTGCCACACCTGTGCGTCGTCCCGGAGGGGGCCGGATCGACACGGGGAGGGGAGAAAGCGCGGAAGCGGGGGCCCGGGGGAGGGGCGCGCGCTTCGCCAGGGGGAGGGTCAGGCGGCGTACGAGGGGTAGCCGTAGCCGACGACCTGGGACTTGGGCCGGACGCGCTCCTCGACCTTGCCGTTGCCGGTGTTGCCCTCGATCGTGGAGATCGTGCCGTCGCCGTTGTCCTTGACGACGAAGCCGACGTGCTGGATGGCGCTGATGCTCTTGCTGCCGTTCCAGGCGAAGAAGACGACGGCGCCGGGCTTGGCCTCCTGACCCCAGCGGTCGTTGGCGGCGAACCACTTGGCGTGGGTGACGGTGTAGGCGTCCCAGCCGACCTGCGGGCGGGCGCCGGTCTGCTCGCCGACCCAGGAGACGAACATGGAGCACCAGGGGGCGTTGAGGTAGGCGCTGGGGTTGCCGCCGTCGCGGGCGACGGTCTCGAGGGCGCGCTTGGAGCTGGCGTACCACTCCTGGAACTTGGTGCCGCCGCCGTAGGCGTTCTCGGAGGTGCCGACCTGGGCCTTGGCCAGGGCCAGGACCTGGGAGGCGGTGACGTTGACCTGGTTGGCGCCGGTCCTGGTCTGCGTGGACTCGGACATGGTCTGGGTCTCGACCTGGTGGCCGGGCTCGGCGGCCTGGGCGGGGAGTGCGGTGGTCATCCCGGCGCCGAGTCCGGCGGCCAGGACGGTTGCGCCGAGGGAGGCGCCGGCGCGGGGGTGAAGCTTCTTCGGGGCACGGGTAAGACGGTGCTTCGCCATCGAGGGGATTACTCCTTGCTTCCATGCCGCTTACCGGGTTAGCTGACGGGTTCGGGCGTGGAAGCTGCCCTACGGCACACAAGGTGCCGATTCACCCCAAAGGACATGGGTCCCCGGCTCCGCGCAAGGCGGATTCAGCGGTCACAGGACGATCCTGTGAGTGTCGTGCGATGGTTGGCAACGACCGGACAAACCGGACGTAAGCCGCGAATGCGCCATAAGGTAATACATCCGCCAAGGCATTACAAGTCGATAAAGTTGCAGCTAGGCGAGTTGCCCGCGCGCGTCGGCCAGGAGCCCCATCATGGCAAGGGATTCGTCAAGAGGCATGATCGCGCTCTCGGTCCGGTTCTCGGCCAGCGCGTCCCGCACCTCGCGCAGCTCCCCGGCGTAGCCGTTGTCGGCCGGGTCGAGCTCGTGCTCCTCGGTCTCCATCGACGGCCCGCTGAGCACCACCCGCCGGGGCGCCCAGAACGGCGCGTCCAGGTCGGCGCGCATCCCGGTGCCCACGATGCTGGCCGAATTGGGGAAGTGCGCGAGCAGCGAGGTGTCGACCAGCGCCCGCCGGCCGCCTGGGTAGACGAGCACCCCGCCCGCCTCCGCGTCGACCCCGTTGGGCGCCAGCGCGCCCGTCAGGTGCATGGACTCGGGCATGCCGAGGAACAGCTGGGCCAGCCCCAGGGGATAGATGCCCAGGTCGAGCAGCGCGCCCCCGCCCAGCTCGGGCGCCCACAGCCGGTGCGCGGGATTGTACGGCAGCGCGAACCCGAACGAGGCCCGCACCGAGCGGATCTCCCCGAAGCGCGGGTCGTCCTTGAGCATGCGCACCAGCGGGTTGAACCGCATCCACATGGCCTCCATCAGGAAGACCCCGGCCTCGCGGGCCAGGCGGACCATGCGCTCGGCGTCGGCCAGGCTCGCCGCCAGCGGCTTCTCGCACAGCACCGCCTTGCCCGCCGCGATCGCGGCCTCGGCCACCTCCAGGTGCTGGGCGTGCGGGGTCGCCACGTAGACGGCGTCGACGGCCGGGTCGGCGCACAGCTCGGCGTAGGAGCCGTGGGCGGACTCGGCGCCCAGCGTCGCCGCCAGCGCCTTGGCCCGGCCCAGGTCGCGGGAGCCGACGGCGGCCACCCGCATGCCCGGCTCCGCCGCGATGACCGCCCCCACGGTCCTGGCGATGCCGCCCGTCGCCGCGATGCCCCACGCTAGATCTCGCACGCGGAAGATCGTACTGATTCATCCGCGGACGCGAAACCTGACCGGTTTCACCTCACGGGAACACGTCCGGGTCCGGGCCCAGCCGGCGGCCCGCGTTCAGGGCGCCGATGGCGGCCATGTCCTCCCGGTCGAGCGTGAAGTCGAAGACCGCGATGTTCTCTTTGATCCGCGCCGGCGTGACGGACTTGGGGATGACGATGTTGCCGAGCTGGATGTGCCAGCGCAGCACGATCTGCGCGGGCGTGCGGCCGTGCTTGTCGGCCAGCACCGCCAGCGCGGGCTCCGACAGCAGCCCCTTGCCCTGCCCGAGCGGGCTCCAGGCCTGCGTGAGGATGCCGTTCTTGTCGTGGAACTCGCGCAGCTCGCGCTGCTGGAAGTACGGGTGCAGCTCGATCTGGTTGATGCACGGCGGCACGTCGGCCTCGTCGAGCAGCCGCTCCAGCGTCTCGACGGTGAAGTTGGACACGCCGATGGCCTTGGCCCGGCCGTCCCGGTAGACCTTCTCCAGCGCGCGCCACGCCTGGACGTACTTGTCCTGCCGCTGCGCCGGCCAGTGGATCAGGTAGAGGTCGACGTAGTCGAGGCCGAGCCTGCCCAGGCTCTCCTCGAAGGCCTGCTCGGCGCGGTCGTGGTCGTTGTTCCACAGCTTCGTGGTGACGAACAGCTTCTCCCGCGGGATGCCGGAGGCGCGCACCGCCCGCCCGACGCCGGCCTCGTTGCGGTAGAGCTTGGCGGTGTCGATGTGGCGGTAGCCGCATGCGAGCGCGGTCGTGACCGCCTGCTCCGCCTCGTCGTCGGGCACCTGCCAGACGCCGAGCCCCAGCTGCGGGATCTCCACGCCGTCTCTGTATAGCCGTAGCGAGTTCATACCCTCCATTGTTCACGTGCCGTTCCGAGCGGCTTAAGCCGCCCGGGCTAGCTTGAAGCGGTCGTGAACGGGCCATCACCTGGCTGGGAGAACATCAGTGGTCAAACGGGCGTCGGCCTGGGTGGAGTCGCCGCTCCAGATGCTGTGCGCCGTCGAGGCCCACCATGCCGGGCTGCTGGGGCCGTCGGCCGAGGTCGTGCCGCGCGCGGGGCTGCGCGCGCTGCGGGTGACGCGGCGCGAGCTGCGCCGCCTGCCGCTGCCCGACGGCCTGGAGCTGGCCGAGCCGCGCGAGCGCATGCCGCGCCGGCCGTCGGCCGTCGGTGACGCGTTCTCGGGCAAGGTGCAGCTGCGCTGGCTGACGGCCCATCCGGGCCGCGTCGTCGTGGTCGACGACGGGCTGGCCACGATCCGGCTGCTGGAGCTGCTGGCGGCGGGCCCGTACCGGCCCCTGCTGCGGGCGCGCGCCCACCCCGGGCTGCTGCGCACGGCGCTCGGGCTGGCCGCGGCCCTCAGGCTGCGCGCCGGCCGGGTGACGGTGTTCACCGCGCTGCCGGTCTCCCGCGAGCTGGACAAGGCGGTCACCGAGGCGGGCGTCGACCTGGTGCGCCACGACTTCGCCTGGCTGCGCGGCCAGCCGCCGAGCGACCCCGGCCCGGCGGAGCGCACCGTGGTGCTCGGCACCTCGCTGGTGCGCAACGGGCTGGTGCACCGCGACCGCTACCTGACCTGGCTGACCGAGCTGGCCGCGCGCGAGCCGCTCGCCTACTACCCGCACCGCCGCGAGGACCCGGTGGACGTGGCGCTGATCCGGGAGCGTCCCGGCATCACCGTGCACGAGGCCGGGCTGCCCGCCGAGCTGCGGCTGCGCGGCCTCGACCCGGGGCAGCGGGTGCTCAGCCTGCCGTCCACCGCGATCTCCTCGCTGCGCGTGCTGCTGAGCCCGCGCGGGGTGGCGGTGGAGCCCGTCGAGGTGCCCGACGACTGGTGGACCAGCAGAGCGGCCCCCGCTCTGCGCTCGCATCTGACGGAAGTGACAGGAGTGACCGGGTGAGGGTGCTGGCGATAGCCGACTCCGACTCGTATCTGAAATGGGCGGCCTGCCTGCTCGGCGACCTGCCGGCGGGCTGCGCGAGCGAGCTCGTCGTGGTGCGCACGCCGATCGCGCCGTCCGCCGACCAGATCGCCGCGGCGGTGGGCGAGCTGCCCGCGCCGCCGGTGCTGACGGCCAGGGCGGTGCGCCGGCTGGCGGAACGGTCCAGGCCGGACGCGATCCTCGTGGCGTGCACCGGGCCGGTGGTGGACGTGCTCGTCTCGGGCGTGCTCGACGGGCTGCGGCCCCGGCCGGTGTTCGTCACCGGGCTGCCGGGCATCTCGGTGCCGGCCACGGACAAGGCGTGGATCTACCGCAGCGGCTGCGACCTGTTCGTGGTGCACAGCGAGCGGGAGGTGGCCGAGTTCGCCGCCGTGGCCGCCCGGCTGGGCGGGGGAGGGGCGGTCGGGCTGGCCAGGCTGCCGTTCCTGCGCCCGGCCCCCGGGCGCGGCGGCGGCGACCGGGTGGTGTTCGCCACCCAGGCCAAGGTGCCGCGCGCCCGCGAGGAGCGCGAGCGGGTGCTGCGCGGGCTGGCCGAGCTGGCCGCGGCGCGGCCCGACCTGGACGTGGTGGTGAAGCTGCGCGCCCTGGAGGACGAGCAGCAGACACACCGCGAGCGCCACCACTACCAGCGGCTCTGGCGGGAGCTCGGCGAGCCGGGCCGGCTGCGGTTCGAGGCGGGCTCGATGCGCGAGCACCTGGCGCACGCGGCCGGGTTCGTCACCGTCAGCTCGACGGCCGCGCTGGAGGCGATCGCGCAGGACGTGCCGCTCATCGTGCTCAGCGACTTCGGCGTGAACGCCGAGATGATCAACCTGGTGTTCGAGGGCAGCGGCCTGCTCGGCACCCTGGACGACCTGGCGCGCGGCGACTTCCGGCGGGCCGAGCCGCGCTGGACCGCCGCCAACTACTTCCACCCGGCCGGGCGCGACGACTGGACGGGCCTGCTGACCGGGCTGGTCGTCTCCCGGCCGAGGGTGCCGGCCAGGTCGCTGCTCGACGGGCCGGAGCACGCCGCGGCCCGCCGCCGCGCCCGGCTGCGGGTCGAGGTGCCGCCGAACATGCTGCGCGCGGGCCGGCGGGCCGAGCGGCGGGTGCGCCGCTACCTGAAGGCTCTCACCTGAGACAGCTTCCTGCGGAAGCGGCCCATCGCGCTGGGCCGTTCGGCCAGGCCGAGACTCTCCAGCCGCTTCCTCTTGAAGTAGCGCGGATCGAACTCCAGCGTCTCCGGCCGCAGCTCCGGGTAAGCGTCGGCCTGCATGCAGTAGCCCACCGCGCGCACCAGCGCGGTCACGTCCAGCCGGGGCGGCGCTTCCACGCTCCCGTCGGCCGACAGCCGGGGCAGCAGCGCGTCGGCGATCGTCGCCGGGACCCGGTTGCTGTTCTCGTACGGGGCCAGCCGCTCCAGCACCAGGCCGGTGCCGTACGTGGCCACCGGCAGGCTGAAGTAGCGCCGCGCGGTCATCAGCGCGGTCGAGAAGCAGCCGACGACCAGCTCCGGCCGCAGCGCGGCGAAGCACACCTCGGCCGGCACGCTCTCGCCGGCCACGATCAGCCGCACGCCGAGCGGCTCGGCCGCGGCCCGCAGGAGCTGGGCGTGCCGGCGGCCCGCCGCCGGGTGCGGCTTGAACGCGACCGTGGTGTGGCCACGCGCCACCAGGCCCCGCAGCATCGCCTCGTGCAGCTCCGCCTCCTCCTGCGGGGTGACGATGTCCAGCGCCGACAGGTACTGGCCGAGGATCAGCGCCCCGGCCGCCATCATGTCCGGCGCCGTCGCCGCCACCTCCCGCACCACGGCCAGGAACGCCTCCTGCGGCAGCGTCTCGGCGGGCACGCCGTACTCGCTGAGCAGCAGCGGCTCCAGGCCGGGCACCAGGTCCAGGTGGAGCAGCCGGGTGACGCGGCGGAAGATCTCGGCGGGCAGCGGGTCGCGGGTCGGGCCGTAGCTCATCAGCCCGTCGGAGTAGACGGTGATGGGGCAGTCGCGCACCAGCCCGGCGATCGTGCGGGCCGGCGGCACCGCGATCGACTCCAGCACCAGCTCGTCGACCCGCTCCAGCCCGAGCCGGGCGCCGATGAGCCGCTCCAGCATGGGCACCTCGATCACCCGGGCCCGCCAGTCCGACGGGTGCAGCGGCGCGATCAGCTCGTTCCACGAGTGCACCTCGTCGAAGCGGGTGCGCAGCGCGGCGAAGCCCGGCGTGGCGTCGAGCGGCGTGGCCGCCTCCGGCACGGCGCCGTTCGACGACACCAGCAGGACGGCGCGCCCGCCGCCGAACCGGCCGTCGTCGATCGCCGCCGCCAGCGACATCGCGCCGAACAGGGTCGAGGCGTAGAACACCGTGGTCATGGGTCCTCCCGATCGCGGCGATGGCGGGAACTGGCGGGCAGGCCGGGCAGCAGGGTCCGCAGCGTGGCCTCGCGCGAGGCGGACATGCCGGAGGCGGCCTCGGCCACCAGCTCGACCGGCAGCGAGCCGGCGAGCTGCGCGCCGCGCTCCTCGAAGCGGGCCCGCAGCGCGGGGGTGAACCGGTCGGCGATCTCCAGATGGTGGGCGAGCAGGGCGCAGAAGTTCCGCACCGCCTTGGGCAGGAACTCCTCCTCCAGGTCCTTGAACACCAGCTCGAAGGCGTCGAAGAAGTGCAGTTGCCGCTCGTCGCCGACCTGGGTGAGCGATCCGGCCACCTGCCGCCGGTAGAACACCCCGGCCAGCGACACCACGGCGAACGTCGCCGCCTCCCGGTGCAGCCGCCAGATCCACGGCCGGTCCTCGGCCGTGTGCAGCGATCCGGGGAAGTGCAGCAGGTCGCGCAGTGAGCGGCGGTAGACGCCCGCCCACGCGTACGGGTAGTCCACCATGGTGCGCACCCCGGCGGGCAGGATCGCGTCGCGAGGGTCGAGCACCGCGCCGCGCCGCGCCAGCGGGGCGCGGTGCACGACCCGCTTGCGGCCCTCCACCTGGACGTGGTCGGCGCGGACGAAGTCGCAGCCGAGCCCCTCGATGGCCTCGACGAGCCGTGCCAGGTAGCCGGGGGCCAGCCAGTCGTCGCCGTCCATGAACGTGACGTACCGGCCGGACGCGGCCGACAGCCCGGCGTTGCGCGCGTCCGCGAGCCCGAGCGGAGCCGGGTTGCGGATCACGGACAGGCCGGGCAGGTCGGCGCTGAAGTCGTCGACGATCGCGCCGGTGGCGTCCACCGACCCGTCGTCGACCACGATGAACTCGAAGTCGCGCCGGGCGTTGCGGCACAGCGAGGCGAGCGCGTCGGCGATGAAGCGCTCGCCGTCGCGGATCGGCACGACGACCGAGAGTGTGATCAATGCGGTCTCCAGGTACGGCCGCGCGGCCGTACGGGCCAGAAGGGTCAGACGGTGACGCGGCGCAGCCGGGCCTTGGGGGCCTCCTCGCCGGGGAAGACGCGCTTGACGCCGTCGCCCAGGGCCTGCTCGATGACGCGGATGTCGCGCACCAGGTGCTCCAGCCCGGCCGGCTCCAGGGAGGCGGCGTGGTCGGAGCCCCACATGGTCCGGTCGAGCGTGATGTGGCGCTCGACGCAGACCGCGCCGAGCGTGACCGCGGCCAGCGAGATCTGCAGGCCGCGCTCGTGCCCCGAGTAGCCGACCGGCACGCCGTAGCGCTCCTTGAGCGTGGTGATCGTGCGCAGGTTGGCCTCCTCCGGCGGCAGCGGGTACGTGGAGGTGGCGTGCATCATGATCAGCCGGTCGGTGCCGAGGATCTCCACGGCCCGGTCGATCTCCTGGAGGGTGGACATGCCGGTCGACAGGATGACGGGCTTGCCGGTGGCGGCCAGGGCGCGCAGCAGCTCGTGGTCGGCGACGCCGGCCGAGGCCACCTTGTGCACCAGGACGTCCATCTCCTCCAGGAACTCCACCGACGGCACGTCCCACGGAGAGGCGAACCAGTGCAGGCCCCGCTCGTCGCAGTACTTGGCGATCTGCCGGTACTCGTCGCGGCCGAACTCGGTGCGCTCCTTGTACTCCAGGTACGTCATCTCGCCCCACGGCGTCTGCCTGATCTGCCCCTTCTGCTCCTCGGGCACGCAGATCGCCGGGGTGCGCTTCTGGAACTTGACCGCCTGGCAGCCGGCGTCGGCGGCCACGTCGATGAGGCGGCGGGCCACGTCCAGGTCGCCGTTGTGGTTGATGCCGATCTCGCCGATCACGTACACCGGCTCGCCGTCGCCGACCAGCACGTCGCCGATCGCGACCGGGCCGAACGTGCGGCGGGGCGCGGGGGAGGGGGCGGGCTCGGGCTCCGGCCGGGCGGCCACCACCCGGTCGCACAGCTCGCGCACCGCGCCGTCGCCGCCGACCTTGGTGAGGACGACGCGGGCGGCGGCGCGCACGCGCGGGTGCGCGTCCGGCACCGCGACCGGCCAGCCCACCTCGGCCATCGGGCCCAGGTCGTTGACGTCGTTGCCGACGTAGGCGACGCGGGCCGGGTCGAGCCCCTCGATGGCCAGCCAGTCGCGCAGCACCGTGCGCTTGTCGGCCAGGCCCTGCAGCACCGGCACGCCGAGCTTGCGCGCCCGCGCGGCCACCACCGGGTTGTGCTCGGTCGACATGACGAGCACCTTGACCCCGGCGCGGCGCAGCAGCGACACGCCCATCCCGTCGGAGCGGCTGACCAGCACCATCTCGCGCCCGTCGGAGTCGACGTAGGCGCGGTCGTCGGTGTGCACGCCGTCGAAGTCGGTGATGACGGCGTCGACGTCGATCGGCTCGGGCGCGTCGACGAACGGCGCGAGCGCCCGGACGAGCTCCAGGTCCTCGGGGTTGTCGACCTCGATCGCGTGCTGCGGCGGCACCGGCTGGACGGCGATGGCGCCGAAGAAGCGGTGCCCGTGCTCGCGCAGCCCCTCGGTGCGCATCGCGTAGAAGGCGCCGTTCTCGCGGTACTGCGGCTCCAGGTCCTGGCGGCGGCGGCGCACGGCCGGGTCGTGGTTGATGCCGGAACCGTTGCCGGTCCACAGGAACTCGTGCGTCGGCAGCCCCGACACGACGGAGTCGGCCTCGCCGTCGAGGACCCGCCGCACCGCGGCCGACAGGTCCTCGGGGTCGATGAACGCGCTGGTGCACTGCACGAGCACGACCACCTCGGGGTCCTCGCCGAGCGTGTCGAGCGCGTGCAGCACCGCCGACTCGCTGGAGGCGGTCGCGCCGCTCAGCTCCTCGGGCCGGTCGACGACGCGCGCGCCGGCCCGGCGGGCGGCCTCCGCGATCCCGGCATGGTCGGTGGACACCACGACCTCGTCCACGAGCTCGGCCCGCAGGCAGGCGCGCACCGCGCGGGCCACCAGCGGGACCCCGCCGACCGGCGCGAGGTTCTTCAGGGGTACGCCCGCCGAACCTCCGCGGGCGGGAACTACGGCCAGGACTCGCAACGTGACTCCTCCATGCTTACGGGTTGCACCCAGAAGCTAGAGGGACCGATTGAACTGGCAGCGTCCCCGTCCTGAACTTTCCGTGTGCCTCAGACGGCGGGCAGCCGGAGCACGAAACGGGCGCCGTCGGGGTGGTCCTCGACCCGGATCTCGCCGCCGTGCGCCATGGCCACGTCGCGGGCGATGGCCAGGCCGAGGCCGGTGCCGCCGGCGTCGCGGCTGCGGGCGGCGTCCAGGCGGGTGAAGCGCTCGAAGATGCGCTCGCGGTCCTCCTCGGCGATCTGCGCGCCGTCGTTCTCCACGGCCAGCACCGCCTGGCCGTTCTCCCGCGAGACCGTGACGCGCACCCGGCTCTCGGCGTGCCGCTGGGCGTTGTCCAGCAGGTTCGTCAGCACCCTGACGAGTTGCAGGCGCACGCCCTGCACGGCGACGCCCTCCTCCAGCTCGGCCCGTACCGGGATCTTGTCCTTGCGGGTGGCGAGCTCCTGCCGGACCAGTTCGGCCAGGTCGGTGCGCTCCTTGGCGACGTCGACGCGGGAGCCGATCCTGGCCAGCAGGAGCAGGTCGGTGATGATGGCCTCCAGCCGGTCGGTGTCGCGCAGGCAGCTCTTGACCAGCGCCTGCACGTCGGTCTCCTCCGGGTAGAGCTCGGCGCTCTCGAGCTGGGCGCGCAGCCCGGCGATGGGGGTGCGCAGCTCGTGGGAGGCGTCGGAGGCGAACTGCCGCTGCTGCAGCGCCGAGCGCTCCAGCCGGGCCAGGGTGCCGTTGACGGCCCGGGCGAGCTGCGCCACCTCGTCCTCGCCGCGCGGCTGCGTCACCCGGCTGCTCAGGTCGCCGACGTTGACCTCGTCCAGCTCGGCCCGCATCGCCGCCACCGGGCGCAGCGCCCAGCCGGTGACGGCCCAGGTGGCCCAGGAGGCGAGCGCGACCAGGGCGCCGAGCTGGGCGGCCACGGTGACCTCCAGCGTCCGGGTGGCCAGCACCGACGGGGTGCGGCGGCCGGCGTAGACGACGGCCGCGCCGGGGTCGTGGGAGACCCGCATGGCCGTCAGGTGCAGGCACTCGCCGGAGCGGCAGCTCGTCGTGTCGATGGCGCCCGCGTCGGGCGGCGGGCGCACGCCGCTGATCGGCGGCCGGTTGCGGGCGGCGTCGCTGGCCGCCACGACGGTCCCGTCGGGGGCGACGACCTGGATGAGGTCGATGGACGGGTCCGGCACCGGCACCGTCGCCCCGGGCCTGAGCGCGCCGGTGCGGACCTCGGTGACGGTGCGGCCCGCGCTGTCGCGGGTGTCGGACCACACGGCGTCGGCCACCAGCGACCTGGCGATGATCACGCTGCCGACGGCCACGGGCGTGAGCACCAGGGCGGCGACCGCCGTGGCGACGAGGGTGACGCGTCCGCGCAGAGAGCGGGCCCACAGGCGTGACACCCACCGAGGCTACAAACCGCAGTCACTCGCGCATGCCGCCTGCGGGCAAAGTATGGTCAATGCTGCAGCCAAACGGCGGTGTCCGGCGGGATCGCGCCGCCGGCGGGCAGCGGGCCGCTCGCCAGCAGCACCCGCCCGCCCAGGCCCGGGTCGACCGGCTCCTCGCCGGTGTTGAGCACCACGGTCAGGCCGGGCTCGCGCCTGATCGCCAGCACGTCCCTGGGGGAGTCGAGCCAGGTCAGCGTGCCGCCGCCGAGCGCCGGGTGCTCCCTGCGCAGCCGCAGGGCCGCCCTGTAGAGGTTGAGCGTGGAGGCGGGGTCGTCCTCCTGCGCCTCGGCCGACAGCGCCGTCCACTCCGCCGGGATCGGCAGCCACGGGTCGCGCCAGCCGCAGCCGGGCCCGGCCGTCCACGGCAGCGGCACCCGGCAGCCGTCGCGGCTCTCGCCGGTGCGCCGGAAGGCCGGGTCCTGCCGCAGCTCGTCGGGCAGGTCCAGCACCTCGGGCAGGCCCAGCTCCTCGCCGTTGTAGAGGTAGGCCGAGCCGGGCAGCGCCAGCATGAGCAGGGTGGCCGCGCGGGCGCGGGCCAGGCCGCCGTGCCGGGTGACGTGCCGGGGCTTGTCGTGGTTCGACAGCACCCAGGTGGTCGGCGCGCCCACCAGCTCCGCCTCCGCCAGCGACTTCTCGATCACCGTACGGAACGACTTGGCGTGGAAGTCGGCCATCATGAACTCGAAGTTGAACGCCTGGTGCAGCTCGTCCGGCCCGATGTAGCGGGCCAGCCGCTCCGGCGACGACACCCACGCCTCGGCCACCGCCATCCGGCCGCCGGGGTAGGAGTCGAGGATCGGCCGCCACTCGCGGTAGATGTCGTGCACCCCGTCCTGGTCGAAGTACGGCACCCGCTCGTCGCCCAGCATCTCGGCCTGGCGGCCCTCCTTGGGGCCGACGTCGGGCAGCCCCTCGGCCTTGATCATGCCGTGCGCCACGTCGACCCGGAAGCCGTCGACGCCCCGGTCCAGCCAGAACCGCAGGATGTCGCGGAACTCGGCGCGCACCTCCGGGTTCTCCCAGTTGAGGTCCGGCTGCTCGGGGGCGAACAGGTGCAGGTACCACTGCCCGTCGTCCACCTGGGTCCAGGCGGGGCCGCCGAAGATCGACTCCCAGTCGTTGGGCGCGTCGCGGAAGATGTAGCGGTCGCGCAGCCCCGCCCGGAACCACGGGTGGCGGTCGGAGGAGTGGTTGGGCACCAGGTCCACGACGACCCGCAGGCCCAGTTCGTGCGCGTCGCCGATCAGCGCGTCGAAGTCGGCCAGCGTGCCGAACATCGGGTCGACGTCGCGGTAGTCGGCCACGTCGTAGCCGCCGTCGGCCATCGGGGAGGTGTAGAACGGGCTCAGCCAGATCGCGTCCACGCCGAGCCTCTTGAGGTAGCCCAGCCGCAGGCGCACCCCTTCCAGGTCGCCGACGCCGTCCCCGTTCGCGTCGGCGAAGCTGCGGGGGTAGACCTGGTACACGACGGCGTCGCGCCACCAGTCGTCGTTGTCGGGCATGGCTGTCCTCCCCGGGGGGTGTCCGTGATGTCTGGTGCAGGATGGCGTGCGGGATCGGCTGAGCGCAAGTTGCCGAAAGTTGCAGATCGCCTCTGCGCTGGGCCGGGCGCGTTTCTCTCGGCCCGTACGGTGTGGATCGGGTAACGCTCGATTGCAAGTTCTTCCAATTCTTGCAAAGAGCCGCTAACGTCCCGGTCACATAAGCCGCGAAAGCGGTCCTGTTAACGATCTTTGGTGGCGGCGCACGCTCAGGTGTCGCCCATCCTCCGTGACCTCAGGAGGTCTCATGAGCAAGCGAGCTCTGGGTGTGGCCGCTTTCGCGTCCCTGGCCTTCGCCACCGCGGCGTGCGGCGGCTCCGACCCGGCCGCGCCGTCGGCCGCGCCCACGGCCGGGGCGAGCGGATCGGCGTCGGCCCCCGCCGCGGCGGGGGGCACGCTCGTCATCTGGCCCGACCCCAACCGGGTCAAGGCGCTCAAGCCGTTCGCCGACCAGTTCGGCACCGAGAACGGCGTGACCGTCGAGGTCAAGGAGATCAGCAAGGACAACCAGACCGTCTTCCTGACCGCCTCCCAGCAGGGCAGTGGCCCCGACGTGATGGTCGGCGCGCACGACTGGATCGGCAACCTGGTGCAGAACGGCGCCATCGACCCGGTCAACCTGACCGAGGAGCAGAAGAGCGCGTTCTCCCCGATCGCGATGAAGGCCGTCACCTTCGACGGCCAGGTGTACGGCGCCCCGTACGCCGTCGAGAACATCGCGCTGATCCGCAACACCGACCTGGCCCCCGACGCGCCCGCCAGCATCGAGGAGATGGTGAAGACGGGCAAGAAGCTGAAGGACGACGGCAAGGTCGAGGAGATCCTCTGCCTGCCGGTCGCGCAGAAGGGCGACGCCTTCCACGCCTACCCGATCTTCGCCTCCGGCGGCGGCGCGCTGTTCGGCACCACCGCCTCCGGCGACCCCGACCCCAAGAAGGTGCTGCTCGGCTCCGAGGGCTCGGTCAAGGCGTTCGGCAGGTTCAAGGAGCTCGGCGAGAAGGGCGACGGCGCGCTCAAGACGTCGATCACCAACGAGAACTACATCACCAGCTTCGCCGGCAAGAAGTGCGCCTACCTCATCTCCGGCCCGTGGGCGATGACCGACGTGAAGAAGGGCGGCTTCGGCTACGACATCACGCCCGTCCCGTCGTTCGAGGACGGCGAGCCGGCCACCCCGTTCGTCGGCGTGCAGAGCTTCTTCGTCGCCTCCAAGGGCAAGAGCAAGACCCTCGCCCAGGAGTTCGTCACCAACTACGTCACCAACAAGGACGTGGCCAAGGCGCTGTACGAGGCCGACCCGCGGCCCCCGGCGCTGGCCGAGACCCTCGAAGAGGTCAAGGCCGCCGACCCCGACGCCGGCAAGTTCATGGACGCCGGCAAGGACGGCATGCCGATGCCCGCCATCCCCGAGATGGCCGCGATCTGGGAGCCGTTCGGCATCGCCGAGGCGGCGGTCGTCAAGGGCGGCGACCCGGCCAAGGCGGCCGCGGCCGCGCAGAAGGCCATCGACGGCGCGCTCAAGAACTGACGTCATGGCTCCGGACGTGCCCGGGGCCGCGGAGCGCGCTCCGCGGCCCCGCCGCAACATCACCACCGCCTTCGTGGTGAGCCGGATCGCGGTGCTCGCCGTGGCGGCCGCGATCCTGCTCTACGCCGTGCCGCCGCTCGTCGCCGCCGAGTCCTGGCTCGGGCTCGGCGTGCTCGGCGCGGCCACGGCGCTGATCGGCTACCTCTACCTGACGCCCCGCCTCGTCCCGGCCAAGTACCTGGTCCCGGGCACCGTCTTCCTCATCGCGTTCCAGGTCGTGCCCGTCGTCTACACGGTGACGACCGCGTTCACGAACTTCGGCGACGGCCACCGGGGCAGCAAGCAGGACGCGGTCGTGGCCATCGAGACCGGCTCGGTCCGCCAGGCGCCCGGCTCGCCGGAGTACGCGCTGACCGCCGCGCTGCGCGACGGCGAGCTGGTGTTCCTGCTCGTCGACCCCGACACCAAGCAGGCCGGGCTGGGCACCGCCGAAGGGCTGGAGCCGCTGGCCGGAGCCCGGGTGGGCGTCACCGGCAAGGTGCTGAGCGCACCCGGGCTCACCGTGCTGAAGGCGCCCGAGGCCGCCGCCCGCGCCAAGGAGATCTCCGCGCTGTCCGTGCCCACCCCCGGCGGGGCGATCAAGGCCAACGGGCTCAGCCGCGCCGTCGAGGGCAGGGCCGCGCTCGTGTACGACGCCGCCTGCGACTGCGTGCGCGGCGAGGGCGGGCCGTGGACCGCCGACGAGAGCCAGGGCTACTTCGTCAACGCCGCCGGCGACCACCTGGCGCAGGGCTGGCAGGTCGGCGTCGGCCTCGACAACTTCGCCCGGGTGCTGACCAACCCCACCATCTCCGGCTACTTCGCCGGGGTGTTCGGCTGGAACGTGGTGTTCGCGCTGGCCTCCGTCGCCGGCACGTTCGCCCTCGGCATGTCGGTCGCGCTGGCGCTGCACCATCCCCGGATGCGCGGCACCAAAATCTACCGGATCGCGATCGTCCTGCCGTACGCCATGCCCGCCTTCGCCATGCTGATGGTCTGGCGCGACATGTTCAACCGCGACTTCGGCCTGATCAACCAGCTGTTCGGGCTGGACGTCGACTGGCTGGGCGAACCGCTCACCGCCAGGCTCGCGGTGATCCTGGTCAATCTGTGGCTCGGCTTCCCGTACATGTTCCTGGTCACCACCGGCGCGCTCCAGGCGATCCCGCGCGAGCTGACCGAGGCCGCCTCCATCGACGGCGCGACGCCGTGGAAGGGCTTCCGCAAGGTCACGCTGCCGCTGCTGCTGGTGGCGCTGACGCCGCTGCTCATCTCGTCGTTCGCGTTCAACTTCAACAACTTCAACGCCATCGCGCTCACCACCGACGGCGGGCCGTTCCCGGCGGAGAACCCGCAGGTGGGAGCCACCGACCTGCTCATCACCTACACCTTCCGGCTGGCGTTCGGCGCGGGCGGGGCGCAGTTCGGCTTCGCCGCCGCGGTGTCGGTGTTCATCTTCGCCATCGTGGCGATCATCTCGGCGACGGCGTTCCGGCGCACCCGCAAGCAGGAGGAGGTGTACGCGTGAAGATGGCGCTCAGGCACGCGTTCGCGCTGGCGGTGTGCGCGTTCGCGCTGTTCCCGATCGTGTTCGTGCTCTCGGCCGCGATCAACCCGCTGGGCACGCTGGCCTCCACCGACCTGCTGCCGACCGGGTTCGGGCTCGGCAACTTCGCCGACCTGTTCGGCTCGGACGTCTACCCGTTCGGCCGGTGGTTCTTCAACTCGGTGTTCATCGCGCTGACCGCCTCGTTCGCCAGCCTGCTGCTGTCGATGTTCGCCGCCTACGCCTTCAGCCGGATGCGCTTCGCCGGCCGCCGGGCCGGGCTGCTGGCGTTGCTGCTCATCCAGATGTTCCCGCAGTTCCTGGCCATCGTGACGATCTTCATGATCTTCACCAGGGTGACCGAGCTCTACCCGGCGTTCGGCTTCGACACCGTGTGGGGGCTGCTGCTGCTCTACCTCGGCGGCGCGCTCGGCGTGAACACCTGGCTGATGAAGGGCTTCCTCGACACCATCCCCAAGGAGCTCGACGAGGCCGCCACGGTCGACGGCGCCACGCACGCGCAGATCTTCTGGCGGGTCATCATGCCGCTGGTCACGCCGATCCTCGCGGTCACCGCGCTGCTGGCGTTCATCGGCACGATGAGCGAGTTCCTCATGGCCAGCGTCTTCCTGCGCGACCCGGAGAGCAAGACGCTCGCCGTGGGCATGTTCGGGATGATCGCGGGCGACAACCGCAACGCCAACTTCGGCATGTTCGCCGCCGGCACGCTGCTCACCGCGATCCCCACCGTGGGGGTGTTCCTCTGGCTGCAGAAGTACATCGTCTCCGGCCTGACCGCCGGAGCCGTCAAGGGATAGGAATCACGTGCGCCTGATCGACGAGCCGCATCACGACGGCTCCGCACTCTACGTCTCCGCCCAGGCGCCCGAGCTCGGCTCCACGGTGACCCTGTGGCTGCGCGCCCCGCGCGCCGCGGGCGTCACCGGCGTCCACGTACGCGCCGTGCACGACGGCGAGCCCCGCTACGCGCCCGCGTCCGTCGACGCCGCCAGGACCGCCCGCGCGGTCGGCGGCTACGGCGCGGGCGACGTGTGGTGGCGGGCCGAGGTCACCGCGGTCAACCCGGTGACCCGCTACCGCTTCCTGCTGGAGACCGCGCGCGGGCAGCGCTGGCTGACCGCCGCCGGGCTCGTCCGGCACGACCTGCCCGACTCGGGCGACTTCCGGCTGGTCTGCCACGCGCCGCCGCCCGCCTGGATGGCCGGCTCGATCGTCTACCAGATCTTCCCCGACCGCTTCGCCGCCTCCCGGCCGATGCGCGAGCTGCCCGGCTGGGCGCTGCCGCGCGACTGGGACCGCGACCCCGTCATCCCGCACGGCCCCGGCACCGCCGAGCAGTTCTACGGCGGCGACCTCGACGGCATCACCGAGCGCCTGGACCACATCGAGGCGCTGGGCGCCGACACCGTCTACCTGACGCCGATCTTCCCGGCCCGCTCCAACCACCGCTACGACGCGGCCACGTTCGACCGGGTCGACCCGCTGCTCGGCGGCGACGAGGCGCTGCACCGGCTGTCGGACGCCCTGCACGCGCGCGGCATGCGGCTGCTCGGCGACATCACCACCAACCACACCGGAGACTCCCACGAGTGGTTCACCGCCGCCGTGTCCGACGTGCGCGCGCCCGAGCGCGAGATGTACTTCTTCGACCCGGACACCGGCGACTACGCGTCGTGGTGGGGCTTCAAGTCGCTGCCCAAGCTCGACTGGAGCAGCGAGCTGGTCCGCGCCCGCATGCGCGAGGTGCTCACCCGCTGGATCGGGCCGTTCGACGGCTGGCGCGTCGACGTGGCCAACATGACCGGCCGGCTCGGCGCCGCCGACCACGCCCACGAGGTGGCCGCGATGCTGCGCCGCGCCCTGCCGCCGCAGGCCGCGTTCATCGCCGAGCACAACCACGACGCCTCCGCCGACCTGGACCGCGACGGCTGGCACGGCACCATGAACTACGGCGGCTTCACCCGGCCCGTGTGGGCCTGGCTGCGCGGCGACGACCCCGGCCTGGAGCACTTCCTCGGCGTGCCCGGCGGCGTGCCCCGCCGCGACGGGACCGACGCGCTCGCCACGTTCCGCGCGTTCGCCTCGCACCTGTCGTGGCGCTCGCTCGTGCACTCCTGGCAGCTCCTCGACTCCCACGACTCGCCGCGCATCCGCACCGTGACCGGCTCGCGCGAGCGCCACCTGGTGGCGCTCGGCCTGCAGGCCACGCTGCCGGGCACGCCCATGGTCTTCGCCGGCAGCGAGTACGGGCTCACCGGCGTCAACGGAGAGCACGCGCGCACCCCCATGCCCTGGAACCGCCCGGCCGACCAGGATCTCGTCACCCTGGCCGGCTACCGCACCCTGCTGGGCCTGCGCCGCGCCGAGCCCGCCCTGCGCCACGGCGGCCTGCGCTGGCTGCACGCCGACGCCGACTGCCTGGTGTTCGCGCGGGAGACGTACGAGGAGACACTGGTGGTGTGTGCGCGCCGCGCGCCCGGCCCGGAGCTGCGGCTGGGCACGCACGCCGAGGGGGTGCACGACGCGCCCGACGGCGACGTGCTGCCCGGGGACGGGCCGTCGTTCCGCGTCTGGCGCCTCGCCCCGCGATCACGCTAAGTTGGCACATCTCCGTGCAACGTTCAATTAGATAGTGGTGTCACGTATGAGGTTACTGTCCGTGGCGGTCCTGGCCACGCTCCTGCCCGCCGTCCCCTTGCAGGCCGCGGCCCAGGCCGGCACGACCTACTACGTCGACTCCAAGGCGGGCGACGACTCGGCCGCGGGCACGTCCGAGTCGGCCGCCTGGAAGTCGCTGGACGCGGTCAACGCCACCTCGCTCCAGCCGGGCGACACCGTCGCGATCAGGCGCGGCAGCACGTTCAGCGGCTCGCTCACCCTCACCGCCAGCGGCACCGCGGCCGGCCCCATCACCGTCAAGGCGTACGGCAAGGGGCCGCTGGCCAGGATCAGCGGCCGCGAGGCCGACTGCGTCGTCATCTCCGGCAACCACTGGAAGGTCAGCGGCCTGCGCGCCTCCGGCTGCCGCTGGGCCGGCTTCCGCGTCGAGGGCGACCACAACACGTTGTCCGGCGTCGAGGCCGACCGCAACATCGCCGGCGCCGTCATCGCGCCCACCGGCGCCCGCAACACCGTCCGCGACAGCACCTTCACCGCCAACAACCGGATGAGCATCGCCGACAAGGGCGGCGACAACGACTCCGGCGCGTTCGGCATCCTGCTCAACGGCGACGACAACCTCGTCACCGGCAACACCATCACCGGCAGCTACGCCAAGAGCCCCGACTACGGCTACGACGGCGCCGCCATCGAGGTGTTCGGCGGCAACCGCAACCGCGTCACCCACAACCGGGCGCACGACAACAACACCTTCAGCGAGCTCGGCGCCAAGAAGGGCGACACCGCCACCGGCAACGTGATCGCCTTCAACGTCGTCACCTCCACGCTCAGGAGCGGCTCGTTCCTGGTCACGCGCGGCCCCCGGCACATCGTCGGCCCGGTCAAGGGCACGATCGCGGTGCACAACTCGGTCTACATGCCGGCCAGGAAGACCATCGGCTGGTCCTGCCACGACGGCTGCTCCCCGTCGATCCTCAAGCTCCGCAACAACGTCGTCGTCGTCGGCGGCCAGGCGGGCTTCGAGGACGGCTCCGGCGCCGACGAGGCGGGCAGCGTCTACCGGGCGCGCAGCGCCCGCTTCAAGCTCGGCGCCGGCTCGGTCATGGCCGACCCGAGATTCGTCTCCGCGACGAACCTGCGGCTGCGGCCCGGCTCCCCGGCACGCGGCCGGGCCGTCCGGCTGCCTGCCGCCTGGTACGGGGGCGCCGAGCTGGCCAGGGACTTCACCGGCAGGCCCATCCCGGCCGACCCGCACGCCGGCGCCTACCAGCGCTGACCCCGCCCCGGGCGGCTCAGCCGATCCCGTAGCGATCGGCCATCCACGCGTAGACCTGCCGGGCGGCCCGCTCGTCGCCCAGCAGGTGGATCAGCCGCGACGTGCGGCGGGTCAGCACGCAGGCGAAGCTCTCGGCGAACAGCTCCGAGACGTCCTCCCGGTACGGCGGGGCCAGGTGGGCGCGGCGCAGCGCGTGCAGCACCACCCACCACGGCTCCGCCGACGGGCGCCCGTCGGAGTCGTCCAGCGCGTGACCGAGCTCGTGGCCGCACACGTTCACCGAGGGCGAGGGGACGCTGCCGACCGCGATGCGGCGCAGCGCCGGGTCGTAGACTCCGGCGCTGCGCTCCCACGTGCCCTCCTGCTGGGGGAGCGGCAGCGCGCGCAGCTTCTCGAAGGCCGGCAGGTCGGGAACGGCTCCAGGGCCGACGACCAGGCCGCCGCTCAGGTGCTCGGCCAGCCGCCCCGCCAGCCGCCGGGGGACCGCCGCCAGCGTCATGACGGCCAGCAGCGACTCGGCCGGCGGGAAGGCGCCGGGCACCCACATCCGGGTCAGGCGGTGTTCCAGGACACCGACATGGAGCCACCCGGGCCATGCTCTGCTGGGCCTCACCACACCGCGCTCTCTCCGCGCTCTCAGCACGTCTTTCCGGTGGCCGCCCTCCGCGGCCGGATTCCATGATTGCCTATTTACCGGTGAGGAGCGGCTGATCGCGCCAACGACATGCTTGGCCCGAAAAATGACCTCATCTTTCAGCGGCCCCGGGCCCTCCTGAGCGAGAGCGCCCAGGAGGTCAGGCCGGGGGTCAGGCCGGGCGGTGGGCCAGCCCGTGGACGATCAGGTCGAGGACGGTGTCGAACGCCGGGCCCGGCTCGGCGATCAGGCCCTTCGTCTCGGCCAGCACGAACCCCGACATGAAGGCGTGCAGCACGTCGCCGGTGCGCTCGACGTCGGGCCCGGGCACGCCGGCCGCGCGCAGGATGCGGTGCAGCACGCCCCAGATGCCGCCCTCGTGGGCGATGCCCGGCTGCTGGTGGGCGTAGGCGTAGGCGAACAGGGCCGGGTAGGCGCGGGCGAGCGCGTGGTAGGCCAGCGCCAGCGCGCGCAGCTGCTCCTGCCACGGGGTGCCGTCGTCGGGCGGCAGCTCCAGCCGGTTGGCCATGCCGACGCAGATCTGCTGGATGAGCGCTTCCTTGCTCGGCACGTGGTGGTAGAGCGACATCGGGTTCACGTCGAGCTCGGCGGCCAGCTTGCGCATCGACAGGGCGTCGACGCCGCCCTCGTCCACCATGCGCAGGGCGGCGGCGTGGATCTCGCCGAGGGTCAGAGGAGCGCCCCTTCGCGCACTGGTAGCCATACGGTGTATGGTAGCAGCCATACGGTGTATGGCAACAAGCATTGGGAGTGCTCATGACGGAGATCCCGGCCCCCAAGGGCCTGCCGATCCTCGGCAACGCGCTGCAGATCCCCTCACACTCGCCGTCGGCCTACTTCGAGGAGCTGGCCGGCCGCTACGACCAGGGGCTCTACCAGGTGGACCTGGCCGGCCGGAAGGTCCTGTTCGTCTACGACCCCGACCTGGTGGCCGAGGCGTGCGACGAGAGCAGGTTCGTCAAGCGGATCGACCCGCCGCTGTCGATCGTGCGCGACTTCGGCGGCGACGGCCTGTTCACCGCCGAGCAGGACGAGCCCCTGTGGGGCCAGGCGCACCGCATCCTCATGCCGGCCTTCAGCCAGCGCTCGATGAAGGCGTACTTCCCGCAGATGCTGGAGGTCGCCGAGCAGCTCGTCGCCTCGTGGGCCCGCCGCCAGGGCGAGGACCTGCCCGTCGCCGACGACATGACCCGGCTCACGCTCGACACGATCTCGCTGACCGGCTTCGGCTACCGGTTCGGCTCCTTCGACACCCCGGAGCTGCATCCCTTCCTGCGGGCGATGGGCGGCGCGCTGACCGAGGCCATGCACCGCAACCAGCAGCTCCCGCTCCTGACGCGGCTCAAGTGGCGCGAGGAGGAGGCATACCGGCGCGACATCGCCGTCATGCGCGAGCTCGTCGACGAGGTGATCAAGCAGCGCCGGGGCGGCACGGAGAAGTCGCAGGACCTGCTCGGCCTCATGCTGGAGGCCGCCGACCCGCGCACCGGCGAGCGCCTGCCCGACGACAACATCCGCGACCAGGTGCTCACCTTCCTCATCGCCGGCCACGAGACCACCAGCGGGCTGCTCTCCTTCGCGCTGTACAACCTGCTGCGCGAGCCGCACGTGCTCGCCCGCGCCTACGACGAGGTCGACAGGCTGCTGCCGGGCGACGAGCCGCCCACGTACGAGACGATCATGAAGCTGGACGTGATCCCGCGCATCCTCGACGAGACGCTGCGGCTGTGGTCGCCCATCCCGGCCTTCGGCGTCAACGCCGTCGCCGACACCACGATCGGCGGCCACCCCATCCCGGCGGGCACCCGGATCGGCGTCCTGCTGGGCCCGCTGCACCGCAGCCCCAAGGCGTGGGAGCGGCCCGAGGAGTTCGACATCGACCGCTGGCTGCCCGAGGGCAGGAAGAGCCACCACCCGGCCGCCTACAAGCCGTTCGGCAACGGCGAGCGGGCCTGCATCGGCCGCCAGTTCGCGCTCACCGAGGCCCGGCTCGCGCTGGCCATGATCCTGCGCCGCTTCGCCGTGTCCGACCCGGCCGTCTACCGGATGCGGATCAAGCAGACGCTCACCGTCAAGCCCGACGGCTTCACCGTGCGGGTGCGCGAGCGCCGGCCGCACGAGCGCAGCGTCGCCGTGCCCGAGCGGCCGGCCGAGCACGGAGACGGGCACGGCGACGAGCGGCAGGACGTCACCGTGAGCGGCGTCCCCCTCACCGTCGCCTACGGCTCCAACCTCGGCACCTGCGCCGACATCGCCGAGCGGCTGGCCGAGCGGGCCGGCCGGGCCGGCTTCGCCACCACGCTCGTCACGCTCGACGAGCTGGAGCCGCCCGAGGGCGGGCTGCTCGTCGTGGCCGCCTCCTCCTACAACGGCAAGGCGCCCGACAACGCCCAGCGCTTCGACGCGCTGGAGAGCCTGCCGCCGCTGACCGGCGTGCGGCTCGCGGTGCTCGGCGTCGGCAACACCCAGTGGCCCACCTACCAGGACTTCCCGCGCCGCGCGTACGCCAAGCTCACGGCGGCGGGCGCGGAGCCGCTGGTCGAGCGGGGCGAGGCGGACGCCGACGGCGACCTCGACGGCGACGTCACCGCCTGGACCGGCAAGCTGTGGGCGGCCGTCGCCGACGTCTACAGCGCCTCGGCCGCCGACGCCGGCCCCCGCTACGAGCTGGAGGTGCTGAGCGAGGCCGAGGTCAGGCCCGCCGTTGTCTCCGCCCGCGCCGTCCCGCTGACCGTCGTGTCCAACGAGGAGCTGACGGGCGACCCGGCCGGGCTGTGGGACTTCTCCCGGGAGGCGCCGCGCCCCGGCGTCCGCTCGATCGTCGCCCGGCTGCCCGAGGGCGTCACCTACACCGCGGGCGACCACCTGGCCGTCTTCGCCAAGAACGACCCCGAGCTGGTGGAGTGGGCGCTGCGGCTGCTGCGCGTGCCCCGCGAGCAGGTCGTCCGGCTGCGCGCCCGCACCTCCAGCCACCTGCCGCTGGACACGCCGGTGACCGCCGGGCTGCTGCTCACCGAGTTCGCCGAGCTGCAGGAGGTCGCCACCCGCGCCGACCTGGAGGCGCTGGCCGCCCACACCGGCTGCCCGTGGACCAAGGGCCAGCTTGCCGCCCTGACCGACGCGTACGCCGACGAGATCCTGGCCAAGCGGGTCTCGCCGCTGGCGCTGCTGGAGCGGTTCCCGGCGATCGAGCTGCCGCTGCCCGCCTTCCTGGAGATGGCCGGGCCGATCAAGCCGCGCTACTACTCGATCTCCTCCTCGCCGCTGGCCGCCCCCGGCCTGGTCCGGATCACCGTCGGCCTGGTGGAGGGCCCGGCCTGGTCCGGCAGCGGCGAGTACCGGGGCATGTGCTCGGCCTACCTGGCCGGCCTCGGCGAGGGCGAGGTCTTCTACGGCTACGTGCGCGAGCCCGCGCCGCCGTTCCGGCTGCCGGAGGACCCCGCGACCCCGGTGATCATGGTGGGCCCCGGCACCGGGTTCGCCCCGCTGCGCGGCTTCCTGGAGCACCGGGCGCTGACCGGCGCCACCGGCCCCGCCGAGGTGTTCACCGGCTGCCGCCACCCCGAGCACGACTGGCTCTACCGCGACGAGGTGGAGGCGTGGGCCCGGCAGGGCGGCGTGCGCGTGCACACCGCGTTCTCGGCCGTGCCCGGCCACCCGCACCGCTACGTCCAGGACGCGCTCGCCGCCGCGGGCGACGCCGTGTGGGACCTGCTCGAACGGGGCGCGTACGTGTACGTGTGCGGCGACGGCCTGCGGATGGCGCCCGCCGTCCGGGCCGCCCTGTCCGCCCTGTACCGCGAGCGCACCGGCGGCGGCGCGGGCGAGGCGGAGACCTGGCTGGCCGGGCTGGAGGAATCCGGCCGCTACCAGCAGGACGTCTTCGCCTGACGCCGGTATGAGGTGCCTCCCTCGCGGGAAGAGGGCAGGGGGGCGATTCGCGCATCATGTGCGACATATCCGTGGAACCTTCCGGAAACCTGTCCACGGCACTGTGAGAAGCCTCGGGAAGGGAGGGCGGCAATGCTGCTGAGACTGAGGGTGTCGCTGCCGGACCGGCCCGGTGGCCTCGGGCAGGTCGCCAAGGTGCTCGGGACGCTCGGCGCCGACATCCTGCAGGTCACCGTGCTGGAACGGGAGAAGGGCCGGGCCGTGGACGACTTCACCGTCTCCTGGCCCGGCGCGGCGAGCCCGCAGGAGGTGCGCCAGCGGTTCACCGACGTGCCGGGCGTGCGGGTCGAGGGCGTGTGGCCGACGCGCGAGGCGCCCGGCTCCGCGCCCGACTACGACCTGCTCATGCACGTCGCCGCCGAGCCGGGGCGCGGGCTGGCGACGCTCGTCGACGCGCTGCCGGGGCTGTGCGGCGCCGAGTGGTCGGTCGCCTACGCCGACGGCGCGGTGCGGCACGCCTCGCTGGCCGCGCCCGACTACGTCGACCTGCCGGAACCGCCGCCGCGGGCCGCCTGCCTCGACACCGAGAAGCTGCGGCTGATGCTGCTGCCGGTGACCACGCAGAACCTGCACCTGCTGGTGGCGCGCGCCGACGGGCCGGTGTTCCACCGCGCCGAGCTGGAGCGGGCCGTGCGGATCGTGGACGTGGTGTCTGCGCTGGCCGCGCGTAAGTGATCGTTGACCGGCGAAACGGACGATGACTAACGTGGCCGGATGACCGTCCACGAAGCGCGCATCGGCCGTCACTACGAGGACTTCGTGATCGGCGACGTCTACCAGCACCCGCTGGGCCGCACCATCAGCGAGGCCGACAACACCTGGTTCACGCTGCTCACGATGAACACCAACCAGAACCACTTCAACGCGCACTTCGCCGCGAAGGCCCCGGCCGGGAAGATCATCGTGAACTCGGGGCTGACCGTCGCCATCGTGCTCGGCCTGTCGGTCATGGACGTCAGCCAGACCGCGCTGATGAACCTCGGCTGGGAGGAGATCCGCCTCACCCACCCGGTGTTCATCGGCGACACCCTCTACGCCGAGTCCCTGGTCACGGCCAAGCGCGAGTCGAAGTCGCGGCCGTACGCCGGGATCGTCACCTGCCGCACCCGCGGCCTCAACCAGGACGGCGACGAGATCATGTCGTGGACCCGCACGGTCATGGTCTACAAACGTGACGCCCCGCACGACAAGGGCTATTTCCCCCAGGCCAAGACGGGCCCTCTGGAAGGCTGAGCGATGGACTTCGAGCTGACCGACGAACAGCGGGCCTTCCGCGAGACGCTGCGCGCCTTCGTCGACAAGGAGATCGTGCCGGTCGCCACCGAATGGGAGCGCTCCGGCCGCTACCCCACCGAGATCGTCGAGAAGATGAAGACGATGGGCCTGTTCGGCCTGTCGGTGCCCGAGGAGCACGGCGGGCTCGGCGCCGACATGGTCACCTTCGCGCTCGTCTTCGAGGAGATCGCGCGCGGCTGGATGGGCGTGGCCGGCACCATCGGCTCCCACTCCATGGCCTGCTCGATGATCGCCCGCCACGGCACCGGCGAGCAGAAGCGCCTGCTGCCCGAGCTGGCCACCGGCGCCCGCCGCACCGGCATCGCGCTCACCGAGCCCGGCGCCGGCACCGACCTGCAGGGCATCCGCACCCGCGCGGTCCGCGACGGCGACCACTACGTCGTCACCGGCACCAAGACGTGGATCACCAACGCCCGTCACGCCGACCCGCTGCCCGTGCTCGTCAAGACCTCGATCACCGAGCCCGCCCACAAGGGCATGTCCGTGCTGCTCGTCGACCCGTCGGCCGAGGGCTTCGCCGTCAGCCGCGACCTGCCCAAGCTCGGCTACAAGGGCACCGAGACGTGCGAGGTGGCGCTCGACGGCGTCCGCGTCCCCGTGGGCGCGCTGCTCGGCGGCGTCGAAGGGCGCGGCATGCAGCAGGTCCTCGGCGCGCTGGAGATCGGCCGCGTCAACATCGCCGCCCGCGCCGTCGGCGTCGCCCAGGCCGCCTACGACGCCGCCCTCGGCTACGCCCGCGAGCGCACCGCGTTCGGGCAGCCGATCGCCGACTTCCAGGCCATCCAGCTCAAGCTCGCCGACCTGGCCACCGAGATCCAGGCCGCCCGGCTGCTCACCTACTGGGCCGCCTCCCGCGCCGACAGCGGGCAGCGGATCGACATGGAGGCGGGCATGGCCAAGTACTTCGCCTCCGAGGTCGCGCTCAAGGCGTCGCTGGAGTCGATGCGCATCCACGGCGGCTACGGCTACTCCCAGGAGTACGTGGTCGAGCGGCTCTACCGGGACGCGCCGCTGATGGCGATCGGCGAGGGCACCAACGACGTGCAGCGGCTGGTCATCGCCCGGGCGCTCGTCTCCGGGAAGGGCCGCATCGGCTGGTAGCCGGAGCTCAGATCGGGCGCACGACTACCATTACCGTCCTTTGTCCGCACATAGGGAACAAGCGGCATCGACCGGGCAAGTCAGGGTAGGTTTGGCCGGGTGTCGATCGCCCCAGCCGCATCCAGCGGCACCGCGTCCGATTCCGCCGGCTCCCACTCCAGGCTCGCCTGGCTCGACGCGCTCCGCGGAATCGGCGCCCTGGCCGTCGTGGCCGAGCACATGCTGCCGTGGTACCTGCCGTCGGCACGGCCCTACTGGTTCAGCTTCGGGGTCTTCGGCATCTTCGTGTTCTTCCTGGTCAGCGGCTACATCATCCCGGCCTCCCTGGAGCGGCACGGCGACGTGCGGGCCTTCTGGCTGAGCCGCGTCTTCCGCCTCTACCCGCTCTACCTGGCCGTCTCCGTCCTGGTGCTCGCCCTGGCCTGGTGGGTGCCGGTCCGCGAGGCCGTGCCGCGCGACGGCGGGTCCGTCGCCGGGCACGCCACCATGCTGCTCGACGTCGTGGGCGTGGGCGGGCTCGCCGACACCATGTGGACGCTCTCGTACGAGATGGTCTTCTACCTGCTCGTCACCGCGCTGTTCCTGCTGAGGCTGCACGAGCGCAGCGCGCTGCTGTCGGTCCTGTTCGCCGCCACCGGCGTGGTGACCGGGCTGGTGATGAGCCGCGCCCTGTTCGGCGGCGCCTGGGTGGCGTACGCGTCCTGCGCGGTGTTCGTCGCCGGGCTCGCCTGCGTGATCGGCGGCCGGTTCCGCAGGGCGGCGGCGCTGAGCATGGGCGTGATGGCGCTCGTCCTGCTGGTCCTCAACAGCCGGGTGCCGTGGCTCGGCGCGGCCATCGTGGCGCTCATGTTCGCCGGCACCGCCGTCCACCGGTGGGAACGCGGCCGGGGCAGCCTCTGGCCCGTCGCCCTCACCACCGCGCTCGTCGCCGTCTCGCCCTTCTGGGCCGTCCAGAACGGCTGGTGGTGGGTCCAGCCCGACGTGTGGGTGACCACGATCGCGCTGTCGGCCGCGGTGTTCGGCGGCGCCATGGCGCTGCGCGGCAGGCGGCTGCCGAAGGCGCTCACCTGGCTCGGCCTGATCAGCTACTCGCTCTACCTCGTGCACCACCCGGTGCTCAAGTACGTCAGCGCGGTCGCCGGTGACCTGCGCGCCGCCTCGCTGCCGGTCCAGCTCACCGCGACCGTGCTGGTCACGGCGCTGATCGTGGCCGTCAGCGCGCTGACGTACCGCTGGGTGGAACGGCCCATGCAGGAGCTCGGCCGCCGCCTGTCCCGGCGCTGGGCGACAGCGCGATAGCGACCTCCGGGTGGCGGGACAGCGCCTCGCGCACCACCGGGTCCTCCACCATGAGGAACGCCAGGTGCCGGATCGCGTGCGCCGCCACCTGCGCCACCTCCACCCGCTCCGGCGACGGCGTCGCGGGCGCCGCGCCCCGGGCCGGCTCCGCCGCCGGCCGCCCGTCGGCGGGCAGCCACGGCTCCGGATCGGGACACACCGCGTAGGTCAGCACGATCTCGCCCGGCCGGTGGCGCCAGCTCGTCGAGTGCACCACCACCTCGTCCGTGCCCGGCTCCACCCCGGCCGCCCGGCGCGCCGCCTCGTCGGGGCTCTCACCAGCGGCGGGGGAGACCACCACGCGCCGATAGGACCAGCCGTCGCCCGTCCGCAGCAGGAGCGTCTCGACCGAGACCACGTGTCTTGCCGTCACCGCCAGCAGCCTACTGCCACCCCTGTGCAGGAACGCCCATCTCGCATGTGTGTCCCGCTCTTGCGCGAGCGGCCCGCCCGTGGCAGTAGTCGAGGACGGGACAGAGAGAGGCGGGGGCCATGCCGGGGACGCTGGTGCTGATGGGATCGGGCGAGACGAGCCCGACCATGGTGGAGGTCCACCGGGCCGCCGCCCGCGCGCTGCCGCCCGGCGCGCGGGCCGTGCTGCTCGACACCCCGTACGCCTTCCAGGAGAACCGCGCCGACATCTCCGCCCGCGCGCGCGGCTACTTCGCCCGCAGCGTCGGCCTGGACGTCGAGGTGTCCGGCGACGTGACCGGCGCCGTCTGGGTCTTCTCCGGGCCCGGCAGCCCCACCTACGCGCTCGACCGGTGGACCGGCTCCGGCGTGGCCGCCGACCTGCGCGCCCGCGTCCGCGCCCGCACCGGCGTCACCGTGCTCGCCTCCGCCGCCGCCTGCACCGCCGGGCTCGCCACCGTGCCCGTGTACGAGATCTACAAGGCCGGCGCCGACCCGCACTGGCGCGACGGGCTCGACCTGCTGGCGGCGCTCGGGCTGCGGGCCGTGGTGATCCCGCACTTCGACAACGCCGAGGGCGGCACCCACGACACCCGCTACTGCTACCTGGGCGAGCGGCGGCTGTCGCGCATGGAACGCGAGCTGCCGCCGGGCTCCGCCGTGCTCGGCGTCGACGAGCACACCGCGCTCGTCATCGACCTGGAGAGCGAGTCGGCCGAGGTGGCGGGCCGGGGCGTCGTCACCGTCCGCCGCCCGGCGGGGGCCGGAGCGGCGGTGACCGAGCTGCCCGCGGGGACGCGTACCGATCTGGACGAGCTGCGGCGGCTCGCCGAGGGGCGGCGGGGCGCCGCCCCCCCCCCGCCCGCGGCCGAGGGGCTGAGCTGGTGGTTCGACCACCGGATGCGGCAGCGGGCCACCGTGCTGCGCCACCGCACCCGGGCCGTCGCCGAGCGCCCCTACCTGCTCAGCCACGACACCGCCCTGCTGGCCGACCTGCTCGCCGACGACGCCGACCTGCCGCTCGTGCTGCGCCCGTCGGGGAACGTGGCCAGCGCCACCCACCTGGTGCAGGAGCTGCT
>NZ_JBGNUU010000009.1:189552-317493 GCF_041950485.1 Nonomuraea sp. ATR24
GCGGGGGGGGCGCGCCGTGGGGCGGGGGGGCGCCGCCGCCGCGGCCCGCGCCGCGCGGCCGGCCGCCGGGCGGGCGGCGCCCGAGGTGACGCTGGAGGAGAGCGCCCGCGCGTGCGAGCGGGACTTCGAGCGGGCCGCCGCCGAGGGTGACGCGCCTGCGGCGGCCCGCGCGGTGCTCGCGCTGGAGGCGGAGATCGTCAGGTGGGCGGCCGACACGGAGGAGGACGCGGGCGGCGTCGAGCAGGCGAGGGAGCTGATGCGGCTGCTCATCGCCCGGCTCGGCGAGCTGGCCGCCACGGCCGGCGTCCGCGCGCTCGTGGAGCCGCTGCTGGCGCTGCGCGCCACGCTGCGCGGCCAGGGCAAGCACGGCGGCCAGGGCGGGCAGGGTGGTCAGGGCGGGCAGGGTGGCCTGGGCGGCTACGAGGTGGCGGACGCGCTGCGCGCCGCTCTGCTGGCGGGCGGCGTCCAGGTCGAGGACACCCCGGACGGCCCCCGCTGGACCCCGGCCTCCTGAGCGGAGGGACGGGTCAGCGGCGCGGCTTGTCGATGCGGGCGCCGTCGGTCGTGAAGAGCATCAGGCGGTTGGGGTCCACGCCGACCTTCGCGGCGTCGCCCGCGCGCCAGACGGGCCGGTTGCCGAGGCGGACGATGAGGTCGGCGCGGCGGTGGATGCCGCTGCCCGGGTGCTGCCCGACCTGCTCCTGCTCCTGCTGCTCCGGCTCGCCCCGGTTGGGCAGCAGGCGGCGGACGAGCCCGGCGATGCCGCCGGAGCCGCTGCGCTGGCCGTTGCGCAGCGCGGTGCGGTCCGGGGGCTCGGGCACGGGCACCGCGGGCACGCCGCACTCGATGTAGGCGAGCCATTCGTGCCCGTGATACTCCAGCGCCCGCACCCGCCCGAAGAACGACGGCCCGTCGTACGACTCGGGCACCGGCGCGAGCCCGTCGGGCCGCATGCCGACCAGCACCTGCCCGCCGGTGTACTGCGAGATGGCGTACGCGCGCGGATCGCTCCACGGGATCGTCAGCCGGTGCGGCCCGAAGTCGAGCAGCACGTACTGGTTCTGCGGCGTGCGCACCGTCGCTGCCAGCAGGTTCAGCTGCTGCGAGTTGAGGAACGCCGCTACGAACGCCGTTGCTGGATCGTTGTAAATCTGGGCCGGAGTGCCGACGTCCTGGAGGACGCCGCGGTTCAGGATGGCGATCCGGTCGGCCAGCGTGAGGGCCTCGACCTGGTCGTGCGTCACGTAGATGGTGGTGACGCCGAGCGACCTGACCAGGGCGGAGATCTCCATGCGCAGTTCGGTGCGCATGCCGGCGTCCAGGTTGGACAGCGGCTCGTCCATGAGGAACAGCTTGGGCTGGCGGACGATCGCCCGGCCCATGGCGACGCGCTGGCGCTGGCCACCGGACAGCGTGCCGGGGCGGCGCTCCAGGGTCTCGTCGATGTGCAGCGCCTTGGACAGCTCGGTGACGCGCTCGCGGACCATCGCGGGGTCCGACTTGGCGATCTCCAGGGGGAAGGCGATGTTCCCGCGCACGGTGCGGTGCGGGTAGAGGGCGCCGTTCTGGAACACCATGGCGACGTCGCGGTCGCGCGGCGCCAGGTGGTTGGCCATCTGGCCGTCGAGCCACAGCTCGCCGTCGGTGATCTCCTCCAGCCCTGCGATCATGCGGAGCAGGGTGGACTTGCCGCAGCCTGACGGGCCGAGGAGGACGAGGAACTCGCCGTCCTCAGCCTTGAGGCTCAGGCGATCGACCGCGAGGTGGTCACCCGGATACACCTTGGTCACTTTGTCGAGAACGACCGAGCTCATGGGCCCACACCTTGCGCACGTGTCACCTGTGACGGGGCTGATTGAAGAGGTAGTACATCGTGCCTTAACGCCGCGTGTCCACCCTTGACATAAAAGATCTCGCTCGCGGGGGTTTCGGACGGGGGTTTTGTGCATCCGAACACCTATATTTCCGGATGCGCGACCCTGGAAGGGCTTGCGAAAACTTGCCGCAAGCCTTTCAATGGTCGAGAACTTACGGGGGGTAAACCATGACCGCGTGGTGGCGTGACGCCGTGATCTACCAGGTGTACGTGCGCAGCTTCGCCGATGGCGACGGAGACGGCGTCGGCGACCTGATAGGCGTGCGCGATCGCCTGCCCTACCTCGCCGGGCTCGGCGTCGACGCGATCTGGCTGACCCCTTTCTACACCTCGCCCATGGCCGATTTCGGCTACGACGTCGCCGACTACCGCGATGTCGACCCGCTGTTCGGGACACTGGCCGACGCCAAGGCGCTCATCGACGAGGCGCACGGGCACGGCCTGCGGATCATCGTGGACATCGTGCCGAACCACACCTCCTCGGCCCACCCCTGGTTCCAGGAGGCGCTGCGCGGCCACAACCGCGACCGCTACATCTTCCGCGACGCCCCCAACGACTGGGAGTCGATCTTCGGCGGCCCCGCCTGGACCCAGGTGGACGACGGGCAGTGGTACCTGCACCTGTTCGACTCCTCCCAGCCCGACCTCAACTGGGAGCACCCCGAGGTGCGCGCCGAGTTCGAGTCGATCCTGCGCTTCTGGCTCGACCTGGGCGTCGACGGCTTCCGCGTCGACGTGGCGCACGGCATGGTCAAGCCCGCCGGCCTGCCCGACATCGGCCACACCGGGCAGACCCGGCTCATCGGCAACGACGTCGTCCCGTACTTCGACAACGACGGCGTGCACGAGATCCACCGTGCCTGGCGGCGCGTCCTCGACTCCTACCCCGGCGAGCGCATCGGCGTCGCGGAGGCGTGGGCGCCGACGCCGGAACGGCTGGCCCTGTACGTGCGGCCGGACGAGCTGCACCAGGCGTTCAACTTCCACTTCCTGTTCGCGCCCTGGGACGCCGCCGCGCTGCGCGAGGTGATCGACTCCTCGCTCGCCACCGCCGGCTCCGTCGGCGCGCCCTCCACCTGGGTGCTGTCCAACCACGACGTCAAACGGCACGTCACCCGCTACGGCAGCCTCGCCCGGGCCCGCGCCGCCGCCCTGCTCACGCTCGCGCTGCCCGGCTCCGCCTACGTCTACCAGGGCGACGAGCTCGGCCTGCCCGAAGTGCTCGACCTGCCCGCGGAGCTGCAGCGCGACCCGCAGCGGCTGCGCGACCCCGACAGCGGCCGCGACGGCTGCCGCGTGCCCCTGCCGTGGACGCGCGATTCCGGCTGGCGCGACCCGTGGCTGCCCGTCCCGCCCGCCTGGTCGGAGCTCAGCGTCGAGGCCCAGGACGGCGACCACCGCTCCACGCTGGAGCTCTACCGGCAGGCGCTCCGGCTGCGCCGCACCTTCTCCGGCGACCTCGTCTGGCACGACTCGCCCGAGGGCACGCTCGTCTTCTCCCGCGGCGACCTGCTGTGCACGGTCAACCTGACCGGCGAACCCGCCGACCTCGCGCCCGGCGCCGAGCTGCTGCTCTCCTCGGACGTCCCCGGAGCCGCCGATTCGGCCGCCTGGTGGAAAGTAAAGTAGCGGCCATGAACGGTCACGCTCGCCTAGCCGACATCGCCGCCCAGGCCGGGGTGAGCGAGGCCACGGTCAGCCGTGTGCTCAACGGCAAGCCCGGCGTCTCCGCGGCCACCCGGCAGGCCGTCATGACCGCGCTCGACCTCATGGGCTACGAACGCCCGCCCCGCCTGCGCCAGCGCAGCAACGGGCTGATCGGCCTGGTCACCCCCGAGCTGGACAACCCGATCTTCCCCGCGTTCGCGCAAGCCATCGAGAAGGCCCTCACCCAGCACGGCTACACGCCGGTGCTGTGCACCCAGCTGCCCGGCGGCGCGCCCGAGGACGAGTTCACCGAGCTGCTGGTCGACCGGGGCGTCAGCGGCATCGTGTTCGTCTCCGGCCTGCACGCCGACACCACCGCCCGGATGGACCGCTACACCCGCCTCACCGACCGGGGGCTGCCGATCGTCCTCGTCGACGGCTACAGCGAGCACATCGCCGCGCCGTTCATCTCGCCCGACGACCGCATGGCCGCCCGGCTGGCCGTCCAGCACCTGGTCGACCTCGGCCACGAGCGGATCGGCCTCGCGCTCGGGCCGCGCCGGTTCGTGCCGGTGATCCGCAAGATCGAGGGCTACCGGCAGGCGATGGCCCAGCTCCTCGGCGCCTCCGCCGCCGACGAGCTCATCACGCACTCGCTGTTCTCCGTCGAAGGCGGCCAGGCCGCCGGCGCCCAGCTCCTCACGCTCGGCTGCACCGGCATCGTGTGCGCCAGCGACCTCATGGCGCTCGGCGCGATCCGCGCCTGCCGCGAGAGAGGGCTGTCGGTGCCGGGGGAGGTGTCGGTCGTCGGCTTCGACGACTCGCCGCTGATCGCCTTCACCGACCCGCCGCTCACCACCGTGCGCAAGCCCATCATGGCGATGGCCCAGGCCGCCGTGCAGACCCTGCTCGAAGAGGTCAACGGCGCCCCGGCCAAGCACGTCGAGCTGATGTTCCAGCCCGAGCTCGTCGTACGCGGCTCCACCGGCTCCGGCCCCCTGGTCAACCGGTGAAGGACGTCCTCGTCCTCGGCGGCGCCGGCGTCGACTCCACCGTCTACGTGCCCGAGCTGCCGCTGCCCTACCGCGACACCTACCACGTGCCGCCCGTCGTCGACCGGATCGGCAACACCGGCGCCGGCGTGACGCTCGGCTGCGCCGCGCTCGGCCTCGACGTCGCCTTCGCCGACCTGATCGGCGACGACCCGCAGGGCGCGCTCATCCGCGACGCGCTGCGCGGCGTCGACTGCGCCTGGGGCCACGCCGAGGCCGGCACCCGGCGCAGCGTCCTGCTCGTCGGCCCCGACGGCCGCCGCACCTCCCTGTTCGACCCCAAGGCCACCCCCGGCGAACGGCTGCCGCGCCACCTCTACACCGGCGTCCGCGCCCGCCACGCCCACGTGTCCATCACCGACTTCTGCCGCCACGTCTACCCCGACCTCGCCGGCACCCCCACCTCCACCGACCTGCACGACTGGGACGGCGTCAACCCCTACCACGAGGACTTCGCCCACCGCTCCGACCTGGTCTTCCTCTCGGCCACCGCGCTGCCCGACCCGCCCGCCACCATGCGCGCCATCCTCGCCAGGGGCCGCGCCCACACCGTCGTGTGCACCCGCGGCGCCGACGGCTGCCTCGTCCTCACCCGCGACGGCGACCTGCGCGCCTTCCCCGCCGCCCCGCTGCCCGGCCCGGTCGCCGACACCAACGGCGCCGGCGACGCCTTCGTCTCCGGCTTCCTGTACGGCACCCTGCGCGGCCTGCCCGTCGACACCTGCGCCCGGCTCGGCGCCATCGCGGGAGCCCACGCCTGCACCACCCCGGGCACCCACGAATCCCCCATCACCGAAGCCACCCTCCTCGAACGCTCTCGAACATAGAAGCCCGTACGGCGGCCCGAAGACCGGCCAGGAGGGGAACGACATGTACCTGATCTACCGCTCGTGGGGCGAAGGCGTCCTCGGCAAGTCGGTGCGGCGCTTCCCGGAGCCGGCGGTGCTCGACTGGTTCCGCTCCATCTGGGCCACCCCGGAGGCCGTCCACGACCTGGGCGTGCACGGGCTCGGCCACATCCCCGGCGAGGGCGGTCCGCCCCCGGCGGACATGGCCGGGTTACGCACGCTCGCCAGGTCCCGGCTGTCCGACTCCCACCAGTGCAACGTCGACGACCACAGCCTGCGCGGCCTGGCCAACGGCCTCGACCACGAGGTGGCCTACTACCTGCTGGACGACGCCGTGGCCGAGGCCGAGCCACGCCGCTGGGCGTACGCCGTGCACGACGGCCCGCTGCCCGACGGCTCCGGTGACGCGCCGTTCGACCCGCCCTGCCCGGTCACCCACCTGGGGCCGCTGTCTTCCGGCGACGGCACCGTGTACGCGATCTTCATGGAGTGCGTCGCCAAGCACGACAGCATCGGCCGGCATCGCCCCTATGCCCTGACCGGCGTGCGGCTTCCCGAGCTGGGCGCCGCGCTGCGCGAGGCCGTCCCCGACGGCGACACGTGGCCGCGAGAGCTGGAGGTGCTGCGCGCCATGGTCGCGCCGGGGGAGACCGGCATCGGCCCGGCGCTGCGGCGCTGCAACGACTGGCCCGACTTCCTCGACTCGGAGACCGACGGCCACACCGGCTCCCACGAGGCCGCGCTCCGGCTGACGGCGGCCCGCCCGCCGGCGCCCTCCTTGCATCGGGAGCGCACCGTCGTCCACGTGGGCGAGCACCTGGCGCAGCTGTTCCTGTCCGGCTGGAACGACACGTACGGGCAGTGGTTCCTGTTCGACGACCGGTGGGCCGGAGCGCACCCCGACCTGGCCGCCTCGCTGACGTGGTTCGCCGCCCACTGGGACCCGGCCTGCGCGCGCCCGCACAGCAGGCTCACGACCTGCGCCGACAACCGCGTCCGCTACGTCGCCGTAGCCGGGCCCGACGGCCGCCCTGTCGTGCGCCTCGCCGGCCCTCAGGACGAGGACGGCCTCGGGGACCTCTGGTCGTCCGATCGTCCCGCGCCCGCCCAGCGAGTCCTCGCCACCGTCGAGCTGCAGCTCCGGCAACCGGCGCCGGACACCTGGAAGCTCACCCACTACTCCGTCGACCCGCGCCGCCAGGGGCGGCTCACCGCCGGGCTGCTCGCCCAGCGCATCGCCGCCGACCTGCGCGCCGAGGGAATCACCCAGGCGACCGGCTGGCTGCCCGACGACCGCGCGCACGGCAAGCTCTTCCTCCGGGTCCTCGGCGACCTGGGCCGGCGGCGCCCGGACTAACCGAGGCTGATGCGGACGCCGTCGCTCAGGGCGGAGTCGTGCAGCTCCAGGCCCGCGGGCTCGGCGTCGCGCGGCAGCTCGAACACGAGGGTGCCGGTGAACGACTTGCCGGGGCCGATGCTGATCGGGGAGATCTCGGCGCCCTCCTTGTCGAGCAGGCGGGAGCCGTCGTGGGCGCCGTCGTCGGCGTCGAGGAGCTTCTGCTGCGCCGGGTAGAGGACGCGGGCGTCCTGGCCGACGTTGCTCACCTTCAGGGCGATCCGGCAGGTGCGCCGCTTGGCGGACCTGGCCGGTTCGGGGCACTTGGCGGCCGTGACGGCGAAGCTCAGCTTGCCGTCGCGCACCGGCTCGCCGTCCTCGCCCACGGCGGGGCCGCGTGACATCCAGATGAGCACCGTGATCAGCACCGCGATGAGCACCAGCGTGATCACCAGGGCGGTCATGCAGCCGGTGAACACGTTCCGGCCCGTCCGCGCGGCCTTGGGGAAGGGGCGCGGCGGGAGCGGGCCCTGGCCCGTACGGTGCGGCGCCATCGGCACCGGGCCGGTCCGCTCGGGGTGCGGCAGGGACGACGGTACGGGGCCGGTGCGCTCGGCGTGCGGCATCGGCCCCTGCCGCGTCCGGTCGCCACGCGGCTGCCCTCCCGGGACCGGGCCCGTACGGTCGGCGTGGGGCATGGCCGTGGGGCCGGTGCGCTCGGCGTGGGGCATGGGCGTGGGCCCGCTGCGCTCGGCAGGGGGCACGGGTGCCGGGCCCGTACGCTCCGGATGGGACGCCGGGACGGGGCCGGTGCGCTCCGGGTGGGGCGCGTGCCCCCGCGCGGACCCGTGCCCGGGCGGCGGTGGCGGCGGCGCGGCCCCGTGCCGCGACGACGACTGCGCCCCAGGCGGATGCCCCTGCGGGCCGTGCGGCGCCTGCGACGACCCCTGTAGCCCCTGGGCCGCCTGCGGGCCCGGTGGGCGGTGCGGGGCGGCGGCGGGCTGCGGGCCGCGGGACGGCTGCGGCCCCGGAGGCGCGGGGCGGGGACCCGGACGGCGTGACCCGGCGGCCAGTGGGGGGAACTCGGCCGGGTTCCACGAGTCGGTGAGGTGGCGGGTGGCGGCGAGCTGCGCGGCCGGCTCGTCCGTCGCGCTCACCAGCTCCAGCAGCAGCTGCTTGGCCGTGGGCCGGCGCGCCGGGTCGGGGTGGATGGCCGCGGCGACCAGCCGGTCGAGCGGCGCGGGCAGCCCGCGCAGGTCAGGCGGCGCGGTGCGGGCACGGGCCGCCATCACGTACGCGTCGCCCTCGCCGAACGGATGCCCGCCGAGCCCCGCGTAAGCGATCAGCGACCCCCACGCGAACACGTCGCCCGCAGGGCTCGTACGGCCCTCGAAGACCTGCTCGGGCGCGATCCAGCCAGGCGTGCCCATCACCATGCCGGCGTTGGTGTGCCGGGAGCCGACGTGCGTCGAGCGGGCCAGGCCGAAGTCGATGACCCGCGGCCCGGCCAGCGTCAGCATCACGTTGGCGGGCTTGAGGTCGCGGTGCACCAGCCCGGCGGCGTGGATGGCGGTGAGCGCGGCGGCGACCCCGACGGCGGCCGAGTGGAGCATCGACGACGACAGGCTGCCGTGCTCGATGAGGTGATCCTCCAGCGAGACGCCGTCGATGTACTCGGTGACGAGATAGAGGACGCCGTCGTGCTCGCCGTGGTCGAGCACGCGGGCGGTGCAGAACGAGGCGACCTTGCGGGCGTTGGACACCTCTTCGTGGAAGCGCGCCCGGTAGACCGCGTCGGCGGTGAAGTCACGGCGGATCGCCTTGAGCGCCACCTGCTCGCCGTCGCCGCCACGGGCCAGGTAGACGGTGCCCATGCCGCCCGAGCCGAGCCGGCTGAGCAACTCGTACGGGCCGATCGCCGGCGGATCCTCCGGCGTCAGCGGAGTGCCGGAGCGACCCTGCTGCCCCAACGTCGCTGTCCTCTCGCCGTCGTCATCCCTGCCGACCAACCGACCATGTCACCCCAGACTCTAACGGAGGAAGCGACCGCTCGGTGGCGGTGCGGCGGCCTCGGTATCACCGGCTGCCGGGCAGGTGCGGCACACCCGGCTCGATGATCTGCGCGTACACGGAAACGCCCACCTCGCCGGGGCTGCGGCCTCCTCCGCCCGGCCCAGGCGCTTCCCCGCGCCGTAGGGCCTTGCCGCCCCTCGGCGGTTCTCCATCAGCGGGCCCCGCCCGGGCCCTCGCTCCGCTCGGCGGCCTTCCCGGGTGCGGCTCCGCCGCGCGCCGCCCTGTTTGGCCGCCTGGCCACGGAACGGCCTTGCCGGAGCGGGGAGAGGAGAGACGGCCGGATCAGGTCGGGGCGGGAAGCCACCCGCAGTAGTGAGATCGAGCCATGGCCGGGTCGTGCGACGGCGACGTGGCCGCATCAGTGAGGGAGGGAAGGATCGCAGCCTGACCGGTGAGCGTAGCCAGGTCGCGTGGCACGGCACAGCAGAAGCCCCCGACGCATCGGGGGCTTCTCGCAGGCAGCGGACCTACGGCTGGGGGACGCTGGATGCCGTAGTGGTCGAGCAGCATGCCCACGCCGTACTCGATACGGCTCAGCCGCTCGTCCATGCCGGAGAGCCGCTCCGTGTGCTCCACCAGCCAGTCCGTGTGTTCCGCTTGGACCGCCTTGATCTCGGCCAGATCCAGGCCGGTCTGGAACGCCCACGACTCCAAGACGCGGACGCGCTCGTCCATGCTCTTGGTCACAGTTGATCTCTCCTGCGGTGGACGTAAGGGAGCTGGCTGATATCCGCAGTCAGGTCCCGCTTTCTGCAGGCTAGTCGATCCCGGGCTCCGCCGCCGAGAGGCGCCGTAATCTCGGCCCCACGTGACTGCTACGTCCGGAATGGGGGCGCACGCTCCGCTCCGACGTCCCCTGAGCTGCGCCAAGCGAGTACGTTGCGAGCAGACTGACCGTCCTGCCCGGCATGTAGCCATGGTCCTGTCCGGCCGAGGATGCCGTGCCGGACCGTTGGCGGCGGCGAACCGTCGATGGTGGGAGCCGTAAGGCCGAGGCTCCACGGGGGTCCACGGCGGCACCGGGCGGCTGGTCGGCCCCCCAGGTGGCGGTGCCATCGGCGCCCGGAATCGACCCGCGGAGGGGATCATCGCCCCAGGTCACGCCTTGAGCCGTTTGAGCCGGTTGCCGAGCAGGTGGCCGTTGCGCAGCTCGTGGTCGGCCATGACGTAGACGGTCAGGCGCCTGAGCCCGGCCAGCGGCGCGAGGTCGAGGCCGGGAGCGGCGTCCACCAGCATCAGGCTGCGCAGTTGGTGCAGAGCCGCCAGGGGAGACAGGTCATCCAGTTCGAGGCAGTGCATCAGGTGCAGGTAGCGCAGCCGTGACATCGTCGCGACCGGACGCAGATCCCGCACCGGTGTGGCGTTCAGACGCAGGACGGTGATCGACGTGCATCCCGCCAGCGGGGACAGGTCATGCAGTTCCTTGACGCCTGACAGGTCGAGGCGCCGGAGGGGGAGGCCCGCCAACGCGTCCAGATCCGTCAGCCGGGTGTGGTCCGACAGCCCCAGTGAGACCAGCCGGGGCGCCCGCTCCACGAGGTCGCGCATCGAGGCGACCACCGGCGCCTCCGAAAGGGCCAGCCTGATGAGGCTGCCGAGGTCGGGCAGCATGTCCCACCGGGTCACGTGGCGGGCTCGCAGCAGTTGCAGTTCACGTAACTCGGGCCGGCCGTGCAAGGGAGTGAGGTCCTTCAGGTCTGACGCGTCGTCGAGCGACACCTCGGTCAGGTTGCGCAGCCCGGCGAGGAAGCCGAGGTCCGTCGCCCGCATCAGGTGGACGGTCATCAGCGCGGTCAGCTGACGGATCTCCCGCAGGACGTCCGCGGCCACAGGCCGCTCCAGCGCGAGCTGGCTGAGCGACTCCCGATGGACGAGCAGCGGTCCGAGATCCGTCACGGGAGCCTCGACGCTCACCCTGCTCTGCGGAGGGAGCTGCCGCAGCGCGTCGAACTGCCCGGCGGTGTGCACGGTGAGCCATTCCGTTCCCGTCATCGACGCCAGGACGCGGCTCGCGTACTGGCCGGGCTCGAAGTAGCGCCAGCCCTCGATCAGCTCCCCCTGCACCTGCGGGCGCTCGTCGGTGGCGTAGCGCGCCAGCACGTCCAGCGCCCGAGGCCCGTTGACGAGCCAGGCCGTCCGCACACACGCGCGGGCCGCCGCCGCGGACAGCCCGGCGAGGCCGGCCGGCAGCCGGTCGAGGACCACCGGCCCGGCCGCCGCCAGCGAGCGCGCCGAGGCGGCGTCGCGCGGCGGCACCAGGTCGTCCAGGCAGCTATCCACCGCCTCGCGCAGCGCCGCCGGCACCGACGGCAGCGTCTCCAGGCACGCGCACACCAGCACCTTCAGCCGCCGGGCGTGGCGCGGCTCGGCCGCCATCCGCGCCAGCAGGCCCCGCAGCAGCTCCTCGCGCAGGGGCGCGTTGGCGTGACCGGCGGCCATCACGACGACCTCGCGCCACTGGTCGCGGTGGGCGTTCAGGACGAGCGGCTCCACGTCGCCGTCCTCGGCGGCGGCGCGGGCCGTCAGATACTCCTGTACGGTCCGGTGCACGAAGTCGACGCGCCCTTCGACCGGCTCGCGCAGCACCCCGCTGCGCTCCAGCAGGTAGTCGAGCACCTGCGCGCCGGTCGCCCGCACGCGCGGCATCCCGGCGACGACCTTCTCCACCCGGGCGAGCGCGGCGGGCTTGGCGAGCTCGACCCGGTTGGTGACCGAGAGCTGCCAGGCGAGCTCCTGCAGCACCTGCGTCTTCTGGGCGCGGTCCAGGTGCAGGTCGCCGTAGCTGGGGATTGTGCGTTCGGCGTCGCGCCGGTGCAGCAGCATCTCCAGCGCCGCCGCGTACAGGCCCATCCGGTCGGGCGGCAGCTGCGAGGCGCGGTCGAGGTTGAGCGCGCACAGCATGGCGGCGAGCAGCGGCGTCGCGGCCAGGGCGCGCAGGTGGGCGGCGCCGTCGAGGTGGGCAAGGAGGCGGGCGCGGACGACGGGCAGGTGTTCGGGCGGGCAGGGCAGGCCGGTGCCGCTCCTGATCGCCTCGTGCCAGTGCTCGACCAGGGCGCGCGTGTCGGACGGCGTCATCCGCTCCAGGAACGCGGGCGCGAACCCCTCCTCGTCCAGCCAGGACGAGCCCGCAGCCGACGGCCGGCTGGTGATCACGACCCGGGTCGCGGGGAACTCCGCCAGCAGCGCCCGCAGCCACGGCCTGATGGACCTGCGCTGGGACCCGGTCAGCTCGTCCACGCCGTCGATCAGCAGCAGCGCCCGCCCGGCGGCGAGCTCCCGGTGCGCCCAGCCGGCCGGCATCAGCCCCGCCAGCGGCCCCGCCGTCAGGTCGAGGAACCGCTCGGGCCTGGGCAGCTCGCGGTCGGCGTAGCTGCGTAGCTTCACCAGGAAGGGCACGCAGCCGTTCCAGCTTGCCAGCTCGCCCTCGAACCCGCCCCGCGCGGCGGTGATCGCCAGCCAGCGCAGCAGTGTGCTCTTGCCGCCACCGGCCTCGCCGCGCAGCAGCATCCTGCGGCCCTGGCCGAGCGCGCTCTCCACGCGCATGGTGGCGGGCTCGTCCTGCCGGTCGTCCCAGGGCTCGTGCGCGGCCCGGCCGCGCGCGGCCGACACCGACAGGCTGATGTACGCCACGCTCAGGGACGTACGCGGCCGGAACCGCTCGATCCGGACGCCGAGCAGTTCGAGGCTGTCGAGCGTCCGAGAGACGTGTTCCAGGTAGCGGCGGCGGAAGCGCACGTCCCGGTCGGTGCCGTCGGGCGCCTCCAGGGTGCGGACCGGCAGCCGGTCGAGCACGGCCGCGATCTGCTCGCCCACCCCGGACAGGCGGGCCAGCGTCTCGGCCGCCGCCCTCGGGCCGAACTCGGGCAGATGGCGGACGATCCGCACCAGGCAGTCGCAGCACTCGTCGAACACCACCTCGTACAGCCGGGACGCCGCCTCGCCCAGATCCCGGGGCGCGGGCAGGCTTTCCCGCACGGCCCTCGACAGCCGTACGGGGTCGGCGTCGGCGGCGAGCAGCGCGCGGTCGGACAGGTCGGCGCGGGCCAGGGTGGCGGTGACCTCGGCGAGCACGATCACGCGGTCGTCGTCGCCCAGCCCCGCGAACTCGTGTGCGCACACCTTGAGCACCCGGGCGGTCACCGCGTCGGCGACGTCCTCGATCTGGCGCTCGGCCTTGCGGCGGACGAGCTGGTCGGGGAAGCGCGACCGCATGAGCTCGACCAGGTCCTTGCCCCGGCTCTCGGCGCCGGCCCGGGAGGTGAGCCAGGTGTGCAGAGCGCGGGTGCCGACCGCCTTGCCCAGCCCGAGGGCGGCTGTTTCCAGGGCCACCCGGACATTATGACCCGCCCGGCCCTCTCACACGCTGTCTCCGTCGTCGTCGCCCCGGATGTCGGCGACGAGGGCGTAGCGCTCGTCGCTCACCGGTCCGCCCCACAGGTCGGGGTCACCGCTGAGCGGCACCACGTGCACGTCGCCGGCCAGCGGTCGTACGGCGGCGGCCAGGTCGGCGGCGGTGACCCCGCCGTTCCAGGGGAGTGCCTCGGCGCCGCCCACGTAGCCGTCGCCGCCGCCGCCCCAGCGGCCCTCGATCAGGAGCAGCCGCCCGCCCGGCCGCAGCCGGCCGGCCCAGGCGCGCAGCGCCGCGTGCGGGTCGGGCAGCGTCCACACCAGATGGCGGCAGAGCACCAGGTCGAAGCGCTCGTCGCCGGTCGGCGGCGACGCCGCGTCACCCACTGCGAACCGGCCGGTGAGCCCGGCGGCGGCCAGCTTGGCGCGGGCCAGCTCGACCATCCGCGGCGCCACGTCCACGCCGGTCACCCGGTGCCCGGCCGCCGCCAGCAGGGCTGACAGCGAGCCGGTCCCGCAGCCCACGTCCAGCACGTCGAGCGCGCCTCCCGGCGCGGCGGGCGTCCAGGCGCGCAGCAGCCGGTCCCAGGCCGCCCGCGTGCGGCCGGCGCGCAGGCCGTGGTCGGGCTCGTCGTCGAACGCCCCGGCGGCGGCGTCCCAGTAGCCGGTGATCGCGGTCATGAGTCGGGTCATGACCGCGATCCTCCCAGCCGCCACCGACAGGAAACGGGGCCCGTTATCGCAGGGCCGCGGCCTCGGAGGCGAGCTTCTCGATGCGCGCCCAGTCACCCGAGGCGAGGGCGTCGGCCGGGGTGAGCCAGCTGCCGCCGACGCAGCCGACGTTCGGCAGCGCCAGGTAGGCGGCGGCGGTCGACGGCTGGATGCCGCCCGTCGGGCAGAACCGGACGTCCGGCAGCGGCCCGGCCAGCGACTTCAGGTACGGCACGCCGCCCGCGGCCTCGGCCGGGAAGAACTTCAGCTCCTTGAGGCCGCGCTCGGCCAGCGCCATCGCCTCGGTGGCGGTGGCCGCACCCGGCAGGTACGGCAGGCCGCTGGCGTCCAGGGCCTCCACCAGGGTGAGCGTCGTGCCGGGCGAGACCAGGAACTTCGCCCCGGCCTCCAGCGACGCCGCGATGTCGTCGGACGTGCGGATCGTGCCGGCGCCGACGCGGGCCTCGGGCACCTCGGCGGCGATCCGGGCGATGGCCTCCAGCGCGGGAGCCGTACGCAGCGTCACCTCGATGACCGGCAGGCCGCCGGCGACGAGCGCCCGGGCCATCGGCACGGCCGTGTCCGCGTCGTCGATCACCACGACGGGGATCACGGGGGCGAGATCGAGCAGGCTCATTGGATTGGTTTCCCCTCCCCGGGGCGGCGGCCCCGGGCTCACGGCCCGCACGCGGGCCTGTCGTTCACGCGGCCAGGTCGACGGCGGCGCGCTGGGCGAGCCAGGCGGCCGCGCCGGTCAGCGCCGGTTGCGGCGCGACGATGAGCGTGGTCGCGATGGCTTCCAGATATGTGGACATGTCAGGATTCGTCGTGAACCGGGTGCGGAAGCTGCTGGCGCACACCCGTTCCACGATACGGGGCAGCACTCCGCCGCCCAGGTAGACCCCGCCCCGGGCGCCGAGCGTCAGCGCCGTGTTGGCGGCGAAGCTGCCCAGCATCCCGCAGAACACCTCGACCGTCTCCGCGCACAGCGGGTCGTCGAGCCGCGCCACGATCCCGGACGCCGTCGCCTCCACGGCGGGCACCCCGTTCACCCGGGCCAGCGCCCGGTGCAGCCGGACCAGGCCGGGCCCCGACAGCACGTGCTCGGCGACCACCTGCTCCAGCCCCTCGGCGCGCAGCACGCGGACGATCTCCAGCTCCCGCTCGCCGGACACCGGCACCGTCACGTGCCCGCCCTCGCCCGGCAGCGGGATCCACCCGTCGCCCGACGGCACGAGGGCGCCGACGCCCAGGCCCGTCCCCGGGCCGAGCACCGCCTTGACCCCGTGCGCGGGCTCCGGCCCGCCGAGCGGCACCAGGTCGGCGCCGCCCAGGTGGGGCAGCGACACGGCCAGCGCCTCGAAGTCGTTGAGCAGCGCCGCGAACGGCACCCCCAGATCGCGTACGGAACCGGCCCACGGCGAGTTCGTCAGCCGGTAGCGGTCCCCGTCGATCGGGCCCGCCACGGCCAGGCACGCCGCCCCCGGCCGCAGGCCCTCGCCGTGCTCGGCGAGATAGGCGTCCACGGCCTCGGGCAGCGTGGCGTACGCGGACCCGGGCAGCACGGCGACCCGCGACGGCGGCGCGCCCACCTCGGTCACCAGGCCGAACCTGGCGTTGGTCCCGCCGATGTCGGCGACCAGCCAGGGCAGGTCGAACGCCTTCACCGGCCGGCCGCCGCGGGCCACGTCGCCACGCCGGACTCCAGGTGCGAGTTGCCGGACCCGGCCGGGAAGCCCAGGCCGGGGCCGTGGTCGGGGGACTCGGCGCCGCTGACGCCGAAGATCCCCGCGCCCTGCTCGGCGTGCCCGGCCATGCGCCGGAACGCGGCGAACAGCTCGCGGCCGGTGCCGACCCACTGCGCGTCGCTCAGCGGGCGGCCGCCGGGCGTCCGCCGCGCCAGCTCCTCGGCCGGGACCTGCAGCTCCAGCGTGCCCGCCGCCGAGTCGAGCCGGATGACGTCGCCGTCGCGCACCAGCGCGATCGGCCCGCCGTCCGCCGCCTCCGGCGACAGGTGGATCGCCGCCGGCACCTTGCCGGACGCGCCCGACATGCGGCCGTCGGTGACGATCGCCACCCGCTGCCCCCGGTCCAGCAGCACCGCCATCGGCGGTGTCAGCTTGTGCAGCTCCGGCATGCCGTTGGCGCTCGGCCCCTGGTAGCGGATGACGGCGACGAAGTCCTGCCCGTCCAGCTCGCCCGCCTCGAAGGCGCGCAGCAGGTCGAGCTGGTCGTCGAAGACCTTGGCGGGCGCCTCGATCACCAGGTGCTCGGGCTTGACCGCCGACACCTTGCTCACGGCCCTGCCCAGGTTGCCGCAGACCATGTGGATGCCGCCGTCGGAGGAGAACGGCGCCGACACCGGCCGCAGCACGTCCAGGTCGGTGCTCTCGGTCAGCTCCGACCAGACCAGCTCGCCGTCCTCCAGCGCGGGCGCCGAGCGGTAGCGGTCCAGGCCGGGCCCGGCCACGGTCAGCACGTCGGCGTGCAGCAGCCCCGCGTCCAGCAGCTCGCCGATGAGCACCTGCATGCCGCCCGCGTCGCGGAAGTGGTTCACGTCCGCCTGGCCGTTGGGGTAGACCTTGGTCAGCGACGGCACCACCTTCGACAGGTCGGCCAGGTCGTCCCAGGTCAGCACGATGCCCGCGGCGGCGGCCATGGCCACCAGGTGCATGGTGTGGTTGGTGGAGCCGCCGGTGGCCAGCAGCGCGACGCAGGCGTTCACCACGGCCTTCTCGTCGACGAGCTCGCCGATCGGCGTGTACTCCGAGCCGTGCGCGGTGATCTCCACGGCGCGGCGGCCCGCCGCCTCCGTCAGCGCGTGGCGCAGCTCGGTGTGCGGGTTGACGAACGTCGAGCCGGGCAGGTGCAGGCCCATGACCTCCATCAGCGCCTGGTTGGAGTTCGCGGTGCCGTAGAAGGTGCAGGTGCCGGGGGAGTGGTAGGACTTCGACTCCGACTCCAGCAGCTCCACCCGGCCCACCTTGCCCTCGGCGAACAGCTGGCGGGTGCGCGCCTTGGCCTTGTTCGGCAGCCCGGAGGTCATCGGCCCGGCCGGCACGAAGATCGCCGGCAGGTGGCCGAAGTGCAGCGCGCCGATGAACAGGCCCGGCACGATCTTGTCGCAGACGCCCAGCAGCAGCGTCGAGTCGAACATGTCGTGCGACAGCGCGATCGCCGTCGACATGGCGATCACGTCACGGCTGTAGAGCGACAGCTCCATGCCGGCACGGCCCTGCGTGATGCCGTCGCACATGGCCGGCACGCCGCCCGCCACCTGCGCCACGCCGCCCGCCCGGCGCACCGCCGCCTTCAGCTCCTGCGGGTACGTCTCGTACGGCTGATGAGCCGACAGCATGTCGTTGTAGCTCGTCACGATCGCGACGCCGGGCTTGGCCGAGCCCATCAGGGCGGGCTTGTCCTCGGCGGGCGCGGCGGCGAAGCCGTGCGCCAGGTTCGCGCACCCCAGGTGGGCGCGGGCCGGGCCCTTGGCGCGGGCGGCCTCGCCGTCGCGGCGGATGCGCTCGAGGTACGTGGCGCGGCTGCGGGCGCTCCGCGCCGCTATCCGGTCGGTGATCTCCTGGATGACGGTGTTCACGCTTCCTCCTCGTGCCAGGCGCGACCGCTGCGGCCGAGCAGTTCGTGGGCGCCCGCGGGTCCGGTGGACCCGGCGGGGTAGGGCTCGGGCAGGGCGGCGGACGCCTCCCACGCCTGCAGGATCGGGTCGATGAAGCGCCAGGCGGCCTCCACCTCGTCCCGGCGCATGAACAGCGTCGGGTTACCGGCCAGCACGTCGGTGAGCAGCCGCTCGTACGCCTCGGGCACGCGCGCGGTGAACGTCTTGCCGAAGCTGAGGCTGAGCGGCACCGGCTTCAGCATGACCTCGCCCGCGCCGGGCTCCTTGGCCATGATGTGCAGCTCGATGCCCTCTTCCGGCTGCAGCCGCAGCACCAGCCGGTTCGGCGTGCCGCCGGGGAAGATGGAGTGCGGCACGTCCTTGAACTGCACCACGATCTCCGAGCGCCGCTGCGGCATCCGCTTGCCGGTGCGCAGGTAGAACGGCACCCCGGCCCAGCGCCAGTTCTTCACCTCGGCGCGGATCGCGGTGAACGTCTCGACCCGGGCCGACGCCTCGGTGGGCGGGGTGGAGCCGGGCTCGTCCAGGTAGCCGGGCATGCCGGCGGCCTCGGTGTACTGGCCGCGCACGGTGAAGCGGTCGACCTCGGTGCCCGCGATCGGGCGCAGCGACTGCAGCACCTTGACCTTCTCGTCGCGGATCGCCTCGCGGTCGTTGCGGGCGGGCGGCTCCATCGCGGTCAGCGTCAGGAGCTGCAGCAGGTGGTTCTGCACCATGTCACGCAGCGCGCCGGCCTGGTCGTAGTAGCCGCGCCGGCCCGGCGTGCCGACGGTCTCGGCGGCCGTGATCTGGACGTGGTCGATCCACAGCGAGTTCCAGATCGGCTCCAGGAAGGCGTTGGCGAAGCGGAGCACGAGCAGGTTCTGCACGGTCTCCTTGCCCAGGTAGTGGTCGATGCGGTAGATCTGCCGCTCGTCGAAGATCGCGCCGACCTCGTCGTTGATCCGCTGCGCGCTCGGCAGGTCACGGCCCAGCGGCTTCTCCAGCACCACCCGCGACTGCGGCGTGACCAGGCCCTCGCGCTCCAGCTCCCGGCAGAAGGGGCCGAACGTCATCGGCGGGCTGGCCAGGTAGAACACCCGGTCACGGCCCTCGAACCCGGCCAGCATGGCGCCCAGCGCGGCCCAGCCGGACCGGTCGTCACCGCCCACGTCGACCGTCAGGTGGTGCAACCGGCCGAGAAAGCGCTGCCATCCGGCGTCGTCGTCGGCCGGCACCTGGTCACGTACCTCGGCGTCCACCTTGCCGCGGAAGTCGGCGTCGGTCAGCCCGCCCCGGGACAGGGCGATGATGCGGGTCTCGGGGGAGAGCCGGCCGTCCCGGTCGCTGTGGTAGAGCGCGGGCAGCAGCTTGCGCATGGACAGGTCGCCGGTGCCGCCGAACACGACGAGATCGGCCGTGTGGGAGGCAGAAGAGGCCGGGGAGGACGCAAGGGGGGACACGAGGAGAACTCCGATGATCTACCAAGCAATGGACAGAACGGACACTAGCCAGAGTTTGGGTCGTGCACAACCGTAGTTTTGGTATTCGAGATGAAAAAGTCGTGACTTTTCATGACACAAGGCTCTGTGGTTCACTTGGCCGATGGCACGACGTACCGCCGCTAGCCTCGCCACGAGTGGCGAGGTGCTGCGCCTCATCCGCACCGGTGAGGCCGTCACCCGGGCCGACCTCGGCCGGGTGACCGGCCTGTCCCGGCCCGCGGTGCAGCTCCGCGTCGGCGAGCTGCTCGAACGCGGCCTGGTCGTCGAGCGCACCGACGCCCCCTCCACCGGCGGGCGGCCGCCCGTGCGGCTGGAGTTCAACGCCTCCGGCGGCGTCGTGCTGGCCGCCGCGCTCGGCGCGAGCCGCACCCGCGTCGCCGTCTGCGACCTGTCCGGCCGCGAGCTGGCCGGACAGGACTTCGCCATCGACGTCGAGCAGGGCCCCGACGTGGTGCTGCCGCTGGTCATGGACACCTGGGACGACCTGCTCGGCGACCGGCCGCGCGAGTGCGTCCGGGGCGTCGGCATGGGCATGCCCGCCACGGTCGAGTTCGCCCAGGGCCGCACCGAGAGCGCGCGGGTCATGGCGTCGTGGACAGGCGTGGTCATCCCGCCCCTGGTACGGGCCCGCTTCCCGGTCCCGGTGCTGGTCGACAACGACGTGAACGTGCTGGCCATCGGCGAGCACCGGGGCGTCTACCCCGAGCTCGGCGACCTCATGTTCGTCAAGATCTCCACCCGCATCGGCGCCGGCGTCATCGCGGGCGGCGGCATCCTGCGCGGCGCGCTCGGCGCCGCCGGCGAGATCGGCCACATCCCGGTCCGCGACGGCGGCGGCGTGCTGTGCCGGTGCGGCAACATCGACTGCGTCGACTCGGTGGCCAGCGGCACCGCGCTGCTGCGCGAGCTGCGCGCGGCCGGGAAGGACGTCAAGGCCATCGCCGACGTCACGGCCCTGGTCCGGGCCGGGGACGCCGAGACGATGGCCATCGTGCGCGAGGCCGGGCGGCGCATCGGCGAGGTGCTCGCGGGGGCGGTCAACATCCTCAACCCGTCGGTCGTGGTGCTCGGCGGCGACATGGCCGAGGCGTTCGGGCCGCTCGTGTCGAGCATCCGCGAGGTCGTCTACCGCCGCTCCACCGCGCTGGCCACCCGGCGGCTGCGCATCGAGCCCAGCCGCCTCGGCGCGAGCGCCGGCATCAGCGGCTGCGCGGTGATGGTCCTCGACCACGTCCTGTCGCCGGAAGCGGTCGACGAGAGCCTCGCGGTCCGCTGACCGGGCGTCTCACAGGGGCCGCTCGCAGGACAGGCCGCCACCCGCGTGGTTGATCAGGTCCTGGTAGACCACGCTCTCCTTGATCGGCGTGTGGCTCTTGACCGTCTGCACCAGCCTGCCGCCCCGCTTCAGCTCGAACACCGGCGTCGTGCCCGGCTTCAGCGGCGCCTTGAACGACACCATGCCGGCCGAGGTCACCTCCTTGGTCCGCACGTCCGAGCCCTGCCTGATGCTGACGACGCCGGGCTCCTTGAGGAAGGCGACCAGCTCCACCTCGTTCCTGGGCGCGTCGCCGTACGGGACCGTGATCGGGCCGATCGTCTGCTTCGTCTTGTCGAACGGCGCGTCGGTGTGGTGGCTGCGGTGGAAGTAGTACAGCGCGTCACGCTTCACCGCCGGCCACTTGCCGGTCTTGAACCAGGTCGTGTAGTACGCGATCAGGTCCATCGGCGCGTAGCCGCGCTCGACCGACGGCGCCACCCAGGACTCGGCGTAGTCGTTCCAGGTCATGAGCGAGATCATGGCCGCGCCGCCCTCGTCGGCCTTGACGAACGACTGCCGGAGCGTGCCGCTGTTGGACGGCTCCCAGTAGCGCTTGTCGCGCGGGCGCACGTCCTCCAGCGAGGCGGGGGCCATGTAGAACCTGCCGCGCTCGGCCGCTTCGAGGCCCGCCCGCTTGTAGCCCTCGGTCGAGCTCTGCCAGCGCACGCCCCAGGAGGAGTAGCCGGCGACGTGGTCGTTCCACTCGGTCTTGCCGGTGCCCTGCCAGTCCAGGAAGATCGGCACCAGGACGGTCTTCATGCCCTTGCCGGCCAGTTTCGCGCGCAGCTCGTCCCACCAGGCCGGGGGCTGACGCTCGGGGTAGAACGGGGCGAGCGGGATCGTGCCGTCGGGCAGGTGATAGAGCGACGGGTGCCCCTTGGCCATCAGGATGTCGGCGATGACCTTGTCGTGCGGGGCGTCCTTGGCCGTGGGGAAGTCCGGGCTCAGCATGATCCGGAAGCCGGGGTCCACGTTCCTGGCCGCGGCCAGCAGCTTGGGGAACTGGTTGAAGCGCTGGTCGGAAGCCGAGGTGTGGTGCTCGTAGACGAAGCCGTCCAGCCCGGCCGCGATGGCCTGACGCACCTCCACCTCGAAGTCGGCCGTGCGCCAGTCGCCGCCGCGCACGGGGCGGGTCAGCGGCCGGTCGCGCGAGTGGCCGCCCTGCGCGGCGTACATGCCGTTGGAGCCGAGCGGGTTCAGCCAGGAGGCGTACTGGTCCTTCGACGGGTCCTTGTCGTCGATCGACAGCGGGTAGGGCGGGAAGTAGAAGGCGAAGACCTTCCGGTCGTACGAGCGCAGCGCCGAGGCCGCCGGCTTGTCGAACGGCAGGCACACGCCGTCCGGCGACGTGGGCGGCGTGGTGGGCGCCGGGCTGCCCGTGGGGCTGCTGGTGGGGCTGCTGGTGGGGCTGCTCGTGGGGCTGCTCGTCGGTGAGGGGGACGGTGTGGCGGCCGCCGGGGTGTAGGTGATCTTGAGCGTCGGGCCCTTGCCCGTGGTCCTGGACGAGTACAGGACCGCCACCGGCCCCGCGGAGGCCGTCAGCCCGAAGGAGTAGGCGCCGTTGCCGGTGAACGCCTTCGAGACGTCCAGCGTGGCGACCTGACCGGCGGTGAAGCCCGTACGCGTGGCCAGGGCCGGGCCGAACGTGGGCCGGGTGTCCCAGGTGGTGCGGGTCTCGGCCCAGTCGCCGGTGACCCGGTGCGCCGAGACCGTGGTGTTGGTCGTCCGGGTGGCGCGCACCTGGAGGGTCATGGTGACATTCCTGGCGTTCTCCGGAATGCCGGACACCTTGAACGCGGTGAGCGCCCGGCGTTCGCCGTCCGTCTTGCCGTTGCACGTCTTCACGCACACGGACATCCATTCGGCGTCGCCGTAAACGGTGGCGGGCGCGGCCTGGCTGATGAACACGTCGCCGGTCGCGGGCGCCGTGATGTTCACCGGCGCGACCGACGCTGTGGCCACGCCGGTCGTGGCGGCGCAGGCGACCGCCACGAAGGCGGCGAGCGCCGCCCGTCGATGGGATGGCAAGGGCTCTCCTCGGAGGGGGTGGAAGATCGCGATCACCCTCCCACGCCGCAGAGGGCACAAGTGGCGCTTTACCGGTATTTCTGGCTGACCGAAATAACGAATTTTGACCGTAATGGTCAATGGACCGTGCCCGTCCGGGGCGGGTCGCTAGCGGTGACCGCGCAACCGCATGTCGCCGCGGTCCTGGGGCGGCTGCGGGGGAGCGGGCGTGCGGGTGCGGCGGCCGGGCCGCGGGGTCGTGACGCCGGTCGGCGGCTGGGCCGCCGGGAAGCCGGAGCGGTCGGCCTCGGTGACCGGGCCGGAGCGGTCCGGCGCCGGGGCCACGGCCGTGGGGCGGGCGGACGGCCGCCGGGTCGGCTCGCCGGAGCGGCGTACCCGCGCCGGGACCCGCTCGGTGGGGCCGGCGTCGGGCGAGGCGGGCGTGGCCGCCACGCGGGCGTGGGGCGGCGTGCTGCCGGCCGGGGCGCGCCGCGTCGGCTGCGCCGCCGGGACCCGCGTGGGCACCGACACGAGCATCCCGCTCCGGTGCGCCGGGACGTCGCCGCCGAGGTCGGGCATGCCCGCCTGGGTGAGCGAGGCGCCGGTCAGCCCGCCGCCCGCCAGGACGCCCGCGAGCGCGACCATGACCGTCCCGGTCAGCGCCGCGGCGATCTGCAGGGCTCGCCCGCGCCGTTCCGTCTGTCCCACAGGGGCAGATGATAGTCACGCCTGGGGGCCGGCAGTGCCCGTACGTGACAATCGTGATCAAGTACGCACTCGATCAGCAGGCGCACAGCAGCCCGTTCAGCGCCGTCTCCAGGGCGCGGACGCCGGACGCCGGGGCGGGCCAGGGGAAGCGGATGAGCGCCCCGTCGGCCCGTACGGTGGCGCCGAAGGCGTCGAGCTCCCACAGCCACACGTCGGCGGCCGGCTCGCCGAGCTGCCGTGACACGCCGCTGGCGAGCTGCGGCCGGTGGCAGGCGTTGACGTGCGCGAGCACCCGCTCGGCCGTCTCCGCCAGCGGGTCGGGCCGGGCGTCCAGGTACTCGTCGGCGTCGAGCACGCCCGACTCCTGGCCCGTCAGGTAGACGACCTGGCCCACGTCCAGCCGCAGCAGCCGGGGCGCGCCGGGCCTGCCGTACTGCTCAAGGGCGTCGAACAGGGCCTCGTCCGGGTCGGCGGCCGCCACCGCGACCGCCGCCGCGCGGGCCTCGCGCTCGGGCACTGGCTGCGCCCATCCCTGCACCTCCAGCAGGCCGCGCGGGTGCTCGACGTCGCCCAGGCGGCGCATCGAGGTCAGGTTCACGGCCACCACGGCGTCGTCGCGCAGCCCGTGCAGCGCCTCGCCGGGGCGGACCAGGAGCACCGGGCGGCCACGCTCGTCCACGCCGCCGCGGGCGGGGGAGGGGGCGCCGTCGACGGACAGCCGGGCGACGCTGGCGGTCGCGGCGAGGGTGCGGATCCGCTCCGGGATCGGGAGCATGACGCCTCCTTGAGATCACACTGAATAGTAGGTTAGGCTCACCTAAGTAAGGACTACCTAACCACATTGAGGTGAACGTGCGCTACACCGGTCCCAAGGTGCGACTGTCACGTCGTGCGGGCGTGCCGCTGACCAGGAAAGCCGTCCGCTACTTCGAGCAGCGCCCCTACCCGCCGGGCGAGCACGGCCGCAAGACCAACCGCCGCAGCAGCGGCGACTACGGGCTGCGGCTGATGGAGAAGCAGAAGCTGCGCTGGTACTACGACGTGTCGGAGCGGCAGCTGCGCCGCTACTGGGATCTGGCCGTCCGCAAGCCGGGCGCCTCGGGCGCCGAGCTGGTCACGATCCTGGAGACCAGGCTGGCCTCGCTCGTGCTGCGGTCCGGGCTCGCGCCGTCGATCTACGCCGCCCGCCAGTACATCGCGCACGGCCACATCGCCGTCGACGGCCGCAAGGTCGACATCCCCAGCTACCTGGTCAAGCCGGGCCAGGTCGTCTCGGTGCGCGAGCGCTCGCGCCGGATGCAGCCGTTCGTCGCCGCCGCCGAGGGCGTGCACGCCGACGAGCGGACCGCCGCCTATCTGTCGGCGGACCTGGCGAACCTCACGTTCACGCTGGTCTCCCGCCCCGAACGTGAGCAGATCGCCGTCCCGGTCGACGAGCAGCTCGTCGTCGAGTTCTACTCCCGCTGACGCGCCTGCCGCGCCGGGCCGGTCTAGCCGCGGTCCGGCGTGAGCCGGCCGCGCAGCTCGGCCACCTCCTGGCGCAGCGCCGTCAGCTCGTCCAGGATGCGCTGCGTGGAGGCCGCCGAGACGTCCTCCAGCTCGGCCAGCTCGGCGGCCGACTCCTCGTCCATGGCGCTCACCACGACCGCCATGAACAGGTTGAGCACCACGAACGTGCAGACCAGGATGAAGATCGTGAAGAAGATCCACGCCGTGGGGTGACGGGTCATCACCTCCCGGGCGATGTTGCCCCAGTCGTCGCCCGTCATCGTCTGGAAGAGCGTGAACAGCGACGTGGGCAGCGTGCCGAACCGTTCCGGCGCGGTGTTCCCGTACAGCTTGGTGGCCAGGACGGCGGCCACGTACAGGACGAGGGAGAGCAGCAGCACGATCGAGCTCATCCCGGGCATGGCGCGCAGCAGGGCCGAGACGACCCGCCGCAGGCTGGGCACCACCGACAGCAGGCGCAGCGCGCGCAGGATGCGCAGCGAGCGCAGCACCGACAGGCCGCCCGTGGCGGGCGCGAGGGCGATGGCGACGATCACGGTGTCGAAGATGTTCCACGGGTCGCGCGGGAAGTCCGCGCGCTCGACGTACACCTTGGCCGCGAGCTCCGCCACGAAGATGTAGAGCGCCACGTGGTCGACGGCGGTGAGCAGGCCGCCGTACCCCGCCACGACGGACGGCACCGTCTCCAGACCGAGCGTGGCCGCGTTGATCAGGATGACGGCGACGATGAAGCGCTGGAAACGCCGGTGCGCCAGGACGGCGCGGGTGCGTTCACGCACGGGGTGCTGCTCCTCGGGGGACGGCGGCGGTCCCGCCCATCTTCCCGCAAAACGATCAATCCGTAGGAATCAACCGGAACACCCGCAACTCCCGCCCCGACCGCTCGGTGTAGCGCGCGTACACGGCCTGGTGGGCGACCAGCCGCGGCCACGCCTCCGCCCGCTCCGCGCCGGTCAGCAGCGACGCGGTGACCGGGAACTCGCGCCCGCCGAAGCGGACCGTGGCCTGCGGCCGGGCCAGCAGGTTGGCCGTCCACGCCGGGTGGCGGGGGCCGCCGAAGTTGCTGCCGACGACCAGCAGCGCGCCGCCGGGCTCCGGCAGGCAGGCCAGCGGGACGGCGCGCGGCAGCCCCGACTTGGCCCCGGTCGTGGTCAGCAGCAGGGCGGGGATGCGCCCGCGCTCGGTCATGCGGCTGCCCGCGAGCCTGCGCGCCACCGGGTCGAACGCGCGCATCAGCCGCGGCCCGGCCTGGGAGAACCAGGCGGAGCCGGCGAGCTTCTGGGAGAGGGCCTTGATCATGCGCGGAGTCTAGCTTGATCACCTGCGGCGCCGTCTCGCTCTGTGGTATAAATCCTGCCTATTCGCCAGCCGACGGGGGAGCGCCGATGTCCTATCCCAACTACGGCCCTTCCTATTACGGCCCGCCGCCGCAGACCCATCCCAACGGCACCACGATCCTGGTGCTGGGCATCCTGAGCCTGGTGGTCTGCGCGATCCTCGGCCCGTTCGCCTGGAACATGGGCACCAAGGCGCTGCGTGAGATCGACTCCAGCGGCTACGTCTACGAGAACCGCGGCATGATCCAGGCGGGCCGCATCTGCGGGATCGTCAGCACCTGCCTCATGCTGGCGGTCGTCGGCCTCTACGCCATCATGTTCGTCTTCTTCGGCGGCATGGCGCTGCTCGGCGGCGTCTCCAGCTCCCTCTAACCGCCCAGGCCCCGTTCCAGCAGGTCGAACGCCCGCTCGGTCTGCTCCTTCAGCGCGGGCTCGATCACGCTCCACGGCTCACCGGCGGCCATCCGGCGCACCGCGTAGCCGGACAGCGCGCGGGTCGCGCCGAGGATCTGCGCGGCGACCACCCGCGGCGTGACGTCGTCCCCGTCGCGATCGAGCGCCGCCGCCAGCGCCTCCTCGCGCTCGTCCTGGATCTCGCGGATGCGGGCCAGCAGCGACGGGCTGGCGCGCACCAGCGCGTCGAACACCTCGGCCCCCTCGTTGAAGCCGTAGCGCCAGCTCCGCGTGGCGATCGCGTCGAGCACGTCGCGCCGGAACGCCCGCACCACGCTCTCGCCCGGCTCGCGCCGCCGCGCGACCTCCTCCGGCCTGCCCTCGGTCCAGTCGCGCCGGTCGAGGAACAGGTCCTCCTTGGCCGGGAAGTAGTTGAACACCGTGTTGACCGACACGTCGGCGGCCCGCGCCACCTCGGCCACGGTCACGCTGTCGAACCCGCGCGCCGCGAACAGCCCCATCGCCACGTCCGCGATGCGCTGCCGGGTCTCGCGCTTCTTCCGCTCCCGCAACCCCATGCCCGCCATCGTACCCAAACTGCAGTGACTCCAAATTTGTGGTTACTCTAATTTTGGAGGCGATGAAGTGATCAACACGATCGGTCTGACGAAGACCTTCGACGGCGGCGCGACAGCCGTCGCCGACCTGACCATGTCCGTGGAACCCGGCGAGATCGTCGGCTTCCTCGGCCCCAACGGCGCCGGCAAGACCACGGCCATGCGCATGCTCACCACCCTGCTCGGGCCCACCTCGGGCACCGCCGTCGTGGCCGGCCACGACCTGCTGGCCGACCCGCGCGAGGTGCGCCGCCGCGTCGGCTACGTCTCGCAGACCGGCGGCGTCGACCCCGCCGCCCCCCTGCGCGAGGAACTGCTGCTCCAGGCCATGCTGTACGGGCTCAGCCGGGCCGAGGCGGCGGCCGGGACCGCCGAGTCGCTGGCGCTGCTCGGCCTGACCGGGCTGGAGGACAGGCCGGGCGGCGCGCTGTCCGGCGGGCAGCGGCGCCGCTTCGACATCGCGTTCGCGCTGGCGCACCGGCCCGTGCTGCTGTTCCTGGACGAGCCGACGACCGGGCTCGACCCGCGGAGCCGGGCCGCGCTGTGGGACCACGTCCGCACGCTGCGCGCCGAGCGCGGCGTCACGGTCTTCCTCACCACCCACTACCTCGACGAGGCCGACGCCCTCTGCGACCGGCTGCTGATCATGGACCACGGCCGCGTCGTCGCCGAGGGCGCCCCGGCCGCGCTCAAGACCGGCGGGCGCACGCTGGACGAGGTGTTCCTGGACGTCACCGGCAGGCCGCTGGCCGAGGAGGCGGGCGTCTGATGCGCGACACCTGGATCCTGTTCCGCCACAGCGTGCGGGCGAGCCTGCGGCAGAAGGCCGGGGTGCTGTTCGGCGCCGTCCAGCCGCTGCTGTTCCTCCTGCTGTTCGGGCCGATCTTCGTCACGATCGGCACCTGGGAGACGCTCGTCCCCGGGCTGATCGTGCAGCTCGGGCTGACGAGCACCGGCCTGGCCGGCTTCGGCGTGGTCTTCGACCGGCGCTCGGGCGTGCTGGAGCGGCTGCGCGTCACCCCGGCGAGCCGCCTGTCGCTGCTGCTCGGCCGGGTGCTCGGCAACGCGGTCACGCTCGTCGCGCAGACGCTTCTGCTGGTCGCCGCCGGCTACGCCTTCGGCATGCGCGCCCCGCTCGCCGGCCTGGCGGCGGGCCTCGCGCTCGTCGTCGTGCTCGGGACCGGGCTGGCCGCGCTGTCGTACGCGATCGCGCTCACGATGGACGAGCACCTGTTCGCGCCCGTGATGAGCACGGCCGTGGTGCCGCTCGTGCTGCTGTCGGGCTCGTTCCTGCCCATGTCGATGGCGCCGGGCTGGCTGGACGCCCTGTCGCACGCCAGCCCGTTCCGTTACGTGCTGGAGGCCCTGCGCGAGCTGTTCGCCGGCCGCTACGCCTCCGCCACGGTGGTCACCGGCGTGGCCGTGGCGGTCGCGTTCGCCGCGATCGGCCTGCTGGTGGGCACGCGGGTCTTCGGCGAGCGGGCCGCCTGACGGGGGATCAGGCCGCGCTCCTGGCCCGGCGGCGCAGCGAGGCGAGCACGCCCGCCGGGTCGACGATCCCGTAGCCGTAGCCGTAGTCGAACCCCACCTCGCTGCGGTCCTCGGCGGTGCGCCGCAGCAGCGCGCGCAGCTGCGACGGCGACAGCCGGGTGGCGGGCCACAGGGTGCGCACCGCCGCGACCAGGCCCGCAGCCACCGGCGCCGCCGCCGACGTGCCCGAGTCGGGGGTGCCGTCGCCGAACGCGGCGGACCCGTCGAAGTGCGTGTAGGCGCACACGTCGGGCTTGCGCGCGGTCAGCCGCCCCGGCCCCTGGGAGGAGTAGCCGACCCGGACGCCGTTGACGTCGACGCCGCCGACCGACAGCGCCTTCGGGTGGGAGTTGCCGCCCGAGATCGGCCGCTCGGTGTAGGCGCACCGGCTGTCGGGGCACTCTCGCCCGCAGTTGCCCGCCGCGAACACCACGTCGGCGCCCGCCGCGTCGAGGCTCGCGATCATCAGGTTGAACGGGTGCGCCCCGTTGTCGGAGTAGTTGCCCGGATGCCCCACGGGGAAGTCCCACTCGGGGGAGAACGACCCCCACGAGTTGTTCACCACCAGCGCCTTGGACCCGGCGGGCTGCGCGTCGATCACCGTGCGCAGGTGCGCGAACGCCGCCACCGCGTCGGACAGCAGCCCGTCGAGCGCCGAGCCGCCCGGCCGGGTGGAGCGCAGCAGCGGGAGGTCGAGCAGCCGCGCCTGCGGCGCCCCGAGGAGCGCGTCGAACGCGCACATGGTGCCGTGGTCGACCTCCGACTCGCCCGGCCTGTCGGGCACCCCCGCCGGGCGCCAGCTCCGCTCGGCGTCGAGCGCGACCGGGCGGCCGAGCCGCCGGGTGAGGTGGGCGAGGTTGATGCCCGTGTCGAGCACGGCCAGGGGCACGTTCGCGCCGTCGAGGCCCTCGGCGTGCAGGCTCGGCACGTTGAGCAGCCGCTCCACGTCGTGCCAGGTGCCGGAGGGGCGGTCGCCGCCGCACAGCGGCGAGGACTCGATGACCGGGTCGGCGAACACCCCGACGACGTCGGGCCGCAGCGTCGGCAGCAGCGCCATCCGGGTGGCGCGCTCGTCGTCGGAGATCGTGCCGCGCACCAGCACCGAGGCGTCCTCGGCGGCCAGCGAGAAGCGCAGCGGCTGGTTGAGCGAGAGCGGGTCGCCGCCCGTGGCGGGCACGGGCCGGGGCAGCGCCACGGGGGTGAACTCGGTGTCGAGCTCGACACCGGGCAGGCCGTCGGCGACGTCGGCGGTCGTGGCGCGCCGACCGGGATCGGCGACGGCCGCGACCAGATCGGGTGAGGGGCGAAGCTGGATGAGCACACGCATGAGAGTCACCACCGGGGGGTCTGACGAAGCGAACCTTTCCACATTCCTGCATCCGCCGCGCCACGTCCACCGTGACTTGACCTGCTAAAACGCCGTAAAAGCCGCTTAGTACACGAAGATTGTTCTCGGCCTTTCAGGCTTCCGTCCGGGACGATCGTTCACTACCGTGAGTCAGCATGACGCTCCAGGCGCAGAAGGCGGTCGACGGCGGCGGCACCAGCGACCACTGGCTGGCGGTGCGCCCGAGGCTCATCCTCGCCAGCGCCTTCATGCTCTTCCTGGAGCTGGCCCTGATCCGGTGGACCGGCTCCAACATCGTCCACCTGAGCTACTTCACCAACTTCGTGCTGCTCGGCTCGTTCCTCGGCATCGGCCTGGGCTTCCTGCGCGTCGGCCGCTCCCGCCGCCAGCCCTACTACTCGCCGCTCGTGCTGTTCGGCCTGGTGCTCGTCGTCCTCACCTTCCCGGTCACCGTCGACCGGCAGACCGAGGGCGTCCTCTACTGGACCAGCCTCGGCACCACCGGCCCGCCCGCCTGGGCCATCCTCCCGGTCATCTTCTGCGCCGCCGCCGTCATCCTCATGGGCCCCGCCGAGCTGGTCGGCCGCTGCTTCCCCGAGCTGCCCCGGCTGGAGGCCTACCGCTACGACCTGATCGGCAGCCTCACCGGCATCGCCGCCTTCACCGCGCTGTCGTTCCTCAGCGCGCCGCCGGTGTTCTGGGGCCTGATCGCCGCCGTCTGCTACGCGATCCTGCTCGTGCCCCGCCCCCGCCTGCCCTACGCGGCCCTCGTCGTCGTCCCCTCGCTGGCCGTCGTCGGCCTGCTGCTCGCCGAGACGCTCACCGCCGGCGCCGTCTGGTCGCCCTACTACAAGGTCACCACCCGGGCGATGCAGGTGCTCGGCGTCCCCGCCACCGACATCGCCGTCAACGGCATCCCGCACCAGCTCGCCTCGCCCGCCGTCGCCCGCCTGCAGTGGGAGGGCCAGTACGGGCTGCCCTACCAGCGGGCCGCCGCCGCGCCCGACGACGTGCTCATCGTGGGCGCGGGCAGCGGCACCGACGTCGCCATCGCGCTGCTCAAGGGCGCCAAGCACGTCGACGCCGTCGAGATCGACCCCAAGCTGCGCGAGCTCGGCGGCTCCGTGCACCCCGACCGCCCCTACTCCGACCCGCGCGTCACCACCCACGTCACCGACGGGCGCGCCTTCCTGGAGCACACGAGCAAGAAGTACGACCTCATCCTGTTCGCGCTGCCCGACTCCCTCACGCTCGTGTCGGGGGCCAGCTCGCTGCGGCTGGAGAGCTACCTGTTCACCGTGGAGGCCATGCGGGCCGCCCGCGAGCACCTCAAGCCCGGCGGCGCCTTCTCCATGTACAACTTCTACCGCGAGACCTGGCTCGTCGACCGGCTCGCCAGCACCGTGCAGAGCGCCTTCGGCCACAAGCCCTGCGTCGACGTGGTCAGCATCCGCGGCCAGCAGGCCGTCATCACCGCCGGCGACACCCCCGCCGCCCAGCGCTGCGGCGTCGAATGGCCCGGCGCCGCCGCCACCAGCCCGCCGCCCGCCGACGACGACCGGCCCTTCCTCTACCTGAAGGACCGCACGATCCCGCCGATCTACATCATCACCCTCTGCCTCATCCTCATCGTCAGCCTGCTCGCCGTCCGCCTCGTCGCCGGCCCCTACCGCCGGATGCGCCCGTACGCCGACCTGTTCCTGCTCGGCGTGGCGTTCCTGCTGCTGGAGACCAAGAGCGTGACCGGGTTCGCGCTGCTGTTCGGCACCACCTGGGTGGTCAACGCCATCGTCTTCGCCGGCGTGCTCGTCGCCGTGCTCGCCGCCGTCGAGGTGACCCGCCGCTTCCGCACCCCACCCCTGCCGGTCATGTACGCGGTGCTGCTCGGCGGGCTCGTGCTCGCCTGGCTCGTGCCCAACCAGTGGCTGCTGTCGCTCCCGCTGCCGCTGCGCGCCCTCGTCGCCGTGACCGTCGCGTTCCTGCCGATCTTCGCGGCCAACGTGGTGTTCGCCAAGCGGTTCGCCGACTCCGCCGACGCCACCACCTCCTTCGGCGCCAACCTCCTGGGCGCCATGGTGGGCGGCTGCCTGGAATACCTCGCGCTCGTCATCGGTTATCAGGGGCTGCTCATCGTGGCCGCCGTCCTTTACCTCGGCGCGTTCGCCCTGTTGCCCCGCCGGGCACTGGCCTGAAACCCCCACGGGGCCGGGTTTGCCGGGGCACTTATGGCTTGACCTGGGCTTTTGGGAATGTTTGGGGTAGCCTCGTGGTTGTAACCACCTGAGCGCCCATGAGTCCGGCTCCGCGCGGCGATGTCCCCGGTGACCGAGCGACCCCGGCGGCTCGATCATCCAGCACCTCTTCTTCCGCAGTGGCCCACGCGCCCCGTCGAGGTGTCCCGCAGTAGCTCCGCGTGTCCACGCGGACGCATGCTGTCCACATCCAGGAGGAAATACCGCATGACCATCACCAGCAACCTGCGCAAGTTCCGCAAGAGCGCGCTGCTGGCCATGGCCACCGCCGTGACGGCCGTGGGCATCGCCGGCCCCGCCATGGCCGTCCCCGCCGACCTCCCCTACGGGCAGGACGTCTCCAACTACCAGCCCGCGCACGACTGGGCCGCCAGCGGCGCCGACTTCGGCATCGTGAAGGCCACCGAGGGCGTCGACTTCAAGGACCCGACCTTCGCCCGCCACTGGAAGGAAATGGACAAAAACAAGCTTGTCCGCGGCGCCTACCACTTCGGGCACCCCGCCAACGATCCCATCGCCGAGGCGGACTTCTTCCTCGCGGCGGTCGACAGCCAGCCCGCCAAGGCCGGCGACCTGCTCGCCCTCGACCTCGAGGTCACCGACGACATGCCGTCCGCGCACGTCAACGCCTGGGCCAAGAAGTGGCTGGCGCACGTGAAGGCCAAGACCGGCGTCACGCCGCTGTTCTACAGCAGCCAGTCCTTCGCCGAGGAGCACGGCGCCGGGCTGGGCGCGTACCCGCTCTGGGTCGCCAACTACGGCAAGGCCAAGGGCACCGTCACGCCGCCCGCCGACTGGAAGTCCTGGGCCATCCACCAGTACTCCGACGACCCGGTGGACCAGAACGTCTCGGCGCTGACCGTCGACCAGCTCCGCGCCCTGGGCCGCCCGGCGAAGTGACCCCCGGGCCAGGACCCGTACCATCCGCCCCCTGAGAGAGCGGCCGCGCGACGCGCGGCCGCTCTTCGGCGTCCGCGGCCTTCCGGTCGCGGTCCAGGCAAAGATCATCCCAGAGGTGGATCACTCACCTGATCCACTTCCCGAACCGTCCCTAGTTACCGGCCCGGCGGCGTCGCCATGTGCCGGGTGCCATGCCCTCGTGCCGGCGGAACGCCCGGCTGAAAGCGGCGTCGGTGTCATATCCGATCGCATGGGCGATCTGCTGCAAACCAGCCTCGGTGTCACGCAACAGCGTTTTGGCCCGGTGCATGCGCCAGTAGGTGAGGTAGCTGATGGGTGATTCGCCTGTCTTTCGTTTGAACGCTACGGCGAACGCCGCCCGCGACATCCCGGCTCTGCACGCGAGTGCCCCCACCGTCCACGGATGCGCAAGATCGGAGTGCAGGTCCCGCAGTGCCGGCTCGAGCTGCGGGTCGCTGAGAGCGGACAGCCATCCGGATGAGCTCTTGGCGGGCGACGAGACATAGGTGCGAAGGGCGTACACGAAGAGGGCATCCGCCAGGCGGCTCATGAGAAACTCGGCACCGAAACCGGAGAGAATCCGCTCCTGTTCCAGCAGCTTGAAGGTGGAGCGCAATGCGTCACCGGCCGAGTTGTCGGGATCGAGCCGCAGCACAGGAGGCAGCACTTCCAGAAGCGGTTCGGCGACACTCGTGTTGAAGGACAACCGGGCTGAGACGATCTCCGTCGCCGGTCCCGTTGTGCCGTGACGCACGGAAGGTCCCCGTCCGGCCGCCAGAAGGCTCTCGCAGCTGACCAGGGATCGCCCCGGCTCGTCCGCGAGGATGAACTCGGAGCCGGCCCGGACCAGAAAGCAGATGCCAGGGGCGAGCAGCTCCGGGGCGGCGCCCGTGTCCGGCTGCCACCAGCAGCGCCCGCTTTTGATCATCATCACGTACGAGGCGCCGGGCGACTTGAAGGAGATCCCCCAGGCTCCACGGGCCTCCACGCTCACGAACCGCGAGTCCTCGACAGCTCCCGCCGCCAGGACATCATCGAGGGCATCCATCTCGCAATCCTAGACGTTCAGTCATAAAAGCAAGACGATTAACGTTCCTCCGTCCTGACCAGCCGCCGTAGCGTGAACAGCACACGGGCAGCACGTGGGCAGAGGACGGGGCCCGAAGCGATCGGCCACGGTCCCTCCGCAGGCCGGGAACATCATCCGTCATCTGTCCACCACAGCATCCGGCCCACATCCACACCACTGGAGTTGACTTGCCTGAGTTCATTGCCCCGGCTCCCTCGGTTGCCGTCGCCTTCCACTCCGGATACGGGCACACCGCCGTCCTCGCCGAGGCCGTCCGGCGGGGCGCGGCAGACGCCGGCGCCGACGTCAGCCTCATCCCGGTGGACACCATTCGAGACGAACAGTGGCAGCGATTGGACGATGCCGACGCGATCGTCTTCGGCTCACCCACCTATATGGGCAGCGCGTCTGCCAAGTTCCACGCGTTCGCCGAAGCCACCAGCCGCCGCTTCTCGGAAGGCCGCTGGGCTGACAAGCTCGCCGCCGGCTTCACCAACTCCGCCTCCATCTACGGCGACAAGGCCGGCACGCTCGCCTTCTTTGCCACTTTCGCCGCCCAGCACCGCATGTTGTGGATCAGTCTCGGCCTTGCCCCCGGCTGGAACTCCACCACCGCCTCCGAGAACGACCTCAACCGCCTTGGCTTCTGGGGCGGTGCCGGAGCTCAGACCCCGCTGGACGGCGGTGTCGACACCGTTCACCCCGCTGATGTCGCCACCGCCGAGCATCTCGGCGCCCGTGTCGCCCGCCAGGCGTCTCTTGTAACGGCCGGACTCCGCGTCGCGTCCGCCGCCTGACGCGACGACCGGCCCTGAGCCCCGGTGCCGGCCCGGGCCTCGCCGTCAGGCCGCGAGCCTGAGTCTGGGCCCCGGTGGCAGGCCGCGCGGCCCCCGGTGTCAGGCCGGGGGCCGGTTCGGTGCTAGAAGCCGCACAGCTCCTCCAGGGACTGCGCCTCCGCCTTCTGGTTGTTGCGCGTGGGCGTCTGCGACGGCTTGGCCGTGACCGACTGCGACGGGGTCGGAGTGACCGCCGGGGCGCCGGGGGAGGCGGCCACGTCCGCGGCCTGGGCGCGGCGGGCCGGCCGCGTCGACGCCTTGATCGCCCGGTCCGTCGCCTTGCGGATCTTCGCCCAGTCCGGGCTGCCCGGCCAGTACCCCGGCGGCACGAACTGCAGGCTGCTGATCCGCGCGTCCTTGACCTTGAGCCCCAGGTTCAGCAGCGGCGGCAGCAGCTCCTGCGGGATGTTCGTCTCCGCCATCCGCCGGGCCGCACCGGCGATCTTGGTGAAGTTGGCCAGGATCTTGTCCGGCGTCGCCTGCTGGGCGAACGCGCCGATGACGCAGCGCTGGCGGCCCATGCGGGAGAAGTCGTCGCTGCCCACCCGGGACCGGCCGTACCACAGCGCCTGCTCGCCCGTCAGCGTCCGGTAGCCCGCCTTGATCGTGCCCGCCGTGCCGAATGTGCCGCCCCACGGCACGTCGTGCTCGACGCGGATCTTCAGGCCGCCGATGGCGTCCACCAGGTCGGCGAAGCCGTACATGTTCATCAGCGCGTAGTAGTCGATCTTCAGGCCGAGCGTGTAGCCGATGGCGTCCATCAGCGCGCGCGGACCCTTGTTCTTGCCCCCGGCCTGCTCCGGGTGGTCGTTGGCGTACTGCCAGACCTCGTTGAGCAGGCCGCCGCCGCGCAGCTCGGCCATGTAGCCGTTGGGGAACACCTTGCGCAGCGGCGACGTCGGGGGGAAGCGCACGTGCTGCAGGTTGCGCGGCAGGCTGAACAGCACCGTGTTGCCCGTCGGGATGTGCACGCTGGCGACGTTCATGCTGTCGGTGCGCATGCCGGTCCGGTTGCCGGCCGCGTCACCGCCGATGAGCAGGAAGTTGACCCGGTCCTTGCCGTTCCACGGGTCCTCCTCCTTGACCGGCTGCGCGTCCGGGTCGCTGGAGGCAGGGCGGAAGATGTGCGTGATCGTGTTCTTCGTCTCCTGGACCCCGTTGGCCCCGTACCCGAACGGCACCATGACCGCCACGCACAGCACGCCGACCAGGATGCCGGAGATGATCTGACCCTGCCGGTCCAGCCTGGCGGGGCGCAGGGCGGCGTACGAGAAGGCGACGAGGGCGAACCACGCGAGCGCGCACGCGCCGGAGACGATCGTCAGCGTGAGGAGCCAGCCGGGGGAGGCGAACCTGGTGGCCGCGGTGGGGTCGTTCCACACCACCAGGCCGAAGGCCAGCAGGGCCAGCAGCAGCACCGCGTACGAGGAGACCAGGATCAGGCCGGTGCGGCGGCGCCCGGTGCGCAGGTGGGCGGCGCCGGGCAGGACGGCCGACAGCAGCGTCCAGCCGAGCACGCCGCCCAGCGAGAGCGGCTTGGCGAACTGCGGCGCGCTCCCGCCGCCGCCCGTCCGCGAGCCTCCCCGTGAGCCACCGCGTGAGCCACCGCGCAGGCCGCCGCCGATCCGCGAGAACGCGCCCGCCGCGCCCTGCCGCGCACCCGCGCCGCCCCGGCCCGCGGCCTCGTCCTGGCCGTGCCGGCCGGTCCCGTCCGGGCCGGCCGGGTCCGCGTTCGGGTCGCCGGCGCCGCCTCTGCCGCGGCCTGCCTGGCCCCTGCCGCGTCCGGGACGGGTCCCGGCCCTGCCGGAGGCCGCTCCGCCTCTTCCGGAGGCAGATCCGGTCCTCCCGGAAGGCGTCCTGCCCCGCCGGGCGGACGTCTCACCCTGCTCGGGCGGCGCCTCACTCCGGCTGGGGGTCGCGTCGTCCCGGCCCTGGGGTGTGTCGCCCCGGCCGCGTGGGGTGTCGTCCCGTCCCGCAGCCGGACCGCCCGGGGTGGGGCCGGGGCCGGGGGGCGGGTTGCCGGGCCCTGCGGGAGGGTTCCCGGGGCCGGTGGGGCTTTGGGGGGCTCGCCGGGCCGGGGGCGGCGTGTCGCCGCCGCGGGGGGCTCTGGCGCGGCCCGTGCGGCCCTCGGCGGCGGCGTTCGCGTCTCCGGCGGGGTTCAGGGGAGGGCGGGCCGGGTCTTGGGGGGCGTCGGGCGACTGGCCGGCGGCGGGACGGGAGCGGCGAGGGGTACGCCGTTTCCTGCCACCCCCGGGCGCGGCGCCTGACCCATCCCGATTGCTCACACCGGCTCCTTCACACGCCTACCAGGCAGAACCCGTGGGTTTGCCCCCCATTGGCACAAGATTGCCAGGATTCTAGCTGCCATATATGGACATCAAAGACATGTGCCCAAGCTGAGATGAACGCCATGTGACCTCATGACGTCGCCGAGGAAGGCATCACCCAGGTGTTGCACTGGTACGCCTGGCTCTTCTCCCAGCCCTGCCGGAACCACCGCTGGTTGTTGGCCCGGGAGCCGTGGTCACGCGGGTAGCCGGGATAGTCGCCCACCTGGCCGTAGAACCAGAACAGCTCCCCCCGGCGGGCCGTGTTGATCGGGTAGCTGGCCGCCACCGAACGCATCCACATCCCGCCGAAACACGTTGCCTGGAGCTCCAGGCGCCGGCTGAGCGCGAGCTTGCCGCTGTTGCTCGACGAGTCCAGCGTCTGCGCCCACCACGAGTCCATCAGGCCGGTGATGTTCTGCACGTGATGTCCGTACTCGTGGGCCATCATGCTGATGATCCCGCCATGCCAGGAGATGATCTGGCCGTAGCCGCGCGCGTTGCCGTTCCCCTTGGCCATGGCCGAGGTCGAGGCGTAGATGGTGCTGTTGCGCGGGCAGTAGTACGGCACCATGCTCCCCGGCTGCGGATAGTCCCCGCACGCGCCCCTGCCGCGCCCTGACGCGATCGCGTAGTTCGGCGGGCGGAACGGGATGCCCTGCTTGCTGAGGATCTGGCCCCACGCCCGGTCCATGCACTTGCTGGTCCTGAGGATCAGCGACTTGAGCTGGCTGTGGCTGAAGATGCTCGCGTTGCCCGCCCGGCACGCCATCCTCGGCAGCGCGCCCGCCCGGTACATGGTGTTGTTCTTCAGGCTCCGGTTCAGCGTGACCTGGCGGGGCGGCTCGACCGTGGTGTCCGGCTCGTCGTCCCGCGTCGGCGTCTCCGTCGGCCTGCGGGTGGGCTGCTCGGTGGGCTGCTCCGTGGGCTCCTGGGTGGGCTGCTCGGTGGGCTCCCGGGACGGCTCCCGCGTCCGGCCCTCGCGGGGCTCGTACGGGGACGCCGTCGGGATCGCGACCGGCGTCGTCGACTCCGAACGCGAGCCCGACCCGCCGAACAGCGCCGCCCCGATGACGATCAGCAGGAACAGCCCCGCCACCGCGCCGAACACGCCCCCGACGACCCCGGCCACGCCGATGCCGGACTTGCGGCGCGGCGGCTGCCAGTTCCCGTACGGCCCGTGCCCCGGCGGGCGCGGCGGCGGAGGCGGCTGCTGCCAGGGCGCCCCCTGCGGAGGCGGCGGCGGATACCCGTGCCCCGCCGGCGGCCCCTGCGGCATCCCGTGCTGCGGCCCCTGGGGCGGCCCCTGGGGCATCCCGTGCGGCGGGCCCTGGGGAGGGGTCTGCTGCGGGTACGGGCTGCCGTGCTGTCCCGGGTACGGGCTCCCGGGCGGCGGCCCGGGATGCGGCGGCTGCCCCGGATGGGGCGGCTGGGGATACGGGGTGCCGGGCCCCGGCGCGCCCGGGTACGGGTGCGCGGGCGGCTGCCCCTGGGGCGGGTACGGCGGCTCCTGCGGGGGCCGCTGCGGCGGCTGCCCGTAGCCCGGCGGGGGCCACGGGCGCGAGGGTGGCCTCTGGGGCTGTCCTGGCCCCTGGGGCGGGGGAGGGTACTGCCCGTTGCCTGTCACCGTGTTGCCCCTTGAGTCGCTTGTCCGGAATGCGTGACTTGCTGGGTCACGTCCCGGGGCTTTGCCAAATTTGGGGCAGAAGCATACTGATTTATCATCCGTCACGGATGTAGCAGCACTCGGTTACAGTCCGAAATCATTCGAGGTGATCTCCGCTATGTCCCGCACTCCGCGGCGGCCGTTGTCCTAGCTTCTTTGCCATGAACCTCCAGCAGCTCCGCTATGTGGTCGCGACTGCGGAGCACCGCACCATGACCGATGCGGCCAAGTCGCTTTACATCGCACAACCTGCGCTTTCCCGTGCGATCCGGGATCTTGAGCGGGAGCTCGGCCTGACGCTCTTCGCCCGCTCCGGGCGCGGCGTGGTGGTCACGGCGCAGGGCCGCCGGGTGGTGAAACTGGCGCGGGAGGCGCTCGACGCCGTCCGCGAGATCGAGGGCCTCGCCGGCCACGGCGGCGGCGGGGAGGCGGAGCTGCGCATCGCCTCCACCCCGAGCCTGGAGCCGGGCCTCGCGGGGCGGCTGCTGCCCGCCTACGCCGCCGAGCATCCCGGCGTCCGCGTGCACATCGTCCGCTGCGACGGCCGCGACGCCGTGGTGAGCGCCATCAGGGACCAGCGGGCCGACCTCGGCCTGACGGACCTGCCGGTGCCCGGCGACCTCGTCACCCACCCCCTCGAACGCCAGGAGATCGTGCTGATCTCCCCGCCCGGCCTCGAACTGCCCAACCCCGTGCCCATGCGCCGGCTCGACGGCATGCGCCTGGCCCTGCCCGCCCGCGGCAGCGTCCGCCGCCGCGAGCTCGACGCCATGTTCGGCAAGTACGCGGTCAGCCCCCGCGTCGTCCTGGAGACCGACGAGCGCAACGGCTGGCTCAACGCCGTACGCGCCGGTCAGGCGTCCCTGCTGTGGTATCGCGGGATGGCCGAGCAGGCCAGCAGAGCCGGCCTCGTGGTCCGCTCCCTGGAGCCCGCCGTGCGCCGCGTCATCGCCGTCGTGCACGCCCGGCGCCGCCTGCCGCTGATCGCCCAGGACTTCCTGATGACGGCGGAGAAGGGCACCGCCGCCTGACGGCGCCCCGGCCCCGGGCTGTTGGCGATCGGCAAGAAAAGTGCAAACCCCGGCTGAGAGCATCTCAGCGGAGGGATACATGCGCTTCAGGATTCTCGGCCCGCTCGTCATCGAACGCGATGGGGGCGAGCTGCACCTCGGGGGAGGCCTGCAACGCGTCGTCATGGCGCTGCTCCTGCTGGAGGCCAACCGGATCGTGCCGCTCGACCGGCTGATCGAGGCGGCCTGGGGGCACGCGCCGCCCGGCACCGCGCGCAACCAGATCCAGATCCGGGTGTTCCAGCTCCGGAGGGCTCTGGACGACACCGTCCAGCCCTTCCAGGTGCTGCTGACCCGGCCGCCCGGCTACCTGCTGAAGGTCGGGCCGGGCAGCCTCGACCTGGCCGACTTCGACGCGCTCGTGGCGCGGGCGCAGGAGGAGGACGCCGAGCGGGCCGCCGCGACGCTGCGCGAGGCGCTCGCCCTGTGGCGCGGGCCCGCGCTCGCCGACGTCGAGAGCGACCTGCTCCTGCCGGTCGCGCACGACCTGGAGGAGCGGCGGCTGCTGGCCCGCGAGCGGCTGGCCGACCTCGACCTGGAGCTGGGCCGCCACCAGCAGCTCGTGGGGGAGCTGCGGCGGATGGTCCAGGACCACCCGCTGCGCGAGCGGCCGCACGGCCAGCTCATGCTCGCCCTCTACCGGTCCGGACGCCAGGCCGAGGCGCTCGACGCCTTCCGCGACTACCGCGGCATGCTCCTCGACACGCTCGGCCTCGAACCCGGCGACGAGCTGCGCCGACTGGAGCTGGCGATCCTCAACCAGGACGCCTCTCTCGCGCTCGGCTACGACACCGCGCCGGGCCGCCCCGCCGTCCGCCTCCCCGGCGCCCCCCGCCCCGGCGACGCGCCCGTACCCCCGGACGACGGCGCGCCCGAGCAGCCCGATGAGGAGTCCCGCGAGGAGTACGAGCCCGGCGACGAGGCGGCGGGCGGGCGCGGGCTGCCGCCGGTGCCGAGGCAGCTGCCGCCCGTGTTCTCGCCGCTGTCCGGCAGGGACGCCGAGCTGGAGCGCGTCGCCGCGATGCTGCGCCCCGGCGGGAGCGCGCTGCCGCTGGCCGCGATCGTCGGCCGGGCCGGCGTCGGCAAGAGCGAGCTGGCGCTGCACGCCGCGCACCGGGCCGCCGCCGACTTCCCCGACGGCCAGCTCTACATCGACCTGCGCGCCGGGGAACTGCAGCCGGCCGACGTGCTGGGCCGGTTCCTGCGGGCGCTCGGGCTGACGTCGCTGCCCCGGGGACTGGAGGAGCGCAGCGCGCTGTTCCGCTCGACGGTGGCGGGCAGCAGGCTGCTGGTCGTGCTCGACAACGCCGGCCCCAGCCCGGGGGTGTGGCCGCTGCTGCCGGGCGCGGCCCCGTGCGCCGCCCTGGTGACGACGCGGGAGCGGCCGGTCGGCCTGCCCGGCAGACAGGTGCTGCGGCTGGACGTGCTGGGCGAGCGGCACGCGGCCGACCTGATCGTCCAGGACATCGGCCCCGCCCGCGCCGCCCGCGAGCCGGACGCGGTCCGCACGCTGGCGCAGCAGTGCGGCGGCCTGCCGCTGGCGCTGCGCATCGCGGGCGCCCGGCTCGCCGCCCGCCCCCGCTGGCGGGTGGAGACGCTGGTCGCGCAGCTCGCCGACTCGCGCACCGCGCTCGACGCGCTCACGCACGGCGACGTGGAGGTCCGCGCCAGCCTCGACGTCAGCTACGCCGCCCTGTCGCCGCGCGCCCGCCTGCTGTTCCGCCGGATCGGCCTGCTGGGCTGCCCCCAGGTCGCGCCGTGGCTGGCCGCCGCGCTGTGCGACGCCGACCCGGCCGACGGGGTGTCGGGCCCGCTGGCGGAGCTGACCGACGCCTCGCTGCTGCGCCGGACCGCCGGGGGCCGCTACGGCATGCACGATCTCGTACGCGCCTTCGCCGAGGAACGCGCCCACGCGGAGGAGACCCGCGAGCAGCGGGCCATGACGGTCGAGCGGGCCTGCACCGCCCTGCTGGCCCTCGCCGAGCGGGTGCACGAGCGCCACTACGGCGGCTTCTTCACGATGCTGCGCGGCAAGGGCACCGCCACCTCCGCCGTCACCGCCGAGCTGGCCGACGAGCTGATCGGCGAGCAGCCGCTGCCGTGGCTGGACGAGGAGCGCGCCGTCCTGCTGGCGGCGGTGCGCCAGGCGGGCGCCCACGGCCTGGACGAGCTGTGCTGGAACCTGGCCATGACCGCCGTCACCCTGTTCGAGGCGTACGGGCACTTCGACGACTGGCGGTCGGTCACCGAGCACGCCAGGCGGGCGTGCGTGGCGGCGGGCAACGCCAGGGGCGAGGCCGCCATGGTCTACTCGCTGAGCTCGCTGCTGCTGTTCGAGCAGCGCTACACCGAGGCCGGGCCGCTGCTGCGTGACGCCATCCGGCTGTTCGGCGACATCGGGGAGATCCAGGGCCGCGCGCTGGCGCTGCGCAACCTGGCGCTGGTCGAGCGGGTGGGCGGCCGGGGGGAGGTGGCGCTGGCCCGCTACGCCGAGGCGCTGCCGCTGCTGCGGGCCGTCGGCGACCGGGCCGCCGAGGCGCACGTGCTGGTGAACGTGGCCGCCGTGCACCTGGAGGGCGACCGGCCGGGCGAGGCGGAGCCGCTGCTGGAGCGGGCCCTGGTGACGTTCCGGGCGGAGGGCGTGCCGCGCGGCGAGGCGCAGACGCTGACCAGGATCGCCGAGCTGGCGCTGCGCCGGGGCGACGCGGCGGCGGCGAAGGAGTCGTTCGCCCGGGCGGCGGCGATCGTGGGCGCCGTGCACGACCGGATCGGCGAGGTGTACGTGCTGCACGGGCTGGGGGAGGCGCAGGCGGCGCTGGGCGAGTCCGAGCAGGCGGAGGCGACGCTGCGCCAGGCGCTGGCCCTGGCGGTCCGGCTGGGCGAGCGGCACATCCAGGGCCGGGCCGGTCTCTCGCTGGGGCTGCTGCTGGGCGGGCGGGGCGACCCGGAGGCGGCCGAGCACCTGCGTACGGCGCACGAGCTGTTCGCCGGCATGGGCGCCGAGCGCTGGCGGGCGAGAGCCGCCCAGGCCCTCGCCCGCTGATCACCCCCGGTCAGACGCCCGGCTTGGCCGGGTCGCCGGTCCACGTCATGTCGCACGAGCTGGGGATCTCGGGCTGGCACGGCCCGTCGGAGCGGACGGCCTGGGCCGGCGTGGCGAGGCCCGCGGCGACGGCGGCCGCCAGGGCGGCGACGATGACGATTCTGCGCATGTGAAGCACCTCCGTGATGAGTCGCGAGGACTCTAGGGAGCGCCGCTTTCGACGCGCTTTACGGGGTTTCAGCCGCGCGGCAGCCACACCACGGCCCGCAGCCCCGGCCCGGCGTCCTCCAGGTGCACGGTGCCGCCGTGCGCGCGCACGGTCTCGCGCACGATCGCCAGCCCGAGCCCCGCGCCGCCCTCGTCGCGGCTGCGCCCGGAGTCGAGCCGGGTGAACCGGTTGAACACCCGCTCCCGGTCCTCCTCCGGGATGCCGGGCCCGTCGTCGGTGACGGTGAGCGTGCCGTCGGACGTCAGCGCCACCTCGACCTTGGACGCGGTGTGCCGCACGGCGTTGTCGATGAGGTTCGTCAGCACCCGGCTCAGGTCGAGGGCGTCGCCCCGCACCACGACCGGGTCGCACGCGGTCAGCCGTACCTCGCCGTAGCGCTCGGCGCACTGCCGCACCACCTCGTCGAGGTCGACCGGCTCGCGGCGGCCGGGCACGCCGCCGCGCTCGTCCAGCCGGGCCAGCGCCAGCAGGTCCTCGGCCAGCCGGTGCAGCCGCAGCGTGTCCTCCAGCACCCCCTCGGCCGTCTCCCGCCAGTCCTGGCCCTCGGGATGGCCGAGCGCCACCTCCAGCTGCAGCCGGATGCTGGCCAGCGGGCTGCGCAGCTCGTGCGCGGCGTCGGACACCAGCGCCCGCTGCCGCTGCTCGGCCTCCTCCAGCCGCCCCAGCATGTCGTTGAGCGTGGTGGCCAGCGAGTGCACCTCGTCGCGCGACTCGGGCACCGGCAGCCGCCGCGACCGGGCGGTGTGGGTGATGTCGGCGGCGCCGCGCCGCAGCGCGCTGATGGGCCGCAGCGTCCTGCCGATGATCATCCAGCTCGCCACGGCCAGCAGCACCACGAGCAGCGGCGTGCCGACGAGCAGCACCCGGCCGGCCGTGCCGATGCTGGTCTGGATCTCCGCGACCGGCCTGGCCGCGATCACGGTCTGGCCCCGGTCGGCGCGCAGCACCACCACGCGCAGCGGCCCCGGGATCGCGTACGGCCGGCCGTCGACGAACACCGCCTGCCCGCCCGCCAGAGCCTCCCGCCGGGCGGCGGCGCCCAGCAGCGGCACCAGCCGGTCGGCGCCGTAGGTGACGTGCGTGATGCGCTCGTCCGCGTCGAGCACCTGCACGATGGTGCCGTCGTGGGTGGTGATCGGGCTGGTCAGGGTGCCGGCGTCGGCGTGCACCCGGACGGTCTGCGCCTGCTGCCTGGTCGAGTCGTCCACCGTGGAGATGAGCGCCCGGTCGAGCACGCTGAGCAGCACCGACGCCGACACGGCCAGCGCCAGCGCGAGCACCGCGGCGGCCACGGCGGTGAGGCGGAAGCGCAGCCCCTGCCGCCGCCACCACGTCATCGGGCTCTCAGCCACCGTCGCCGGCCAGCCGGTAGCCCGCGCCGCGCACGGTCTGCAGCGCGTTCCTGCCGAACGGGACGTCGATCTTGCGCCGCAGGTAGCCGACGTACACCTCGACCACGTTCGGGTCGGTGTCGAAGGTGTCCCACACGTGCTCCAGGATCTCCGCCTTCGACACGACCTCCTCCCGCCTGCGCAGCAGGAACTCCAGCAGCGCGAACTCGCGTGGCGTCAGCTCCACCTGCGTCTCGCCGCGCAGCACCCGGCGGCGGGCCGGGTCGAGCGTCAGGTCGCCGGCCGACAGCACGGCGGGCCGCCGCCCGGCGTCGCGCCGCAGCAGCGCCCGCAGCCTGGCCACGAGCACCACGTACGAGAACGGCTTGGTCAGGTAGTCGTCGGCGCCCAGGTCGAGGCCGTCGGCCATGTCGTACTCGCCGTCCTTGGCCGACAGCATGAGGATCGGCACCCAGTTCTCCTCCGCGCGCAACTGCTTGCACACGTTGTAGCCGGACAGCCGGGGCAGCATGATGTCGAGCACGACCACGTCGTAGTCGCCGTTCCTGGCCTGGTGCAGGCCCTGCTCGCCGTCGTGGGCGAGGTCCACGGCGAATCCCTCGGCCTGCAGCCCCCGCTGGAGGGCGGCGGCCATCCGCCTCTCGTCCTCGACGACCAGAACTCTCATGCGGCGATTCTCCCGTCCTCCCCCTGAGACCCGGCTGAGAAGGCTGAGAGGGATCTCAGCTCGTCTCAGGCTCGCCTAAGGATGCATCACACAGGCTGGCGGCATCGACATACCGTTAAGGAGTGAGATGCGAAGAGGCACGTTCGTGAGGTGGGGAGTGCCGATCGCGGCTGCTGCCGTGATCGGGGCCGCGATCGGCGCCGGTCCGGTCGTCGCCGCGGTGAGCGGCGACCCGGTGCTGCCCGAGCGCTCGGCCCAGCAGCTGCTGGCCGACGCCGCGGCGGCCGCCCAGAAGACCGAGGGCATGCTGCCGATGTCCGGCACCGTGCAGCAGACGGCCTCGCTCGGCCTGCCGGCGCTGCCGGCGACCAGCTCCGCCGGGCCGCTCAGCCTGCTGTCGGGCTCGCACGAGATCAAGGTCTGGTACGGGGCGGGCGACAAGCTGAGGGTCGCGATGCCGACCCAGATGAACGAGACCAACCTGATCGTCAACGGCGACCAGGCGTGGTACTTCGACAGCGCCACCAACACCGCCACCAAGATCATTTATGACGGGAAGCGGCCGCACGACGCGGCCGAGACCGCCCCGGCGGAGCTGACCCCGCAGGCGGCGGCGGAGAAGGTGCTGGCCCAGGCCGACGAGCACACCGCCGTCAGCGTGACCAACACGGCCGAGGTGGCCGGCCGCCCGGCCTACCAGCTCGTGCTCAAGCCGAAGGACGCCGGCTCCCTGGTGGAGGAGGTGCGCCTGGCCCTCGACGGGGAGAACTTCGTCCCGCTCCAGGTGCAGGTGTTCGCCAAGGGCTCGGCCGAACCGGCCTTCCAGGTCGGCTTCACCCAGGTGACGTTCACGCCGCCCGCGCCGGAGAACTTCGCCTTCACCCCGCCCGCCGGGGCCAAGGTCGAGGAGAAGAAGCTCACCGCGCCCCAGGAGGGCGAGGGCGGCGAGCGGGCCGAGGAGCACCGTGAGGAGGCGAGGAAGGCCGCCGAAGAGGTCAAGATCGTCGGTGACGGCTGGACCTCGGTAGCCGTGCTGCCCGCCTCCGTGGCCGACCTGAAGGCCCAGGACGGCCGCCAGGCCGGCGAGCAGGGCGAGCAGGGTGAGGACGGGTCGCCGTTCGGCGGCGACGGCGGCGCCGACCCGGCCGCACTCCTCGAGACCGTCCTGAAGTCCGCCACCCCGGTGAGCGGCCCGTGGGGCTCCGGCAAGCTGATCACCACCAAGCTCGCCACGGTCCTGCTGACCGACGACGGCCGTCTGCTGGTCGGCGCGGTCACCCCGGAGGAGATCACCAAGGCGGCGGGCGTCAGGTGACGACCGCCACGCAGGAAGCGGGGGCGCCTCTCGGGGCGGCCCCGCCCTCCGACGCCGCCATCGTGACCAGCGGCCTGACCAAGCGCTTCCGCGGCGGCCAGGTCGCCGTCGACGCGCTGGACCTGGCCGTGCCGCGCGGGTCCGTCTACGGCTTCCTCGGGCCGAACGGCTCGGGCAAGACCACCACGATCCGCATGCTGCTGGGCCTGGTCGCGCCCACCGAGGGCGAGCACGCGCTGCTCGGGCTGCCGCTCGGCCAGGCGCTGCCCCGGGTCGGTGCGCTCGTCGAAGGACCGGCCTTCTACCCGTACCTGTCGGGTGAGGCCAACCTGCGCCGCTTCGACGCCGCCGACCCGACAGCGACGCCCGCCACCGCCAAGGAGCGGATCGGCGAGGCGCTGGAGCGGGTGGGGCTGAGCGCCGCGGCGGGCAAGCGGTTCCGCAACTACTCGCTGGGCATGCGCCAGCGCCTGGCCATCGCCGCCGCCCTGCTCGGCCCGCGCGAGCTGCTCATCCTGGACGAGCCGACCAACGGGCTCGACCCGCAGGGCACCCGCGAGGTGCGCGCGCTGGTCAAGGAGATCGCCTCCGGCGGCACCACCGTCTTCGTCTCCTCCCACCTGCTGGCCGAGGTGGAGCAGATGTGCACGCACGCGGCGATCATGCGGGCCGGCCGGCTCGTCGCGCAGGGCACGATCGCCTCGCTCAGCGGCGGGCGCGCCACCCGGATCCGGGTCGAGACGCCCGACCCCGCCGACGCCGCCCGGGTGCTGGGCGCGCTCGGCCTGGCCGACGTGCGCTCCGACGAGCACGTGAGCGCCGAGCTGGGCGGGCACGCGCCCGAGGAGGTCAACGCCGTGCTCGTCCGCGAGGGCGTGGCCGTGCGCGGGCTCGCCGTGGTGCGGCCGAGCCTGGAGGACGTGTTCGTGGGACTGACGGGAGAGGGTTTCGATGTCGACGGCTGAGACCACCACCGGTACGGAGGCGGCGACGCGGACCGACCGGCCCCGCCGCACCCCCGGGCTGGTGCCGGTGGCCGAGACGATCGGCAGCGCCGAACGCCACGCCCCCGAGCCGCCGCCGCCGGGACTGCCGTCGCCGCCGCGCCGGCCGGGCGCGTTCTGGCGGCTGCTCGGCTCGGAGCTGGGCCTGACGTTCCGGCGCCCGCGCAACCTCGCCATGCTCGCGGTGGTCGCCACGGTGCCGGTCGTCGTCGGCGTCGCGCTGCGGATGGTCGGCGGCGGCGGGGACGACGAGATGAGCGGGCTGATCGCCAGCGTGGCGGGCAACAGCCTCATGCTGACGTTCGTCTCGTTCTCGTTCCTGACGCTGCTGCTCATGCCGGTCGCCGTCGCCGTCGTCGGCGGCGACTCGATCGCCGGCGAGGCCGGCGCGGGCACGCTGCGCTACCTGCTGGCCGCGCCCGCGGGCCGGGGCCGGCTGCTGGCCGTCAAGTTCCTGAACGTCGTCGTGTACGCCTACGCGGTCACCGCCGTGGTGGCGCTGTCGGCGCTGCTCACCGGGCTGGTGCTGTTCCCCGTCGGGGACGTGACGCTGCTGTCGGGCACCACCGTCTCCGTGACCGACGGGCTGCTGCGGATCGCCGTCAGCGTCGGCTACATCGGCGCCGGCATGGCCGCCCTGGGCGCGGTCGCGCTCGCCCTGTCGACGTTCACCGAGGTGCCCATCGGCGCGATCGCCGGCGCGGTCGTGGCCGTCATCGTCTGCCAGGTGCTGCGCGCCATCCCGGAGCTCGCGCCGCTGGAGCCCTACCTGCTGCCGGCCCGCTTCACCGGCTTCGACGCCGTGCTGCGCGCCCCCGTCGACACCGGGGCGCTGCTCGACGGGCTGGCGGTGTTCGGCGCGTACACCGTGCTGTCGCTGTCGGTCGCGTGGGCGCGCTTCACCGGCAAGGACATCACCTCCTGACGGGCGCGCCCCGTACGGGCCGAGAACGGGCCGCGTACGGGACGCGCCCGCGGGTCAGGACGTGCGGCGGCGCAGCGCCAGGAAGGCGACCACGAGGCCGATGACGCCCACGGCCAGGCCCGCGCCGCCGAGCAGGCGGGCGGTGCCGTCGGAGGAGCCGGAGGCGGCGGCGACCGGCGTCACCGAGGGCGCGGGGGACCCGGCGGCGGGGGACGCCGGGGCGGTGGCCGCGCCGTGCGCGTCGCCGCCGGTCGCCGGGGTCAGCTTGAGCACCGGCGCCGGGTGCTCCGGCTCGGAGCCGTCGGCCGCGGGCGCGTCGGCCCAGTCGACGACCTCGCCGCCGGAGTAGGTCTGCTTCGTCGGGAACACGATCTGGCCGACGCCCTCGGGCAGCCGGCCCATCGACACCTCGAACTCCTGGAACTCGCCCTTGCCGATCTTCCCGCCGGACCACACGACGGTGGTGACGGCCTCGGTGAGCTCGCCGAACTCGGTGGTGACGGGCTTGGGCAGCTTGCCCTCGGTGACCTTGACGCTCCAGCCGGGCACGGGCTTGACCGACACGAACGCCAGCGGGTGGTCGGTGGGGAAGGACACCTCGACCTTGACCGTCGAGGCGTCGTCGCGCTCGTTCGGCACGCGGAAGGCGACCTTGGTGAACCCGCCCTGCTCGGCGGTGCCCGGGTTGATCGTGACGTGGGCGAGCGCGGGCAGGGCGAGCCCGGCGGTCAGGGCGGTGGTGGCCGCGAGCACGGTCGCGGCACGGCGGACGAAGGACATGGCGGATCTCCACTTGTCGTGATGGGGGTTACGGGGGTGTCAGCAGTCAGGCGGGCAGTGGAGGACCACGCCTGGCCACGGAGTGACGCAGCCCGGGATCGGGCGGCACGGCCCGCGCGCGCACGATCGGCGCGGCGGGGCGGAGGACGGGGGAGCGGACCGGGCGCAGCGGCGTCAGGCGGCGCAGCAGCCGGCGCAGTGTCGCCCACAGCGCGGCCTCGCCGCGGGCCAGCCACCAGCCGGTGAGCAGCGTGGCCGTCAGGTGCGCGACCAGCATGCCGAGCGCGTCGCCGAGCCCCTGCCCGTGCAGATGGAGGGCGACGTAGGCGGTGCCGTCGCCGCCGCCGAACAGCTCGTGCAGCCCGGCCTGCGCGACGATCAGCGCGGTGTTGACGGTGGCGGCCGGGCGCTCCCGGCCGGACAGGGCGAGCGCGAGCGCGAACACCGAGGCCGCGCCGAGCCCGGCGGCCCACGCCGCGGGGCCGGTGCCGCCGCCCAGCGTGTGCGCGATCGCGGCCAGCGTCACGCAGACGGCCGTGAAGACGGCCGCCCTGACGAGCCGGAGGGGCGGGTGCGCGCGCATGGGTGTGCCACATGGTCTCACGGGGAGGGGGCGGCGACGAGTTCTTCTTCAAGCTCGGCAATGCCTGGTTGATTCGCGATGTTTGTCGCTAGGGTCGGGCTCACCACGTTGACATAGGGGTGAGTACGTTGCGGCACTTAGGTGGTTTGCTCCTGGGGCTGGTGGTGACCGCGGCGGTCCTGGCCGGCGGCGGATGGGCCGTGCAGCAGGCGATGCTCGCCGCGCAGGCCGCCCCCACCGGCGGGCAGCAGTTGTGGATCGCGCTCGGCTCGATGGCCGCCGTCGGCCTCGTCGTCGGGCTCGTCGTGGCGGGGCGGGTCTCGCCGCTGGCCACCTTCACGCCGTCGCTGGTCCTGCTCGCCTGGACCGTCGTCTACGCCCTCGACATGAACCGCGCGCTCAGCCTCCTCCCGGACGAGCCGTCGGTGCACCAGCTCGTCCGGGAGGCCGCCGCAGGCGACCGGCTGCTGCTGACCTCCGGCGCCTTCGCCCTGCTCGGCGTGGCGCTGTTCATCCCCGTCCTGATGCCCTCGCGCTGGGCGCGCGACGACGACGAGGACGACGACGAGTACGAGAGCACGCAGGAGGGCAGCTACTACTGACCCCGCTGCGATCTACTTTGTAAAGGCGGCGGGCCGGAAGCCCCCTGGTTACCGGTGAGTAGTGCGGGTATGTACAGGTCACGGAGGACTCGTCATGAGCCTGGACCGCGACGTCACGCCTGACTACCCGCTGAGCTGGCAGGCCCGCGCGCTCACCGGCCTGATGCGGGGCACCCTCAAGCCCGCCTCGCACCTGCTGCTGCGCCACCCGCTCGCGCTCGACTGCGCCTCGCGGCTCGGCGGCCTCGCGGGGGCCGTGCCGGTGCCGGAGCACGTCAGCGTGACCCCGGCGGGCTTCGCCGCGTGCGGCGGCGAGTGGGTGCGCGCCGGGCGGGACCTGGACGAGGGCAAGGTGCTGCTCTACCTGCACGGCGGCGGCTACTTCTGGTGCTCGCCGCGCACCCACCGGCCGATCACCTGGCGGCTGTCGGCGGCGGCCCGCCGCCCGGTGCTGGCCCTGGACTACCGGCAGGGGCCCGTGCACAAGCTCGCCGACTCGCTGAGCGACGCCCTGGAGGCGTACGGGTGCCTGCTCGAACGCGGGTACGACGCGGCCGACGTGATCGTGGCAGGCGACTCGGCGGGCGGCCATCTGACGCTGGCGACGCTGCTGGCGCTGCGTGACCGGGGGCTGCCGCTGCCGTCGGCGGGCATCTGCCTGTCGCCGTGGGCCGACCTGACCGACTCCCCGCGCCGGGCCAACCGCTGGCAGGACCCGATCCTGCCGGCCGGGCGGGTGCGCTGGCTGGCCCGCCGCTGGACCGACGGGCTCGACCCGCGCGACCCGCTGGTGTCGCCGGTGCTGGGCGACTTCACCGGGCTGCCGCCCCTGATGATCGTCACCGGGTCCACCGAGGTGCTCAGGGACGAGGCGCGCCGCGTCGCCCTGCGCGCCCGGCGGGCCGGGGTGCCGGTGACGTACGAGGAGTGGCCGCGGATGCCGCACGTGTTCCCGCTGCTCGCGGACGTGCTGCCGGAGGCGCGGCTGGCCTTCCGGCACATGGCGGGGTTCCTGGCCGCGGCGGGGGAGCGGCCGCCGATGGAGGACGCGGCCTGACGGTCTTCCCTCGGGCAGGGTGTAGGTTAGGTATGCCTAACTTCTGGAGGGGGTCGTTGGAATGACCGATCACCGCGGTGTCGTCCTGCGCACCGAACGCATCTCGCCGCACATGATCCGTGTCGTCGTCGGCGGTGACGGCCTGCGTGACTTCGCCCTCTCCGGAGCCACCGACAGCTACGTCAAGGTCGTCTTCCCGCACGAGGGCGTGGACTACCCGCAGCCGTTCGACGTGCGGCAGGTGCGCGAGACCATGCCGCGGGAGTTCTGGCCCCGCCTGCGCACCTACACCGTGCGCGCCTGGGACCCCGACACCCGGGAGCTGACGCTCGACTTCGTCCACCACGGCGACGAGGGGCTGGCCGGGCCGTGGGCCGCGCGGGCCAGGCCCGGCGACGAGGTGCTCATGCTCGGCCCCGGCGGCAGCTACTCGCCGGCCCTGGAGGCCGACTGGCACCTGTTCGCCGGGGACGAGAGCGCGCTGCCCGCCATCGCCGCCTCCCTGGAGGCGCTGCCGGAGGACGCGCTCGCGTACGTGTTCGTCGAGGTCGAGTCGCCCGAGGACGAGCTCAAGCTGAGCACGCTCGCCGACGCCCGCGTGACTTGGCTCTACCGCGACGGCGGGCCCGTCGGCGAGGCGCTGGTCGAGGCGGTGCTCGCGTTCGGCTTCCCGCCCGGCGACGTGTGCGCGTTCGTCCACGGCGAGGCCGGCTTCGTCAAGCGGCTGCGCCGCTACCTGCGGGTGGAGAAGAGCGTGCCGCTGGAGCGGCTGTCGATCTCCGGCTACTGGCGGGCAGGCGTGGACGACGAGGGGTGGCGCGCGGTCAAGAAGGACTGGAACCGCCAGGTCGAGACCGAGGAGGCCGCCGAACTCGGCTGAGCCCGCCCCCGGCCGCGACCCGGGTCAGATCTTGGTCACGTCGATCACGTACAGCGTGTCCCCGACGTCGTAGTACAGGAGCCTGCCCTCGGCGTCGTGGCCGGGCGGCTGGGCGGAGAAGCCGTTCTCCCTCTGCTCCGCCTCGATGCCCAGGTCGGCCGAGCGGCCGCCGGCGAGGTCGTACAGGGCGAAGGCGACGAACCCGGTGCGGTCCTTCAGCATGGCCACGTGAAAGCGGTCCTGGGGCAGCCGGTCCGTCCGCCCCATGGAGCCCGGCAGCGGCTGCTCGCCCGAGCCGTCGCGCAGGCGCAGGAACATGCCGCTCTGGCGCTGCCCGATGCAGTGGGTGACCGAGCATCCGAGCAGCTCGTCGCCCGGCCGGGTGGTGGCGGTGCGCGTCTCGCCCGTCTCCGCGTTGCGGATCCGGCCGAACCTCGGTCCCACATGCTCGCCGTACGGGCCGGGCTCGCCGATCCACGGCCAGTTCAGCACGTGCATCGACGCGCCGCCCTCGACCGGGGTGGCCGGGCCGCCCGCCAGGGGGGCGGTGTGGACGCCGCCGGAGCGGGCGGAGAAGACGACGCGGTCGCCGGCGATCTGCACGCCGTCCAGGCCGCTCTCGTCGGTCCGCACGGTGGTGACGAGCGCGGCCTCGCCGCCGGACAGCGGGGCCGACCAGATCTGGGTGGTGCCGTCCTTGAGCCGGTTCCACCAGACGACCCGGTCGCCGCCGGCGCGGAAGTCGGCGGCGAACGCCACCGTGCCCTTGGGCGTCGGCACCTTCGTGATCTCGCGTCGTTCCCGGGTGCCGAGGTCGTAGGCGTACAGGGCGTTGGCCTTCTCGAAGCTCGACCAGGTCTCGACGAGCAGCGTCCGGTCGTCGAGGAACTGGATCGGGCGCAGCCGATCGCGCCGGGTGCCGGGGAGCTTGTGGACGGCCTGCGGCCACACCTCCTCGATCGGCGGCGGCGCCTGGAGGCCAGTGAGCTCACCCGTGGGCCCGCCGGTGGGCCCGCCAGTGGATCCGCTGGTGGACACGCCGGCCGAGGCGGTGGCCGAGACGGTGGCCGCCGGGCCGGCGGGGCGGGGCTCGGCCGGGCCCCCGAGGCCGGCCGTCACTGCCACGCTCACCCCGGCGGCCACCACGACGACCGCCGCGGCGGCGAGCAGCGCCTGCGCGCGGGGCGCGCGCCGGGGAGAAGGCCCGGCCAGGCGGGCGGCGACCGCGGCGGGCAGCGCGGGCGCCCGATCGGCGGCGCGCTCCAGCGTCCTGCGCAGGGTCTCCTCCAGGACGGTGGCGCCGGCCTCGTCCCGATTGTGCTCGTTCGGTCCGGTCGTCGGTCCGGTCATCGTGCGCCTCCGGGGATCAGGTGGGCGGGGACGGTGGCGCGCAGCTTGGTGAGCGCGCGGTGCGCCTGGCTGCGCACGGTGACCCGGGACACGCCGAGCGTCTCGGCGATCTCCGCGTCGCTGAGCTGCTCGTAGTAGCGCAGCACGAGCACGGCCCGCTGCTTGCGGGGGAGCCCGGCCAGCGCCTGCCACATCACCTGCTCGCGCCGGCGCAGCCGCCAGGCGGCGATGTGCAGCCGGGCCATCGTGGTGCGCGCGTAGCTCTCCGGGTTGTCCTTCGACCGCAGCCCCGGCCAGGCCGCCCGCATCTTGAGCAGCGCCTCCTGCACCAGGTCCGCCGCGTCGTGCGGATTGCCGGTCAGCACGTATCCGTACCGCATCAGCGCGTCACCCCGCCGGGCGACGAACTCCGCGAACTTGGACTCCTCATCCACGCTGCCTCTGCCTCTCGTCGTTATCTGTCACCTCCGAGAGAGGGATCGCGGGGAATCTGTTGCACGAAAAGTGGCCGCGCCAGGCCGGGGGGTGTCTGGCGCGGCCGTTTCGCCGGGGGAACCGTCCCATGCCCTGGAGGTGGCCGGCGAGTTCGGGAGATCAGTGGGTGAACTGCTCCTCTTCGGTGGAGCCCTTGAGCGCGGTCGTCGAGGAGTCGGGCGCGACGGCCGTGCTGACCAGGTCGAAGTAGCCGGTGCCGACCTCGCGCTGGTGGCGGGTGGCGGTGTAGCCGCGCGCCTCGGCGGCGAACTCGGCCTCCTGGAGGTCCACGTACGCGGTCATGCCGTCGGTCGCGTACCCCTGGGCGAGGGCGAACATGGAGTGGTTCAGCGAGTGGAACCCGGCGAGCGTGATGAACTGGAACTTGTACCCCATGTGCCCGAGTTCCCGCTGGAACTTGGCGATGGTGGAGTCGTCGAGGTGCTTCTTCCAGTTGAAGGACGGCGAGCAGTTGTAGGCGAGCATCTGGTCGGGATACTCGGCCTTGATCGCCTCGGCGAACTCGCGGGCCACGTCCAGGTCGGGCGTGCCGGTCTCCATCCAGAGCAGGTCGGAGTGCGGCGCGTAGGCCAGGCCGCGCGCGATGCACGCCTCGATGCCGTTGCGGACCCGGTAGAAGCCTTCGGCGGTGCGCTCGCCGGTGGTGAAGCGCTGGTCGCGGGGGTCCACGTCGCTGGTCAGGAGCGTCGCGGCCTGGGCGTCGGTCCGCGCGATGATCAGGCTGGGGACTCCGCAGACGTCCGCGGCGAGGCGGGCGGCGTTGAGCGTCTTGATGTGCTGGCCGGTGGGGATGAGCACCTTGCCGCCGAGGTGGCCGCACTTCTTCTCGGAGGCGAGCTGGTCCTCCCAGTGCACTCCGGCGGCGCCCGCGGCGATCATGCCCTTCATGAGCTCGAAGGCGTTGAGCACGCCGCCGAACCCGGCCTCGGCGTCGGCCACGATGGGCGCGAGCCAGTACGGCGCGTTCTCGGCGCCTTCCGACCAGGTGATCTGGTCGGCGCGCAGCAGCGCGTTGTTGATGCGGCGCACGACGGCCGGCACCGAGTTGGCCGGGTAGAGGCTCTGGTCGGGGTACGTGTGCCCGCCGAGGTTCGCGTCGGCGGCCACCTGCCAGCCGGACAGATAGATGGCCTTCAGCCCGGCCCGCACCTGCTGCACGGCCTGGTTGCCGGTCAGCGCCCCGAGGGAGTGGACGTAGTCCTCGGTGTGCAGCAGGTCCCACAGCCGCTGGGCGCCGAGGCGGGCCAGCGTGTGCTCCTCCTGGACGCTTCCACGCAACCGGACCACGTCCTCGGCGCTGTAGGTGCGCTCGATGCCGGCCCAGCGAGGGTCGTTGTCCCACTCTTCACGCAGCTGCTCGGCAGCTCCCTTGAGGCGATCGTTCATCGTTGTCTCCTTTGTCGTCCCCTGGGGCTCATGCCGAGTCTGCGCCCTGACCACCCCACCGCCATAGGGGCCGATTCAGAGAAGAACGACGAAATTTCGCATAAATCGCAACTCTTGCCGCCTGTTCGCTGCAGAAGAAATCGCGACTTTTCCTGTTGGCCTAGACCAATCACCCTCAACCTGCTGTGACTAGAAGATGGGCGGATTTTCCGTCTAAGATGCCTGCATGGCGTCCTTGCTAGGCGAAGAACCGCTGTCTTTGACGCAAGAGCTCGATCTCATCGCGTTCGGGCAGCGCCTGCGCCACCTGCGCAAACAGCGTGGCCTCACCCTGTCCGACCTGGGCTCGCGCGTCAGCCGCGCCCCCAGTCAGCTCTCCCTGCTGGAGAACGGCAAACGCGAGCCGAAGCTGTCGCTGCTCAAGTCGCTCGCCGCCGCGCTCGGCGTCCCGGTGGAGGAACTGCTGCGCCGCCAGCCGCCCAACCGGCGCGCCCAGCTGGAGATCGCCCTGGAGGAGGCGCAGCGCGACCCCCTGTACGCGGGGCTCGGCCTGCCCAGGCTCAAGGTGTCCGCGCGGGTGCCCAACGACGTGCTGGAACACCTGCTCGGCCTCTACGGCGAGCTGCGCGCCCGGCAGGCCAGGGGCACCGCCACCCCGGAGGAGGCCAGGGCCGCCAACGCCGAGCTCCGGCGCAGGCAGCGCGAGCTCGGCAACTACTTCCCCGACATCGAGAAGGCCGCCGCCGAGGCGCTGTCCGCGGTCGGCTACCGCACCGGGGCCCTGTCCCAGAGCATGATCCAGAGCCTGGTGACGCACTTCGGCTACACCGTGCACACCGCCCAGGACCTGCCCCGCTCGGTGCGTTCCATCACCGACCTGCGCAACCGCCGCATCTACGTCAAGCACGAGCAGCTCGGCATGCACACCCCGCGCACGATCCTGCTCCAGACGCTCGGCCACCTGGCGCTCGGCCACGACAAGCCGCGCGACTTCGCCGACTTCCTGCGCCAGCGCACCGAGGCCAACTACTTCGCCGCCGCGGTGCTCGTGCCGGAGAAGGCCGCGGCCGTCTACCTGCGCGAGGCCAAGGCCGACCGGGCGCTGTCGGTGGAGGACCTGCGCGACGTGTTCGCCGTCTCCTACGAGATGGCCGCCCACCGCTTCACCAACCTCGCCACCCACCACCTGGGCCTCGTCTGCCACTTCGTGCGCAACGACGCCGGGGGCATCATCTACAAGGCGTACGAGAACGACGGCATCGTCTTCCCGGCCGACGAGCAGGGCGCGATCGAGGGCCAGCGGATGTGCCTGCAGTGGTCGGGCCGCCAGGTCTTCACCTCGCCCGACCGCTTCTCCGTCTTCTACCAGTACTCCGACTCGCCGACCGGCACCTACTTCTGCGTCGCGCACGTCGACCCGTCACGCGAGCGCGACTTCGCCATCACGCTCGGCGTGCCGTTCCGGGAGTCGCGCTGGTTCCGGGGCCGGGAGACCACCAACCGGACCCGGTCGCTCTGCCCCAACGGCGACTGCTGCCGCCGCCCGCCGACCGATCTGGCCGAGCGCTGGGAGGGTTACGCCTGGCCGTCGGCCCGCGCCAACTCCCACGTGCTGGCCGCGCTGCCGCCGGGGTCGTTCCCGGGGGTCGACGAGGCCGACGTCTACACGTTCCTGGAGCGCCACGCGGGGGCCGGCTGACCTTCGCCTATCCTGGGGGCGGGGATGAACGGGGGTGGTTCGCATGCTGCCTGAAGTTCAGAGCTGGATGCGGCGCCGCAGCTCGCGGGCCGCGGACTGGCCGGTCGCGGCGCTGGCCGAGGCCAAGGGCGGTGCGACGGTCAGCGTGGTGCTCCCGGCGCGTGACGAGCGGGAGACCGTGGGGGAGATCGTCGCCGTCATCATGGGGGAGCTCGGCGCGGTCGTCGACGAGGTCGTGGTCATCGACTCGCGCTCCACCGACGACACGGCGGAGGTGGCGGCGCGGGCGGGCGCCGTCGTGCACGCCCAGGACACCATCCTGCCGGGCCTCGCGCCGCTCGACGGCAAGGGCGAGGCGCTGTGGAAGTCCCTGGCGGTCACCAGCGGCGACATCGTCGCCTTCGTCGACGCCGATATCCGGAAATTTCGCTCCACCTTGGTGAGCGGATTGCTCGGCCCGCTCCTCAGCGACTCCTCCGTCGCGTACGTCAAGGGCTGCTACGACCGCCCGCTCGACGGCGCGCCCACCGGCGGCGGCCGGGTCACCGAGCTCGTCGCCCGCCCGCTCATCAACCTGCACTGGCCCGAGCTGGCCGGTTTCGTCCAGCCGCTCGCCGGCGAGTACGCCGGCCGCCGCGCCGCGCTGGAACGGGTGCCGTTCCTGACCCGCTACGGGGTCGAGATCGGGCTGCTCATCGACCTGCTGGAGCTGGCCGGGCTCGACGCGTTCGCCCAGGTGGACCTCGGCACGCGCGAGCACGCCCCGCAGTCGACCGAGGCCCTGGGCGGCATGGCGGGGCAGATCATGCTCGCCGCCTGGTCCCGCCTGTGCCGCCAGGGCAAGATCCAGACCTGCCACGACCCGTCGTGCCGCCTCGACCAGTTCCGCCGCGTCAGCGCCGGGCACGAGGTCCTGACCAGCGACATCTCGGTCGCCGAACGCCCGCCGATGGTCACCGTGCCCGCGTCAGCCGCCTGACGGGCCCTCCCCGGGCAGGCCGTCGCGCAGCGCCGCGGCGGCGAAGGCGGCGGCGTGCTCGCGCATCGCCTCCTGGTCGCCCGCCGCCTCGCCCAGGAGGATGCGCGCGAGCTGCGGCATCATCGCCGGGAACAGCGCCAGCCCCGTCAGCAGGAACACCGTGCGCGCCGTCGCGTCCGTGGGCCGCTCGCTCATCGACGCGGTCTTGCGCGCGCACCGCTCGACCCGCGCCTCCTGGCCGGGCAGCAGCTCCTGGCCCCGGTAGTTGAGCGCCTCCCACATCAGCAGCCGCACCAGCTCCGGATGAGCCTGGTAGTAGGCCGACAGCTTGGCCACGTAGTCGACCGGGTCGCTGCCGGGCAGCGCGATCTGCGCGGTCAGGTCGTCGATCGCCTCGGTGATGACCGCGTCGAACAGCTTCTCCTTGCTGCCGAAATGGCCGTAGATGCGCTCCTTGTTGACGCCGGCGCGCTCGGCGATCCGGTCCACGCGCGCTCCCGCGACGCCGTACGCGGCGAACTCCTCGCGGGCGGCGGCGAGCAGGGCGGCCCTGGTGGCGGTGGTCGAGACCTTGGCTGGCATGCGGCCATCCTACCTCGACCAACTAGTTGGTTGACATCCAACTAGTTGGTTGGTGTAGCGTCCCGGCACATGACGACCACTTCCCTCCGCCCCGCGCCGCCCGCCACGGCGCCCTTCGGGTCCACGCTGCTGTCCTTCGTGCTCACCGCCGTGCTGGTCAGCGGCCAGCTCTACATCGTGATCCCGCTGCTGCCCGACATGGCCGCGACCTGGGGGACCGTCCCGGGCGAGCTGACCTGGCTGGTGACCGCGTTCGGCGCCGGCTACGGGGTGGGATTCCTGATCTTCGGCCCGCTTTCCGACCGGTTCGGGCGCAGGCGGCTGGTGCTCGCCGGACTGCCCCTGGCCGCCCTCGCCACCGCGCTGGTCGCCGCCGCGCCCTCGCCGGAGGCCGCCCTCGTGCTGCGTGCCGTCCAGGGGCTGGCCGTGGCCACGTTCCCGCCCGCCGGGCTGGCGTACCTGGCCGAGCGGATCGAGCCGCGCCGGCGCGCGGTCGCGATCTCCGCGGTGACCGGCGCGTTCCTCGCCTCCGCCGTGCTCCTGCAGGTGCTCGCCCAGCTCCTGGTGGACACCACCGGATGGCGCGGGCTGTTCCTGATCTCCGGCGCCGCCCTGGCCCTGTCCGGCCTCGGCCTGCGCGCCACCATGCTGCCCGGCACCCCGCAGGCGCCGACCGGCGGCGGGCTGCTCGCGGCCTACCGGCCGCTGCCGGAGCTGCTGCGCGACCGGCCGCTGCTGGCCCGGTACGCGGCCTCGGTCGTGGTGCTGACCGGGTTCGTGGCCGTCTACACCGGCCTGCAGCTCTACGGCGTCACCCCGTCGTCCGGCGAACTGCTCGCGCTGCGCGCCGCCGGGCTGCCCGCCATGATCGCGGTGCCGCTGCTCATGCCCTGGTTCGGCCGCGTCGCGCCCGTCACCCGGGCCGCCGTGATGCTGGCCGGCGGCGCGCTGGTGCTCGCCGCCGCCGCCCTGACCGGCGCCGCCGGGCCCGGCCTGGTGCTCCTGCTCGCCGTGTACGCCGTCGCCATCACCGCCGGCCTGCCCAGCCTGAACGAGTCCATCTCCGCCCGCGCCGGCCGCTCGCGCGGCACGGCGCTGGCGCTGTTCTCCTTCTCGCTCGCCGTCGGCGGCAGCGCCGGCCCGCAGGTCGCCGCCCTCTTCAGCGGCTTCACCCCGCTCCTGTACGCCCTCGCGGCGGCGATGGGCCTGTCCGCCCTGGCCGTCGCGCTGGTGAGCGGCCGGGGCGGTGTCCCGGTTTGATCTTTTCGCGGCGAATTCCGGGTATGGCTGCGTACGATCGCCCCCGTGGACCTGATCGCGTTCTTCGCCGTCGTGCTCGCCATCCCCCTGGGACTGGCGGGCGGCGCTGCGGTGCTGGCCGCCCGGTCGACGCCGCGCGAACGCCACCGCCCGGTGAGCCGGCTCGCCCTCGCCCACGGGGCGGTCCTGGCGACGCTCGGCCTCGCCGTCCTCGCGGGCAACGCCTGGGCCACGCGCGAGGACGTCCACTACGACGACTTCGGCTCCGCCGTGCAGCTCTACACGAGCATGCTCGGCGCCGCCCTGCTGTTCCTCGGCCTGGGGCCGTTCGTCGCGTGGGCGCTGAAACTCCCGGCCCGGCACGCCGCCCGCCTGCCCGTCACGGTCCGGCTGGCGGCGCGCGAGGCGGCCGGCGCCTCCCGCGGCACGGCGGCCTTGACGGCGGCGGTGATGCTCGCCACCGGCCTGGCGGTCACCCTGATGGTCTCGGCCGCCGCCGTCACCACCCAGAACCGCGCCCAGTACCTCCCGCAGGCCCGGCCCGGCGCCCTCCAGGTGGACACGTTCTACACCGACGACCCCGACGCCGTGGGCGCCGCCGTCCGGGAGGAGCTCCCGCCCGGCGTCCCCGTGCTGCGGAGCGAGGAAACGGCCGGGAGCGGCCACGTGACCTACGCCGGCGACGGCTGGTCGGGGTTCGACGCCTTCGTCGGTGACGAGACGCTGCTCCGCTACCTGACCGGGGACCCGGCCACGCCCTACGACGAGGACACGGCCGTCCTCGTCACCGCGGAACCGGGCGCCGACCCCACGATCGAGCTCCACTACAGCATGACCACGCCTCCCGGCGAGTACCTGACCAAGACCATTCCCGCGATCACGGTCAGACCGGCCGACCCGCGCCTGAGCGCGCTCTTCGTCCCCGCGAAGGTCGTCCGCGGGCTGGGCTTCGACCTGGAGGCGGGCAGGTTCCTCGTCGACCCCGCCGCCCATCGCACCACCCGCGCCGAGCAGGAGCGGCTCACCGACCGGCTCAGCGACCTCGCCGAGGTCCACGTCGAGCGGGGGTACGAGCCGGCGACCGGCTGGATCCCGGTCGCCGGGGCGCTCATCCTGCTCGCCCTCGGCGGCGGGCTGGCCGCCACCGCCCTGGCGGCGCGCGGTTCCCGGCGGGCGCGCGTGCTGCGGCGCGCCGGCGGGTCCCCGCGACGGTACGCGGCCTGCCGCGCGGGGCTGGTCACGGCGTGCGGCGCGCTGCCGGGCGCGGCCGGCGGCGGCGTCGCCGGCCTGCTGCTGGCCTGGCCGCTGACCACCTCGATCGAATGGGACGTGCCGCCACGGGTGGCCTTCGACACCCCGTGGGAGCTGGTCGCCGCCCTGGCAGCCGGGCTCCCGGCGCTCGCGGCGGCCCTGGCGGCGCTCAGACCGGCGAGATGACCCGGCCCCGGCGGCGACCTGTCGGGGCGCCGGGGGTCACGCGATCCGTGAGGCCGCCTCGAGGAGGCGGCGCAGCCGGACCAGGTCCGGGGCGACGGCGCTCACCAGGAAGGCCGGCCCGGCGAGCGGGGTGAGCACGGCCTGCCCCTCCCCGGGATCGTCGCCGGCGAGCCGGACGGCCGGCGCCCGCTCGTCGAGGCCCGGGTCGGCGACGAGGATCTGCCCGGCGGTGCGATGACCGGCCAGGACCGCCGGGCCGTCCCACCCGGGCGCGTCCGGCCCGTACCGGCTCTCCAGGTCGAGAAGGGGACGCCCGCCGCGCCGGACGGTCAGCCGGGCCGACAGCCGGCCCGGCGGCTCGCCGACGCGGCCGAGGACGTGCTCCTCGCGCAGCACGAGCCGCGCCGTGGCCGCCAGGTCGACGACGCACGTCTGCCGCAGGTTGCTGCGCGCGGCGGAGATCAGCGGCTCGGGCAGCCACTGCAGGCTCGCCCCCGCCGCGACGCTCACCCGCACGTCGTAGGCGGCGTGCCCGGACGTGGGGCCGCGCAGCGCGACGGTGGCCCCGGCCGAGGTGACGCGCAGGTGGGCGTCCTCCTCGACGCCGACCTCGATGCGCAGCCGGTCGCCGCCCAGCGGCGCGCTCATGGCGCCGATGACGCACACCCGCGCCTGGCTCCCGTCGGAACGGCCGCGCCGCAGGTCGAACGGGCCGTCCCCGGCCAGCACGGGCAGGGCCGTGACCGTCCCCGCGCGCACCGCCCTGATGCGCGCGGTGGCGTGCACGCCCGGCCCGGGACGACCGGCCCGGCTAGCGGTGGCCGCCGTGAGCGTCACGCGGCGCCCGCGCCCCAGGCGGCCAGCCGCCCGCGCACCCAGTCGGCCACCGGCGTGACGCCGCCCTCGGCCTTCAGCGCCGTGAACGCCACCGGCAGGTCGCCGCGCTGCGCCCTGGCGTCGCGGGCCATGCCCTCCAGGTCGGCGCCCACGTACGGGGCCAGGTCGGTCTTGTTGACCACCAGCAGGTCGGAGGCGGTCACGCCGGGGCCGCCCTTGCGCGGGATGTCGTCGCCGCCCGACACGTCGATGACGAAGATCTGCGCGTCGACGAGGCCCCTGGAGAAGGTGGCGGTCAGGTTGTCGCCGCCGGACTCCACGAGGATCAGGTCCAGCGCGCCGATCCGGTCCTCCAGGTCCTCGACGGCTTCGAGATTGGCGGAGATGTCGTCACGGATGGCGGTGTGCGGGCACGCGCCCGTCTCGACCGCGGCGATCCGCTCCGGCGGCAGGACGGCCTCGCGCAGCAGGAACTCGGCGTCCTCGCGGGTGTAGATGTCGTTGGTGACGACGGCGATCGACACCTCGTCGCGCAACGCCCGGCACAGGGCGGCCACCGTGGCGGTCTTGCCGGTGCCGACCGGGCCGCCCAGCCCGATGCGCAGGGCCCGCCGCCCGCCGCCCGGCCGCTGCGGGGGAGAGCCGCCGGGGCCGTGCGGGTGGCCGTCGGGGAAGGAGTCGCCGTGGTTCAGGTGCATGGGTGCTCCGGATGGTCTGGGGGTCAGGAGGCGAACAGGCGTACCGGCAGGGCAGCATGCCGTTCGGCGGAGATGTCGAGCAGCGGCGCCGAGACGGCGGGCAGCGCCTCGGCGCCCTCGGCGGCGACCCGCCGCGCGGCCCCGGCCGCCCGCGCCGCGACCCGGTCGACGTCCTCGGCGAGGCGGGCGAGCACACCGGCGGCGTCGACCGGGTCCAGCCGCAGCAGCCGGACCGTCGCACCGGCCGGCCCGCTGACGCTCTCGTACGCGGCCGCGTACGCCGCGTCGAGCGCCGGCAGGCCCGCCGAGCGGGCGGCGAGCCCGAGGACGACGGGCTGGTGCGCGCCCCGCGGCCGCGCCGCCGCCAGCGCGTCGAGGTCGCCGCAGGGCCAGATCGCGCGGGCGGCCCGCAGGAGCTGCCGCCCGAGCCTGCGCGAGGCCCGCCGCAGGGCGGGGGAGGGAGTGCGGGCGTCGGCGGCCTCGTCGAGCGGCAGCGGGTCGCAGCCGGCGGCGGCCGCGGCGGCCAGGCCCGCCGCGACCAGCCCGGCGGTGTGCAACCGGCCGCGGCAGAACGCCTCCAGGCCCGCCGCGTCCCGGACGAGCCCCGCCGAGACGGCCGCCTCGGCCCCGCCGGAGTGGGCGTGCCCGCCGGAGGGGAAGCGCCCGTCGGCCAGCACGAGCAGCGCGGCGCGGTCCGTCATGTATGGGCTCCTTCGATGCGAGGCGGTCAGACAGGGCGAGGCGGTCAGACAGGGCGAGGCGGTAAGACAGGGCGGGGTGGTCAGCCGGCGCGGCGGTCAGAAGAGGAAGTAGCGCTGCGCCATCGGCAGCTCGGTGGCGTACTGGTCGCCCTCGACGAGCTCGTCGTCGATCTCCGTCTTCACGTCCTTGGCGATCGCGCCGCCGATCTCCACCGTGAACGTGTCGGGGTCGACGCGGATGTCGGGCCGGGCGTCGTTCTCCCGCATGTCGGCCTTGAACACCTTGCGGGTGTCGCGGATGGCCGTGAACGGCTTGCCGACCTTGACCCGTTCGGCCAGGCCCGCGGCGATGGCGTGCTCGGTGACGAAGTTGACCGAGTTGGCGCCCGGGGCCCGCCCGGTCGCGCCCCACACGGGCCTGGGCAGGACCGGCTGCGGGGTGGTGATGGAGGCGTTGGCGTCGCCCACCTGGGCGTAGGCGAGCTGGCCGCCCTTGATCACCCGGTCGGCGCGGACGCCGAAGAACTTCGGCTCCCACAGCACCAGGTCGGCGAGCTTGCCCACCTCGACCGAGCCGACCACGTGGTCGATCCCGTGCGCGACGGCCGGGTTGATCGTGTACTTGGCGACGTAGCGGCGGGCGCGGTGGTTGTCGGCGTCGCCGTCGCCGTCGAGCGGGCCGCGCCGGGCCTTCATCACGTGCGCCGTCTGCCACGTCCTGATGATCATCTCGCCGATGCGGCCCATCGCCTGCGCGTCCGACGACATGATCGAGATGGCGCCCAGGTCGTGCAGGACGTCCTCGGCCGCCATCGTCGAGGGCCGGATCCGCGACTCGGCGAACGCCAGGTCCTCCTTCACCAGCGGGTTGAGGTGGTGGCAGACCATCACCATGTCGATGTGCTCCTTGACCGTGTTGACGGTGAAGGGCCGGGTCGGGTTGGTGGAGGCCGGCAGCACGTTCGGCAGGGACACCATCGTGATCATGTCGGGCGCGTGGCCGCCGCCCGCGCCCTCGACGTGGAAGATGTGGATCGGGTGGTCGCCGATGGCCTCGATCGTGTCGGCGACCGCGCCCGCCTCGTTCAGCGAGTCGGCGTGCAGCGCGAGCTGCACCCCGGTGGCCTTGCACACCTCCAGACACCTGCGCAGGACGGCGGGCGTGGCCCCCCAGTCCTCGTGGATCTTGAACCCGAGCACGCCCCCCTTCACCTGGTTGAGCAGCGACTCGGTGGACATCGTGCTGCCCTTGCCGAGCAGCCCCACGTTGACCGGGAAGTGGTCCAGCGCCTCGAACGCCCGCGCCACGTGCCAGGAGCCCGGCGTGACGGTGGTGGCGGTGCTGCCCTCGGCCGGCCCGGTCCCGCCGCCGATCAGGGTGGTGACGCCCGCCGCCAGCGCCTCGTGGACCTGCTCCGGGCAGATGAAGTGCACGTGCGTGTCGACCCCGCCCGCGGTGAGGATCTTGCCGTTGCCGGCGATGACCTCGGTCTCCGGGCCGATGAGGAAGTCCGTCGCCCGCTCGTGCCCGTCGTGCAGCCGGTCCATGAGATCGTCGTTGTACGCCTTGCCGAGCGCGACGATGCGGCCGTCGCGGATGGCGACGTCGGCCTTGACCACGCCCCAGTGGTCCAGGATGACGGCGCCGGTGATGACGGTGTCGGGCGGCCGCGGCGCGCCGAACGCCGCCGGGTCGCGCGGCGCGTGCGACTGGCCCATCGACTCGCGGATCACCTTGCCGCCGCCGAAGAGGACCTCGTTGCCGCTGCGGCCGGGGCCGCCGGACCAGTCCTCGGTCACCTCGATCCGCAGGTTGGTGTCGGCCAGCCGGATCCGGTCGCCGGCCGTCGGGCCGTACCGGTCGGCGTAGTCGGCCCGGCTCAGCGGGGCGTCCACCGGGCGCTCGTCCGGCGGGGCGATCCGCTCCCTCGGGACCGCGTCCGCCAGCGGGATGGCCACCGGGTCCGTCACGGACTCATCCATCGAGGGCACCTCCCACCTCGCCGCGCAGCCCGGCGACGACCCGTTTGCCCTCGATGGGCACGAGCGTCACCTCGCGGGTGCAGCGGGGCTCGAACCGCACGGAGCTGCCGGCCGGGATGTTGAGGCGCTTGCCGTAGGCGGCCTCGCGCGGCTCGATGGCGAGCCGGGGGTTGGCCTCCCAGAAGTGGTAGTGGGAGCCGACCTGGATGGGCCGGTCGTCGGTGTTGGTCACCGTCACGGTCGTGACCTCACGGCCCTCGTTGAAGACGACGGGCCCGGCCCCGTCCGGATGGTCCACCTTGCCCGGATGGACCACAGCCTGCTTCGTGGCCTGCTCGGGGAAGGGCTCGCGGATGGTGACGAGCTTGGTGCCGTCGGGGAACGTCGCCTCGACCTGGATGTTGGAGATCATCTCCGGGACGCCCGGCATGACGTCGTCCCGGCTGAGCACCTCCGGGTCCGGCGGGAGCATGAGCTCGGCGACCGGCTTGCCGTCGCGGGCCCCCTCCAGCACGAGCGAGGTCAGCAGCGCCACGGTCTCCGGATAGTTCAGCTGCACCCCCCGCTCCTTACGTCTCCTGGCCACGTCCGCGGCCACGTGGATCATCAGACGTTCCTGCTCGTGGGGAGTCAGGTGCACCCCGGCCACCTCGCCTTCGCTCCGCCGCGCCCGGACGGCCCGGCGTCTCCGAACGTAACGTGACGACTACGGATCGTGACGTGCCGTGACGGTAAGGCATCCGTCACCCGGCCTCACCGGGCTGGTCCGGTCACGCCTCCGAGGCGGGCTTGAGCAGCCCCGTCTCGTAGGCCGCCGCCACGGCTGCCGCCCGGTCGTTGACCCCGAGCTTGGCGTAGACGTGCAGCAGGTGCGTCTTGACCGTCGCCTCCGTGACGAACAGCCGCGCGGCGACGTCGCGGTTGGTCGCCCCCCGCGCGATCAGCGCCAGCACCTCCAGCTCGCGCCGGCTCAGCCGCCGCCGCTCCGGCTCGCGCGCCGCGCGGGTGAGCCGCCCGGCCACCGTGGGCGACAGCACCTGCTCGCCCCGGGCGGCGGCCCGCGCCGCGCGCAGCAGCTCGGCGCGCGGCGTGTCCTTGAGCAGGTAGCCGGTCGCGCCCTGCGCGATCGCGGGCAGCACGTCGGCGTCGTCGTCGAACGTCGTCAGGACCAGCACCCGGACGTCCGGCGCCTGCTCGCGCAGCCTGCGGATGAGCTCGGCGCCGCCCATCCCCGGCATCCGCAGGTCGGTGACCACGAGGCCGGGGGCGGTCTGCCGGGTCAGCGCCAGCGCCTCCGGCCCGTCGGCCGCCTCACCGACGACCTCGAACGCCTCGTCGGAGGCGAAGATCCCGCGCAGCCCGTCACGGACCACCGGATGGTCGTCCACGATGACGACCCGGATCGCCATCAGCGGTCCCCGGGAACGGCGGGCACCGTGGCCGAGATGCCCGTGCCCTGGCCGGGAGCCGACTCGACGGCGAACTCGCCGGCCAGCCGGGCGACACGCTGCCGCATCCCCATCAGCCCGAACCCGCCCGCCGCCGACGGCTCCACCGCCCCCGGGTCGAACCCGGCCCCGTCGTCACGCACGTCCAGCACCACCACGTCCTCCATGTACGACAGGGTGACGGCGACCCGCCCGGCGCGGGCGTGCCTGGCCACGTTCGCCAGCGCCTCCTGCGCCACCCGCAGCAGCGTCGCCTCCACCTCGGCGTGCAGCGGCCGCGCCTCGCCGGTCACCTCCACCGGCGCGGGCACCCCGCTCGCCCGCGACCACGCGGCCGCCACGTCCTCCACCGCCGCCGCCAGCCGGGCCTCCTCCAGCGGGGCCGGGCGCATCGCCCGCACCGACCTGCGCGCCTCGTCGAGACTGTCCCGCGCCAGAGCCCGTACGGTGGCGATCCTGGCACGGGCGGCGGGCACGCCGGCGACGAGGTCGTCGACCACCTCCAGCTGGGTGAGGATGGCGGTCAGCCCCTGGGCGATCGTGTCGTGGATCTCCCTGGCCATCCGCTGGCGCTCGCCGAGCACGCCCGCCTCGCGCGCCCGGGTCAGGAACCGGGCCTGGAGGCTCGCGTTCTCCTCCGCCAGCTCCCGCAGCCGCGCGATCATGGCCTGGCGCTGCCGGTTCTGCTCGGAGATCGTCTGGATGAACAGGCCGACCGTCGAGGCGACGAGGACGGCCAGCAGGAAGGAGAAGATCATCTCGCCCGCCGGTCTCGGCTCCGGCCGGGCGCCGACCAGCACCGCCGCCGTCGCCGCCACCCCCGCGTACGCCTTCCAACCCGGCAGGACGGCGAACGCCTGGACGAACGCCCCCAGCCCGGCCACCGTGAACGCCGAGTCGATCCTGACCAGCACCCCGACCGCGGCCAGCATGACGGCGAAGTAGAGCACCGCCACCGCCAGGCGCTCGATCCGGCTGAACCGCGACGACACCATGAACCGGTGCCACACCCCGAGGAACACCGCCAGCGCCGCCACCTCCGGCCGCCACTCCCGCAGCAGCGAGAACCCGGCCGGAAGCAGCACGAACAGGTACGGCAGCGCCGGCCACGCCCGGTCCCAGCGCGAGACGTCACGCCCGGCGCCGCTCACCAGCGGTACGCCTTCACCGCGGCCCCGCCCGCCACCAGGAAGATCGCCACCATGACGGCGACGGCGACCGGCGGCAGCCCCTGCCCCTCCCAGCCCGCGCGGACCGCCTGCACGACCGGCGCCATCGGCGTCCACTCGCCGATCGCGCGCATCTGCGCCGGCAGCGTCTCCCGCGCGGACATCGCGCCCGAGACGAACACCATCGGGAAGAAGACCGCCAGGCCCACGACCGTGGCGGCCCGGCCGCCCGGCGCCAGCGCGCCGACGAGCAGCCCGATCGAGCCGAGGCAGAGCGCCCCCAGCAGCCAGGCCAGCACGACGGCCGGCGGATCGACCGGCCCGCTCATCCCGTACGCGACCAGGCCCAGGACCGCCAGCACCACGCTGCCGAGCACGGCCAGCAGCAGATGCGCCACCCACTGCGCGCCGAACACCATCGCGGGGGAGGCCGGGGTCGCGCTCAGCCGCTTGAGCACCCGCCGCTCCCGGTACTGCGCCAGCGTCGCCGGCAGCACCACCAGGGTGGCCAGGCCGATGACGAACACGCTGAGCATCGGCACGTACGCCTCGATCAGCGGCAGCCCGCCCGGCAGCGTGCCGCCGTTGCGCATCTTCATCCACAGGATGACGGCCGGGAAGGCGAGCGCGAAGAACGCGGACATCGGATCGCGCACGGCGAGCCTGAGCTCCACGGAGATGACGGTGCCGAGCCCCTTCATGAGGCGTTCCTCTCGATCAGTGCGAAATAGGCGTCCTCGAGGGTGCCGCCGGCCCCGCTCCTGGCGACGAGCTCGCCGGGGGTGCCCTCGTGCGCCACCCGGCCGCGATCGATCACGGCGATACGGTCGCACAGAGCTTCCGCCTCGTCCATGAAGTGGGTGACGAGGACGACGGTGACGCCCCGGTCCCGCATGTCGCGGATCAGGCCCCACGTCGTCCGCCGGGCCGACGGGTCCAGCCCGGTGGTCAGCTCGTCGAGGAACACCACCTCCGGGTCGCCGACCAGCGCCAGCGCGATGAACAGCCGCTGCTTCCAGCCGCCCGACAGCGCGCCGAACCGGGTCCGCCGCTTCCCGTCCAGCCCCCACTCCGCCATGAGCGCGCGCCAGTCGGCGGGCCTGTCGTAGAGGGACGCGTACATCCTCAGCGCCTCCCCGACCTTGAGCGCGTCGGGCAGCGCCGCCTCCTGCAACTGGACGCCGACGCGCTGGAGCAGCTCCCGCCGCCGCTCGCGCGGGTCGAGGCCGAGCACCCGCAGCGTGCCGCCGTCGGGCCTGCGCAGCCCGGACGCGCACTCCACCACCGTCGTCTTCCCGGCGCCGTTGGGGCCGAGGATGCCGAAGATCTCGCCCCGCCCCACCGAGAGCGTGACGCCCGCCAGCGCCTGGTGTGCCCGATAGCTCTTCGTCAGGCCGTTGAGCTCGATGACTGTCATGACCCGAGAATCCCCGCCCGGCCGCGATCGCGGCATCCACCGATCGGTTGACGAATGAGGCCCGCCCCGGCGGGCGGGGCGCGTACGATCGGGCCGTGCTGATCATGGCGACCCTCCTCGCGGGAGCCGTCGCGGTCGTGGCGGTCGTGGCCCGTGGGCCCCACCTGCGTGACCACCTGGTGCTGGGCGGGTTCCTGGTGGCGTTCTGCGCCGGGGCGCTGGCCTTCTTCGCGTGGAGCATGCGCGAGGACGGGCATGCGGAGGCGCCGATGGTGATCTCGCTGCTCGGCCTGGCGGCCGGTGGGCTGCTGCTCCTCGGGCTGGGCCCGTTCGTGCCGTGGGCGCTCGGGCGATCGGCCCGGCCGCTGCGGCTGCCGGACCGGCTCCCGGGCGGCGTGGCCGCGGGCGTCGCCGTGGCGCTCACCGCGACCGCCGTCGCCGTCACGGCGCTGATCCTCGACTCCGCGCGGGAGTCCCAGCAGCGGGCCGCCTACCGGCCCGAGGCCAGGCCGGGCGCCCTGGTCGTCCAGGTCACCGCCGGGGCCGATGCCGTGCTGCGCCGGGAACTGCCCGGCGTCCCCGTCGTACGGGATCACGACGTGCCCGGCCTCAGGGTCGGCGAACCGGACTCGGAGCTGCCCCGCAGCCACATCGGCGACCGGGCGCTGCTCGGCTACCTCACGGGCGATCCGGCCACCCCGTACGACGAGAGCGCCGCCGTGCTGGTCACGGACGCCGTCACGGCCGCGACGGTGGAGATCAGGTACGGCGGCGCCGCCGTCCGGACCGTGCCCGCGACCACCGTCAGGCCCGCCCACCCCGGGATGTACGAGATCTTCATCCCCGCGAAGCTCCTGCGCGACCTGGGCCTGCGGCCGGAGCCCGAGGCGCTGGTCGTCGACCCGTCCGCGCACCGGGTCACGGCCGGCGAGCAGGAGCGGCTCGTCCGCGCCCTGGGCCCCGGCGCCGTCCACGTCGAGCGCGGCTACCAGGAACGGGGCAGCCGCTGGGCGGTCGCCGAGGCGCCGGCCCTCGTCGCGCTCGCCGGCGCGCTGGCCGCCGCCGCGCTCACGGCCGGGACCGGGCGGCCCCGGCCGGCGTCGGCGGGCCGCGCCGGGGCGCTCGCGGCCCTCGCCACGGTCGCGGGCGGGGCCGCCGGGTGCGTGATCGGCCTGGCGGTCGCCTGGCCGTGGACGGCCTCCAACAGCTGGGACCCGCTGCCGAGGGCGCCGTTCGACACCCCGTGGGCGCTGATCGCCGCCCTGGTCGCGGGCCTGCCGGTGCTCACCGCGACCCTCACCGCCCTGCTCCCGTCAGCCCGCCGGGGCCCCCCCGGCGACGCGGGGGGCCCCGGCTCTGACATGCGCAGGCCGCTCAGCGGCCCTGGAGTGACTTCACGTTGTCGCCGAAGGTCCAGCCCTTGGAGCCGTCCCAGTTGATGGACCAGGTCATCAGGCCTTTGAGCTGGCCGTTGAAGCTGTTCCACGCCTGCGACACGAGCGAGGGCGACATGTGGCCGCCGCCCGCGCCCGGCTGGGCGGGAAGGCCCGGGACCTGCTTGTCGTACGGGACCCGGATCGTGGTGCCCTGGATGACGAGGCCGTCGTTGAGGCACTTGGTCTGGGCCACGAAGCCCTGGACGGTGCCGGCCGAGTAGGAGTCGCCGGAGCAGCCGTACATGCTGCCGTTGTAGTACTGCATGTTCAGCCACCACAGGCGGCCGTTGTCGGCGTACTTCTTGATGATCGGCAGGTACGCGCCCCAGATGGAGCCGTAGACGACGCTGCCGCCGGTGACGTACGCCGTCTCCGGGGCCATGGTGAGGCCGAAGTTCGACGGCATCTGGGCGAGCACGCCGTCGATGATGCGGATGAGGTTGGCCTGCGAGGCGGACAGCTGGTTGATGTTGCCACTGCCGGCGAGGCCGGTCTCGATGTCGATGTCGATGCCGTCGAAGTTGTAGCGCTTGAGGATCGGCACGATCGTCTGGACGAAGCGGTCGGCGACGGTGCTGGAGCTGAGGTCGATGCCGGCGGTGGCGCCGCCGATGGACATCAGGATCGTCGCCCCGGCCGCCTTGGCCGCGCACATCTCCTCAGGCGTGGCGACCTTGACGGTGCTGTCCATGCCGTCCTCCCACAGCACGGTGCCGTCGGAGCGGATCACGGGGAACGCCGCGTTGTAGACGTTGTAGCCGTGCTGGCGGATGCGCGCGTCGGTGATGGGGGTCCAGCCGAATGGCGGGTGCACGCCGTTGGAGGCGCCGTCCCAGTTCTCCCAGTAGCCCTGCAGGACCTTGCCGGCCGGCTTGCCCTTGACGGCGCAGGTGCTGCCCGTCGGGGTGACGGTCGGGCTGACCGTGGGGCTCACGGTGGGGCTCACCGTGGCGGTGGGCGTCACCGTGGGGGAGACCGTGACCGTGGGGGTCGGCGTCGGGGACGTCGGCGGGTCGCCGGGGCCGTCGAAGACGAGGTCGTCGGCGTGGTACGTGCCCTGCCCGTACCAGCCGTGCAGGTAGATCTCGGCGGTGGTCTGGCTCGCGCCCGTGGTGAACGGGATCGTGAGCTGGGTGTACGCCGACGGCGAGGAGGCCCAGATGGCCCGGCCGCCGGTCACGCCGAGGTAGACGTAGTTGCCGCGGACCCAGGCGGAGATCGTGTAGTCGGAGTTCGGCCGGACCGTCAGCGTCTGGCTGCACCGGGCGATGTCGGAGTTGCCGGCCGCCCCGGCGAGGGCCTTGCCGCCGGACCTGACCGGGGTGTCGACCACCGATCCGAGGCCGCCGGTGCAGTTCCAGGGGGACAGGGAGCCGGACTCGAAGCCGGGGTTGGCCAGCAGGTTGGCGGCGCTCGCCGAGGTCTGGGTGACGATGACGCCCAGGAAGGCGAGCAGTAACGAGGCGGCCAAGATGAGCGGGCGCGGTGTTCGCGTCATGGGGACTACCCTTCTGTGGCCCGGGGGTCCGGGCTCGTACGGGCGCGGCGCAAGGCCGGGGTGCCGCGACGGTTGGGGGGTGCGCGTCACTCCCATTATTGTAAAGAATCTTATCTATTGTCTATGGCGTCCCAGGTGGCAACCCGATCACTCCCTGTGGCATCGTGCCCGGATGACCCTGCGCACCGTCGAGGACGCCGTTTTGCGGGCCGGGTCTGGGGGATCGCGCTGATGGCCGTACGGGAGAAGCTGACAGGGTTGACAGCGGATGTCCGAAAAATCGGGACACGGACGCCCGATATCCGTTAGAAATTCCCTTTGTGACCACGCTCAGCAGACGCCGCCTCCTCCAGTCCGGCGCACTCGCCGTCCCCGCCCTCGCCCTCGGCGCCGCCCCCGCGCGGGCCGGGACGGCCGCCCTGCCGGCGACCGGCGTGGTGCCCGCGCAGCTGGCCGGCTTCGACGCGGCGATGAAGAAGTTCATCGCCGAACGCGACATCAGCTGCGCGCAGCTCGCCGTGGCGAAGAACGGCAAGATCCTCCTGGCCCGCGGCTACGGCAGCTACACCTACGGCCGCTACGTCAGGCTCGTGCAGCCGACCTCGCTGTTCCGGATCGCCAGCCTCAGCAAGAGCATCACCGCCGCCGCGATCGCCCGGCTCGCCCAGGACGGCAAGCTGTCCCTCGGCGACACCGTGACCGACCTGCTGGGCCTGTCCGCCGACGCCGACCCGCGCCTGGCGGACGTGACGCTGTGGCGGCTCATGCAGCACACCGGCGGCTGGGACCGGGACGCCACCCTCGACCAGCTCTGGGCCGACCACACCATCTCGGCCGCGCTCGACGTGCCGCTGCCGATCGGGCACGCGGAGATCATGCGGTACGCCACGGCCAGGAAGCTCGACTTCACACCCGGCTCCCGCTACGCCTACAGCAACTACGGCTACATGCTGCTCGGCCGCATCATCGCCAAGGTCTCCGGCATGAGCTACGAGTCGTACGTGAGGCAGCGGATCCTGGCGCCGGCCGGGATCACCCGCATGCTGCTCGGCCGGTCGGCGTCCGGCCAGCAGTACGCCGCCGAGGTGCGCTACCAGTCGGTCTACACCCGCAAGAGCGTGCTCGACGACGGCGGCGCGACGGTCCCGTACCCGTACGGCGGCTTCAACATGGCCAACCAGGACGCCAACGGCGGCTGGCTGGGCTCGGCCGTCGACCTGGTCAAGTGGGGCTTCGCCTTCGACCGGGCCGGGCCGGTGCTGAACGCCACCTCGATCGGCCGGGTCTTCGCCAAGCCGGAGATCGGCGTCGGGTCCGGCGGCTCCTGGTACGGGCTCGGCTGGCAGGTCCGCGAGAACAACGTGGGCGGCCTCAACACCTGGCACACCGGCTCGATGCCGGGCACGTTCGGCTTCCTGGCCAGGATCCAGCACGGGGTGAGCTACTGCGCGCTGTTCAACCGCAGGCAGGAGGGCGACGCGCCGTCGTTCGGCGCGATCGACGGGATCCTGGGCACGGCGACGGGCGGCGTGTCCTCCTGGCCGACGACCGACCTGACCCCGCGCTACTTCTAGCCGGCGACGCGGTAGTGCAGGCCGGTGGCCTGCGGGGCTCGTCCAGCATTTCCGCCGCCAGGCACTGGCGGGCCACGTCGGCGCCGATGACGTTGACGTACCGGTCCCCGGCGGCCCGCCGGGCCTCGGCCACGGCGGTGCGGAGGTCGCCGACGAACGTGACGCCCGGGACCGGCGCCGAGGGCGGGCGGTGGGTGAGGACGAACTGCGGCCCGTCCCACCCGCCGCCGAACGCCTTGCCCTCCCGCTCGGGATCGCCCCGGTGCGGGTCGTCCCCGCCGAACGAGCGCCTGCCCGCCAGGATCGCCCCGACCCGGCCCACGAGCCTGTCCGCCATCGGGTCGGGACCGAGGTACGGGGTCAGCCAGGACATGTCGCCGCCCGGGCCGGTGATGAAGCCGTCGAGCGACATGGTCGCCGAATAGAGCATCTTCGCCATGATCTGCCTCCTTGGGACACAGACCGGCGGACGGGCGAAAATTCATCGCGCCCGCGTACTTGTCCGATGATTCGGGCATGCGGCGAGGGCCGGATCCGGCAAGATGATCAGCCGGTGGTCCCCGGACGGCGGGGACGGTTGAGAAGGGCTGGCCGAATGCGCGGGTCGACGACGATCCTCCTTGCCGCGGCACTGTCGATCGGAGGGGGCCTGGTGACTCCCGCGTACGCGGCCGCCTCCGCCGCCACTCCGGAGCGGGTGTGCGGTTCCGGGTTCGCCCGGGTCGCGCACGGCAAGCAGGCCGTGCGGACGCCCTCCAAGCGGGTCCTCGGGTACGTCTACCTGCTGTACAACCGCAGGACCGGCTACAACTGCGTCACCACGTTCAAGTCCTCGAACCTCGGCGTCCGCACCTTCGTCATGGCCACGATCACGACGCAGACGCGCGGCGCCAACGGGCGCGCGAGCGGCGAGAACGAGGGCCGGAGCGTCAAGCACTACCTGGGGCCGGTGAAGACCTACGGCAAGGGCCGGTGCGTCAGCTACATGGGGTCGATCCAGGATGGCGGGCCCCGTGCCGCCGTGGGCAAGTCGCGCTGGAAGTCCTGGGGCAGATGCGGCTGAACCGCTCACCGGTGCACGGGGGACGGAGACGCGTGCTGAAGGGCGGGGCCGAGCAGGAGCCCGCCGTCGATGACGTACTCCGAACCGGTGATGAACGACGCGTCCGATGACGTGAGGAAGAGGAGCAGGCTGGTGACGTCGGCAGGCTCTCCGAGGCGGGGGACGGCGAACGGCTCGGGCGAGTAGAAGTCGGCGATCGCCACGGTGGCGCCGGCCGCCGGCTCCTGGATGAAGGGGGTCGCGATCACGCCGGGGTGGATGGCGTTCACCCGGATGCGGTCGCGGCCGAGTTCGAGTGCCGCCGTCCGGGTGAGACCTCGTACCGCCCACTTGCCGGCGACGTACGGCGCGTAGTGAGCCGTGCCGCCCAGGCCCATGGTCGAGCCGATGTTGACGATGGCTCCCCCCGCCGCGCGGCGCAGAGCCGGGGCGGCGGCCTTGATGCCGAGGAAGGTCCCGGTGAGGTTGATGCCGAGGATGCGTGACCAGGTGGCCTGGTCCGTGTCCTCGATCGGCGCCGGCGGGTTCTGTACGCCGGCGTTGTTGACGAGCACGTTCAGGGCGCCGAAGGCGCTTTCGGCGGCCAGCACGGCGGCGGACCACGAGCTCTCGTCGGTGACGTCGAGGCGGGTGAAGTGAGCACGGGGCCCGAGCTCGTCGGCGAGGGCGGCGCCCCGATCGGCGTCGATGTCGCCGATCACCACGTTCGCCCCCTCCGCGTGGAAGGCGCGTACGTGGCTCGAGCCCTGGCCGCCGGTCCCGCCGGTCACGAGCACGGTCTGGTTGTCGAAGCGGTTCATCGGATGTTCCTTCGGTACGAGGGAGGGATGGTGAGCTGAGTGGCTCACCACACTGCTTGACAGTAGATCGGCGGCAATGGTGAGTCAAGCCACTCGTCTTGTATGCTCGGCCCATGAGCAAGGTCGTGACGACGTACCACCAGCGCGTCGCCCAGGAGAAGCGCGCGCTGATCGTGACGGCCGCGACCGAGCTGTTCCTCGAGCTGGGCTACGACCGCACGTCACTGGCGCGGATCGCGGAGCGCTCGGGCGTTTCGCGGGCCACCCTGTTCAAGCAGTTCCCGACCAAGGCCGCCCTGTTCGACGCCATCGTCACCGAGTCCTGGGCCACCGCTGACGAGGAGGATCCTCCGCCGGCAGGCGACATCGTCGCCGGGCTCGGCGCCATCGGCCGCCGCTACGCCGAGCTGCTGAGCCGCCCCCAGATGACCGACCTGTTCCGCATCGTCATCGCCGAGCTGCCGCGCTTTCCCGAGCTCGCCAATGCGCAGTTCTCGCACGGGAAGCTGCCCTACTTCGAGTCCGTACGCGGCTACCTCCTGGCCGAGCACGAGGCGGGCACGGTGCGGATCGAGGACGTGGAGCTCGCGGCCACCCAGTTCCTGGGCATGATCTCCAACTACGTCTTCTGGCCGGCACTCCTCGTGCCGGGCTGGAAGGTGAGCGCCGAACGCGTCGCTCAGGTGGTCGACGAGGCCGTCCGCACCGTCGCCGCCCGCTACGCCCTGCCCGGATCGGGGACGCGCGCCCGTGGTGGCCGGTCCTGAGGTGCGGCGTCCGGCGTGCCGCGGCGCCTCCCGCGCGGGGAACTCAGGTCAGCGCAGGTAGCCGGCGCCGTTGAGGTCGAGGATGGCGCCACCGGCCCACTCGGCCTCCGGGGAGGCCGGGCGGTCCGCTCATTCCCAGGACGTTACCAGCGGGACGCTCTTGTCATTTAGGTCACACTCCTCTAGAACGGGATTTTAGAAACACCTTCCAATCGTGAGGAGGGCCCGTTGGCCGAGGTCGTTGCGGAGAAGCGCCGGCGCCTGGGAGCGCCACTCAGCCGGGGAATCAGTGCCACCGATCTCGCGCCCTTCGGCTGGGCGCCCCTGGTCGTCCTGTTCCTCGTCGGCCTGGTGGACCGGATCGAGGCCAGCCTGCTGTCCGGCGTGCTGCCCCTGCTCCAGGCGGAATGGGGGATCAGCGACACCGCCGCCGGGTCCATCCCGACCGCCGCCGCGCTGGCCGCCGCCGCCGTGGCGCTGCCCGCCGGATACCTGTCCGACCGGTTCAACCGGACCCGGATCATCGCCGTCGTCGTGTTCTGCTGGAGCCTGGCCACGCTGGGGTCCGGTCTCGCCACCGGGTTCGCCATCTTCTTCGCGATGCGGGTGTTCCTCGCGGCGGCGGAGAACATCGACAACCCCGCCTCCGGAAGCCTGCTCGCCGACTACTATCCGCCGCTGACCAGGGCCAAGGCGTACGGGCTCGTCCGCATCACCACCTACCTGGGCGGCATCGGCACCGCGCTGGGCGGCATCCTCGGCCAGGCCGTGGGCTGGCGGGCCACGTTCATGATCATGGCGATCCCGGGGGCGCTGACGGCGCTGCTCGTGTGGTGGCTCAGGGAGCCGCCGCGCGGCTTCCTCGACCGGGTGATCGCCCTGCGCTCCGACCAGCCGCAGCCCGTGCCCGAGGCCACCGGGCCGGGCAAGGTCACCGCGCTGTCCGACCGGCTGAGCGAGCGGCTGCGGTTCGGCAGGCAGTTCCGCCTGATGCTGAAGATCCCCACCCTCACCCTGGTCTGCGTCGGCCTGATGTCGCTCACCCTCGGCCTGGCCGGGATCGCGTTCTGGATGCCGACCCTCATGGTCAGGAACCTCGGCGTCGCCGCCGGCACCGCCGCCTCACTGGCCGGCCTGATCAGCGTCGCCGGCGTCGTCGGCGGCACGCTCATCGGCGCCTACTTCGGCCGGCGCATGCACGCCACCCGCAAGGGCGGCCGGCTCCTCGTCGGCGGCACCGGCATCACGCTCGGCGCGCTCACCCAGGCCGCCGCGATCTCCATGGACTCGCTGCCGCTGTTCGTGACGCTGCTGCTGACCTCGTCGCTGCTGTCGGCCACCGCCATCCCGAACATGACGGCCTCGCTCGCCGACGTGGTCGGCGCCGATTCGCGCGGGCTCGGCTTCGCCGTGCTGCAACTGTTCATCACGGCCGGCGCCGCGTTCGGGCCGCTGCTGGTCGGCGTCTCGTCCGACAGCAGCGGCTCCCTCGTGACCGCCATGTACGTGCTGATCGTCCCGATGGTGCTCGGCGGCCTGCTCTGCCTGGCCGCGCGCGGCTTCTTCGAACGCGACGCCCAGCGCGTGCTCGACGCCGCCCGCGACTCCGCCTGACCAGCCACAGCTCGACTACCAGCGCCCGTGCACCTGCGGGCGGATCAGCTCGTCGTAGACGTCCCGTACGGCCCGCAGCGTGCTCTCCGGCAGCGGCGGGAGAGCCGCGGCGGCCGCGTTGGCCGCCGCCTGGGCCGGGTTGCGGGCGCCCGGGATGACGACGGACACGCCCGGCTGGTCGAGGATCCAGCGCAGCGCGAACTGCGCCGTCGTCGCCCCCTCCGGCACCAGCGGGGCCAGCCGGCGCACCGCCTCCAGCCCGGTCTCGAACCCGACACCCGAGAACGTCTCGCCCACGTCGAACGCCTCCCCGTGCCGGTTGAAGCTGCGGTGGTCGTCCGGCGCGAACGTGGTCTTCTCGTCGTAGCGGCCCGACAGCAGCCCGCTGGCCAGCGGGACCCGGGCGATGATCCCCACGCCCGCCTCCCGCGCCGCGGGCAGCACGCGCTCCAGCGGCTTGAGCCGGAACGCGTTCAGGATGATCTGCACGCTCGCCACGCCGGGACGGGCGATCGCGGTCAGCGCCTCCTCGCACGTCTCCACGCTCACCCCGTAGGCGGCGATCCGCTCCTCGGCCACCAGCGTGTCGAGCGCGTCGAACACCGCGTCGTCGGAGAACACCGCCGTCGGCGGGCAGTGCAACTGCACCAGGTCGATCGTGTCGACGCCCAGGTTGCGGCGGGAGCGGTCGTTCCAGGCGCGGAAGTTGTCCAGCACGTAGTTCGACGGCACCTGCTCCACCCGGCGGCCCATCTTGGTGGCCACGGTCAGCTCCGGGCGTCCCTGGGCGAAGCGGCCGACGATCCGCTCGCTGCGGCCGTCGCCGTACACGTCGGCCGTGTCGACGAACGTCACGCCCGCCTCCGTGGCGGCAGCCAGCGTCGCGAGCGCCTCGTCCTCGCTCACCTGACCCCAGTCGGCGCCGAGCTGCCAGGCGCCCAGCCCGACCACGCCGACCTGGCGGCCGGTGCGTCCCAATACGCGGTGTTCCATGGGGGTAACCCTGTCATATGACAGTCGAAGAGGAGTTACGACGCCACCCGGCGGTGGCCGACTGCGCCGTCGTCAGCGTCAGGACCGGCTCCGGAGGGCCGAAACTGATCGCGTACGTGGTGCCGGACGGCGAGGTCACCGGCGAGGAGCTGCGGGCCTACCTGGTGGAGCGGCTGCCGGGGCGGCGGCTGCCGCGGTTCGTCACGCTGGTGCGGGCGCTGCCGCGCACGGCCGACGGGCGGGTCGACCACCGCGCGCTGCCGTTGCCGGTGCGCGCCACGGCCACGCCCTCCGGAGGGAAGGGCGGCGACTGGCAGCCCTCGACCGGCGTCGCGATGGCCATCTCCGCCGCGGTCTCCGCGGTCGCCGCCTACCTGCTGACGGACGTGCTGTGGCCGTACTCCACGGACCTGTCGGCCGTGCCGCCGCCGTGGGCGGGCCTGTTCGCGGTGCTCTACCTGTTCGAGTGCGCGGCGTTCGGGCTCGGCGTGGCCTTCCTGCTGTCGGGGCGCACGCTGCTGGCGCGGCTGGACAGGCCGCCAGGGGTGAGCGCGGCGGCGCACCTGGCGATCACGTGGCTGCTGGCCGCCTGGTGGCCGCAGGACAACTTCTACCGGCTCGCCGCCAAGACCGACTGGCCCCTGCAGGCCGCGCTCGTGTACGGGTTCAACGTCACCCTGATGATCGCCGCAGCCGTGGTCGTCGCCTTCGTGGCCGCCCGACCTCGGTGAACGCGAGCGCCTCGTTGGCGGCCCGTACGGCGGCCTCGGCCCGGTCGAGGGCGTCCGCCGTGCGGGCGGCCAGGGCGACGCCCAGGTACGGCCACGGCTCCATCGCGGCCACCGGGATCGTCGGCAGGAACGTCACGCCGAGCCCCCGGCACTCCCGCGCGACCTCGTCCAGATGCCCGCGCAGCGCCGCCGGGGGCAGCCGCGCGCCCAGCGGCAGCCGGTCCAGCGCCCGGACCAGATGCCGCCCGCCGCGCAGCGCGTCGAGCCGGGCTCGCAGGGTGTGGGCGGCCGCCGGGCCGGTCAGGCGCAGGTTGATCTCCGTCGGAGCCAGGCGTCCCGCCGGGTCGGTCACGAAGTCGACGTCGTACCAGCCCCGGTAGCCGTGCTCCGCGAGCGCCCGGCCCACCGCCGTGCCGAACCGGGCGGCCGTGGTCGCCAGCTCTGCGGGCAGCACGCCGGGGCCGGTGGTGACGCCCTGGTAGCGGGGGCCCTCGACCCGCATCAAGCCGGTCCCCACCGGGTGGACCGCGCCGTGGTCGTCGACGACGGCGTCGAACGTCGGGTCGCGGTACGGCCCGGAGCCGGGCACGTACTCCTCCACCAGCACGCCGGCGCGGGCCCACCGCCGCCCGGCCCGGCGCGTGCCGCCGTCGAGGATCAGCGTGCCGGAGCCGCCGACGCCGTACTCGGTCTTCAGCACCAGCGGCACGCCCGAGGCCAGCTCCCGGCGCAGCTCCCGGCGGGAGCCGACCGGCCGCTGCGCCGGCACGACGATCCCCGGATGGTCCGGCGCCAGCGCGCGGAAGAGCTCGTGCGCGCCGCGCTTGGACTCGAACCGGGCGATCGCGGCCAGCACCCGGCCCGGCGTGGGGACGATCCGGGCGAACTGCTCGGTACGGCCCCACGGCAGCACCGGCCCCGGCGCCGACGCCAGCCGCCGCGCCAGCGCGGGCCGCCTCCCGATCGCCGCCGACACCGCGCCGTCCGGGGCGATGCCGTCGTGCACCTCGACCTCGCCCCAGCCGAGCTCGTCCGCCAGCCCGTCGATCCACGCCCGGTCCACCGGCACCGGCAGCACCACGGCCTCCGGCAGCGGCCCAGCGAACACCGCCATGCACGCGTAGTGGTCCGGCCCCGGCGGCGCGCCGTTGAACTCCGCCACGTTCCCCACGTGCACCGCCGGCCGCCCGCCGGTCCACGCCGCCACCCACGACGGCTCCGGCGCCGGCGGCCATGCCACCAGCCGCGCCACCAGCCGCGCCGGACCGCACTCCACCGCGCCCATCGCCGTGTAGAACCCCACCGCGTGCGGGTCGGCCTCGATCACCAGCCGCGCGAACCCGGCCCGGCCCGCCTCCCGCAGCGCGTGCCCGTACAGCGCCCGGCCCACGCCGCCGCCGATCGCCGCCGGCTCCACGAACAGCATGCCCAGCACCCCGTCCGGCGGCTCCCCGTCGACCGTGACGAACCCCAGCACCCGGCCGTCCCGCTCGGCCACCGTCACCCGGCGCGCCGCCACCTCCTCCGGCAGCAGCCGCAACTCCTCCCGGAACGTCTCCTCATACCCCCAGTACGCCTTCGACCGCACCGCCAGCTCGCTCAGCCACCCGGCCTCCTCCGCGCGCGCCGCCCTCAGCCGTAACGCCATGCCAGCATGCTGTCAGCGGGTCAACATGGGGAAAACCCGGATGCGGGGCGGAAGACGCCTCTAGTATCGCTGCGTGGGTGATCGAGCACACTTCGTGATCAAACGGCACGGCTCCTGGAGCCTGCGCTACTCCCCGTGGGCCGGCTACGACCTGGAGCTGGAGCTGCTGCCCGGCCCCGCCGCCGGCCTCGCCCACGCCGAACGCCAGCGGGCCGACACCACCTTCATGAACGAGATCCTGTGCACCGGGGCCGCGCTCGTCGACGTGGACGAGCAGCGGCTGCTGTGGTTCTCGCCGTGCCGCGCCGACCCGTCCTACCGGTGGGCGGCGCTGCGCGTGCTGGCCACCACCTGGGCGGGCTGGCGGGTCGAATGGGCCTACGACGGCCTGGCCGACCTGGTCCGCGCCGTCGGCGAGGACCCCGCCGGGGTGGCCGCGCCCCGGTCGATGCCGGTGCCGCCCGGCGTGCGCACGCCCGAGGAGCTCGCGGCCAGGATGCCGATGCTCTGGCTCGACCCCGCCGTCCACCCGCCCGGGAGCCCGCTGCCCGCCTCCCTGCCCACCTGGCCCGACACGCTTCGGCGGGCCGCGCCGGGCGAGCCCGTGTGCCTGGTCACCGTCGCCCGCGCCGGGACCGTGCGCGGCTACCCGGTCAGCCCGCCCGTCGACGCCGTCATCGGCCACGGGCCCGCCTCCCTCGACACGTACGCGGCCTGGGAGCCCGTCCCCGCGTGGCCGGACGCGCCGACGGCGGGGATCCACCTCGACGCCGACACGCGCACGGCGGGCGTGTGGACGACCCGTGACCTCGCCCAGGTCCTCCCCGACGCGCCGCGGCTGTGGCCCGGCTGGCGCTGGGAGCCCTGGCAGGACCGGCACGCCGAGCACCTGCGCCGCTGTGCCCCCGCCGTCACCTTCCCCGGGCCTTCGCTGCGGACCGGCCTGCTCACGCTCGCCGCCGCCTTCCACGAGCACCGCCACGGCGGCCCCGCCACCCGCGGGATCAGCGCCCTGCTCGGCCTCACCGCCTCCGTGATGCTGGACGAGCGCGCCGTCCTGCGCGCTATCGACGACCTGCGCGCCTGACCGGACTGTCGGGGGCCGCCGCTAGGGTCCCCGACATGTGGAAGGACCTGCTCAAGACCATCAAGACCGGTGACACGGCCGCCGGCTCCACCCGCTTCGCCCAGGAGGCGCGCAGGCTGCACCGGCTGCTCACGGGGGTGACGGCGGACCGCTCGTCAGGAGAGTGACACCAGGTCGCGGTAGTCGTCGTTCCACAGGTCCTCCTCCGCGTCCGGCAGCAGCAGGACGCGGTCCGGGCGCAGGGCGTCGACGGCCCCCTCGTCGTGGGTGACCATTACGATCGCCCCCGGGTACGAGCCGACCGCCGCCAGGACCTCGTCCCGGGACGCCGGGTCGAGGTTGTTGGTCGGCTCGTCCAGCAGCAGTACGTTCGCCCCGGAATGCACCAGACCGGCCAGCGCCAGCCGGGTCTTCTCGCCGCCGCTCAGCACCCCGGCCGGCTTGCCGGCGTCGTCGCCCGAGAACAGGAACGCCCCCAGCACCCCCCGCGCCTCGCCGTCCGTCAGATGCGGGGCCGCCGCCGCCAGGTTCTCCCGTACGGTCCGCGCCGGGTCGAGCGTGTCGTGCTCCTGGGCGAAGTAGCCCAGCCGCAGCCCGTGCCCGCGCACCACCCGGCCGCTGTCCGGCTCCTCGTCCCCGGCCAGCAGCCGCAGCAGCGTCGTCTTGCCCGCTCCGTTGAACCCCAGCACGACCAGGCGGCTGCCCCGGTCCACCGCCAGGTCCACGCCGTCCAGCACGCGGTGGCCGTCGTAGGACTTGGTCAGGCTGATCGCGCCGAGCGGCGTGCGCCCGCAGGGGGCCGGGTCGGGCAGCCGGATGCGCGCCACCCGGTCAGCCCGGCGGGCCGGCTCCAGGTCCGCCAGCATGCGGTCGGCGCGGCGGGCCATGCTCCTGGCCATCGTGGCGGTCGCCGAGCGGGCCTTCATCCGGTCCGCCTGGGCGTGCAGCGCGGCGGCCTTGCGTTCGGCGTTCGCCCGCTGCCGGGTGCGCCGCCGCTCGTCGCTCCCGCGCTGCGCCAGGTAGGCACGCCAGCCGGTGTTGTGCACGTCGATCGTGGCGCGGTGCGGGTCCAGGTGGAAGATCCGGTTGGCGACCGCCTCCAGCAGGCCGGTGTCGTGGCTGATCACCACCAGGCCGCCCCGGTGCCCCTGGAGGAAGCCGCGCAGCCAGGTGAGCGAGTCGGCGTCCAGGTGGTTGGTCGGCTCGTCCAGCAGCAGGACGCCGTCGTGGCCGGCGAACAGGATGCGGGCCAGCTCGGCGCGCCGCCGCTGGCCGCCGGACAGCGTCGCGAGCGGCTGGTCCATCAGCCGCGCGGGCAGCCCCAGCCCGGCGGCCACGCGCGCAGCCTCGGCCTCCGCCGCGTAGCCGCCGCCCGCCTGGAACGCCGCCTCGGCCCGCGCGTACTCCGCCATGGCCCGCTCCAGCGCGGCCTCGTCGCGGGCCCCGGCCATCGCGGCCTCGGCGGCCCGCAACCGCCGCACGGCCTCCCCGAGCCCCCGCGCCCCGAGAATCCGCCCCGCCACCGTCAGCGCCGACCCTTCGGGGGAGTGAAACGCGACGCCTCCGCCCTGCCCTGCGGGCGAGCCTGGGGTGGCGGCCCCGCTCGGTCCTGCGGGAGAGAGCGGGGTGGCGGGCCCTCTTGGGCCCTCGGGGGAGTCCCAGGTCCCGTTCGGCGCCTTTCCGGCGGGGCGGGAGGTGGGGCGGGCGTCCTGGGAGAGGTAGGCGGTGGGGCCGGTGGCGGTGATGGTGCCCGCGGCCGGGCGGGCGTGACCGGCGAGCGCGGTCAGCAGGGTGGTCTTGCCCGCTCCGTTGCGGCCGACGAGGCCGATGCGGTCGCCGGGGGAGACGGTGAAGGACACGCCGGACAGCAGCAGGCGGGAACCCGCGCGCAGCTCGACGTCACGAACGGTGATCATGGAATGACGCTCCGAGAAAGCTGAGGACACACTTCTGGCGTGGAAGCGGGTCCTCAGCTAGGAAACTCGGGGCGTCGACATGGCACCAGGTTACGCGATGTTGCCGCACAGCCGCATATCGGGAGATGGTTGCCATGACGTCGGGCGATCAGATCGCTGACGGGAAGGGAAGCGCACATGACGGCGCCGGGCGAGCTGGAGCGGGCGGCGTACGCCGCGTGGGACCGCGAGGACTGGGACGGCGCGGTGCGGGGCCTGACCGAGCTGGTGGCGCTGGAGCCCGACGGCGAGCGGAGCCCGGCGTGGTGGTTCGACCTGGCGCTGGCGCACAAGTTCCGCAAGGACTGGGCGCACGCGTACGAGATCGGCAAGGAGGCGGTGGCCCGCTATCCGCGCGGCGAGCAGGAGCCGGCGTTCTGGAACCTCGGCATCGCCGCCACGATCATGCGTGACTGGGCGACCGCCAGGGACGCCTGGGCCGGCTACGGTCTGACGCTGCCGCCGGGCGAGGGGGAGATCGACGCCGATCTCGGCATGGCGTGCGTGCGGCTGGAGCCGGACGGCGAGCCGGAGGTGGTGTGGGTGCGGCGGGTGTGCCCGGCGCGGGCCAGGGTCGTCAGCGTGCCGCTGGCGGCCGACCGCAGGTTCGGCGAGATCGTGCTGCACGACGGCGCGCCCAGCGGCGAGCGGGTGGTGGAGGGGGTGCGCTATCCGGTGTTCGACGAGCTGATGCTGTGGGCGACGTCCGACCTGCCGACGCTGTCGGTCACCGTCACGGGGAGCGGCGCGGACGTGGTGGAGCTGGTGGAGCTGTTCGCGGCGGCCGGGCTGGGCGCCGAGCCGGCCGGGAACGTGCGGGTGCTGTGCGCCTGTTGCAGCGAGGGCAGTGTGGAGCAGGAGCGGCACGCCGCCGAGGGCGGCACCCAGCGGATGTGGCTGGCGGCGCCGCCGTCTCGGGCGGCCGAGCTGCTGGCCGGGTGGCGCGGGCGCGCCCCGGGACGCGACTGGACGGATCTGGGCGAGGCCCACACGTGATCACCGGGTTCACGGGCCGCGGTCGGCCTCCTGCGGCGCGGCGGGCCCGTACAGCTCGCGCAGGCACTCGCGGGCGAGCTGCAGCTCCTCGTGCACCTCGACGACCAGCACCGGGACGGCCGCGCCGGGGGCGCTGACCGGGCCGTCGTCGGCCCGGTTGCCGCGCACCGGCGTCGCCACGCCGAGCAGCCCCAGCCTGCGGCAGACCGCCTCGCGCACCTCCGGCTGGTCCCAGCCGATCTCCCCGGTGAACACCAGCGCGTCCAGGCGGTCCAGCGACGTGGCCGCGGCGGCGATCTCCCGGCTGACCCGGTGGCAGAACACCTCCAGCGCGAGCCCGGCCGCCCGGTCGCCGTCCCGCTCGGCCGCCACCAGGTCGCGGGTGTCACCGGAACGCCCGCCGGACAGCCCCAGCAGCCCCGACTCGCGCTCCAGGCCGCGGCGCAGCTCGTCCGGCGTGAGCCGGCCGTCCTCCAGCAGCCACAGCAGCATCCCGGGGTCGACCGCGCCGGACCGCTTGCTCATCGGCAGCCCGTCGAGCGGCGTGAAGCCCATCGAGGTGTCCAGGCTGCGCCCGCCCGACACCGCGCACACCGACGCCCCGCCGCCCAGGTGTGCCAGCACCAGGCCGAGGTCGGCGACCGGCCGGCCGAGCAGTTCGGCGGCGCGGCCCGACGCCCACGCGTACGACAGGCCGTGGAAGCCGTAGCGGCGCAGCCCGTAGCGCTCCCGCCAGGGCCGCGGCAGCGGGTAGACGGCGGCGGCGTCGGGCAGGGCGGCGTGGAAGGCGGTGTCGGGGCAGAGCACGTGCGGCACGGCGGGCAGCAGCTCGCGGGCCGCGTCCAGCAGCGCCAGCGCGGGCGGCAGGTGCAGCGGCGCCAGCCCGGTCAGCTCGCGCAGCCCGCGCGCCAGCTCGTCGTCGGCGACCACCGGGGCGCGCACCAGGTCGCCGCCGTGCACCAGCCGGTGCGCGACGGCCGCGACGTCGCGGTCCAGGTGGCGGCCGAGGAAGGCGGACAGCTCCTCGCGGGCGGCGTCCGGCTCCATGGCGCGCTCGGCGTGCGCGCTGTCGACGACGCTGCCGCCGTCGACCAGGTCGAGGCGGAGGCTGGACGACCCCGCGTTCACGGTCAGCACCGCCGCCGGGCCGCCGTCCCACACCTGCGCCGTCATGTCCCTCCCCGCCGATCGCCGTCCCCGTCGGCGCTACCCGTGAGGCATGGCGTGACACATGCCCTGGCCCGCCCTTTACGCTGCCGGGGGAGCACGTCGCCAGGAAGGGCCGCGAATGATCGAGTTCGGGTATGCCGGCACGCCGTTCGGACAGATCCACTACGCCTCGTGCGGGTGGGGCGAACCCGTCCTGCTGCTGCACCAGTCACCCCGGTCGTGGGACGAGTACCGCGAGGTGCTGCCGCTGCTCGGGCGCACGCGCCGGGCCGTCGCCATGGACACGCTCGGGTTCGGCGCCTCGGCGTCGCCGCCCGAGCACTCCGTCGAGGCGTACGCGGGCGGCGTGCTCGCCCTGATGGACGCGCTCGGCCTGGAGCGCGCCGCGATCGCCGGGCACCACACCGGTGGCGTGATCGCGATCGAGGCGGCGAGCCGGGCCCCGGAGCGGGTCACCGCGCTGGTGCTGTCGTCCACGCCGCTCGTCGACGCCGAGGGCAGGCGGGTGCGGCGCGAGAGGCCGCCGGTCGACCACGCCGAGGAGAGCGCCGACGGCTCGCACCTGACCGCGCTGTGGGCGGGCCGCGCCGGCTTCTACCCGCCGGAGCGGCCCGACCTGCTGGCCCGGTTCGTGCGTGACGCGCTGGCCGTCTGGCCCGACGTGGAGCTCGGGCACCGGGCGGTCGCCGCGTACCGGATGGAGGACCGGCTCGGGCTGATCCGCTGCCCGGTGCTGGTCGTCGGCGCGTCGGCCGACCCGTACGCCTTCCCGGAGCTGAAGGCGCTGGCGGGGCGGCTGCCCGGCGCGCGGACGGCGGTGATCGAGGGCGGCATGGTGCCGCTGGAGTTTCAGGCCGAGGCGTTCGCCAGGGTCATCCAGAATTTCCTGGACGAGTAGCTTGTCCCCGGCGGCGCCCGGGTAGTCGAGCGGCCATGGAGATCACCCTGCGCGTGAACGGAGACGAGCGCACGCTGCCCGTGGATCCCCGCACCTCGCTGCTCGACCTGCTGCGCGAACGGCTCGGGCTGACCGGCTCGAAGAAGGGCTGTGACCACGGCCAGTGCGGCGCCTGCACGGTGCTGCTGGACGGGCGGCGGGCCAACGCCTGCCTGCTCCTGGCCGTGGCGTGCGACGGGCAGGCCGTGACGACGGTCGAGGGGCTGGCCGGCGACGGCGCGCCGCACCCGCTGCAGGAGGCGTTCATCGCGCACGACGCCTTCCAGTGCGGCTACTGCACCCCCGGGCAGCTCTGCTCGGCCGCCGGGATGCTGGCCGAGCGCGGGCCCAGCGCCGTCACCGAGGACCTGACCGCCGAGCCCGAGCTGACCGCCGGGGAGATCCGCGAGCGGATGAGCGGCAACCTGTGCCGGTGCGGCGCCTACCAGGGCATCGTGGCCGCGATCGCGGAGGTGGCGCGGTGAAGGCGTTCGAGTACACGCGCGCCGCCGACCCGGCCGCCGCGGTGGCGGGTTTCCGGCCTGGCGACATGTACCTGGGCGGCGGCACGAACCTGGTGGACCTCATGCGGCTCGGCGTGGCCGAGCCCGAGCGCCTGGTGGACGTCAGCAGGCTGCCGCTGGACCGCGTCGAGGCGGCCGGCGACGGGCTGCGCGTCGGCGCGGCCGTGCGCAACAGCGACCTCGGCACGCACCCGCTGGTGCTGGCCCGCTACCCGATGCTCGCCAGGGCCGTGCTGTCGGGCGCGTCCGGGCAGATCCGCAACCTGGCGACCGTCGGCGGCAACCTGCTGCAGCGCACCCGCTGCCCGTACTTCCAGGACGTCTCCAAGCCGTGCAACAAGCGGCGGCCGGGCTCCGGCTGCCCGGCCATCCCCGGCGACCACTCCCACCTGGCCGTGCTCGGCTACTCGGAGGCGTGCGTGGCCACGCACCCGTCGGACATGGCGGTGGCGCTGGCCGCGCTCGACGCCCGCGTGCACGTGACCGGCCCGGCCGGCTCGCGCGTGCTGCCGATGCCCGGCCTGCACCGGCTGCCCGGCGACGAGCCCGAGCGCGACACCGTGCTGGAGCCCGGCGAGCTGATCACCGCCGTGGAGCTGCCGCCCCCGCCGCCCGGCCGCTCGGCCTACCTCAAGGTGCGCGAGCGCGCCTCGTTCGCGTTCGCGCTGGTGTCGGTCGCCGCCGCGCTCGACGTCGGCGCCGACGGCATCGTCACGGGCGTCCGGCTCGCGCTCGGCGGCGTCGCCCACGCGCCCTGGCGCGCCGCCCGCGCCGAGGCCGCGCTGCTCGGCGCCCCCGCCGGCGAGGAATCCTACGCCCGCGCCGCCGAGGCCGAGCTCGACCAGGCCAGGCCGCTGCCGCGCAACGCCTACAAGGTGCCGATGGCCCGCAACGTGATCGTGCGCGCGCTGAAGGAGCTGACCCCGTGAACCGTGTCGAAGGCCGGGACAAGGTCACCGGCCGAGCCCTCTACGCCGCCGAGTACCCCGTGGACGGCGTCGCCCACGCCTACGCCGTCCAGTCCGGGATCGCCAAGGGCCGCGTCACCGCGATCGACGCCGAGGCGGCCCGCGCGATGCCCGGCGTGCTGGCCGTGCTGTCCAGCGACGACCCGCCGGACCTGGCCGGCGACGCCGACCCCGAGCTGCGCCTGTTCAGCAGCCGGGACGTCGCCTACCGGGGGCAGATCGTCGCCGCCGTCGTCGCCGACACCTACGAGAACGCCCGCGCCGCCGCCCGCGCCGTCCGCGTCACCTACGCGGCCGAGCCGCACGACGTGCTGCTGCGCGCCGACCACCCCGGCCTCTACCGGCCGGAGAAGGTCAACCCGGCCTTCCCCGCCGACACCGCGAAGGGCGACGTGACCGCCGGGCTCGACGGCGCCGCCGTCACCGTGGACGTCACCTACAGCACGCCGCCGCTGCACAACAACCCGATGGAGCCGCACGCCGCCCTCGCCGTCCTGGACGGCGACCGGCTGACCGTCTACGACTCCACCCAGGGCGCCGCCGCCGACCGCGACACCATCGCGCGCACGCTCGGCCTGCCCCCGGAACGCGTGCGCGTCGTGTCGCGGCACGTCGGCGGCGGCTTCGGGTCCAAGGGCACCACCCGGCCGCACGCGATACTCGCCGCGCTCGCCGCCCGCGCCACCGGCCGTCCGGTCAAGATCGCGCTCACCCGGCAGCAGCTCTTCGACGTCACCGGCTACCGCACGCCCACCATGCACCGGCTGCGCCTCGGCTGCGACGCGACCGGCCGGCTGACCGCGCTCGACCACGAGGTGCGCGTGCAGAGCTCGACGCTCGTCGAGTTCGCCGAGCAGGCCGCCGTGCCCGCCCGCACCATGTACGCCACGCCGGCGCTGCGCACCGCGCACCGGCTGGTCCGCCTGGACGTCGCCAGCCCCTCGTGGATGCGCGCCCCCGGCGAGTGCCCCGGCATGTACGCGCTGGAGTCGGCGATGGACGAGCTGGCCGTGGCCGCCGGGATCGACCCGATCGAGCTGCGCGTGATCAACGAGCCGCACGCCGAGCCGGAGGGCGGGCTGCCGTTCAGCTCCCGCAACCTGGTGGCCTGCCTGCGCGAGGGCGCCCGCCGGTTCGGCTGGGAGGGGCGCGACCCGGCGCCCGGGGTCCGGCGCGACGGCCGCTGGCTGGTCGGCACCGGCGTCGCCGCCTCCACCTACCCGGCCATGACCCGGCCCTCCCAGGCCACCGCCACCGCCGAGGACGGCGCCTTCGTGATCAGGCTCGCCGCCGCCGACATCGGCACCGGCGCCCGCACGGCGCTCACCGCCATCGCCGCCGGCGCCCTCGACGTGCCCGCCGGCCGGGTGCGGGTCGAGCTCGGCGACAGCGACCTGCCCGCCGCGCCGCTCGCCGGCGGCTCGATGGGCCTGGCCTCGTGGGGCTCGGCCGTCGTACGGGCCTGCGAGGAGCTGCTGCGCGACGGGAAGCACGGCGCCGCCGACACCGCCGGGGAGGCGGGGAGGGGCGGCGACTACGCCAGGCACGCGTTCGGCGCGCAGTTCGCCGAGGTGCGCGTCGACCCGGACACCGGCGAGGTGCGGGTGCCGAGGCTGCTCGGCGTGTTCGCCGCCGGCCGGGTCATCGACCCCGACCTGGCCCGCTCCCAGTTCGTCGGCGGCATGACGATGGGGCTGGGCATGGCGCTCATGGAGGAGAGCGTCACCGACGCGGAGTTCGGCGGGTTCGGCAACCACGACCTGGCCCAGTATCACGTCCCGGCGTGCGCCGACGTGCCGGACGTGCGCGCGTACTGGATCGACGAGGACGACCCGCACCTCAACCCGATGGGCGCCAAGGGCATCGGCGAGATCGGCATCGTCGGCACGGCCGCCGCGATCGGCAACGCGGTCCACCACGCCACCGGCGTCCGGGTCCGTGACCTGCCGATCACCCCGGCCAAGCTGCTGGCGGGGTTTTGACCCGCTTCCTCAAGGAAGAGGAGATCCCCGGCAGGCGCGAGGTCAGGGAGGGCGGGTATGGAACAGGTGCCGGAGCAGGACAGGGAGACCCGGCAGGAGCGGGCCGACCGTAATTTCGTCGAGCTGCTGCAGGGCGCCCGCGTGGCGGTCACCGGGGTGCAGGTGCTGTTCGCGTTCCTGTTGACGGTGCCGTTCTCGCAGGGGTTCGTCCGGCTGAGCGCGTTCGACCGGTGGCTGTTCTACGTGGCGCTGGTCAGCGCGGCGATCGCGTCGATCTGCTACATCGCGCCCGCCAACCAGCACCGGGTGCTGTTCCGGCAGGGCATGAAGGAGCGGCTGGTCCGGCGCTCCAACTTCTACGGGATCGCCGGGGCGCTGGCGCTGGCCATGTCGATGACGGCGGCGACGATGCTGGTCGTGGACTTCCTGTTCGACTCGGCGCTCGCCTGGGGCACGGCGGGGGTCGTCGCGGCGCTGGCGGCGTGGGCGTGGTTCGCCCAGCCGGCCATCGACCGGCACAACTCCAACGGGGACGACGGCGGGTCTCAGCGCCGCTCGCGGCCCGGCGCGGGGGAGTGATCGGGCGGCAGCGCGGTGCCGTCGTCGTCCTCGGGGGCTCGGCGGCGGTGGGCCGCCCTGGCGATCACGTACGCGGCCACCGACACCGTGATCACCTGGGACACGCCGACGATCAGCAGCGGCCCGGCGAGCCACAGGGTGGGCTCGCGCAGCCACATCGCCAGCAGCACCAGCAGCACGCTCAGCACCTGCGGCTTGGTGCCGGCGTGCATGCGGTCGAGGGTGTTGCGGAAGCGCATCAGCCCGGCCCCCGCCGACAGTGCCAGCACCGCCCCGGTGAGCAGGCACGCGGCCGCCGCCACGTCCAGCACGCTCACCGCGACCGGCCGGGGAAGAAGCGGGCGATCGACACCGACCCGACGAACCCGAGCAGCGACAGCACCAGCAGGATCGGGACGTCCGAGTAGTCGTCCGTGACCGCCGCGAACGCGCCCAGCCCGCACATCGCCAGCGACGTCAGCACGTCCAGCGACACCGCCCGGTCCAGCATCGACGGCCCGCGCGCCACCCGGTAGAGCGCCGCAGCGGCCCCGCAGGCGAGCAGCGCCAGCGTCACCACATAAACCGCAGTCATCCCAGCTCCTCCCGGTCGGCCGAGGTGCCGAACGCCCGGACGATGCGCGACTCCAGCCCGGCCACCTCCGCCCGGCCGATCTCGTCCAGGTCCCCGCGCCGCCCCAGCAGGTGCAGCACCAGCTCGCGCCGCTCCGGCAGGTACTCCAGCACCAGGCTCCCCGGCACGGTCGACACCGCCACCATCACCATCATGATCATCGACTCGGACGAGGTGCGCAGCGGCGCCCGGACCACGCCCGTCGGCGGCGGCCCCGGATGCAGCACCCAGAACACCACCCGCACCGTCGAGGTCACCAGGTCCAGCCCGAACCACGCCGCGAACCGCACGAAAGCGATCGGCCACAGCCGGATGCCCGGGTCGAGCACCGGCAGCGGCAGCAGCCACACCACCAGAGCCCCCGCCACCACCCCGCCCGCCAGCGTGAGCGGCGACACGCTGCCCCACAGCATCACCCAGATCAGCGTCAGCCACGCCACCAGCGGCACCGGCACCGGCCTGCCGAACACCCTCGGCGTGAGCAGCCTCGACGTCACTCGCCCCTCCCCAGCACGGCGGAGACGTACGGCCCCCGGGACATGAGCTCGGCGGCGGCCCGGTCGGTCAGCGCCGACAGCGGCCCGGCGAGCAGCGTGTACGACAGCCCGAGCACCACCAGCGCCGCCGTGGACCCGACGAGCGTCAGCGGCATCGTGGTCGTGGTCACCACCGGGTCCTCGCCGGTGGACTCGTCGCTCTCCACCACCGTCCCGGTGACCGACGGCTCCGGCGCCCGCCAGAACGCCTTGCCCCACACCTTGGCCACCGCGTACAGGGTGAGCAGGCTCGTCGTCAGGCTGCCCGCGACCAGCAGCAGCGCCAGCGGGCTGCCGTCGGCGAGCCCGGCCTGGATGAGCGCCAGCTTGCCCAGGAAGCCCGACATGGGCGGGATGCCCGACAGGTTCAGCGCCGGGATCAGATACAGCAGCGCGATCAGCGGCGTGGCCGTCATCAGCCCGCCCAGCCGCTCCACCCGCGTGGTGCCGGCCCGACGCTCGATCAGCCCCGCCACCAGGAACAGCCCGGTCGTGACCGTGATGTGGTGCACCACGTAGAAGATCGCCCCGCTGAGCCCCTGCACGGTCGACAGCGCCACCCCGAACACCATGTAGCCGATGTGGCTGACCAGCGTGAAGGAGAACACCCGCTTGATGTCGGTCTGCGCGACCGCGCCCAGCACTCCCACCAGCATCGTCGCCAGCGCCACCCACATCAGCAGCGTCGCCACCGGCCCGCCGGGGAACAGCAGCGCCTCCAGCCGGATGATCGCGTACACGCCGACCTTGGTGAGCAGCCCGGCGAAGACCGCGGTCGCCGGGGCGGGCGCCGTCGGATAGGAGTCGGGCAGCCACGCCGACAGCGGGAAGATCGCCGCCTTGATCGCGAACGCGAGCAGCAGCGTCAGCTCGATCAGCAGCTTCACGTGCGTGTCCAGCGGCCCGAACCGCTCGGCGAGCTGCGCGAACGACAGCGTCCCCGTCGCCGCGTACGTGACGGCCAGCGCGATGAGGAACAGCATCGACGAGGCCAGCCCCATCACCGTGTACGTGGCCCCGGCCCGGATGCGCGACTGGGTGCCGCCGAACGTCAGCAGCACGTACGAGCCGCTCAGCAGCATCTCGAACGCCACGAACAGGTTGAACAGGTCACCCGACAGGAACGCGTCCGCCACCCCCGCCACCATCACCAGGAACGCCGGATTGAAGATCGCCATGGGCGCGTCGTGCTCCTGGTCGGCGTACGCGCCGCCCACCGCGTACACCATCACGCAGAGCGTCACCAGCGTCGAGACCACCAGCATCAACGTCGACAGCCGGTCGGCCACCAGGCAGATGCCCAGCGGCGACTCCCAGCCGCCCAGCTCGGTGACCACCGGCCCGTGCGCGTCCACCTCCACGAGCAGCACCAGCGACACCACGGCCGTGATCGTCAGCGTCACGATGCTGATGAGCGACTGCAGACGGCGCAGCCGCGCGCCGATCGCCAGCTTCACACCGGCCGCCAGCAGCGGCAGCAGCACCGGCACCGCGACGAGGCTCTCCATCAGTCGTCGCCCTCCAGCTCCGGGTCCAGCGCCAGCGCCTGCCGCGCCCGCTCCTGCCGGATGGCGTGCCGCATCAGCCGCAGCGCCTCGCGCCGCCGCAGCCGCAGCCGCCGCCGGGCCTCCTTCTCCGTGGGCCGCTGCACCCGCTCCTCGGCCAGCAGCCGCCGGTACTCCTCCTGCCTGCGCCGCACCGCCTCGCTCAGCTCGCCCGCCCGCGCGCGCAGCCGCACCCGCCGGTCCTCGGTGTCGTCCTGCACCTCGTCGCTGCCGGTGAGCTGCCACGACCGGTGCACCATCGCCAGCAGGAACGCGGTCACGCCCAGCGTGATGACGATCGCGGTCAGCACCATCGCCTGCGGCAGCGGGTCGGCCATCCCCTCCTGCGGGAACCGGCCCAGGATCGGCGGGCTGCCCGGGCTGCCGCTGGAGGTGACGATGAGCAGGTTCACCCCGTTGCCCAGCATCACCACGCCGGCCAGCAGCCGGACCAGGCTCCGCTCCAGCATCAGCGTCACCCCGGTGGCGATCAGCACCCCGGAGGCGGCGAACGGCAGCAGCGGGATCGTCACGAGGCGTTCTCCTTCTCGATCTGACGGTCGAGCTCGGCGCCCAGCGCGCGCAGCACGTCCTGCACCATCCCGATCACGGTCACGTACACGCCGAGGTCGAACAGCAGGCCCGTGGACAGGTGCAGGGTGCCGAGCAGCGGCACCGTCACGTCGGCGGCCAGCATCGTCAGCGCCGCGCCGCTCGACAGCAGCCCTGCCAGCGCGGTGCCGGTCGACAGCGTCAGCCCCGCGCCCAGCAGCACGCCCGCGTGCACCGGCACCGCCGCCGCCAGCTCGTACCGGCCGCCCGCCAGGTAACGCACGGTGATCGCCAGCCCGGCCACGATGCCGCCCGCGAACCCGCCGCCCACCAGGCTGTGCCCGACGAGCAGCAGGTAGACCGACAGCACCAGCACCGTGTGGAACGTCAGCCGCGCCGCCACCTCGAACGCCAGCGCCCGCTCCCCCCGGGGCAGCGCCGAGCTCAGCCAGTGCGGCCGCCCCGGCGGCCGGGCCGTGCCGCCCTCGTCCCGCTCGATCGTGTACGAGGTGCGCCGCAGGAACACCAGGCTCGTGACGCCCAGCGTGAGCACGACGAGCACGGTGCTCTCGCCCAGCGTGTCCCAGGCGCGGATGTCCAGCAGCAGCGCGCTGACGATGTTGTGCGCCCCGGCCCGCTCGGCCGCCCCCGCCATCAGCCCGCCGACGGGCTCGGCCTGCCGCGCCTCCATCGCCAGCATCCCCGCGCCCGCCGTCACCGTCCCCACCACCAGCCCGATCGCCAGCCGGAACGGGAAGCGCAGCCGCGCCTGGACCGGCTCGATCGGCAGCCGCCGCAGCACCAGCGCGAACACCACCAGGCTCAGCGTCTCGGCCAGGAACTGCGTCAGCGCCAGGTCAGGAGAGCCGTGCGCCAGGAACAGCAGCGCCGTCCCGTACCCGGTCAGCCCGGTCACCACCGCGAGCAGCACGTACGCGCGCGCGGCCAGCGCCAGCGCGGCCGCCGCGACCATCAGCACCACGACGAACGGCTGCTCCGGCTGCTGCCAGGCGACGATCCGCAGATCCAGGTCCGGCGGCGTCACGTACAGGAAGGAGAACAGGCCGAGCGCCGCCACCGACGCCAGCGTGATCAGCAGGTAGTCCGGCACCGAGCCGCGCTGGACGATGCCGGTCGTCTGGATCGCGAACAGGTCCAGCCGCCGCATCACCGTCCAGAACAGCGTGGCCGAGTCGGCGAACTGCAACGCCGCGCCGATCCGCGCCACCGGCCGCCGCGCCCAGAACAGCAGCCCGCCCACGGCGAAGATCAGCAGCGACAGCAGCAGCGGCACCACCGCGCCCGTCCACAGCGCCAGATGCGTGCCGTGCCCCGCGTCACGGAAGGAGCCCGTGTAACCCGACATGGCCGCGTCGTACACGCCCGCCAGCGGCGCCAGCGCCAGCCCCAGCGCCGACAGCAGCGCCGCCGGCGCGAACATCGCCGCCGGCGTGCGATGCGCCGGCGACGGCCGCAGCCCCCGCTTCGTGCCGAACGCCCCCCACAGGAACCGCAGCGTGTACGCGACGGTCAGCGCCGAGCCGGCCACCACCCCCGCCAGCGCCAGCGTGTCGAAGGTCTCCCACGTCAGCAGCGACTCCAGCGCCGCCTCCTTCGCCACGAACCCCACCAGCGGCGGCACCCCCGCCATCGACGCGCCCGCCAGCACCGCCGCCGCGCACAGCCACGGCGCCGACCGCCACAGCCCGCTCAGCCGGTTCAGGTCCCGCGTGCCCGCCGCGTGATCCACCGCGCCCACCACCAGGAACAGCGCCGCCTTGAACAGCGCGTGCGCCAGCAGCATCGCCACCCCGGCCAGCGCCGCGTCCCGGGTGCCCATCCCGAACAGGATCGTCAGGAAGCCGAGCTGGCTCACCGTCCCGTACGCGAGCAGCCGCTTCAGATCCGTCTCCCGCAGCGCCCGCCAGCCGCCCAGCACCATCGTCAGCACGCCCAGCGGCACCGCCACCGCCCGCCACACCGGCACGTCCCCGAACGCGGGCGCCAGCCTGGCCAGCAGGTAGACGCCCGCCTTGACCATCGCCGCCGCGTGCAGATACGCCGAGACCGGCGTCGGCGCCGCCATCGCCGCCGGCAGCCACGTGCTGAACGGGAAGATCGCCGACTTCGCCAGCGCCCCCGCCAGCACCAGGACCAGGCCCGCCGCCACCGGCCCGCCCCGCGGCGGGTCCGCCACGATCGCCGAGAGCCGGTACGTGCCCGCCGCCTGCCCGATCACCACGAACCCGGCCAGCATCGCCAGCCCGCCCAGCGTCGTCAGCGTCAGCGCCTTCATCGCCGCCCGCCTGCTCGCCCGGCTCTCCGGGTCGTAGCCGATCAGCAGCCACGAGAAGACCGTCGTCAGCTCCCAGAACACGTACAGCAGGAACAGGTCGTCGGCCATGACCAGCCCCAGCATCGCCCCCGCGAACGCCAGCATGAACCCGCCGAACCTGGACAGCCCCGCCTCGCCCGCCGGAAAGTAGCGCGAGCTGTAGACCATGACCAGCAGCCCCACCCCCGTCACCAGCGCCATCATCAGCAGGCCCGGCTCGTCGGCGCGGAAGGACAGCGACAGCCCCAGCGCCGGCGCCCACGACGAGCTCGACACCTCCGGCACCCCCGAGGCCAGCACCCACAGCGAATAGCAGAAGCCGGCCGCCGGAGCCAGCGCGAGCAGCGGGAACGCGTCCCTCCCCAGCAGCCGGGTCAGCCAAGGAGCGCAGAGGGCGGCTGCCGCGTGCAGGATGAGCAGCGACTCCATGGTCTCCTCGGGACAGGCGTGGGCACTTCCCCCAATCTCCCGCCTGCCGGACCCGGCACGGAGCAGGCGCGGCCCGGGTTGACCGGAACCTCACCAGCCCATGAACATGCCGCCCACAGCCACGGGTATCGGGAGGGGCACGACAACAGGGGGAGAAGCGCCATGTCCGAGCAGAACCGCCCCGTCGAGGGCGAGCACAAGTACGAGCAGGAGATCGGCTCCACCGGCGAGCACGAGGAACGGCCCGGCCGCAGCCTCATCACCACCGACCACGACGTGATCCGCAAGTGGGCCGACGAGCGCGGCGCCCGCCCCGCCACCGTCCCCGGCACCGAGCACGACGGGCGGGCCGGGGTGCTCCGGTTCGACTTCCCCGGCTACGGCGGCGACGACCTGGAGGAGATCTCCTGGGACGACTGGTTCCGCACCTTCGACGAGCGCGGGCTCAACTTCATCTACCAGGAGCACAAGAAGGACGGCAAGCAGAGCAACTTCTTCCGGCTGGAGAACCCCGGCCGCGAGGACGCCTGACCGCTGCGCCTGGCCGACGCGCCTCAGCCCGCGTCGGTGACCCGGCGGCCCACCTCGTCCGCCAGTCGGCGCAAGGCGTCCTCCAGCATGGCCTGCACCTCGTCGGCCCGGTCACGCGACGTCTTCTCGCCCGGCTCGTCCATGAGCGAGATGTGCACGGTCACCTCACTGGCGCCGCTCTGCCCGTCGGCCACCTGCAGCCAGCCGGCGTAACCAGGGTGGTCCCGGCCGCCCCACTCCACCCGCAGCTGGTCCGGCGAGGCGCTGAACAGGCCCTCGTGCCTGCCCTCGCCGGGCACCACCTCGCCGCCCGCCTCCAGCGTGTTCGGCCCGCTGTCGCGCACCCACAGGCCGTGCGGCAGCCACCGGTTCACCATCGAGACGTCCGACGCGATCCCGTACACCAGCGTGCTGTCCGCCGGCATCCCCCGCGTGGCCTCGTACTCCGCCATGACCGACCCCCGTTCCCCATCCCGTGCCCGACCGCCTGCCCGCCCGCCCCCTCCCCAAACCGCCCGCCCACCGGCCCGACCTACCCGGCACGCTCCGTACGGGCAGCGTCCGGCCAGGGTCCGGGCGGGGTGCGCGGCACGAGCGGCGGCGCGCGGCACGGGTGCGGGCAGGGAGGCGGGACACTCGGGCGGCGGCGCGGGAGGTGGGGGCGGCGTGGCACAGTGAGGCCATGCCCGACCCCCTTCCCCCGATCGCGCCGGGCCGCGCCGAGGTGCGCGAGCTGCTGCGCCGCGCCGCACGGCTGCTCGGCGAGGCCGGCGCGCTGCAGCAGGAGCACGACGCCGCCCGCCAAGCCGTGCACGCCGCCCTGTCGGTGCTGCGCGGGCGCCAGGCCAGGACGGGGCTCGGCGCCATCCCGATCAGCAGGCTCAGGGACGCGACCGGCGGCCGGCTGCGGCTCGGCGCCCTGGAGTCCGCCGGTTACGCCACGGTCCTCGACGTGCTGGACGCGACCCCGTACGAGCTCCAGCGCGTCCCCGGCATCGGCCCCCGCACGCAGGCGCAGGCGCACGCCGCCGCCCGCGAGATCGCCCGCGCGGCGGAGGCGGCCGAGACCGTCCACATCGACGTCGAGCGGCAGGACCCCGAGACCACCGCGCTGCTCACGGCCCTCCACCGGCTCGTCGCCGCCGGCCCCGACCTCCCCCGCGCCCGCCGCACCGCCGACGCCCTCACCGGCATCCCCACCGGCACCCCCGTCGGGCCCTCCAACGCCACCACCGGCACCGGCCCGGCCGACGCTGCGGGGCCCGCCCCCTCCACCGTCGACCGTGAGGGGTTCGTCGGTCCTGGGAGGCCCGCCGGTCCCGGGGTCGCGGCCGGCGGCACCGGCGCCTCCTCTGGTGTCGCCGGTGGGCTCGGGGAGCTGGTCTCGGTGGCGCGGCCGGCCGCGAGCTGGTGGCGGGGGCTGGTGGCCGGCGGGCGGCGGCGGGCGGCGGCCACGGAGGCCGTGCGGAGGATCGGCGGGCTGCTGGAGGGCGAGACCGAGACGCGGCTGCTGATCAACCAGGCCACCGCCGACCTGCTCCGCCCCGCGCCCGGCGGCATGGAGGCGTGGATCGACTACGAGCTGCGCGCCGCCGAGTATCACAACCTGCTGGCCGAGCTCGCCGCCGTGGAGCCGCGCGACCGCGCCGCCGCCGAGGGATTCCTGCCCGACGACCTGTCGGCGCGCGTGCGCGGGCAGGAGCTCGACGACACCCTGCTGCGCGTCTCGCTCCGCGGCTACCAGGCGTTCGGCGCCCGGTTCGCGCTCGCGCAGCGGCGGGTCATCCTGGGCGACGAGATGGGGCTCGGCAAGACCGTCCAGGCCATCGCGGCGCTCGCGCACCTGGCCGCCCGCGGGGAGACGCGCTTCCTCGTCGTCTGCCCGGCGAGCGTCCTGGTCAACTGGGTGCGCGAGGTGGAGACGCGCAGCACGTTGCGCGCCTACCGGCTGCACGGCGGCGAGCGCGCCCTGGCCGAGGCGGAGTGGGCCGAGCGCGGCGGCGTCGCGGTGACGACGTTCGAGGGGCTGCGGCGGCTCGACGGCGAGCGGGCCGGGGGCGGGCCGCCGGTCGGCATGCTCGTGGTCGACGAGGCCCACTACGTGAAAAACCCGGAGGCGCGGCGCTCGCTGGCCGTCGCCGCCTGGTGCGCCCGCGTGGAGCGGGTGCTGTTCGTCACGGGGACGCCCATGGAGAACCGGGTGGAGGAGTTCCGCACGCTCGTCGGCTATCTGCAGCCGGGCGCGCTGGCCGGGCTGAGGGAGAGCGACGCGGTGGCGGGCGCGCGGGCGTTCAGGCGCGCGGTCGCCCCCGTCTATCTGCGGCGCAACCAGGAGGACGTGCTCACCGAGCTGCCCGACCTGGTCCACGTGGACGAGTGGGAGGAGTTCAGCGCCGCCGACGCCGCCGCCTACCGGGAGGCCGTCGAGGCGGGCAGGTTCATGGCCATGCGCCGCGCCGCCTACGCGGTGCCGGAGAAGTCGGCCAAGCTCGAACGGCTGCGCGAGCTCGTCGGCGAGGCCGCCGGCGGCGGGCACAAGGTCGTCGTCTTCTCCTACTTCCGCGACGTGCTCGCCGCCGTGGAGGGGGAGCTCGGCGGCTGCTTCGGGCCGATCTCCGGCAGCGTCCCGGCCGAGCGCCGCCAGGAGATCGTCGACGCGTTCGCGGCGGCGCCCGGCCACGCGGTGCTGCTCAGCCAGATCCAGGCCGGCGGCGTCGGCCTCAACCTCCAGGCCGCCTCCGTGGTGATCCTCTGCGAGCCGCAGATCAAGCCCACGCTGGAGAGCCAGGCCGTGGCCCGCGCCCACCGGATGGGGCAGGCCCGCCGCGTGCAGGCCCACCGCCTGCTGTCGCCCGACAGCGTGGACGAGCGCATGCTGCGGCTGCTGCACGCCAAGACGGCGCTCTTCGACGCCTATGCCCGCCGCAGCGAGCTGGCCGAGTCGACGCCCGAGGCGCTCGACGTGTCGGAGCGCGAGCTGGCCCGCCGCATCGTCGAGGAGGAGCAGCTCCGCCTGGCCACCGGCGGCCCGGCGGCTACGGACGCAGGCCCGTGAACAGGTCCTCCTCGTGCGACGGCGCGCTGACGCGGCTGAACACCCGGGTGAACGCCTCGTGCGAGAACGCCTGCTGCTGCGCCTCCTGAGGCATCTTCAGCAGGAAGATGTTCTCGCCCTGGCTCTCGTGCGAGCGCAGCGCCTTGAGCTTGCGCTCAGTGAACGCGGTGACGTCGACGACGGTCGTCACCAGCTCGTCGGGGGTGCCGAAGTCGTCGGACGGCTCGAAGTCGGTCTCCACGCCGCTGTCGCGCATCAGCTCGAACATGCGCTGGATCGCCGCGCGGGGGATGGCCGTGTGGTAGAGCTTGGCCGGGATGCCGGTCTTCTCGGCCGCCGCCATCGTGACGCGGTGCGTCTGCACGTGGTCGGGGTGGAAGTAGCCGCTGCCGCCGGTCTCGTCGTAGGTGACCACGACCTGCGGCCGGTAGCGCTCCATCAGCTCGCCCAGCCGGGCCGCCGCCACGTCGACCGCGACGTTGGCGAACGCCTCGGGGTGCTCGTTGGTCTCCCAGCCCTGCATGCCGGAGTCGCGGTAGCCGAGCAGCTCCAGGTGCTCCACCCCGAGGTGCTCGACCGACTCGTGCAGCTCGGCCAGGCGGCGCTCGGCGACCTCGTCGGCGTCGTGGCCGGGGTCGCCGGGCTTGACGCCGCCGGGGCCGTCGCCCTGCTCGCCGTTGGTGCAGGTCACCAGCACCGTGCGGATGCCCTCCTCGCCGTAGCGGGCCAGGACGCCGCCGGTGCTGAGGCATTCGTCGTCGGGGTGGGCGTGCACGACCATGAGGGTGAGCTGCTGATCCATGCCTGAGACCCTACTCGCCACGGCTGACAGAACGGCGCGCCACCACCGCCCGGCCGATGCCCGGATCGTCGCAGAACGCGCCGTCCACGCCCGCGTCGAGCAGCCGCGACAGCCAGCCCGCCACGTCGCCCGTCGCGCGCCCGTACACCGGGCTGGCCGGATCGCCGAGCCGGTGATCGGCGGGAAGCTGGGAGTTCTCGTTGCGGACGGTCCACACGTGCACGTCCAGCCGCCTGCGGTGGGCGTCGGCGACCAGCGTCGTGGGCTGCTGGAGCCTGCCGTCCGGGCCGACGGGGATGACGCGGCGGGTGTCGACGCCGATCCCGTCGGCGTAGCGGGCCACCTCGCGCAGCCCTTCGGGCGTCACCATGTCGTCGTAGGTGCGCCCGTTGCCCGCCGCCACCCAGTCGTACGGCGCGCCGCCGTACGTGATGAGCTGGATGAGCGGCAGCCGCGTGCGGCCGCTCAGCTCGCGCAGGTTCGCGGTCTCGAACGACTGGATGTACGCCTTGCGCACCCGGTGGCGCTCCAGCACGTCGAGCAGCGGCTCCTCCAGCGACAGGCCGATGGAGTCGAAGTAGCTCGGGTGCTTGGTCTCGGGGTAGACGCCGACGCCGTGCCGCCGCGCGAGGCGGACGACCTCCTCGAACGTGGGGATCTCCGCCAGCCCGTCGAGCGCCGTGTTGCCCGGGCGCAGGTCGGGCACCCGCTCCTTGGCGCGCAGGGTCTTCAGCTCGGCCAGCGTGAAGTCCTCGGTGAACCAGCCGGTCACCGGGCGGCCGTCGATCGTCTTGGTGGCCCGCCGGGAGGCGAACTCGGGCCGGGACGCCACGTCGGTCGTGCCGGAGATCTCGTTCTCGTGCCGGGCCACCAGGACGTGGTCCTTGGTGGAGACCAGGTCGGGCTCGATGTAGTCGGCGCCCAGGGCGATGGCCGTCTCGTAGGAGAGCAGCGTGTGCTCGGGACGCAGGGCGCTGGCGCCCCGGTGGGCGATGACAAGGGGGTCGTGGCCGCGGCGCTCGGCGGCGGCGGGAGTCGTCTGGAACACCACGACGGCGACCGTACCGCCGCACAGCACCGCCAGCACACCGGCGATCAACGCGCGCATCGTCATGCGCGCGACGTTAGAGCGCCGAGGTGGCCTGCGGGTTACGCGTCGGCGAACCCCGGCGCCCGCGCGGCGGGCGGCGCGTCACCAGGACGGTGACGAGCGCCAGCAGGAGCCAGCCCGCGATCAGCGCCACCAGAGCCGGCCAGCCCGCGTGCCCGTACACCGCCGTGCCGGCCGTGCCTCCGGCGCCGCTGCCCAGGTAGTAGCAGAGCGTGTAGAGGCCCGCCGCCCGGCCGCGCGCCCTCGGCGGCGCCTCGGCGGCCACCCAGGCGCTGGCCACGGTGTGCGCGGCGAAGAACCCGGCGGTCAGGATCGCGAATCCGGCGGCCACCACGGGCACCGCGTCCGGCAGCGTCAGGAGGGTCCCGGCGACCGTCGTGGCCAGCGCCGCGACGAGCGCGGGCCCGCGTCCCAGCCGGTCCACCAGCCGCCCGGCCGCCGCCGACGACACGGTCCCCGTCGCGTACGCCAGGAACACCAGCGACGCCACCGCCGGGGCCAGGTCGAGCGGCGGCGCGGTCAGCCGGAACCCGGCGGCGTTGTAGACGGCGACGAACGCCCCCATCCCCAGCGAGCCCGCCGCGCACGGCACGGCCATGCGCCGTATCCACCCCCGGTCCGGCGCGGGCCCGCTCCGCGCGGGGGCGGGCGCGGGCCGGACGGTGCGGGGGAGCGTGACGGCGGCGAAGACGGCGCAGGCCGCGGACACGCCCGCCACCACGAGCAGCGCCCCGTGCCAGCCCAGCGGCTCGGCCGTGAAGCCCGCGCCGAGCCGCCCCAGCATGCCGCCCACCGAGTTGCCCGCGATCATCGCCCCGACGGCCGCGGGCAGCCTGGCCGCCCCCACCTGGTCGGCCAGGTACGCCGCCGCCACGCCGGGGAACCCGGCGATCGCCACCCCCTGCAACACCCGCATGACCAGCAGCACCCGGTAGTCGGGAGCCAGCGGCAGCAGCAGCCCGAGCACCGCCGAGCCGATCACGGACCAAACGATGATCTTCCGGCGGTCCACCACCTCCGACAGCGCGGCCAGCGGCAGCACCGCCAGCGCGAGCGCCGTCGTGGCCACCCCCACCGTCAGCGAGGCGCTGCCGGGATCCAGCCCGTACGCCCAGGCGAGCTGCGGCAGCACCGCCTGGGGCGCGTACAGCAGGGCGAAGGACGAGACGCCCGCCGCGGCGACGGCGGCGCTGACCCGCCCGGTGCTCACGGGGGCGCGGAGATCGGTAACCACTCACCCGACGCTAAGCAAAGCTAACAAATACGTCCAATACCGGCATGAGCCATAATTCATACCGTGCTGGATGAATTGATGGACGAATCCGCCGACGCCCGGCTCGCCGCCACGCTCGCCCCCGCCCTCGCGCTGCTCGCCGCCGTCGCCGAGACCGGCCACGTCACCCGGGCCGCCGAACTCCTCGGCATCCCCCAGCCCACCGCCAGCAGACGCCTCTCCGCCCTCGCCGACGCCGTCGGCGCGCCCCTCGTCGTCCCCGCCGGGCGCGGCATCCGCCTCACCGCCGCCGGGCGCACCCTGGCCGCCTCCGCCGCCCGCGCGCTCGCCACCGTCGCCGCCGGGGTGCGGGAGGTGCGCGAGGAGGCCGACCCCGGCAGCGGCCACGTCAGGCTCGGCTTCCTGCACCTGCTCGGCCGCTCCCTCGTGCCGGGCCTCATCCGGAGCTTCCGCCGCCGCCATCCCCGCGTGCGGTTCAGCCTCGTCCAGGGCTCGCGCCAGGACATGCTGCACGGGCTCCGCGAAGGCGACATCGACCTGGTGTTCGTCGCGCCGCTGCCCGACGGCGATCCCGCCCTGGCCTGCCGGGCGCTCACCGACCAGGAGCTCGTCCTGTCGGTGCCGCGCGCCCACCCGCTGGCCGGGCGCTCCAGCGTCCGGGCCGCCGAGCTGGCGGGGGAGGAGCAGATCATGCTGGAGCACGGGTACGGGCTGCGCCGGATCGTCGACGACCTGTGCGCCGCCGCCGGGTTCGAGCCCCGGATCGCCTTCGAAGGCCAGGAGTCCGAGACCGTGCGCGGGCTGGTGGCGGCGGGGCTCGGCGTCGCGATCCTGCCCAGCACCGGCCTGCCCAGCACCGGCCAGCCCGGCACCGGCCAGCCCGGCATCGGCCTGCCCAGTGCCGGACCCGTGCCGTCCGGGGTGGTCGAGATCCCGCTGTCGCCGCCGGTGTACCGGACGATCGGCGTCGCCTGGCGCGCCGGGGACCCGCTCACCCCGGTCGTCCGCGCCTTCCTCGACCACGCCCGCGCCCCCGCCCCGCAGCCCTGATCTTCCGGGCATCTCAGGCCAAGCCGGGCCTGGGTCGTGCGGGCGAGGGGCGGGCGCGGCACACTTGTCGGCCATGACGCATGACGGTGACGCGGGAGTGCCAGGGTCGCTGGCGAAGGTGCTGGCCGAGGTGGCGGCGGAACGGGCGGCGCAGGACGCGCGGTTCGGCATGCAGGCGCTGCCCGACGGCACCGGTGGCGCGGCGGCGGCCGAGGCGGCCGGCGCGGCGCGGCGGGAGACGGACGAGGCGGCCCGCGACGGCGCGCTGACCTGGCGGCACATCCTCATGGAGGAGGTCCTGGAGGCGGCGGCGGAGAGCGACCCGGAGCCGCTGCGCGCCGAGCTGGTGCAGGTGGCGGCGGTGGCGGTCAAGTGGCTCCAGGCCCTCGACCGCCGCGACGGCCCCGCGACCGAGCCGGGCCGCGGGGCGGGAGCCGCTGCGGGCCCGGCGCCCGACCGGTTCCGGGCGATCGTGGACGTGCACGTGATGCTCGTCCGCGACGGCCAGGTGCTGCTGGGCAGGCGGTCGGGCACCGGCTACGCCGACGGGCTGTGGCACCTGCCGTCGGGCCACCTGGAGGCCGGCGAGTCGGTGGTGGCCGCCGCCGTGCGCGAGGCGCGCGAGGAGACCGGCGTCGTCATCGACCCCGCCGACCTGACCTTCGCGCACGTCATGCACCGGGCGCCCGACCGCGTCGGCCTCTTCTACGCCGTCACCCGCTGGCGGGGCGAGCCGCGCAACGCCGAGCCGCACAAGTGCGCGGAGGTCGCCTGGTGGCCGCTCGACCGGCTGCCGGAGGACACCGTCGACTACCCGGCCGCCGCGATCGCCCACATCCGCGACCGGGTCCCGTTCGCCCTGCACGCCTGGTAGCGACCGCCGCCCCGCGCAGGTCAGAACGCCTCGCGCAGTTCCCGCTTGAGCACCTTGCCGCTGGCGTTCTTGGGCAGCGCGGTCACGAACTCCACCCGCTTGGGCGTCTTGAACGGCGCCAGCCGCTCCCGCAGGAAGGCGATCAGCTCGGCGGAGGTGAGGCTCGCGCCGTCGCGCAGCACGACGGCGGCGGTGACGGCCTCGATCCACCGCTCGTCCGGCATCCCGAACACGGCCGCCTCTGCCACGGCGGGATGCTGGTAGATGGCCTCCTCGACCTCGCGGCTGGCGACGTTCTCGCCGCCCGACTTGATCATGTCCTTCTTCCGGTCGACGACCGACAGGTAGCCGTCGGCGTCCATCACGCCCAGGTCGCCGCTGTGGAACCAGCCGCCCCGGAACGCCTCGGCCGTCTTGTCCGGGTCGTTCCAGTAGCCGAGCATGGCGTGCGGGCTGCGGTGCACGATCTCGCCCACGACGCCGGGCGGCACGGGCTCGTCGTTGTCGTCGACGATCCGGGTCTCGACGTTGAGCGCGGGGCGGCCCGCCGAGCCGAGCCGGGTGAGCTGCTCGTCCGGCCCGAGGATGGTGGCGACGGGCGCCATCTCGGTCTGACCGTAGAAGTTGAACAGCCGCACCTGGGGCAGCCGCGCGGCGATCTCCTTGAGCACCTCGACGGGCATGATGGAGGCGCCGTAGTAGCCCTTGCGCAGCGACGACAGGTCACGGCGGTCGAAGTCGGGGTGGCGCAGCAGCGCGATCCACACGGTCGGCGGGCAGAACAGCTTGGTGGCCCGCTCGCTCTCGATGGCGGCCAGGATCGCCGCCGGGTCGGCGCCGGGCAGCACGATGTTCGTGGCCCCGAGGTAGACGCCGGGCGTCAGGAAGCAGTGGAGCTGCGCGCAGTGGTAGAGCGGCAGCGCGTGCACCTCCACGTCGGCGGCGCTCATCTCGCCGTCGACGACGCAGGTCACGTACTGGGCGATGAGGCTGCGGCTCGACAGCGCCGCGCCCTTGGGCCGCGACTCGGTCCCGCTGGTGTACATGAGCTGGATGGGGTCGTCGTCGCCGATCCCGGTGGCGGGCTCGGTGTCGTCGGCGTGGGCGGCCCAGTCGTCGAACGGCTCCCACCCGTCGGCCCGCCCGATGACGCCGCGCACCGTGACGCGCTCGCCCGCCGCCCGGGCGGCCACCGGCGCCAGCGCCTCCTCCACGAGCATCCCGGTCGCGCCGGAGTGCTCCAGGATGTACGCGACCTCGTCGGCGCCGAGCATGAAGTTGATCGGCACGGAGACGGCGCCCAGCCGGGCGAGCGCGAAGTAGGCGACCACGAAGGCGTGGTGGTTGTGCGAGAACAGCGCGAACCGGTCGCCCTTGCCGACGCCGCGGGCGGCCAGCGCGTTGGCGGTGCGGTTGACCGTGCGGTCGAGGTCGGCGTAGCTCTGCCGCAGGTCTCCGAAGACGATCGCGGTCTTGCCGGGGAAGCGGGCGGCCGAGCGCCGCAACAGGTCACCGATGGCATGCTGGCGAGAGGTCATACCGGCACATCCTCACTAGGCCCGAACTATGTTCGGTGATCCTAACCCTCAGCGCGCCCGGACCTCACGCAGATCCTTGACCAGGATGCGGCAGACGTCCGGCACCTGCTCGACCCGCCCGTCGGCCCGGTAGACGCGGCGCGTGGTCCGTACGGGCGGATGGCCCCACTCCCGATACCCGAGCCGCCCGTACAGCGAGCCGGCGCGGTCGTTGTCGAGGTCGACGCCGAGCGCCACCCGCGCGTGCCCGAGGTCGCGCAGCCATCCTTCGGCGGCCTCGACGAGCCGGGTGCCGATCCGCCGGTTGCGATGCTCCGGCAGCACCTCCAGGTGCGTCAGGAGGGGCACGCCGGGCAGCCGGTCGCGCAGCTCCGGCTCCTCGGCCGAGCCGAGCCACAGGTACACGTCGCCGACCGGCGTGAAGGCGTGCCACGCCACCAGCAGCACCCCGTGCCCCGCCCGCTGCCGCCGGAGCTGGGCGGCGAAGTACGGCCCCTGCCCCAGAGCGCGGACGAGCGCGGAGAGATCTCCATCAGAAGCCACCCTGATCCGGACATGACGCATGACTTCCACGATCAGGGGACGAAACGCCCCATCACAAGCTCACACCGGCAATCTGTCAGATGACGACGAAGGATCGGGCCGGGCTTCGGCAATTTTCGGCAGCCTCAGTTGCAGGTGCGGCGGGGCGTGGCCGGGCGCGGTGAGTGCGCGCAGCGCCTCGCGCACGGTCCGGGCCGGTCGCAGGCACGTGACGAAGTCGCGCCAGACCTTCAGGTCGGCCCGCCAGGCGTCGAGGTAGCCCAGGCACAGCTCGGGCGTGATGAGCGTGAGGCGGCCCAGCGACGCCTTCAGCGCCTCCTCCATGCGCCGCCGCTCGCCGGGTTCGAGGCCGGCGGCGGGGACGCGGTCGAGCACGCTGACGATGAAGCGGCGGCGCCTGGCCAGGAAGTCGACCCAGTGGGACCGGTGCGCGTCGGCGATCGTGCGGCCCTCGTCCAGCAGCCAGAAGACGCCTTCGGCGAGCACGTCGCCGAGCTCCTCGGTGCGGGCCCGGTCGGGGGTGCGGAACGGGTCGTAGCGGGCCTGGCGCACCTGGCCGGTGACGGCGAGCGGCCGCAGCCCGTCCGCTTCGAGGAGATAGAACCAGTCCTCGTTATAAATATCCGGAAAAAAGGCGATATTTCGGGTCGTCTCCACGGCGAGCGCCCCGCCCCCGACGAACGAGTCCTGTTTCCCGCCCACCGCCCGGTACGCATGGCACACCACGGAGTTGTCCGGGAACCCCCCGATGGACAGCCCCACGGCGGCGAACCGGTCGAGCAGCCCGGCGGCCCGCCGCAGGTCGTCAGGCGCGCTCACCTCGATGTCGTCGTCGAGGAAGACGATCCGCGCCCAGCCCAGCATCCGCGCCAGGGCCAGCGCCAGGTTGCGCTTGGCCGCCGTGTCGGTGCCCCGCCGGAAGATCCTCGGCAGCATCTGCGAGGTCTCGAAGCGGGGCAGCGTCAGCCCCTCGGCCCCGCCCACGTCGACGGCGACGACCTCCGCGCCGGGCGGCGCCATGGCGCGCACCTCGGCCGCCGAGGTCCACCTCCCGCTGCAGAGCGCGACCAGCGGGCAGCGCAGGTCCATCGACAGCCGCAGCGCGTGCGCCAGGTAGCGGCTGGGCCGTGCGGTCGGCACGACGACGGCGTCGATCCGGGCCGGTCCCACGGCCGCCCCCGGGGCCGGGAGCAGGTGCCTGTGGGAGCCGTGATGGTCCCCGGATCTCAGCGAAGGCTTCATGGATGGGCTTCACCGTTCGGGATGTGCGAGAAGGGATCGGAGCGGTCACTCCGGCCATTCGACGAGCCTCGACGCGGGGCTCGTCCAGTCGGGTGTGATCACCAGGTTGTTCAGGATGACGACGCGGCTCAGGATGGCGAACGAGGGGCTGTCGCCGAAGCGCTCGCGCAGGAACTCGGTGTTCCTGTCGCGGAAGACGCTGTCGGTGAGCGCCCGGACCACGCCCAGCGTGCCGCGCCCGTACATGCCGTTGCAGATCGTCAGGGTCCGCTCCTTGTTGAGCGGGCTGGGGCCCCGGTAGAACAGCGCGACGTCCTCCTCGAGCCGGCCGTCGGACAGCCGGGGGTGGAAGCGCTCGCTCCCGCTGTCGAAGTACGGGCCGTTCTCGCCCTTCCAGTCGTTGACCTGCTCGACGGGCAGGGAGAGCTGGTGGACGACGCCGGTCGTGATGTCGTTCCAGTCGACGCCGCCCAGGAGCACCAGGTGAGCGGTCAGGTCGTCGGGCTCCAGCTCGCGGGGCGTGCGGCGGCGCACCTCGCTGCCCGGGTTGCAGGCGCGGATGTGGCCGTGCAGCTCGAACAGGGCGTCGAGGTCGGCGTAGGTGTAGAGCTCGATGTAGTCGGGGTCCTCGGGCACGACGTAGGGCATGCGCGTTAACAGCTCCGGCGGCAGCCGGCCGCACACGAGCGTGATCTGCTGGCCGTCGTCGAACTGCCACGGGTTGCGCGTGGCGTGGAAGACCGTGTGGCCGGGCTCGCCGAGCGCGGCGGCGCGCAGCGTGAGCAGCTCGTGCAGCAGCTTCTCGCGCAGCCGCTGCTCCTCGGCGGTCAGCTCGTCCTCGCCGAGCCGGACGAGGTCGTCGCCGCGCAGCGAGCGGGGCGTGCAGAACAGGGCGGCGTAGACCTCCAGGCGGCCGGCCGGCGGGACCTTCGGCGCGGTGGAGGACTCCCACGAGGAGATGAGGGGGACGCTCACGTCGAGCGCGCGTGCCAGCTGGGGCTGGGTGACGCGGGTGCCCGGCCATTGCCGGGTGCGCAGCGAACGGAGCCGGCGTGCAAGGGCCGGACCGGAATCCGTCATGAGGACACCCCCCATCTGAACTTCAGTGTTTTCAGTAAACCTCTACTGATGCCCAGATGCGAGCACATTTTTCCTGTTCAGCGCCGGGTCGCGGATCGCAGGACAGTGGGAGGTCATTCTAGGCCAGAGGACCCTCACTCCGCACGGCGATTAGTGCGACTTTATCGGGGGAATGCAATCTTTAGGAGTTCGATGTAGATCTTCTGAAGGTTCACTGAAGTTTCTGCGAGGTCGTCCACGACCCCATCGGCGCTTCACACAACGGGACCCTACATGCTCGTCGCCACAGTCTTCCCCACCCCTGAGGGCATCGCGATGGCCAGCATGGTCTACGGCCTGCTCGCCATGCTCTCCGTCTGGACCCTGGTCTACGCCGTCCGGCAGATCAAGAAGGTCGTCACCACGCTGTTCCGCATGCTGCTCGTGCTGGTGTTCCTGGCCGCGCTCGGCCTGGCGGCCGTCGGGATCATCGGCCACGTCTGGCTCGCCTACGGGCTCGCCTGAGCCGCCTCAGACGAGCCGGGCCAGCCGCCGGTAGGAGTCGAGCCGCTCCTCCAGGTCGTAGGTGTTCATCGTGACCATGACCTCGTCGGCGCCGGTGAGCTCGACGAGGTCGTGCAGCCGCATCGCCACCTCCCGGTCCGTGCCGTGGATCTGGCCCTTGCGCGCCTCCTCGAACAGCGCCCGCTCGCGCGCCGTCATCTCCAGCCGCATCACCGCGCCGGCCGGTTCGAGCGGCGGGAACGAGCCTTCGGTCCGCGAGCGCGCCGTCGCCCACGCCTCCGGAGCCTGAAGCAGCGCCGCCCGCTCGGCGCTCTCGCCGACCGCGACGTTCGCCGCCACCATGACGTACGGGCGCGCCGCCCAGGCCGAGGGCCGGAAGGCGGCGCGGTAGCGGCCGACCGACTCGCGCAGCTTCGCGCCGCCCCCGCCGATCACCAGCGGCAGCCCGTGCTCGGCGGCCACGTCCGCGCCCGCCCCCATGGCCAGCACGAACGGCTGCGGGCGCAGCCCCTCGGCCGGCAGCGCGTGCACGCCCGGATGGACGTCCTGCTCGCCGGTGAAGAAGCCGAGCAGCTCCGCGAGCCGGTCGCCGAACGCGTCGGCGTCCTCCTTGCCGTGGCCGAGCGCCCGGCGGATGCCGCCGGTGAAGCCGACGGAGCGGCCCAGGCCCATGTCGATCCGGCCCGGGTACAGCGACTCCAGCACGCCGAACTGCTCGGCCACCACCAGCGGCCGGTGGTTCGGGAGCATCACGCCGCCGGTGCCGACCCGGATCCGGTCCGTGGCCGCCGCGACGGCCGCCGCCAGCACGGTGGGCGCCGAGCCGGCCACGCCGGGCACGCTGTGGTGCTCCGACACCCAGAACCGGTGGTAGCCGAGCTCCTCGGCCTGCCGCGCGAACCGCACGGTCTCACGCAGCGCGGCCGAGGGGGAGTGCCCCTGCCGGACGAGGGAACGGTCGAGAATCGCGAGCCTGGTCATGTCAGGATGCAACGCGACCAGGCCGGAAATGTTCCTACTCGCCGGAGCCGCCGGTCCTGGTGTAGGCGCCGACCGACCAGCGGACCGGGCGGTTGGTGGTCTCGCCCCACGCCGCCACCTCGCCGGTGATCACCAGGCGCTCGCCTTCGGGCACCTCGACCTCGGTGAGCGCGGCCGGGTACGCGCCCGACTCCCACACGCCGCAGCTCGCGCCGCCCGCCGGCTCCTCGTCGCCCACCCGGTAGGTGAACCGCATCCGCCGCGCCAGCTCGCCCGAGCAGAGCTGGTCGAGCGCGACCTTGCGGCCGTGGCCCTCGATCTCCAGCCGGACGACGGAGTCGCGCGGCCACACCCCGGAGGTGGACCCGGCCAGCTTCCACCCCTCGAACCGGGCCGGGAACTCCTTGACGGGCGCGGGGTCGGCCGGCTCGGCGGGCGGCGTCCACTCGTACACGCCGAGCGTCCAGGCGGCGGGGACCGCCTCGTCGCAGGCCGTCATCCCCGGGCCGCACACGCCGCTGCGGGTGGCGTCGAAGGTGACCTCGACCTGCCCGTCACCCTGGGAGACCACCAGCGGCAGCAGCTCCATCCGGGACGAGCACGCCCCGATCCGGGCGGACGGCGAGGGCGCGCGGCCGACGTACACCATCGGGGTGTTGTCCGCGCGCCCCTCGCCGTCGCACGCCACCGCCACGTCCAGCGGCCTGCCGGTGACCGGGACGGTCAGCGTCTTCTTCTGCTCGCCGGACCGGCCGATCGAGGTGACCGCGAGCCGCCGGTAGGCGGCGCCGTCGGGCGCGGTGAAGGACTCCGGCAGCTCCGGCCCCGGGGCGGTGGCGGCCGTCGTCCGCCCGCCCGGCGTGACAGTGTCCGGGAGCGCGCCAGGAAGCACAGCCGCGCCGGCGGCGACGGCCGCCGCCACGGCCACCCCGGTCGTGATCCGCCTGCGCCGCCGGGTCCTGCTCACCCGGGCCCGCACCTGGGCGAGCCGGGCCGGGTTCGCCGGCGGCGGCCCGTCGGCGCGCTCGCGCAGCAGGTCACGCAGATCCTGTACGGTCATCCCCGCAGCTCCTTCACGATCGACTCGTCCACCCGCAGCGAGGCCAGCGCCTTGGCGGTCTGGCTCTTGACCGTCCCCGCCGCGCAGCCCATCAGCTGGGCTACCTCCGTCACCGCCAGGTCCTCGTAGAACCGCAGCACGATCACCGCCCGCTGCCGCGCCGGCAGCCGGCCCACCGCCCGCCACAGCTCCTCCCGGCCGTCGGCGGGCGGGTCGAGCACCGCCACGTCCGGGATCGTGTCGCTCGGCAGCTCCCTGCGCCACCTCCTGCGCCACCACGACGTGTACGTGGTCACCAGCACCCTGCGGACGTACGACTCCGGCTCGTCGATGCCGGGCCAGGCGGACCACGCCTTGGCCAGCGCCTCCTGCAGCAGGTCCTCGGCGGTGCCCCAGTCGTGGGTGAGCAGGTAGGCGGTGCGTAACAGCCGGTCGGACCTCGCGCTCACGAAGTCCTGGAACATGGCCCTGTCTGCCACCGGTGCGCCTCCCCATCAGCTTGCTGACGGTACAGACGCATCGAGGCGCCGATCAGGTTGCCCCGGCGCGGCTCACGGTGAACGGCGACAGCTCGCCCAGCCCGCGCACCGACAGCCGGTCGACCGGCCGCAGCCGGAACGCCCGGTCGCCCTCCAGCTCCTCGGCCAGCTCCGGATCGGCCAGCATGGTGCCCGGCAGGGCCAGCGCGGTGAGCCTGCTGGCCAGGTTGACGGTGGTGCCGAACACGTCGCCCATCCGCCAGATGACCGGCCCGGCGGCCAGCCCCACCCGCAGCTCCGGCATGCCCTTGCCGCGGGCGTGCTCCTCCAGCAGCCGCAGCCCGATCTCGGTCGCCACGTGCGCCTTGTCGGCCACGAACAGCACCGAGTCGCCCAGCGTCTTGACGACCCGGCCGCCGCACGAGGTGACGGCGTCGGCGGAGCGGCCCTCGAACCTGTCGATCAGCGCGGCCAGCTCCGTCTCGGTGATCTGCCGGCTCAGCCGGGTGAACCCGACCAGGTCCGCGAACCCGACGGCCAGCCGTACGGTGCTCATGTCCTGGACGGCGAGCCGCCCGGCGGCGGCGGCGAGCTGGCGCTGCCAGGAGTAGACCAGCAGCCGCGCCAGGTCGGGCACCACCCGCTCGGCCCGGCGCCGCCACGCCTTGGGCCGCTCGGCCAGCGGCACCCCGGCCTGGTCGAGCGCCTCGGCGCCGATCTCCGCCTGCGACTCGGCCAGCCGGGCGGCGGCCCGGCCGAGCGAGCGGGCGATCAGCAGCACGTGGTCCTCGTCGTAGACGCCGTCGCTGACCATGCCGAGCAGCGTCTTGAGCGCCACCACGTCCGACTCGGTGAACTCGACGGCGTCGTCGGCCACGTTGGCGAAGCCGAGCGCCCGCCAGAACCGCCGGGCCTTGTAGACCGGCACCCCGGCCATCTCGGCGACCTGGTGACTGGTGTAGCGCCGGGGCTCGCGCAGGAACGCCTCGGCCACCCCGTCCCCATCCTCCTCAGCCACGGAAGTCACACTACCCCGCCCCCCTACTCCAGCAGGGCCCGCAGAGCGGCCCGCTCGCCGGCCGGCACGTAGCCGACGTAGTAGTCGTACATCGTGCGCCGCGACAGCCGGGCGGCCAGCGGCCCGTCACCGGCCCGGACGGCGGCCAGCACCTCCTCGTGGTGGCGGATGCTCTGCAGCATCAGCGCCTCCCGGTCGTCCGAGCCCGCGATCTTCCCGGCGATCAGCCCGAGCACGATCGAGCGGACCACGTCGGTGCAGATCTGGATGAGCTTGTTGCGGCTGGCCCGCGCCACCGCGTCGTGGAAGGCCACGTCGGCGGCGCTGAACGCGTCGTAGCCCGCCCCGACCGCCTCGCGCATCCGGCCGATCGCCGCGTCCATCTCGGCCAGCTCGGCGTCGGTGCGCAGCCGCGCCGCCAGCAGGTTGGCCGAGGCGTCCAGCACCATCCTGAACTGCACCAGCTCGCCCAGCGACAGCTCGTCGACCCGGGCGAGCGTGGTCATCGACTTGTGTAATGCGGCGGGGGAGAAGGGCAGCACCTCCGCCCCGTTGGGATCGCCGGGCCGCGACCTGACCAGGCCGCGCGCCTGCAGCACCCGCAGCGCCTCGCGCACGGTGGAGCGGCTGACGCCGAACTGCGCCATCAGCTCGCGCTCGCTCGGCAGCCGCGCGCCGGGCGGCAGTCCGCCGCTCTCGACGGCCTCCTCGATCTGCTCCACGATGCGCTCGTAGGCGCGTACGGTCCGCACCGGCTCGAAGCGTGGACCACCCATGTAAGCCCCCTTGACCCGAGCCGTCGCGGACTGGCAGTGTGCGTAGCCTACTGGTCAGACCAGTGCACTAGCCAGGAGGCTGAACAATGAGGCGAATCGGGACATGGATCGCCGTGGGCGGTCTCCTGCTGAGCGTAGCCGCCTGTGGCGGCGGTTCCGGCGGGTCCGGCGACGGCGGCACAGGCGGCACCGGCGGCGCCGGGGGCAAGGCCGAGGCGCTGTCGGTCGGGTTCGTGGCCGAGCCCGCCAACCTCGACTTCACCTCCACCGAGGGCGCGGCGATCCCGCAGGCGCTGCTGGTCAACGTCTACGAGGGCCTGGTCAAGCTCGACCAGGCCGGGCAGATCCAGCCGCTGCTCGCCGAGAAGTGGGACGTCTCCGACGACCGCAAGACCTACACCTTCACCCTGCGCAAGGGCGTCACCTTCACCAACGGCGCCCCGTTCACCGCCGACGACGTCGTCTTCTCGCTGGACCGGGTCAGGTCCGACTGGAAGCTCAAGATCAAGTCGCAGCTCGACATGGTCGAGGACGTGGAGAAGAAGGACGACGCCACCGCCGTCGTCACCCTCTCGCGGCCCAGCAACGGCTTCCTCTACACGATGGCCACCAGGCTCGGCGCCATGTTCAGCCGCACCGGCGTCGCCGACCTGGCCAACAAGCCCGTCGGCACCGGCCCCTACCAGCTCGGCGCCTGGCGGCGCGGCGACTCCATCCGCCTCGACGCCAACCCGAAGTACTGGGGCGCCAAGCCGCAGATCTCCACCGTGACGCTCAAGTACTTCAAGGACGCCACGGCCATGAACAACGCGCTGCTCACCGGCGGCATCGACGTCGTCTCCAGCGTCCAGGCGCCCGAATCGCTGCAGCAGTTCGCCGACACCAACCGCTTCCAGACGATCGAGGGCACCACCAACGGCGAGGTCGTCCTGTCCATGAACAACGGCCGCCCGCCCTTCGACGACAAGAAGGTCCGCCAGGCCGTCCGCCACGCCATCGACCACCAGGCCCTGCTCGACACCGCCTGGGCCGGGCGCGGCCAGCTCATCGGCTCGATGGTCCCGCCCACCGACCCCTGGTACGAGGACCGCACCGGCGACTACCCCCACGACGTCGCCAAGGCCAAGGCGCTGCTCGGCGGCAAGACGTACGACGTGAAGATGCGCATCCCCAACCTGCCCTACGCCGTCGCCTCCGCGCAGGTGGTCAAGTCGCAGCTCGCCCAGGTGGGCATCAACGCCGAGATCGAGCCGCTGGAGTTCCCCGCCCGCTGGCTGGACGTGGTGTTCACCAAGGGCGACTACGACCTGTCGATCATCAACCACGTCGAACCACGCGACATGGGCATCTTCGCTGACAAGGACTACTACTTCCGCTACGACAACCCCGAGTACGGCAAGCTGCTCGCCTCCGCCGACACCGGCACCGAGCAGCAGCAGACCGACGACCTCAAGGCCGCCGCCGCGCTGCTGTCGCAGGACGCCGCCGCCGACTGGCTGTTCCTGTTCCCCAACCTGATCGTCGCCAAGAAGGGCGTCACCGGCCTGCCGGAGAACGCCATCTCCGAGTCCTTCGACTTCACCGGGCTCGCCAAGCAGTGATCCTCTACCTGCTGAAGCGCCTCGGCGTGTTCGTCGCGAGCGTCGCCGTGGCCGGGGTGCTGGTGTTCGCCTTCATGGCGGTGCTGCCCGGCGACCCGGCCGAGGTCGCGCTGGGCGTCAACGCGACGCCCGAGGCGGTGGCGGCGCTGCGCGCCGAGTTCGGCACCGACCGGCCCGCCGCGGCCCAGTTCGCCGACTGGTTCGGCGGGCTCGTCACCGGCGACTTCGGCACCTCGTACGTGACCAGCGCCCCGATCGGGCCGCAGATCGCCGAGCGGCTCAACGTCACGGTGGCGCTGGTGCTCGGCGGCATGGTCATCGCGCTGCTCATCGCCGTCCCGGCGGGCACGTTCGCCGCCGTGCACCACCGCAACCCGCTGGGCGCGGCCATCAGCGCCTTCTCCCAGGTCGGCATCGCGGTCCCGGCGTTCCTGGCGGGCATCCTGCTGGTGTTCGTGTTCGCGGTGAAGGCCCAGGCGCTGCCCTCCGGCGGCTACGTGCCGTTCGCCGACGACCCCGCCGAATGGCTGCGCAGCCTGCTGCTGCCGTGGCTGTCGCTCGGCCTCGTCCAGGGCGCCGTGCTCACCCGCTACGTCCGCTCCGCCGTGCTGGACGTGATGCGCGAGGACTACCTGCGCACCGCCCGCGCCAAGGGCCGGGGCCGGATGGGCGCGCTGTGGCGCCACGGGCTGCGCAACGCCTCCGTCCCCGTCGTCACCGTGCTCGGCCTGCAACTGGCCACGCTGCTCATCGGCGCCGTCGTCGTCGAGCGGGTGTTCGTCATCCCCGGCCTCGGCGACCTGCTCCTCAACGGCGTCGCCGGCCGCGACCTGCTGCTCGTCCAGGGCGTCGTCATGGTGCTGGTTGCCGCCGTGCTGCTGATCAACTTCCTGGTGGACGTGGCCTACGCCGCGCTCGACCCGAGGCTGCGGGGGGCGCGATGAGAGGACGGCTCAACGCGAGCCTGGTCACCGGCGGCGTCCTCGTCGGGATCGTCGTGCTGGCCGCGCTGGTGTCGTTCGTGTGGACGCCGCACGACCCGACGCTCGTCGACGCCGCCGGCAAGCTGCGTGAGCCCGGCGACGGCTACCTGCTCGGCGCCGACAAGTTCGGCCGCGACACCTTCAGCCAGCTCATGGTCGGCGCCCGCACCACCCTCTACGTGGGCATCGTGGCCGTCGGCATCGCCGCGGCGATCGGCGTCCCGCTCGGCGTGATCGCCGGGATGACGCCGCTCGGCTGGCTGTCGGAGCTCGTCATGCGGGTCAACGACCTCGTGTTCGCCTTCCCGGCGCTGCTCCTGGCCGTCATGCTCGGCGCCGTCTACGGGGCCGGCACGCTCACCGCGATGATCGCCATCGGCGTCGCCACCGTGCCCGCGTTCGCCCGCGTCGCCCGCGCCGCCACCCTCCAGGTCATGGTCACCGACTACATCCTGGCCGCGCGGGCCGCCGGCCGCCGCCGCACCGCCGTCGCCTTCCGGCACGTGCTGCCCAACATCTCCTCCGTCCTCATCGTCCAGGCGTCGGTGTCGTTCGCGATCGCGATCCTGGCCGAGGCCGCGCTGTCGTTCCTCGGCTTCGGCACCCGGCCGCCCACCCCGTCGTGGGGCCGCATGCTCCAGGAGTCGCAGGAGCTGCTGTTCTCCACCCCCCGCCTGGCGCTGTGGCCCGGCCTGGCCATCGCGCTGGCCGTGCTCGGCTTCAACCTGCTCGGCGACGGGCTGCGCGACTACCTCGACCCCAAGCTCAGGAGGATCCGTGCTGAGCGTTGAGGGCCTCACCGTCGCCGCCGACGGCGTCGAGCTCGTTCACGACGTGTCGTTCACCATCGCCGCCGGCGAACGCGTCGGCCTCATCGGCGAGTCCGGCTCCGGCAAGTCCCTGACCGCGCTGTCGCTCATGGGCCTGCTCCCCGAGGGCGTCACCGCCACAGGCGCCGCCCGGCTGCACGACCGCGACCTCGTCGGCGTCCCCGAGAAACGCCTGAAGGACCTGCGCGGCAGCGAGCTGGCCATGGTCTTCCAGGAGCCGATGACCGCGCTCAACCCGCTCATGCGCGTCGGCGCCCAGGTCGCCGAGGTCATGACCCTGCACGGCGTCCCCCGCGACCGGGCCCGCGCCCGCGCCGCCGAGCTCCTCGGCCGCGTCCGCCTGCCCCACCCCGAGCAGGTCGCCCGCGCCTACCCCCACCAGCTCTCCGGCGGCCAGCGCCAGCGCGTCATGCTCGCCATCGCCCTCGCCAACGGCCCCGACCTGCTCATCTGCGACGAGCCCACCACCGCGCTCGACGTGACCGTGCAGAAGCAGATGCTCGACCTCATCGCCGAGGTCGCCCCCGCGCTGCTGTTCATCACCCACGACCTGGCCGTCGTCGCCTCCGTCTGCGAGCGCGTCCTGGTCATGTACGGGGGCCGCGTCGTCGAGAGCGGCCCCATCCGCGAGGTCTTCACCCGGCCCCGCCACCGCTACACCGAGGGCCTGCTGGCCGCCTCGAAACTCACCCCGCGCGGCACCCGGCTGCCCACCATCGCCGGCAGCGTCCCGGCCGCCGGGGCGTTCCCCGGCGGATGCGTCTTCCGCAACCGCTGCCCGCACGCCGACACCACCTGCGAGCAAGCACCGGCGCTGACAGGAGAGGGCCATGCCCACGCATGCTGGCACCCCGCTGATCGAGGCTAGCGGCCTCACCCGCGTCTACCACCGCCCGCGCACCTCGCTCACCAGGCCGGGCGAGCCCGTCCACGCGCTGCGCGGCGTGTCGCTGACCATCCGCAAGGGCGAGCGCTTCGGCATCGTCGGCGAGTCCGGCAGCGGCAAGTCGACGCTGCTGCGCCTGCTGTGCGCGCTCGACCGGCCCACCGCCGGATCCATCCGCTTCGACGGCCGCGAGATCACCGGCCTGCCCGAACGCCGGCTCCGCTTCCTGCGCCACAGCCTGCAGATCGTCTTCCAGGACCCGATGAGCTCGCTCGACCCGCGCATGCGCGTCCGCGACCTGGTCGCCGAACCCCTCGTCGCCCTCGGCGAGCCCGTCGGCGACCGCGTCACCGAACTGCTCGACGCCGTCGGCCTGCCCGCCACCGCCGCCGGCCGCTACCCGCACCAGTTCTCCGGCGGCCAGCGCCAGCGCATCGCCATCGCCCGCGCCCTGGCCCCCCGCCCCAAGGTGCTCGTCGCCGACGAGCCCGTCAGCGCCCTCGACGTATCCGTCCGCGGGCAGATCCTCAACCTGCTGGCCGACCTCGTCGACGAACTCGGCCTCACCCTGGTCTTCGTCTCGCACGACCTGTCCGTCGTCCGGCACGTGTGCGAGACGGTCGCCGTCATGAACGACGGCGAGATCGTGGAGACGGGCGCCGTGGACGACGTCTGGGCCGAGCCCCGCCACGCCTACACGCGCACGCTGCTGCAGGCCGTACCGACCTTGGAGGGGTTTCGTTGATCGAGGTAGACGCCCGCGGAGTCGTCGAGTTCACCCAGGCGCTCGTCCGGATCCCGAGCACCAACGACCCGGCGCGCGGCCGCAGCGAGCAGCCCGCCGCCGACCTCGTCGCCGCCAAGATGCGCGAATGGGGCTGGGAGCCCAGCGTGTACGAGGCCGCGCCCGGCAGGCCCAACGTGGTGGCCGTCGTCGAGGGCGGCGGCGGTGACGGGCCGACGCTGATGTTCGAGGGCCACACCGACGTGGTCACCGAGGGCGACCTGTCGGAGTGGACCGTCGACCCGTTCGGCGGCGAGATCCGCGACGGCAAGCTGTGGGGACGCGGCAGCGCCGACATGAAGTCCGGCCTGGCCGCCACCCTCTACGCCACCCGCGCGCTCCAGCTCGCCGGGCCGTTCCCCGGCCGGATCAAGGTGTGCGCGCTCGCCGACGAGGAGGGCCTCATGCTCGGCGCCCACCACTTCGTCGCCGAAGGGCTCGCCGCCGGCGTCGACGGCGCCATCGTCGCCGAGCCCGAGGCCGGTGAGATCTGCGCCGTCGCCAAGGGCGCGCTGCGGCTGCGCGTCGACCTCACCGGCAAGATGGCGCACGGCGCGATGCCGCAGCACGGCCGCAACCCCATCGAGGCCGTCGGCGACCTCCTCACCGCGCTGCGCGACCTCCAGGCCGAGCTCCAGCGCCGTCACCCCGCCCACGAGCACCTCGGCGAGGTGTACGTCACGCCCACCGTGGTCCGGGCCGGCACCGAGGAACAGGTCAACGTCATCCCCGCGACCGCCTCCGTCTTCGTCGACGTGCGCACCGTGCCCGGCGTCTCCCACGACGACGTCGCGGCCCGCGTCGCCACGCTGGCCGCCCGCGACGGCATCACCGCCGACGTGGCCGTCCTCGTCGACCGGCCGCCCGTCGACGTGCCCGTCACCACCCCCGTCGTCGCCGCGCTCGCCGCCGCCCACCGCGACGTCACCGGCGCCGAGCCCGTCTACGGCGGCGTCCCCGGCTCCACCGACGGCACCGTCCTCACCCACTGGGGCGGCATCCCGTCCGTCGTGTACGGGCCCGGCGGCAAGTGGATCGCCCACCAGGCCGACGAGCACGTCTCCGTCGACGAGATCGTCCGGTGCACCCGGGTGTTCGCCGAGGCCGCCCGCCGCTTCCTCACCGGGACCCTCACGTGAGACCCGGCCCCGCCAACGCCCTCACCGACGTCCCCGGCCTGCGCGTCGGCCATGCCCACCGCGTCGGCGACGGCTACCGCACCGGCACCACCGTCATCCTCGCCCCGCCGGGCGGCATGGTCGCCGGCGTCGACGTGCGCGGCGCCGCCCCCGGCACCCGCGAGACCGAGCTGCTCGACCCGCGCAACCTCGTCGAACGCGTCCACGCCATCGTCCTGTCGGGCGGCAGCGCGTACGGGCTGAGCGCCGCCTGCGGCGTCATGGACCGGCTCGCGGACGCCGGCGTGGGCTTCCCCGTCGACGGCGGCGTCGTGCCCATCGTCCCGGCCGCCGTCATCTACGACCTCGGCCGGGGCGGCGCCTTCCGCGCGACCCCGGACGCCGCCTTCGGCCACGCCGCCTGCGACGCCGCCCTGCCCTCGACGGGACGCGGCGCCGCAGGTGGGGCGCCCGCCGCCGGGTCGGTCGGGGCGGGGGCCGGGGCGGTGGCGGGCGGGCTGGCCGGGGGCGTGGGGATGGCGAGCGCCGTCCTGGACGCCGGGGTGACCGTGGCCGCGCTGGTGGTGGTGAACGCCGCCGGGTCGGTGCTGGACCCGGGCGGCGGGGTGCTGTCGGGCACCCGCTACGGCCTGCCGGGCGAGTTCGATCACCTGGGACCGCCGTCGCCGCGGGACGTGGCCGCCTGGGAGCAGGCGAAGGTCACGTCGCTCAACACCACCATCGGCGTCGTCGCCACCGACGCGACGCTGACCAAGGCGCAGTGCGGCAAGCTGGCCGGGGTGGCGCACGACGGCCTGGCGAGGGCGATCCGCCCGGCGCACACGATGGTCGACGGCGACACCGTCTTCGGCCTGGCGACCTGCGCGCGGCCCGCCCCGGGCGCGGAGCCGGAGGTGTTCGGGACGGGCGAGGCGCACCTGCACGACCTGCTGTCGGCCGGGGCGGACGTGTTCAGCCGGGCCGTCGCGCACGCGATCCTGGCGGCGACGGGCCGCGAGGGCGCCCCGGCGTACCTGGACGCGTTCCCGAGCGCGCTGCGATGAGCGATCAATTGGGGGAAATGAAATGACATTTCAGGCGGAGTGGCCCGCCGGGCTGCCGGTCGGCGACGGCTGGGTGGAAGCCCCGGCCACCTCGGACGTGATCTTCCCGTACGACGGCTCGGTCGTGACCCGCGCGCCCGTCGGCGACGCCGCGCTCGCGGCCCGCGCGGTGGACGAGGCGCTGGCCGTGGCCCCCATCATGGCGGCGCTCCCGTCGCACGCCCGCCGTGCCGCGCTGACGGCCGCGCACGACGCGCTGCGCGAGCGGCGCGAGGAGTTCGAGCGCCTGCTCGTCCTGGAGACCGGCAAGCCGCTGGCCGACTGCAAGGTCGAGGTCGCGCGCACCGTCGTCACCCTGGCCACGGCCGCCGAGGAGGTGGCCAGGCTGCACGGCGAGACGGTGCCGCTCGACCTGCTCCCGTCGGGCGAGGGCCTGATCGGGTTCTGGACGCGGCGGCCGATCGGCGTCGTCGTCGGCATCACCGGCTTCAACTACCCGCTCCTGCTGGCCGCCCACAAGATCGCGCCCGCGGTCGCGGCGGGCTGCCCGGTGATCGTCAAGCCCGCCCCCGCCACCCCGCTGGCCACGCTCTGGCTCGTCCACCTGCTGCGCTCCTCCGGCGCGCTGCCGCCCGCCGCCATCCAGCTCGTCACCGGAGACGTCGAGGTCGGCCGCACGCTCGTGGAGGACCGGCGGATCGGCGCGGTGTCGTTCACCGGCTCGGCCGCCGCCGGGCACGCCATCGCCCGCGCCGCCGCCCCCACCAAGGTCCTGCTCGAACTCGGCTCCAACGCCGCCCTCGTCGTCGCCGCCGACGCCGACCTGGAGGCCGCCGCCGACGCCGTGGTGCGCGGCGGCTACTACGCCTCCGGCCAGGCGTGCATCTCCGTCCAGCGGGTGCTCGTCGAGGAGGCCGCGCACGAGGAGTTCCTGACGCTGCTGGCCGAGCGGATGAAGGACGTGACCGTGGGCGACCCGCGCTCACCGCACACCCGCGTTGCGCCGCTCATCGACCCGGCCGCCACCGACCGGGTGCTCGACCGGATCGGCGCGTCCGGCGCCCGCGTCGTGACGGGCGGCGTCCGCGACGGCCGCGCCATCGCGCCCACCGTGCTCACCGGCGTCCCGGAGGGGGCCGAGGTTTGGGACGAGGAGATCTTCGGCCCCGTCGTATGCGTCCGCCCGGTGCCGGACCTCGACGCCGCCTTCGACGCCGTCAACGCCTCCCGGTACGGCCTGCACGCCTCCGTCTACACCCGCTCGCTGGCCACCGCGTTCGCCGCGATCGAGCGCATCGACGCCGGGGGAGTGGTGGTCAACGAGGTGCCGGGCTTCCGGGCGGACAACATGCCGTACGGCGGCGTCAAGGACTCCGGCGCGGGCCGCGAGGGGCCCCGCTTCGCCATCGAGGAGCTGACCGTCACCCGGATGGCCATCATCCGCCCGTCCTGACAGCCGTCTGACAGCGGCCCGGCAGGCCCCGGCGGCACGCTGGGCCGCATGATGTTCATCGAACTCTTCGTCCCCAAAGGCGTCCTCGACTCCGACCGCCGCCTCGTCGCCGAACGCCTCGGCTCCCTCCACGAGCTGACCGGGGGAGGCGAGCTGATCGGCGACGCAACCGCCGAGGTGTTCCGGTCCATGTTCCAGGTGGTCGTGCACGAACCGGACGTGTGGGTGGCCGCCGGACGCGCCCTCGGCCCCGGCGACCGGCCCCGCTACCTGGTCCGCGTGTACGTTCCCGGCCCCTGGCGCAAGGACATGAGCGAGGCGGTGGTCTCGTACGCGACCAAGGTCCTCAGGGAGTCCGACGGCCGGGACCCGGACGTGCAGGTGCACGTGCTGGGCGTGCCCGAGGGCGGCATCGGCCTGAACGGGCGCGCCACCACCTCCGAGGGCATCGTGGAGCTCCTGAACGCGCCGGTCGAGGCCGACCTCGCCGCCGGACGCGCCGCCCGCGACCCGATGTGCGGCGTGATCGTGCCCCTGGACGACGACGCGGTCACCCTGGAGGAGGACGGCGTCCTGCACGCCTTCTGCTGCTCCGGCTGCCGCGACGTCTACGTCGACAGGCGCGCCAGGCAGGCCGCCCGCTCCTGACGCGCCTCACACCGCCCGCAGGGCGGCGAGCGCGGCCGCTCGGTCCAGGCGGCGGCCGCGCTCGTAGGCGGCCCGGCGCCCGGAGGTGACCAGCAGGGCGCGGGTCAGCCGGACGACGTCCGGGTGGCGCGCGTCCGGGCCGCCCCGCACCGCCTCGGCGGCGCCCAGCGTCTCCGCCGCCCGCACCGGCTCGCCGCGCCGCAGCAGCAGATCCGTCAGCCCCACCCCCACCTGCGCGACCATCGGCGGGTCCGGCATCGCCGCCGCCAGCGCCAGCGCCTCCCCGAGCCAGCGGGCCGCCGCCTCCAGCTCCCCGGCGGCGACCGCCAGCCGCCCCGCCCCCGCCGCGTACAGCGTCCGGTACGGCGTGTCGCCCTCCTCGCCCGCCAGCCGCAACTGCCGGCCGGCCTCGCCCAGGTCCCCCTCGCAGCGGGCCAGGTCCGCCAGCGCCACCCGCGCCACGGCCGCCCGCCGCGGCCCGCCGGGCCCCGGCTCGCCCTCCTCGGCCAGCCGCAGCAGCCGCGCCCGGGCCCGCTCCGGCTGCCCGGCGTGGACGCGCACCATCGCCACCCACACCCCCAGCTCGTGGTACGTGCCCAGGTCGGCGGCCAGCCCCTCGGCCTCCTCCAGCGCCGCCACGGCCGCCTCGTACGCGTCGGCGGCGATCTCGACGGACGCCAGCGACATCAGCGTCAACGCCAGCCCCCACCGCTCCCCGGCCTCCCGGAAGCCCGCGACCGCCGCCACCAGATCGGCGCGCCCGGCCGCCATCCCGGCGTCGGTGCCGCGCAGCAGCGACCGCGCCAGCCACACCATCCCGCGCGTCCAGGGATCTCCCGCTTCCAGGTACGGCTCCAGCCCGCTCAGCCCGCTGCCCGCCTCGCCACGGGCCAGCGCCAGCAACGCCCCCGCGAACGCCCCGAGCGCACCCTCCTCACCCGAACCGCCGAGATCATCCGGGGGGAGGGCCGCCGCCGCGCCCGCCAGATCACCCGCCATCAGGGCGTTCAGCAGGAAGACGGCCACCGCCGTCCGCCGGGGACCCGGCGCGGACCGGCCCGGCACCTGAAGGGCCGCGCGCAGCCGGGCGACCGCCTCCGCGTGCTCACCGCGCACCGTCCAGAACATCGCCAGCGCCGCACCCAGCCGCACCGCCACATCCGCGTCGCCGTGGTCGCACGCGGTGCGCAGCGCGGCCAGCAGATGGTCCCGCTCGGCCGCCAGCCGCGCCACCCCGCCCAGCTGCCCGGCGCCCCGCAGCCCCGGCCCCGCGGACTCGGCCAGCGCGAGAAAGCACGCGGCATGCGCCTCCCGCGCCGCCCGCAACCGGCCCGACTCCGCCAGCCGCAGCAGCCCGTACTCCCGGATCGTCCCCAGCATCCGGTAGCGGTCGCCGTCGAGCTGCAGCAGCGACTTGTCCACCAGCGCGTGCAGCGCGTCCTCGCCGACGCCCGCCCCGGCCGCCGCCTCCGCCGTGAAGCTCGCCGGGAAGACCGCCGCCCGCTCCGCCGCCTCCCGGACGCCGCCGTCCAGCAGGTCCCAGCTCCACTCCACCACGCCGCGCAACGTCCGGTGCCGGGGCGAGGCCGTCCGGCTGCCGCCCGTCAGCAGCCGGAACGGGCCGTCCCCGCGCGGCAGCCGGTCGCCCAGCCCGTCGGCCAGCCGGTCCAGCGTCATCGTCCGCAGCCGGGCCGCGGCCAGCTCGATCGCCAGCGGGAGCCCGTCCAGCCGCGCGCACACCTCACCGACCCGCCCCGACGGGACGAACCCCGGCCGCACGGCCAGCGCCCGCGCCGTGAACAGCCGCTCGGCCTCCTCCAGCGGCAGCGGGGCCACCGGGCACAGCGCCTCCCCGCCGATGCGCAGCGGCTCCCGGCTCGTCGCCAGCACCCGCAGACCAGGGCAGCGGCCGAGCAGCGCCTCCACCAGCCGGGCCACCGGGTCCGCCACGTGCTCACAGTTGTCCAGCACCAGCAGCGCCCGCGCCCCCGCGAACGCCTCGGCCAGCTGCTCCACGGCGTCCGCCCGGACCCGCAACCCCAACGCCCGCGCCACCGCCAGCGCCACGTCCCCCGCGTCGGCCACCGCCGCCAGCCCCACCCACCACACCCGACGGCTGGGATCGCTCCGGCGCGCCTCGGCGGGCACCCCGCCGGTGGCCACGGCTGCGATGGCGAGGCGCGTCTTCCCCACGCCGCCGGGGCCGACCAGCGTCACCAGCCGACCGGCGGCCAGGCGCGCGGCGATCAGCCGCAGCTCCGCCTCCCGCCCGACGAGCTCCGTCAAGGCCACCGGCACCCGCCCCTCACCCCCGAACGGCCCCTCTCCGGACGGACCGGTGCGGGAGCCCGGGAGGTGCGCGCCCTCGGCCCCGTGCGGGCCCTCGCCCCCGTGCTGGGCCTGGCCCTCGCCCCCGTGCGGGGTTTGGCTTCCGTGGGGACGCTCACCCTTGCTCGGGCGCTGGTCTTCGCGCTCGTCTGCTACGGAGGGAGTGCGGTCCTGAAGTTCCCTCGGGTGTGCGCCGTCTGGCGTGGCCCTGGGGGGCGGGGGGTCGGAGGGGAGGGGGGT